>NZ_CAKLBX010000001.1:1529239-2265979 GCF_920987055.1 Novosphingobium sp. CECT 9465
ACGCGATTGCCCACGCGCAGGCCGCCGCTGCAACTGACGGTGGCGTTCGGATCAAGCCCCGCTTCGAGAAACGCCATCGCCACCATCGGCTTGACCGTGGAACCGGGGGGATAGAGTCCGCGCAGCACCTTGTTGCGCAAGGGAACGTGATCGTCCTCGGACAGCATCTTCCATTCGATGCGACCAATGCCATCTGAAAAACTGTTGGGATCGAAGCTGGGCATCGAAGCCATGGCAAGCACGTCGCCGGTCTCGCAGTCCATCACCACGACCGAGCCTGATTCCAGGCCGATCCGCCGGGCGGCGTAATCCTGAAGGCCGGCATTGATCGTCAACTGGATCGGCTTGCCGGGCACGTCCTCGCGCGTTCCCAGATCGCGCACGATGCGGCCCGATGCCGTCGCCTCGACCCGTCGTGCACCCGGAACGCCGCGCAGGCGCGTTTCGAAGTGCTTTTCCAGCCCGTCCTTGCCGATCTTGAATCCCGGCGTGATCAGCAGCGGATTGCGCTCCTTTTCGTAATCCTCAGCCGATGCCGCGCCTACATATCCGACAAGGTGGCCAACGGCGGCGCCAGTGGGATAGAACCGGGAATAGCCACGCTGCGGGATGACACCGGGTAATTCGGGCAGGCGGACCGAAACCGCTGCGAACTTGTCCCAATCAAGGCTGGAAGCCACTTCCACCGGCTGGAATCCACGCGCCTTGTCAAGCTTGTCGCGAATGTCGCGCACACGGTCTTGCGGAAGATCCAGCAGCGCTGCGAGCGTGGTCATCGTGCGATCGGGATCGCCCACGCGATCAGGAATCAGATCGACGCGGAAATCGGCTCGGTTGGCGGCCAGCGCGTTGCCGAACCGGTCCAGCACCCAGCCGCGACGGGGCGGGATCAGCGTCAGGTTGACGCGGTTGCTTTCCGACGCCGCCTTGTACTTTTCGTTCTGCGTAACCGCGAGGTAGCCGAGCCGGGTCGCCAGCAATACGCCGACTCCGGCCTGTAGCGCCCCCATCACGAACGTGCGCCGCTCAAAGCGGTTGGTCAGGATCGCCGAGGTCATCGGCAGGCGGGAGTTGAGCGTCATAGCCGCTTGAGGGGCAGCAGGCGCACCCGGTCCAGCAAGGCGACAATGCCCGTGATGACCGGGTAAAGCATGATCGATATCAACACTTGCGGCACGATCACGATGGGCAGCGGGTAACCCGTGGCAATCCCGGCCAACGATGCGCAAAGCGCGAGGTAGATTGTGGTCAGCACACTGGCGACCATCCAGTCCTGGCCGAATCCGCGCCACAGGAAGCGCTCGTCAATCACTTCCATCGCCAGCATGGTGATCGACCAGAGCAGGATACCGGAGCCGAACGTCTGGCCGGAATAGAGATCGTCTACAAAGCCGAGCGGCAACCCCGCCCAGACGGGCAACATGCCCGGTCGCATCATGCGCCAGCCGAGCAACATCATGTAGGCGACGGGCGGCAGGACCGGAGCGGAAGCGATGATCGGAGAGAAGCTGGCCATCGATGCAAGGATGATGCTGGCCCACGGCAGGCCGACGGCAAGAACCGGGAGCGGTTCGCGATTGATCCGCTTGCGCACGACCTCGTCACTTGCTGTGCCGATCCCGGTCCAGGTCACGGCGCTTCGGCGGGGGTGGCCGCGCCGTCCTTTGTGATCTGTTGCAACTGTGCGCTGGCCTGCGCCTGGTAGCTTGGTTCGACGATGACGAATTCGTGATCGGCAGGGTCAGCGGCAAGGTGCCCGGTGGCACCATCGCGGTGCGGGTCGGTCGCCACCGCCACGGGAATGCCTGGCGGATACAACCCGCCAGAGCCGGATGTAACGAAGACATCGCCCTTCCTGACCGGGTTCACGCCCATATTGATCAGGCGGATATCGATGCGTCCGTTCGAAGCCCCTTGCACGAACGCGGCAAGACCATCGCGTGAGCGCCGGACCGGCACGACGTTTTCGGGATCGGTTACCAGGAGAACACGCGCCGTATCTGGACCCGCCTCGATCACGCGCCCGATCAGGCCGGACGCCGCACGCACGGGGAAGCCCGGCTTCACGCCTTGCCGCAACCCCGCATCGATCACCGCGAAGCGACGGGTGCTCGATGCCGTTGATCCGATGAGATGCACTGTCGCCACAGGCTTGCGCGCCGGATCGACAATCCCCAGCAGGGCCTTCAGTCGGCGGTTTTCATCCTGCAGTGATTGCATGGATATGGCGCTGGCACGGGCGGCATCGACTTCGCGCCGAAGATCCGCGTTTTGCTGTCCTGCCTTGAAGTAGGCGCCGATCGCGCCGAAAACGCCCTGACCGCTTGCCCGACCCGCGGCACCGGCCTTACCGAGCGGACGCGCGACTTCCGCCGCAGAACTGCGCGCGAAGGAGAAAGCCTCCGGGTTGATCAGCGACGTGACGAGCACGACCACACCGGCCATGACGCCCAGGATGGCGATCACGTAGCCAGTGAATATCCCGTACTGCGCCCTGCGCGAATAGCCCGGGCGCCGGTCCCGCGACCGCGCCATCCGTTCACCCTTTCAAGCCGACCCCTTTCGGGAGCCGCATTGCAACCCGTTGCTTGCGATCAGGCGGTGGTCAGAACGCCGCGATAGATCGGATCTTCCATCGCGCGGCCGGTGCCCAGCGCCACACATGACAGCGGATCTTCGGCAACGCTGACCGGAAGGCCGGTTTCTTCACGAAGATGTTCATCAAGCCCGCGAATCAATGCGCCGCCGCCGGTAAGCACGATTCCTTGATCGACGATATCTGCGGCCAGTTCCGGTGCGGTGTTTTCCAGGGCGATGCGCACACCTTCGACGATGGCGCCGATCGGTTCGGACAGGGCCTCGGCCACATTGGCCTGTGTGATGGTGATTTCCTTTGGTACGCCGTTCACCAGATCGCGCCCCTTGATCGCGATGGTTTCGCCCACGCCATCAGCCGGGATCGTGGCGATGCCATAGTCCTTCTTGATGCGTTCGGCGGTGCCTTCACCGATCAGCAGGTTGTGGTGGCGGCGCACGTAGGACACGATCGCCTCGTCCATCTTGTCACCACCCACGCGCACTGATGTGGTATAGGCAAGCCCTCGCAACGACAGCACGGCGACTTCGGTCGTGCCGCCGCCGATGTCGACCACCATCGAGCCGACCGGCTCGGTAACGGGCATGTCTGCACCGATTGCCGCCGCCATCGGTTCGAGGATGAGATAGACTTGGCTGGCGCCGGCATTGCTGGCCGCATCGCGAATCGCGCGCTTTTCAACCGACGTCGCGCCCGATGGTACGCAAATCACGATTTCGGGATAGCGCAGCAGGCTTTTCGATCCGTTCACCTTGCGGATGAAATGCTTGATCATTTCCTCGGCAACTTCGATGTCGGCGATCACGCCATCGCGCAAGGGGCGGATCGCTTCGATGTTGTCGGGCGTCTTGCCCATCATCATCTTGGCATCATCGCCCACGGCTTTGACACGCTTGATTCCGTTGATTGTTTCGATGGCGACGACGGAAGGTTCGTTCAGAACGATGCCGCGGTCCTGGACATATACCAGGGTATTGGCCGTTCCAAGGTCGATCGCGATATTCTGGGTGCCGAACTTGAAGAATCGGGAAAAGATCGAAGCCATCAGGAAATCCGTAAATAAACTGCGGCCTGGCGCACGGGCACGCGCCAGACCCCTCCAGAATGTGCGCCCGGGAAGGCGGCTCATTAGCAGGGGTGATTGGCAAAACCCATAGCCTTGTGCCGGATTGGATGGATAACTTCACCGCTTGTCTCGAAATAACGCGGGTTCGGCGCTAGGCTGGGTCGGACCATGCCCATGATCCGCCGCCTTCCTGAAACTTTGATCAACCGCATCGCCGCTGGCGAGGTGGTGGAACGGCCTGCCAGTGCGCTGAAGGAACTGGTTGAAAACGCCGTCGATGCGGGCGCAACGCACATCCATGTGCGCCTTTCCGAAGGCGGTCTGGCGATGATCGAGGTGTCTGACGATGGGTGCGGCATGCGGCCGGACGAGATCGAACTGGCGCTGGAGCGCCATGCCACATCGAAACTGCCTGACGAGGCGATCGAAGAGGTCGAAACGCTCGGCTTCCGCGGAGAGGCCCTGCCGTCGATTGCATCGGTCGCGCGGGTAACCATCGAGAGTCGCCCCCAGGGAATCGCTGATGGATGGAAGCGCGTCGTCGACAATGGCGCATTGCTGTCCGAAGGCCCTGCCGCCTTGCCGCCGGGCACCCGCGTCCGCGTTGAGCAGCTCTTCGAGAAGATACCCGCCCGCCGCAAGTTCCTGAGAAGCCCTCGCTCCGAATGGGCGGCGGCGCTGGACGTGGTGCGCCGTCTTGCCATGGCACGGCCCGATCTGGGTTTCACGCTGGAGCATGATGGCCGCCGCGCTTTGCACGTCCAGCCCGACGAGACACTGGAGGCGCGCGTGGCGCAACTGGTGGCGCGTGAACTGGCGGGCAATTCGGTCAAGGTCGATCTGGTGCGCGGCGATTATCACCTGACCGGTGTGGCAGGCCTGCCCACGTTCAATCGCGGCGTGGCCGATCACCAGTACCTGTTCGTCAATGGCCGGCCGGTGAAGGACCGCCTGCTGATCGGCGCGGTGCGCGGTGCCTATGCCGATATGCTGGCGCGCGATCGTCATGCGGTGCTGGCGCTGTTTCTGCAGGTTCCGGGCAGCGAAGTGGACGTCAATGTCCATCCGGCCAAGACCGAAGTGCGCTTTCGCGATCCGCAACTGGTGCGCGGCATGGTTGTTTCCGGCCTGCGCCATGCCTTGTCGAGCGGCGACCGGCGTTCAGCGCAAGCCCCATCCGCCAGCGCCATGGCAGCGTGGCAGGCAGAACCGATCGCGCCACCGCAGCAGGCGTCAATCTTTGCGCAACCGTGGAGGCCCGAAGCGCGCGTTGCCGATGCCGGGCAGGCATGGCGCGGTTATGAGCAATCGGTGATGGCACCGATGGCGGCGCGGGCGGAGGAGGCTTCGGAGCCGGTCGTGGCAGCGGCGCAGCATCCGTTGGGCGTGGCGCGCGGGCAGGTGGCCAACACCTATATCGTGGCAGAGGCCGAGGACGGGCTGGTGATCGTCGATCAGCACGCCGCGCACGAACGGCTGGTGCTGGAACGGTTGCGCGCGGGCGGGGCGGGGCAGGGGACTGCACCCAGCCAGGCACTGCTGATCGGCGAAGTCGTCGAACTTGAGGAAGTCGCCTGCGACCGGCTTGAGGAAGCGGCGGGCAAGCTGGCGGAATTCGGGCTGGTGCTGGAGCGCTTCGGCCCCGGCGCCATGCTGGTCCGCGCTATTCCCGCAGCGCTGACCAAGGGCGATCCGGCCAAACTGGTCGCCGATGTGGCAGACGATCTTGCGTTGCACGGCGATGCGCTGTTGCTGGGCGAGAAGCTCGATCTGATCCTGGCCACGATGGCCTGCCATGGGTCTGTGCGGGCAGGGCGGGTGCTGTCGGTGGCCGAGATGAACGCCCTGCTACGCGAAATGGAAGTGACGCCACGCTCCGGCCAGTGCAATCACGGACGCCCGACGTGGATCAAGCTGGCCCACGGCGATATCGAGAAACTGTTCGGGAGGAAGTGATGAAGGCTTTTGTTCGCAGTGCTTTGATCTGCCTCTGTCTTGCCGGGTGCGAGGAGAAGGCGCCGACCGACGCAGAGGCGATTGCGGCAGTGGAAGCCGCGCAGGACATCAAGCCGCCGGTCCAGCCGATGGCTCCGCAGCCGATCCTCTATCCCGATATCACCCAACACAAGCTGCACGGCACCGGCTGCGCATTTGTGGCGGATGGCGGCGGGATTGGCGCGGTGCTGCTGGCGCAGGACAAGCGCGGGGTGATCAAGGTTGAGGACGCGGTGATCGTCCTTGCCCCCGATACCGGCAGCGCCCGCATGCCGCTGGGCAGTTGGTCGCGCTATACCGGCAAGGAGAATGCGCTGACCCTTACTGCCTCCGGTCCGATTACACCGCTCGGCACCGGACAGCAGTTCAAGGGCAAGCTGGTGATCACCGACGCGTTCGAGAGGCCCGTCTATGAAGCATCCGGCGATGTGCAGTGCCGTTCCATCTGATGCCGATCACCTGAACGACCTGTCTGGCGATGGATCGGGGATCGTCCGATAGCGCGCAAGAATGATGCTGAACACGCCGAACAGCAATAGCCCTGCCGCTACCAGCGTGAACGTCCAGCCGGTGCCGCGCAAATCGTTGATCGCACCGCCCAGAGACAGCACTTCGCTGCTGCGTTCGAACCATGCTGAGCGGAGCAGCGACCAGCCGATCACCGCGAATACCACAGATCTTGCGGCATGTCCGGCGCGGCCGATCCAGCATGTTGCCTGCGGTGCGCGCGATGACACGTGCTTCATGAAATCGGCAGTGACAGCGTTCCTCGCCTGAAGCGCGGCTGCAATTATCAGCGCGATTCCGACAATGCCCAACGCCGTTGAGCCAAGGGAATATCCGAGGGCACTTTCGGCCCACCGTGCCGATTGGTCCTCGCCCGCGTGTCTGGCGCCACCGGCGAATTTTGCCGCTGTCCATGCCATACCCGTGTGGACCACGGCGCTAGCGAAGTAGCCAGCCCGGTGTGCCAAACCCTTCGCGCCGGTTCCCTTGCGTTCAATGTCGAACAGGGCCGCGGAAAAGCGGTAAAGCGCATAGCCCAGAAGCCCTGCCGCAGCGATGTAGAGCACGGCCCAGCCGACGGGCACTTCAGCCATCATCGCAAAAGCATCACCTGCCCCGTCATCAACCGTTTGATACTTTGCGGTGGTAAGAGCAAGGTATCCCAGCAGGACATAGACAACCCCGCGCGTGGCAAACCCTATACGCGCCAGCCACACGACTTTTTCCGACTTGTCGACCATGACCGTTCAGCGCCCCTCATAGCTGGTTGAGCCACGGGAACGTGCCGCGTCGAAAATCGTGCCCGGCTATTGCGGCCCGCAGATCAGACGTTGAACTTGAAGTGCAGGACGTCGCCATCCCGGATGACGTATTCCTTGCCTTCCTGGCGCAGCTTGCCCGCATCGCGCGCGGCTGATTCTCCGCCGAGTGAGACGAAATCGTCATAGGCGATGGTTTCGGCGCGGATGAAACCGCGCTGCATGTCGGAATGGATTTCGCCAGCAGCTTCAGGAGCCTTCGCGCCCTGATGCGTGGTCCACGCGCGCGCTTCCTTGGGACCTACGGTGAAGAACGTGATCAGGTGCAGCAGTTCGTAGCCTGAGCGGATCACGCGGGCGAGGCCCGTTTCGTGGAGGCCCATTTCTTCAAGGAACACGGTGCGTTCTTCGGGGTCCATGCCGACCAGTTCGGATTCGATGGCTGCTGAAACGATGACCGCGTTCGCGCCCTCTGCCTTGGCCTTTTCGAACACGCGGGCGGAGAAGGCGTTGCCGTTTGCTGCGCTTTCCTCATCGACATTGCAGACATACAGGACCGGCTTGGCGGTGAGCAATTGCGCCTGCTTGAACACGCGCTCCTCTTCCTCGTCCCTGGGCTTGGTCAGCCGAGCAGGCTTGCCTTCCCGCAGCAGGTCGAGTGCCTGACCGAGCACCGAGGCGATCAGCTTGTTTTCCTTGTCGCCCTGGGCAGCCTTTTTCTGCGCTGCCGGGACCCGCTTTTCGAGGCTTTCGAGATCGGAGAGCATCAGTTCGGTTTCGACCGTATCGGCATCGGATACCGGATCGACCTTGTTGTCGACATGCTGGATATCGTCATTCTCGAAACAGCGCAGGACGTGAACGATGGCATCCACTTCGCGGATATTGCCAAGGAACTGGTTGCCAAGGCCCTCTCCCTTGGAGGCGCCGCGCACCAGTCCGGCAATGTCGACAAAACCCAACTGCGTGGGGATGATCTTCTGGCTGCCGGCGATGCGCGCCAGTTCGTCAAGGCGCGGGTCGGGCACGCCGACATTGCCGACGTTGGGTTCGATCGTGCAGAACGGGTAGTTCGCCGCCTGTGCCGCCTGTGTTTCGGTCAGTGCGTTGAACAGCGTCGACTTGCCGACATTGGGAAGACCGACGATCCCGCAACGAAAACCCATTATCCACACTCCTTGTCTGGCTCGCGCCCTTAGCGATGGTTGGAGGTTTTGGAAACCTTCACGGAAGATTCAACACTTCACGGCAGAAAGCTCCGCAATGGAGGAGTGTTGCCGCAATGCTTAAGTACGCCGCGATTGTCGCCGCATTGACCCTGCTGGGGTGCAGCGAAAGCCCGCAGGAGCGTGTCGAGCGCGCGCGCAAGGCTTTCGGTGAGCATGATTATCGGGCAGCGCAAGTTGATCTGGCGGCGGCCTTGGCGACCAGTCCCGACGATCCCGCCCTGCTGGAACTCCATGCGCGCAATGCGCTGGCAATGGGCGATGGCATTGCCGCAGATGCTTCCCTGAACAGGATTGCCGCCGCGCGCCGACCGGCGGATTTCGGGCTGCTGCTGGCCGAAGCGGCGCTGCTGCGCAACCGCGCGGATGAGGCGCTGGCCGCGCTGGGATCGGATGCATCCTCGGCGGCACAGCGGTTGCGGGCTTTGGCCCTGCTGGCCAATGATGATCGCGAAGGGGCGGGGCAAGCCTTTGCCAAGGGCGCCCAAGGCGGTGTCAAAGGCAGGGCCGACGCACGGCAGCTGGCGGACTTTGCACGCTTCAGCCTGATGAACGGCAATACCGCGCAGGCGCGCGATCTGGTCAACCGGGCCAAAGCCGCCGATCGCGGCCTGATTGATACGCGGCTGGCCGATGCCGAAGTTTTCATAGCCGAAGGTCGCCTTGCCGAAGCGCTTGATGCTTATGATGGGGCCACCAGCGCCTATCCGGGCAATCTTGCGGCGCTTGCCGGAAAGGCGGCAGTGCTGGGCGATCTTGGGCGTATAAAGGAGATGGATGCAGTTCTGGCGAGCCTTGCCGATGTGCGCGGCGGTGCCAAGGTTGCCTATCTTCAGGCGCAAAGCGCTGCCGGGCGCAAGGACTGGAAGACCGTACGCAGCATCCTTCAGGCAAATGAGAAGGCGCTGGAAGGCAATGACCAGTCGAGTGTGCTTTATGCTCAGTCCCTTGTCGCCCTTGGACAGCCGGAGCAGGCCCGCGCAAGGCTCCAGCCGTTGCTGACCCGCAACCCGCAAAGTGCGCTGGTCCGCCGGGAACTCGGAAAGGCGCAACTGGCAGCAGGCGATGCCGCCGGAGCGCTTGAGACGCTGCGCCCATTCGGTAGTGCGCTGACCAGCGATCCAGCAGATCTGCGGCTGCTGGCGAGCGCTGCAACAGCCGCAGGCGATTCACAGGCCGCGCAGCTTGCCGAAAAGGCGAGGTATCCCACCCCGCAAGCGCTCGCGGCAACGCTGGCCGAGGCCGACACGGCGATGCGCCGCGAGAACTGGGGCAATGCGATCGCAGCTTATGAGCGGATTCTCGCCGTTACGGATGGCCGCAATCCGTTGGTGTTGAACAACATGGCGGTAGCGCAGGGCAAGGTCGGCAATACGCGCGTGGCCATCGATTTCGGCAACAGGGCACTGAAACAGGCACCTGGCAATGCGTCGGTAATGGATACCCTGGGCTGGTTGCTGATACAAAGCGGCGTGGACCGTGACCGCGGGCTGGCCTTGCTTACCGAAGCCGCACGAAAGGCCCCGGACAACGCAACGATCCGGGACCATCTCGATCAGGCACGGAAAGGCTAGGCGATTAAATCTTTTACATCTGTTGCAAATACAGCGGTCGTAAACCCACCCCCCGCCCCTTGTATCTGGACGTTGTTGGTTGATTGCGATGTAATCGGCTGATCGCCGGGGTGGGTGGCCACCCACCCCGGCGCTGCGGTGCTGTCGCCCGTCACCCCTCAGGCAGTAACCGTAAGGGAGCCTGGGACCAGCACCGCTTGTCACGCACGACCGAATAGTCGGCAGGTGTCTCAACCGTACGGACAAGGCAGGTTACCGTGATCGAAACGATTTGTGGAGTGGATGTTAGCAAGGCCTGGCTTGATGGCTGGATCGAGGCCGGCGGCTATCGCCGGTTCGCCAATGATGAGGCGGGAATTGCTGCGTTGGCGGACTGGGCCGGTCGCCATGGCGCGGGACTGGTGGTGATGGAATCCAGTGGCGGGCTCGAACAGGACGCATTCCTGGCGCTGTGGCGCGCAGGCATGCCCTGTGCCCTGACCAATCCCAGAGCGGTACGGCATTTTGCCGAGGCGATGGGGCGGCTGGAGAAGACCGACCGTATCGATGCAGAGGTCATCGCCTGCTTTGCTGCGGCACGGCGGCTACGGCCAACGCCGCCACCTTGCGACGAACAACAAAGGCTTAGCGCGCTTTCTGCCCGGTTGCGGCAAGTGACAGGCGACCTCACAGTGCAGAAGCAGCGGCTTCATTCTACCCGCGATCCGCTTGCCCTTGCCAGCTTGAAAGAGACTATCGCCTTCTTCAATACCCAAGCCAAAGCGCTGGCCCGTGAAATCGCAGGCCTGATCGAACACGATCCCGTCTGGACCGCGCTTGATCGCACACTGCGCTCGGTCAAGGGCGTGGCAGATCGCACCGTTGCCACCCTGCTGGCCGAACTGCCCGAAATCGGAACCCTGTCGAACAAGGCCATCGCCAAACTTGCAGGCCTTGCGCCCATCGCGAACGACAGCGGCAAACGATCCGGTGCCCGATCTATCCGTGGTGGAAGAAGCTCTGTCCGCTCGATCCTCTTCCTCGTCGCCGACATCGTGCGAAAATTCGATCCGGCCATGGCAGAGTTCCGCCAACGCCTGCTCGACCAAGGTAAACCCAAAATGGTCGTCCGCATCGCCCTCGCCCGAAAACTGCTCGTCCGACTCAACGCAAAAGCACGCGAAACAAGAGCTGAAATTGGTCAGTGACACTTGACCTGTCAGATAGTCGCTCTCTTAAGGGAGGGAGCGCGACTTATTGAGCCGACGGCGAAATTAGTGCAGCGGGGAGGGTGTGCTGCGCTCGTGTTTACAAGCGACATGACTGGCAAAGGCTGAACGCCGTGGGAGCGCAGCGGCCCCCACGGACGCGAGGCATCAGGCTGCGAGCGTGTGCCTTGCCGTTGTGCGACGGCGCGCCATCGCAAGGCCGATAAGTCCCGCGCCGAGCAGACCCAGCATGCCCGGTTCAGGCACTGGCGTACCGCCGGTCGAGCCGCCGCCGCTAGTCGAACTGATCGTGCCGGCACCGCTGGCTGACGAAATCCCCGGAACCCCGGCAATCGACTGATAACGCACGTAGAAGTCGCTCAGGGTCAGCGCGCTGACAGGGGATGAGAAGCTGAGCGTGAACGCGCCGGTTCCGCTCTCCCCAAGGGTCAAGCCTCCGCTGCCGCCGCCCGCACAGCTGCCGGTCGATGCGTCCTTGAAGCACACGTCCACCGTGCCGATGCCGTTGGGATAATTGGACGACAGCGTCGTATAGGCAAACGCGCCCGTGCTGGTGGCCGACGAAATGTTCGGATCGGTGTTGAACGCAAAGCTGGAAATGCGCGAACCCGTCACCGGCGCGGAGCTGGTGTTCGCCACGGCGTAATCGAAGGTATAATCGTTGCCCGACACGCCGGTCAGCGTGAAGGTGGTCGATCCGGTCAGGCCGGAAATCGCCGTGCCGTCAGAGAAGCCATCATAGTTGAGCGAAAAGCTCTTGCCGATGTCGGTCGATCCAAGCGTGATCGAATCCGCGAACGCCGGAGCGGCAAACGCGAGCGAGGCAGAAGCTGCAATTCCCGTAAGCATTTTCAAGGCGTTCATGGCTGGTCCCCTGTCTACTGTGACGTCTGGATATGGTTGACAGAAAGTTCAGCAAATATCGTGCCAATGGCGGATAACCGCCATTACGGATGATTAACAAAGTTGTGTTCGTAAACTTTTCCGACGCT
This sequence comes from Novosphingobium sp. CECT 9465, assembly GCF_920987055.1. Classification (NCBI taxonomy): domain Bacteria; kingdom Pseudomonadati; phylum Pseudomonadota; class Alphaproteobacteria; order Sphingomonadales; family Sphingomonadaceae; genus Novosphingobium; species Novosphingobium sp. CECT 9465. The sequence continues at coordinate 1,541,162 of NZ_CAKLBX010000001.1, forward strand.
TTTGGTGGCGCGGCGCTTCACCAAAATTTCAGGGGTTTTTGCGAGAATTGCCGCATGAAGAAGGCCCTGATTCTACCGCTCGCCCTGTTGATCGCATCATGCGGCGATGATCCTGCGGAGCGCATTGCGCGGGCGCGCGCGGAAATTGCCGCGATGGAACTGGGCGCGGCGCGTGTCGATCTGGCGGCAGCGCTGGCGGACAAGGGCGACGATGTCGAACTGCTGAAGCTGCTGGCCAGGGTGCAATTGCGGCTGGGTGATGGTGATGGCGCGCAAGCGAGTGCCGACCGGCTTGAACGGCTGGGCCTGAAGGGCGCAGAACTGGCGCGGATCAAGGCCGAGGCGGCGCTGTTGCGCGGCCATGCCGATGAGGCGCTGGCCTTGCTTGGTGCCGACGATGCTCCGTCTGCCTGGCGGGTGCGGGCGGCGGCAAAGATTGCGCTCAAGGACACGCAGGGCGGGCTTGAGGCGCTGAAACGTGGTGCTGCGGCGGGCGGCGATCCGCTGTTGCTGCGCGATTATGCCCGGTTCCTGATCGACGCGCAGGATCTTGACGGTGCGGACCGGCAGGTGGCTGCGCTTGCGCGTTTGCAGCCCGACAATTTCGACGCCCTGATGCTGGGCGCTGATATCGCGGTCCGGCGCGGCAAACTGGCCGATGCCCATGCCATGCTTGAACGTGCGGCAAAGCGCTATCCCAAAGTGCCCGATCCGTGGATCGCGCGCGCCACTGCCTATGACATCGAAGGCAAGTTGGACGATGCTGTCGCGATGACCGGGCGCGCCGCTGCCATCGCACCCGACGATCCGCGCGTGATCGACCTCAAGGTGCAGTTCGCTGCGATGAAGGGCGAATGGGATCAGGTGCGATCCGTGCTGGCAAAGCAGGAAAGCACACTCGATCCGGTCTCTGCCAATGGGCTGACCTATGCCGAGGCGATGTTGCGCACCGGCCATCCCGAACAGGCGCGGGCGATGTTCCAGCGCGCGCTCACGCGGTCGCCCAACAATCCCTATTCGCGGTTGATGCTGGCGCAGGCGCAACTCGCCACCGGCGATGCCGCTGCGGCCTATGCCACGGTGCGCCCGCTTTCGGACAGCATGCTGGCAGGGCCGCGTGAACTGGAACTGGCGGAAAAGGCAGCCCGCGCCATGGGCAGCGCCGATGCCGATCCCTTGCGTACAAGGCTGGCCTCTGCGCGAAACGGACAGGCGGCTGACCTGAACCGCAAGGGGCAGGCAGCGCTGGAACGCGAAGACTGGAACGGCGCGATTGCAGCCTATGGCCAGCTTGCGCAACAGGGCAAGGATGCTGAAGTGCTCAAGCGGCTGGCCCTTGCGTTGAGCCATGCTCGCCGGACCGACGAGGCCATTGCCGCCGCCGATCAGGCGAGGGCGCTTCGGCCCGAAGACCCGGACACCACCTATATGGCAGGCTATGTCCGGGCAGCGGGGGGCAAGGATCGCGCGACCGGCCTTGCGCTGTTGAAGCAGGCCAGTGACGCCGATCCGGGCAACGCCTTGTTCAAGCGCAGCCTGGCGAGGTTTTCTGCCGCACAGGGCGGCTGAGAACCTCGCGTCGTTCAGGCGCGCGGCTTGACCTTGCGCAAACGGGCAAAGCCGACGCCGAGCAGGCCGAGCGCCATCATGCCGAGCATGCCGGGTTCAGGAACCGAGGTGCCGCCCGAAGACGTGGTGGTGCCGCCCGACGTTGTGGTTCCGCCGGAAGTGGTGGTGCCACCCGAAGTGGTCGTGCCGCCAGAAGTGGTGGTTCCGCCCGAAGTCGTCGTGCCGCCCGATGTGGTGGAGCTGCTGGTGCTGGTGCCGCCGCACGACTTGGAACCGCCGCTGTGGCCGCAGTTGCAATAGTGCGTGTGGGTCGTCCACCAGGTTGCATGAGCCGGCGTGGCAGCGGCTGCGCCCAGAGCGGCGGTTGCGGCAATAGCGAGAGTGCGGATCTTCATAATAACCCCCATTGGTTAACTCGGTTCTGCCACTCTCTAAGCAAAAGTGGTGCCAGTTGTTATAAATCAATGAATTGGGTGGTTAATGATCGTGAAGATTTGGGGCCGTGTAAATCGCGCCGACAGTTTTTGATTGCTCGTTTGTTTCCGGCAGTCAGCCTTGCTGGCGCAAGGCCACATCGTTCATGAACCGCACACCATCGCCCCGCGCCAGCCATTCGGCCTCCGAAGCGACCGCGCCGAGCATGTCGACCAGATCGTCCTGTTCGGCCTTGGCGAAATTGCCCAGCACATACCCCGTCACGCGGTCCTTGTGGCCGGGATGGCCGATGCCCAGCCGCACGCGCTGGAAATCGGCACCGAGATGCTGGTCTATGGAGCGCAAGCCGTTGTGTCCCGCCGTGCCGCCGCCATGCTTCACCTTGACCTTGAACGGGGCAAGATCGAGTTCGTCATGGAACACCGTCAGCGCGTCCATGCCCAGCTTGTAGAAGCGCATCGCCTCGCCCACCGCGCGGCCGCTTTCGTTCATGAAGGTGGCGGGCTTGAGCAGCAGCACTTTGGTTGTGCCGATCCGCCCTTCCTGCAGCCAGCCCTGGAACTTCTTCTGGACCGGGCCGAAGCGGTGCACTTCGGCAATGGTATCGAGCGCCATGAACCCGACATTGTGCCGGTGAAGCGCATATTGCGGTCCGGGATTTCCGAGGCCGACCCAGAGTTGCATTGCGACGGGTTCCTTTGATTGGCGGGCGGGGGCGGTGATATAGCGCCCACCCCGCTGCGACTAGGGCTACTGCGTGCCCCAAGTCTCGCGGCCCTCCCGCAGGCGGGAGGGCGAAGTACAGCGCCTGTTCCCCCCTCCCGCTTGCGGGAGGGGTCGGGGGTGGGCATTGCGCAACGCTCAACCCAAAAAAGAACCCCTCCCGCGCGGGGCGGAAGGGGTATCCTTTCGCTCACCGCCGGGGCGGGAGCCGAACGTCAGGCGATCAGCCTGCGGTCGCCGTGTCGCCTTCTTCGCTCTTCAGCGCGGAAGGAGCAACGATCGTCGCGATGGTGAAATCGCGGTCGCTGATCGCGGGCTTCACGCCAGCGGGCAGGGTGACGGCGCTGATGTGGATCGAATCGCCCACTTCATAACCCGCAACGTCGACGATGATGTCGTCGGGGATCGAATCCGGTGCGCAGATCATTTCCAGCTCGTGGCGAACCACGTTGAGGATGCCGCCCTTCTTGAGGCCGGGCGACTTTTCTTCGTTGATGAAGACCACGGGCACATCGACGTGCACGACCGAATCCTTCGACACGCGGAAGAAATCGGCGTGGAGCGGACGGTCGGAAACCGGGTGGAACGCAACGTCCTTGGGCAGGGTGCGAACGGTCTGGCCGCCCACGGTCAGCTCGACGACGGAATTGAAGAAGTGGCCGGTGCCCAGCGCCTTGTTGAGCGCCTTTTCTTCCAGATGGATCGCAACCGGAGCTTCGTTGCCGCCATAGATGACAGCGGGGGTGCGGCCTTCGCGACGCAGTGCACGGGAGGCTCCCTTGCCTGCCCGATCGCGCGTCTCAGCCGACAGCGTAAGCGTTTCGCTCATGTGTCAGTACCTTTTCAAGATTTCTGTTTCAAAACTTCCTCCGCCACGCCTCCAGGGATGACCATGACAGGGAAGCGGCGGCCCTTAGCGGGTTTGCCGGGAAATGCAAGGGTTGTGGGGGTGGGCGTGTAGCGCTGATCCTACACGCAAAGACCGCAGACAGTGTGAGTATCCCCATATTGAGACAATACGGCACTTTACACGGAATGAAGGTCAGACCCATATGTGGAGGATGTTGCTTGCTCTTCTTCTCGCCAGTGCAGTTCCTGCGCCGAACGTCATCGTAAACCCTGCTGATCCTACAGCGCCGTTTCAGGGCGATGGCAAGGCGTTGAAATTTGACCCAGCATGCCGGGATTATACTGTCGAGTCAGTTCACGCCAATCCGGACTGTGCGGCAAGGGTGGAAAATGGCGAAGCTGGGCCTTCTTTGGCAATTGCAGCTTTGACGTTGGAGACCTTGCCCGCAAAAGCTGCCGAGGCTGTTAAAATTCTACGACGCTCGGCAGGTGTGACCGACAGCCCTGCCGTGCATTACTTTCTCGGCTCCGTACTTGGTACTGCTGAGCGATTTCAGCCAAACCATAAAGAAGCGGTTCAGCACCTCGAAGTTGCGGCTAGGCGTGGGAACCCGGCGGCGGCAGACCTGTTAGCGAATCTGTTGATCGCCGGGAAAGGTACATCGCGTGACGTGCCGCGCGCGGTGCAGCTTTTTGAACAGGCTGCTACTGGCGGGTTTCCATCTGCAGCGGTCAGCTTGGGCAAGCTTTATCTGGCTGGAAAGTATGTTCCCAAAGACGCAGCCAGAGGGCAGGCTTGGCTGGATGCGGCAGCATCAGTGAATGCCCCTGCGGCTGTAAAGCTTTCAGCGTTGGCGAGAAATCAATCCAAGGTCGAAAATTTCCAGATCATTCCTTCCGTTGATCCCGCTAAAGTGAAGGCTGTGTCATACGGTACATTTGACAATCCAGATATTCCGCCGAACTTCGGCTTCGACACTGATTTTCAAGCTGTGTTTGACAAACCTTACGATGATCCGGCCACCTTGGATTGGCTTGAGCGAAATGCCGCGACGCTGCCCACGCCGTACCTCTATGAACTTGCTAGGCGTTTGGCGGTAATTGACGGGCCTAGAAGCCTGAGAACCTTCCTCGTGGCACGCACGCGAATGGCCTATGATGCGAGCAGGTGCCTCGATCAGGCAAGCCTTGAGAGCTTGCGTGCATGGGATATGCTCATCATACCCGATTTGCGCTTTCTTTTTGCTTCCGGGCGGCTTCCTCCTGCTATCGCAATCGACGCATTGGCTGAAGAACAGAAACTTTCCGGTGAATTGGAGCCTTGGTGGGTTTGCAGGTCCGGAATGATCGCAATGACCAAAGCGCTGAGTGGAAACGCCGGGGCACTGCAGTTGAAACCCACAACCGAATGGCCAGCACTTCGCAAAGCCGCCCAGATGCGATTGGCTAGGCTAGCCGGAAATCCCTGAATCAGGGCATGGCACGAAAGGGGGGAACATTCCCCCTCAAGGCACCCGCTTGATCGTCCAACCCCGCGCCATCATCAGGCGTTGCAGGCTGTCCGACCCCGCGAGATGCGCGGCGCCCACGGCCACGAACGGTTTCGCGCCCGCCTTGAGCATCGCGTCAAGCTGATCGGCCCAGGCGCGGTTGCGGTTGGTCAGCAGGGCTTCGTGCAGACCGGAATCCGCGAGGAAACCGCGGCTTGCCTCGCGCGACAGGCCGAGGTCGTCGCCGCGCAGCCACATGGCGACCATGTCGGCTTCCTCGTCGCTGTTGCTCGATGCCTCGACGGCCACTTCCTGCAGCAGCACTTGCTGCTGGCGGGCGGGAAGGGTGTCGAAGATGCCGAACTGGCTGTTTATGGTTTCGAACCCGGCAATCGGTTTTGCGCCCGCCAGTGCGCGCAGCTTCGGCTCGACCCCGCTTTGTGGGTCGGCCCCGGCCTTTTGCCCGGCTATGGCTGCCAGTTGCAGCGCCACCGCCCAGCTTTCGGTATCGGCAAAATCCGCGTCCGAAAGGCCGAGTTTTCTGTAAACGGCGGCCAGTTCGTCGCGATAGGCCACCGGCAGGCGTTGCGATGGCGGGGGCAGGCCAGCCGTGCCCGCCAGCCGCGCCAGCGCCTCGCCCGCCACCGTCTGGTTCAGCGGTTCGGCGATTTCCAGCACCAGCCGGTCAGACTTTGCCAGCGCATCGGTGATCGCGGGGCGCAGCCACTGCGTGCCCGGCGGCAGCGCGTGGACCGTGCCGAACAGGTAACCGCGCACCGTCCCGGCCTTGTCCATCACCTGCCACAGCGCCACCCGCGCATCGACCTTGGGCTTGTCGTCATCCTTGCCCATGCAGGTGACGAGCATGCCCAGTGCAGCGAACAGTGCGAGGCGCAGGAGAAGCTTCACTGCACGCGCACCGTGGCAACGCCCTGACGCTTCAGCACATCCTGCACACTGTTGGTGCCCGCAAGGTGCCCCGCGCCGACCGCGACGAATACCTGTCCTGGTTGCTCCAGCCGCTTGCGCACCCAGACCGCCCAGTTGCGGTTGCGCTGGTACAGCAGCGTTTCGGCAAGGTCCGGGTCGTCCATTTCATCGTTGAGCAGTTTGGCCAGCGCATCGGGATCGCCCGCGCCCCACAGCCCGGTCATCGTCGCGATCAACGTAAACGATTCATCAAAACCGCTGACAGCTTCGCGCAGGAACCTGAGTTGCGCCTCGCGCGGCAGGCTGTCGAACAGCCCAAGCTGGAACTCGATGGTTTCCAGCGCGCCAGTCTGCTTGGCCTTGGCCGCCGCAGCCTTGCGCAGCACGCTTTCCGCGCCATCGCCCGTGCCGTATCCCGCCATCGCATAGGGCATCGTGCCGATGGTGATGCCGGCCAGCCACGGTTCTGCCCGGTCGAACGCCTCAGGCGAAATCTTCAGCCGCGCCAGCAGAGCTTCATAGGCAGCGCGGTCCTCGTCGGTCATCAGAGACCGCAGCGTTTCGCCTTCCAGCAAGCCGATGGCCTGCACCACTTTCTGCTGTTGCGCGGCGGGCACATCGGGAATTTCGGTTATGAGTTGATCCGATGCATTCAATGCATCGCCAACCGGGCCATCCAGCCACGCAAGGTTCTTCGGCAGGGCGTGGACGGTGCCGAACAGGTAGATCGTGGTATCCTCGTCCGCCACTTTCCACAGCGCGGGCTTCATCTGTCGCGCCGGGGCGGGGGCCGCAACCGCAGGCTTCGGTGCAGGAGCGCGGGCCTGCGCAGCGCCGCTCAGGGCGATGGCGGCAATGGCGATGGCCGTGGCAAAGGTCTGTCTGATCGTCATGGCCCTGTCCTTACCCGCCGGGCATGAACGAAGCCTTTTCACGATGCAACGGCGCAGTGAATTGCGCCCGAAAAGGTTGATTTGGCGCGCCCTATCGGCCAAAGCCGCGCGACCATGGTCGATACACTGAACACGCCGCCCAAAGCGCCCTTGTGCCTGCAGGACATGATCCTGCGCCTTCATGCGTTCTGGAGCGAGCAGGGCTGCCTGATCCTTCAGCCTCACGATATGCGGATGGGGGCGGGCACGTTCCACCCCGCCACCACGCTGCGCGCGCTGGGACCTGAACCGTGGAATGCCGCGTTCGTGCAGCCCTGCCGCCGCCCCACCGACGGCCGCTATGGTGAAAACCCCAACCGGTTGCAGCACTATTATCAGTATCAGGTGATCCTGAAGCCCAGCCCGGCGAACCTGCAGGAGCTTTACCTGCAATCGCTGGGCGTGATCGGCATCGATCCGCTGGTTCACGACATCCGCTTTGTCGAGGACGACTGGGAATCGCCCACGCTGGGCGCCTGGGGCCTCGGCTGGGAAGTGTGGTGCGACGGGATGGAAGTCACCCAGTTCACCTATTTCCAGCAGATGGGCGGGTTCGATTGCAAGCCTGTGGCCGGCGAACTGACTTACGGACTGGAACGTCTGGCGATGTATATCCAGGGCGTCGACAACGTCTATGACCTCGCGTTCAACAATCACGGAGTCACTTACGGCGATGTGTTTCTCGAAAACGAGAAGCAGATGTCGAAGTGGAACTTCGAAGTGGCCGATACCGAAAGCCTGTTCGAAGGCTTCCGCCGGGCCGAGGCCGAATGCCAGCTTTCTTTGGCGAACGATGTGCCGATTGCCGCCTATGAGCAGGCGATCGAGGCCAGCCACCTGTTCAACCTGTTGCAGGCGCGCGGTGTGATCTCGGTGCAGGAACGCGCCAGCTATATGGGCCGTGTGCGCGATCTTGCGCGCGGATCGTGCGAGGCATGGATGGCGAAGTTCGAAGACCAGTGGGCTGCCAAATACCCGGAGTGGACCAAGTGACCGATTTCCTGCTGGAACTTCTCTGCGAGGAAATCCCGGCGCGCATGCAGGCCGGTGCCCGTGCCGATCTGGAAAAGCTGTTCGTGAAAGAGCTTGCCGCTGCCGGGCTGAAGGCGGGCGAGGTGACGGTATGGTCTACCCCGCGCCGCCTTGCCCTGATCGCGCGCGACCTGCCTCTGGCGACGCAGGCTGTGTCTGAAGAGACCAAGGGGCCAAAGACCTCTGCGCCCGAACAGGCGCTCGATGGCTTCCTGCGCAAGACCGGGCTGACGAAGGACCAGTTGACCGAGCGCGGCGGCGTATGGTTTGCCGTGACCGAAAAGCCGGGCCGCGCGACGAAGGATGTGATGGCAGAGGCGATCCCGGCCATCATCCGCGCTTTCCCCTGGCCCAAGAGCCAGCGGTGGGGCGCGGCCTCGCTCGCTTCGGAATCGCTGCGCTGGGTGCGCCCGCTTTCCGGGATTGTCGCGATTCTGGGCGAAGACCTTGTCGAATGCGAACTGGGCGGCGTGAAATCCGGCTACGCCACGCGTGGCCATCGGTTTCACCACGATGGCGAAATCACCATCGGCGGGGCGAGCGACTACGCCGAAAAGCTGCGCGCCTGCCATGTGATCGTCGATCACGCCGAACGCGAAGCCCTGATCCGCGAAAAGGCCAAGGCCGTGGCGCAGGCCGCTGGCCTGGTGCTGGTCGAGGATGAAGGACTGGTGATCGAGAACACGGGCCTTACCGAATGGCCGGTGCCCTTGCTTGGCCGTTTCGATGAGACGTTTCTTGAGGTTCCGCCTGAAGTTATCCAGCTTACCGCACGGATAAACCAGAAATATTTCGTGTGCACGTATCCTCCCCAGAATGGGGAGGGGGACCATGCGCAGCATGGTGGAGGGGACTCTCCTTCCACGCAGCGCCATGACGATAGCCCCCTCCACCACCCTGCGCCGAAGGCGCAGTTTACCCAGAGCGACGCCGCAGGTGGCGTCGAAGGGGGCGGTCCCCCTCCACGTGCCGGGGAGGATGCGCGGCTGGCCAACGCTTTTGTGTGCACAGCCAATATCGAGGCGACAGACGGCGGCGCGGCAATCGTCGACGGCAACCGCAAGGTGCTGGCCGCGCGGCTTTCGGATGCCCGCTTTTTCTGGGAGCAGGACAAGAAGAAGCCGCTCTCGGTCCACGCCGAGAAGCTGGCGCGGATTACCTTTCACGAGAAGCTGGGCACGGTTGCCGATAAAGTCGAGCGCGTCGCCAAACTCGCCCGCTGGCTGGTGGAAGAGGGCATCGTAAATCCCTCTCCCCTTCAGGGGAGAGGGTTGGGTGTGGGGGCGGCAAGCGCTGTGCCCGGTGCCCCCCACACCCCGACCCTCTCCCCTGAAGGGGAGAGGGAGATTCTCGCCGATCAGGCCGAACTCGCCGCGCGGCTGTGCAAGGCCGATCTCGTCACCGAGATGGTCGGAGAATTCCCCGAACTTCAAGGCCTTATGGGCGGTTATTACGCCCGCGCCGAAGGTCTGCCCAACGCCGTAGCCGACGCCATCCGCGATCACTACAAGCCGGTCGGACAGGGCGATGATGTGCCGACCGCGCCGGTGACAGTGGCCGTGGCGCTGGCTGATAAGCTGGACACGCTTGCTGCGTTTTTCTGCATTTCGGAGAAGCCAACCGGGTCGAAGGACCCATTTGCACTTCGCCGTGCGGCAATTGCGGTTCTGCAACTGATCATATCTAACAGATTGAGGGTTTCGCTTACACAGCTTTTGCTCTCAGCGACCCACGGTTGGTATATTCAGGAAACAAGCCGCGAGGGCCAACAAGTTTACGCAGACGTCTATTTTGGTTTGGAATTGGTTGACGGCAAGGTGCCTAACTTAACCGAAGTCGAGCGAATTGCTAAAGAGCGGCTTCCTGTTTCTGACGAAATTCGAGAAAAAGCGTTTTCGGCGGTCCGTGACCTTCTTGCCTTCTTCGCCGACCGCCTCAAAGTCCAGCAACGTGAAGCAGGCGTCCGCCATGACCTGATCGACGCCGTGTTCGCGCTTGGCGGCGAGGACGATCTCGTCCGTCTGCTCGCCCGCGTTCATGCGCTTCAGGCGTTTGTCGGCACCGAGGATGGCGCCAACCTGCTCGCCGGGTACAAGCGCGCGGCGAATATCCTCAAAAAGGAGGGCTTCTCCGCCACTGACATCATCCCCGCCGATGGCGAGGAAGACCCGTTGGTGATGGTGGACGATCCGGCGTTCGAGGGCATTGCCGACCAGATGGCCAGCGCGCCATCTGTGCCGGCCTATGCGCCCGAACCGGCGGAGGCGGCGCTGATTGCCGCGCTTGAAAGCGCAGGCCCGCAAGCCGACAGCGCCATTGCCGCCGAGGACTTCACTGCCGCCATGGCGGCGCTGGCGAGCCTGCGCGCGCCGATCGATGCCTTTTTCGAATCCGTTACGGTAAATGACGCAGACGCTAACAAGCGATCCAATCGCCTTGCATTGCTTGACCGTTTCCGTGCTGCGGTGCACAAAGTGGCGGACTTTTCACGTATCGAAGGGTAAGGGACGGCCCGAATCCGGGCCGCACCCGGAAGAAGCGACACACGCAGGGAGCCTTGTTCGGGCATGAGCGCATACGTATTCCATTTCGGCGGTGGTGCAGTTTCAACCGAAGCGCGCGCCAAGGACAAGACAATTGTCGGTGGCAAGGGATCGAACCTTGCCGAAATGGCCGGGATCGGACTGCCGGTGCCACCGGGGTTCACCATCACGACTGAAGTCTGCACCTATTACAACGCCAATGGAAAGACGTTTGATGATGCATTGCGCGCGGGCGTTGCCGATGGCGTGAAGCATGTCGAGGCGGCAACGGGCCGCGTGTTCGGCGATCCGGTCAATCCGTTGCTGGTTTCCGTCCGTTCGGGCGCGCGCGTTTCGATGCCGGGCATGATGGACACTGTGCTCAACCTTGGCCTGAACGATCAGACGGTTGAAGGCCTTGCCGCCGGATCGGGCGATGCCCGCTTTGCCTGGGACAGTTACCGCCGCTTTGTGCAGATGTATTCGGACGTGGTGCTGGGTCTCGATCATCACAGGTTTGAAGATGCGCTCGAAATCGTCAAGGAAGACAATGGCTTCTTCAACGACGTTGAGCTTGGTGCCGAGCATTGGCAGGCGCTGGTCGGCGAATACAAGGCGATTGTCGAGGAGCAGCTTGGCCGCCCGTTCCCGCAGGACGTTCACGAACAGTTGTGGGGCGCCATCGGTGCGGTTTTCGATTCATGGGAATCGGACCGCGCGAAGGTCTATCGCCGGTTGAACGATATTCCCGCCGATTGGGGCACCGCTGTCAACGTGCAGGCCATGGTCTTCGGCAACATGGGCGAAACTTCGGCCACTGGCGTTGCCTTCACCCGCGATCCGGCGACGGGCGAGCGCGCCTACTATGGCGAATGGCTGGTCAATGCGCAGGGCGAGGACGTGGTTGCCGGCATCCGCACCCCGCAATACCTGACCAAGGCCGCACGAGACCGCGCCGGGGCCAAGCAATTGTCGATGGAAGAGGCAATGCCTGCCGCCTACGGTGAACTGGCCGCGGTTTTCGACCTGCTGGAAAAGCACTACACCGACATGCAGGACATCGAATTCACCGTTGAGCAGGGCAAGCTGTGGATGCTGCAAACCCGCGCGGGCAAGCGCACCGCCAAGGCTGCGCTGAAGATGGCGGTGGACATGGTGGGCGAAGGCCTGATCGACGAGGCAACCGCGATCCGTCGGATCGATCCGATGGCGCTCGACCAGCTGCTTCATCCCACGCTCGATCCCAGGGCTGTACGCGATGTGCTGACCAAAGGCCTGCCAGCCTCGCCCGGCGCAGCATCGGGCGCGGTGGTGTTCGATGCGGATACCGCACAAACGCTGGCCGAACGCGGCGATGCCGTGATCCTCGTCCGAGTTGAGACTTCACCTGAAGATATCCACGGAATGCACGCTGCGCGCGGCATTCTTACCGCGCGTGGCGGGATGACCAGTCACGCTGCCGTGGTGGCGCGCGGCATGGGTCGTCCGTGCGTTTCGGGTGCGTCGGCGCTGTCGATCGACATGGCCAGCCGCACCGCGCGCATCGGCAATCGCGAGATCAGGGAGGGCGACGTAATCACGCTCGACGGATCGAACGGCGATGTGATGGCGGGCAAGGTCGCAACGGTAGAGCCTGAACTTGTCGGCGATTTCGGAACGCTGATGGTCTGGGCAGACAAGCACCGCCGCATGAAAGTGCGTACCAACGCCGAAACCCCGCTCGATTGCCAGGTTGCGCGCCAGTTTGGCGCAGAGGGCATCGGCCTTTGCCGCACCGAGCACATGTTCTTCGATGCGGGCCGCATTTCGGCTGTGCGCGAGATGATCCTTGCCGACGATGAAGCGGGCCGCCGCAAGGCGCTCGCCAAGCTGCTGCCCGAACAGCGCAGTGATTTCCAGTCAATCTTCGAGGTCATGGCCGGGCTTCCGGTAACGATCCGCCTGCTCGATCCGCCGCTGCATGAATTCCTTCCCCATGCCGACGCTGAATTTGCAGACCTTGCCGCGGTAACCGGGCTGGGGGTCGATCACCTCAAGCGTCGCGCCGGGGAACTGCATGAATTCAATCCCATGCTGGGTCATCGCGGATGCCGTCTGGGGATCACCTTCCCGGAAATTTATGAGATGCAGGCGCGCGCCATTTTCGAAGCGGCGTGTGACGTGGCTGAAAAGAGCGGTGATGCGCCGATCCCCGAAGTGATGATTCCGCTTGTCGCCACGCGCAAGGAACTGGAAATCCTGCGCGCGCTGGTGGACCGCGTTGCGCTGGAAGTGTTTGCCGAGAAGGGCCGGACGCTCGAATACATGGTCGGCACCATGATCGAACTGCCGCGCGCTGCGTTGATGGCGGGCGAAATTGCCGAAGAGGCAAAGTTCTTTTCGTTTGGCACCAATGATTTGACGCAGACAACTCTTGGCGTTTCGAGGGATGATGCCGCCCGCTTCCTTAACCCTTACGTCGATCAGGGCATCTATCCGCGCGATCCGTTCGTCAGCCTTGACATCGAAGGGGTAGGCCAACTGGTTGAACTGGCGGCAGAGCGCGGCCGCAAGACGCGGCCTGACCTGAAACTGGGCATCTGCGGCGAACACGGCGGCGATCCCGCCTCGATCGCATTCTGTGAGAAGACCGGTCTCGATTACGTGTCGGCCAGCCCCTATCGCGTACCGATTGCGCGCCTTGCGGCGGCGCAGGCCGCACTGGGCTGACGCATCAGAACTTGGGTGGGCGAAGCGGCTTTGCCCACCCGCTCAGCGTCAGGATTTCGAACCGTTCGGTTACTTTGCCATCGGCGTCGGCGCGGGCGGCAAACGCTGCTCTGGCGCGGGCGAGGGCGGCCTTGCCCAAGGGTGCACCTGGCCGGGCAAGGCAATTGCCAAGACCTTGCGCGCGCAGATCGCCGATCATCCGGTCTAACGAACTGAAGCGCACATCGATGTGATGGCTGTCGATCACCGGATCGGCAAAGCCGCACCGCTGAAGCAGTTGTCCGCCGGCGCGAACATCGACTTGCGGGTGAATACGCGGGGATGGGCGGTCGGCATCGGCTTCCAGCATGATCGCGCGCAACGCGCCAAGCGAGCCTGCGCCCATGAAACAGGCAATCATCAGTCCGCCGTCGGCAAGTGCGCGGCGCAGATGAACCAGCGCTCCGGGCAGGTCGTTGACCGTATCCAGCGTCCCCAGGCTTGCGATAAAATCGTATCCAATACTGTGAGTTAGTGGTGCTTCTTCATCGATGGTTGAAGCTCCAAGAGCCGGATCGCGCCGATCAACTGCCGTGCCTGTCTGCGTCAATGTGCGACCGACCGCACCGGTCCAGTCACCAATCAGCAGCGCCGATTTAGGGTCATGGCGGAGGAAGGACAGGCGGTCGATGACATCATCAGCCATATCGTCGGCGATGTAGCGCGGCGCCTGTGAGTCTGCCTGCAGGCGCTCCATCCGGCGACGGATTGCATTGCGCCGTTTTGGCGCGAAAATTTCAGGGGGCGAAGTGACCATTCCCCGCCACTGCCCTTCCATGAGGCTCTTGCCAAGAGGGCGGGCGCACCGGACAAGCAAAGCCATGCGAGGTACTGCCGCTCTCACGCCGATCCTGGACTTCGTGTTCCCTCCACGCTGTCCGCTGTGCGGTGTGCCCGTGGCACAGCATGGCGGCTTGTGCCTTGATTGCTGGGGAAAGCTGGCGGTCCCATCGGGCACATGCTGCACCTTGTGCCAGCGCCCACTGGGTGAGGGGTATGATCCCGGTGCGGAACTGGTGTGCGCGCCGTGCATGGCAGAGCCTCCGCGCCATTCCGGCATCGCTGCGGCAACGCTCTATAACGATACGTCGCGCGCGCTGGTGCTGGCGCTGAAGCATGGGCGGCGAATCGGGCTTGCGCCGATGATGGCGCGCATGATCGCTCCGCGTCTTCCCGCGCTGGATGGCGATTGGCTGGTGGTGCCGGTTCCGCTGCACCGATGGCGCATTCTTTCGCGGGGTTACAACCAGTCGGCGTTGCTCGCCGATGGAATCGCCCGCGCCACCGGACAGAGGCTTGTCGTCGACGGGCTGGTACGGCGCAAGCCGACGCCGTCACTGGGCGGATTGAACCGAAAGGCGCGCGCGCGCGCTGGCCGGCGCAATCGCCCCACATCCGCGAAGGCTGGCTGCGCTGCAGAACGCAAACGTCCTGCTGGTCGACGATGTGATGACCAGTGGTGCGACGACAAATGCCTGCATCGTCGCCCTGCGCAAAGCGGGAGTGGCGCAAGTGCATATCGCCTGCTTTGCGCGGGTGCTGGACGAAGCGCTGGGGGCGGTGCGGGGTTCGCAGGGCATACCTGCCTGAAAATGAAACGCCCGGAACCAGAAGTTCCGGGCGTCCATCGTGACGAATGTCAGTGGCGTTCGCGTGTTCCGCGATAGCGATGGCCCCCCGACCATCTCGCCGTTTCCCTCACCAACCGGGCAGGTTTTCCACGCGGCCCTTTCGGCCTGCTGCAGATGGCCCGCCGGCCCCTCATGTATGTCCCTGAACATTGGCGCTTATGCACTGCCTTGCGGCTGCTCAGTCTGCGATTCCCTCAAACCGCACAGGCTTAATCGTTCATTCACGCTGTCTGCGGAAGTCGATTGTTTCACGATCGTGGATTTTGCCGCCTATTGTGGTTATCATGCAACAAGATCCGCTGTCTCGCAGGCGCAAGGAAAGGCCGATAATCCGTTGAGCAATACCCAGGAAACTGCCCGCCGTGAGCAGGGCACGGAGTTCATGCCCAAGTTCGATGGAAATGGATTGCTGACTGCCGTGGCGATCGATCACCGCAACGGTGCGCTTTTGATGCTGGCGCACATGAATGCCGAGGCTTTCGCAAAGACACGTGAAACCGGGTTTGCGCACTTCCATTCCCGTTCGCGCGGCAAGCTGTGGATGAAAGGCGAAAGTTCCGGCCACGTCCTCAAGGTCATCGAAATCCGCGTGGACTGCGATCAGGATGCGGTTGAACTGCGGGTCGAACCTGCTGGACCGGCATGCCACACCCTCGCCGCCACATGCTTCTATCGGCGCATCGCCGATGACGGAACGCTGGAACGGATCATCGATTGACGTTTACGTAAAGGTTAGGTAATTTGAGGGAATGTCACATGGCAATCCCGCAACGAATCGCGATCATACGGGGCATCTCGATCAACCCGATGTGCTCAAGCGTGACCAGTTCACCATTTCCGACCTTTCCGGCGAATTCGGCGTAACGGCGCGCGCCTTGCGTTTTTACGAGGACGAGGGGCTGATTTCGCCAACGCGGGTCGGGCTTTCCCGCCTCTATTCACGGCGGGATCGCGCGCGCCTTGCGTGGATCATGCGCGCCAAGAACGTCGGGTTCAGCCTGTCGGAAATCCGCGACATGATCGACCTTTACGACATGGACGATGGCCGTGCCGAGCAGCGTCGGGTCACCATCCTGAAGTGCCGTGAAAGGATCGAAAACCTTCGCCGTCAACAGGCGGACATTGCCGCAACTATCGATGAACTGACAAGTTTTGTCGAACTCGTCATCCAGAAAGAGCGGTCGGAAGGCCGCGAGCCAGACCCAAGCCGATAAGGGACAAGAGAGATGCCCGTTTACAACGCCCCGACGCGCGACACGCGTTTCGTCATCAATGAAGTCTTGCAGCTTGCGTCCTATGGTCATCTGGCCGGATTCGAGAATGCAACGCAGGAAATGACCGACACCATCGTGGAAGAAGCCGGGCGCTTCGTTTCCGAAGTGGTCGCGCCGCTCAACCTGTCGGGCGACAAGGAAGGGTGCACCCGCCATCCCGATGGCAGCGTCACCACACCGGCCGGTTTCAAGGAAGCCTACCGCCAGTATGTCGATGGTGGCTGGGGTACATTGTCCGCGCCAGAGGCGTTTGGCGGGCAGGGCCTGCCGCATGTGCTGGGCTTCACGATGGAAAGCTATCTCGCTTCGGCCAACCAGGCATTCGCGATGTACCCCGGCCTTGCCAACGGCGCAATTTCGGCAATCCGGGAAAAGGGTTCTCCCGAACAGCAGGCGATGTACCTGCCCAAGATGGTCAGCGGCGAATGGCTGGGCACCATGAATCTGACCGAGCCGCACTGTGGCACCGATCTTGGCATGATCCGCACCCGCGCCGTGCCAGCCGCCGATGGGTCCTATGCGATCACCGGCACCAAGATATTCATTTCGGCAGGTGATCATGACCTGACCGAGAACATCATCCACCTCGTGCTTGCCAAAACGCCGGGCGCGCCGGAATCGAGCAAGGGCATTTCGCTGTTCATCGTGCCCAAGTTCATCGTCGGCGCCGATGGTTCGCTGGGTGAAAGGAATGCGGTGTCGGTTGGTTCCATCGAGGAAAAGATGGGCATCCACGGCAATGCCACCTGCGTGATGAATTATGACGGTGCCAAAGGCTGGATGGTCGGCGAGGAGAACAAGGGTCTGGCCGCGATGTTCATCATGATGAACGCGGCCCGCCTTGGCGTGGGCATGCAAGGACTGGCGCAGGCCGATGTCGCTTACCAGAACGGGCTCGCCTATGCGCTGGATCGCCGTCAGGGCCGCGCCTTGACCGGGCCTGCCGAGCCGCAGGAGCGCGCCGACCCGATCATCGTGCACCCGGACGTGCGCCGTATGCTGATGGATGCCAAGACCTTCATCGAGGGCATGCGCGCATTGTGCCTGTGGGGCGCCTTGCAGGTGGACCTGACGCACAAGGCCGCAACCGAGGCGGAACGCCAGGAAGCCGATGACCTGATCAGCCTGCTGACCCCTGTGATCAAGGGTTATGGCACCGATATGGGTTACAAGGTTGCCACGAACATGCAGCAGATCTGGGGTGGCCACGGCTATATTGCCGAAAACGGCATGGACCAGTTCGTGCGCGATGCCCGCATCGCGATGATCTATGAAGGTGCCAACGGCGTCCAGGCGATGGACCTTGCCGGGCGCAAGCTGGCGCTTAATGGCGGCCGGGCGGTGCAGCGCTTCTTTGCACTGGTGGATGGCGAATGTGCGCAGCCATCTGATGATGAAACCGTGACGCTGGTGGCCGGACGCTTGTCAAAGGCGGTGGGCGAAATGAAGGCGGCGACCATGTGGTTCATGCAGAATGCGCCTGCCAATCCCAACAATCTTGGGGTGGGGGCCTATGCCTACATGACCCTTACCGGCATCGTCTCGCTTGGCCTGATGTGGTTGCGTATGGCGAAAGTCGCGAGTGCGGCAATTGCCGCCGAAGCCGGCGACACGCCATTTTATGAAGCCAAGCTGGCTTGTGCGCGCCACTGGGCGACGCGCTATACCACCGAGGCCGGAGCGCTGCGTCGCGAGGTCGAGGCTGGCAGCGAGACGATCATGGCGCTGACACCGGAACAACTCGCGATTGCATGATGCAGGAATGCCGGGGGAGGGCCGCTTCCCCGGCGTCACCCGACAACTTCGTCCAGCAATCCAAGAAGCGCCGCCCAGCTTTGCCGGTCGGCGCTTTCGTCAAAACCGATGGCGGGCATACCGCGTGAATCGCTTTCCGGGTCAGTGAACCCGTGCTTCACGCCGCTATAGGCATGGAAGTGCCAGTTTGCTCCCGCTGCGTCCATTTCCTCCCAGAAGGCCATGACCTGCGTTCGCGGGACCAGCGGGTCGGCATCTCCGTGACACACCAGAATACGGGTTCTGACCGCTCCATTTTGCGCCGGTGCCTGAGTGTCGAGCAGGCCGTGGAAGCTGGCGGCAAGCACCAGATCGGCGCCATCACGCGCCAGTTCGAGCGCAGCCTGCCCGCCCATGCAATAGCCGACGACTGCGACCGGCAGGCCGTGGGCTTGCGGAAGGCCGGTCAGCGCCGCAAGGCCTGCGCGCAAACGCTGGCGATAACCGCCAACGGTCGATCGCAATGGTCCCGCCAGTTCCAGCGCATGGTCGAAATCGCGGACTTGCACACCATAGAAGTCTGCGATCATTACCAGATATCCTTCCTGCGCCAGCATATGCGCGCGGCGGATCATCGGCGAATTGCAGTTGGCAATGGTCGGCAGGATCAGGATTGCCGCACGAGGAGCCACTGCCGGCTTCGCGAGGAAGCCGGTGAGAGCCACGTCGCCATCGGCATAATCGACTTGTTCGATGGGCATCGCGCTCACTCCGGCAGGAAGTCCGGCACTGAAAGGTAGCGCTCGCCCGTATCGTAATTGAAGCCCAGAACCCTGCTTCCTGCGGGCAGGTCAGGCAGCTTCTGCGCAATCGCGGCCAGGGTGGCGCCCGAAGATATGCCAACGAGCATTCCTTCTTTCGATGCGCAAAGGCGCGCCATTTCCTTGGCATCGGCCGGATCGACCTGAATCGCGCCGTCGATGGACTGGGTGTGCAGGTTGCCAGGAATGAAGCCCGCGCCGATGCCCTGAATGGGGTGCGGGGCAGGCTGGCCGCCGGAGATGACCGGGGAAAGCGTCGGTTCCACCGCATAGGCCTTCAACTTGGGCCAATGCCGCTTCAGTTCTTCAGCACAGCCTGTCAGGTGGCCACCCGTGCCGACGCCGGTAATCAGCACGTCGATCGGGTCGCTGGCGAAGTCGCCGAGGATTTCCTGTGCTGTGGTCCGCACGTGGACGGCCACGTTGGCCGGGTTATCGAACTGCTGGGGCATCCATGCGCCTTCGGTCTGCTCCACGAGTTCCTTCGCGCGTTCGATGGCGCCCTTCATCCCCTTTTCACGGGGGGTAAGATCGAATGTGGCGCCATATGCGAGCATCAGGCGACGGCGCTCAAGCGACATCGATTCCGGCATGACCAGCACGAGCCTGTAGCCCTTGACCGCTGCCACCATGGCAAGGCCGATGCCGGTGTTGCCCGATGTGGGTTCGATGATCGTGCCGCCCGGTTGCAGGCTGCCGTCAGCTTCGGCGGCCTCGATCATGGCAAGACCGATCCTGTCCTTGATCGAGCCGCCGGGATTGGCACGCTCGCTCTTCACCCATACCTCGTGGTCGGGAAACAGGCGGGACAGGCGAACGTGCGGGGTGTTGCCAATAGTGGCGAGGATGGAATCCGCTTTCATTTCGCTTGGCTCCTTCAGGTGAACGGGGGTGAACCTAGGATGATCTGTATCGCGCTGCAAAGGTTCGCGCGTTTTTCAGTTCCGGGAAAAACACGAACCAGATGGCGGTTACCGCAATTGCCCCGACGCCGCCCACGATGACAGCGCCCACCGCGCCGAGCAAGGCCGCTGCAACCCCCGATTGCATCTCGCCCAGTTCGTTGGAGGCCGAGATGGCAAGGCCTGAGATAGATGAGACCCGCCCGCGAACGCCATCTGGGGTGTGAAGCTGCACCAGTGTCGAACGAATGAATACCGAAACCATGTCGCCTGCGCCAATGCCTGCCAGCATCAAAAGCGAAAGGTAGTAATTGGTGGAAAGGCCGAAGCCGATGGTGAACACGCCGAAAACTGCCACGCCGAGCAGCATCTTGTTGCCGACGTTGCTGGTGATCGGCCGTCGTGAAAGGATGAAAGCGACCAGCGCGGCGCCTGCTCCCGGCATGGCGCGCATGATGCCCAGCCCGTCGGCCCCCACCGGTTGCCCGTTCACCATCAGGATATCGCGCGCGAACACCGGCAGCAGCGCTGTCGCGCCGCCGAGCAGCACGGCAAACAGGTCGAGCGTGACGCAGCCGAGCAGGAAACGATCGTTCCATACGAACGACAGTCCTTCGCGAATCTGGCGCACAGGGTGCGTGTCGCGATTTCCCGGTGGCGGCGGGATGCGGCGAATGCCGAAAACGGCTGTTGCCGACAAAGTGAGCAGCACTGTCGACGTCCAGTAGGGCAGGGACGGGTGACCGGAAAACAGGAGGCCGGCAATTGCCGGTCCCCCGACCGAACCGATCTGCCACGCCATCGAATTGATGGCGATGGCCTTTGGCATCAATTCGGCCGGCACGATGTTCGGCGCAATCGATGACAAGGCCGGCCCGATGAATACACGGGCGGTGCCATGCAGCGCAGCCAGCCCGAACAGCAGCGGAAGCGTAAGCATCCCCGATTGCGTCGCTATGGCGAGCGCAAGCG
The DNA here is from genome assembly GCF_920987055.1 of Novosphingobium sp. CECT 9465. Taxonomy (NCBI): domain Bacteria; kingdom Pseudomonadati; phylum Pseudomonadota; class Alphaproteobacteria; order Sphingomonadales; family Sphingomonadaceae; genus Novosphingobium; species Novosphingobium sp. CECT 9465. The sequence goes on from NZ_CAKLBX010000001.1 coordinate 1,561,726, forward strand.
CAATCATCATATCAAGGCACAAGGCAAGCCCGGCCACCATGCGCCGGTCAAACCTGTCGGCGACAACACCGGCAACCGGGGTCAGCAGGAAAAGCGGCAGGAACTGCGCAAGGCCGAGCAGGCCCAGCTGGAATGCCGCTCCGGCTATCGACATGCCATAATCGCTGCGCGCCAGATCATAGAGCTGATAGCCCAGAATCACGACCATCCCGGAGGTCGCGACCACCGAGAAAAGCCGGGCAATCCAGAAGCGCCGGTAATCAGGGATGGCGAGGGGCGTCGTCGGGATCAATTTGACGTTGGGGGCGGTGTCGGTCACGCCCGGTGCAATGCCAGCCTTGCACTGCATTGCCAAGAAAGCAAAAGTTGCCTGTGGTGGTGGCTAACTGCCAACCGGCGATCAGTGGTCCTGGCGGTCCTGGCGAGCCTTCAGGTTCGGTTGCAGGGCCTTGATCAGTTTGGCGAAATCATCCAGCCGCACGATGCGTTCAAACTGGAATCCAGCCCTGTCGCCATCGATCCAGACCAGAAAGGCCTCTATCCGGCCAATGTGGGGCAGGCGGATCGTCACGCGCTCACCCCGCGTCAGGCCCTCGATTCCCGTGGCCATGAAACCCGTGGTCGAAACATTGGCGAGTTGCAGCATGATATCGCCCCGCGCCCGGTGCTCGCCGATAATGGGCAAGTTCACCGGGTGGCGAGTCGAACGGCGCAAGTCGGTCACTGAAAGCTGGGCTCCGCCGCGCATCGTTCCTCCTTGGCGTCCGGTGTGGAAGCCGTGGTATAGGTCCAAATTGGTGAATAATTGGTAAATTTCCGGCAATTACCTGCCGGAGGCGGCAAGCCCTTGCCGTTAGGACGCGGTTAGTATTGCCGAAACCTTGCTGTCAGGTCCGGCGCAGGATGCCGTGCTTCTTCTTGCCTGAAGAAACGCGGATTTCAGCGGTTTTCAGCACGATCCGATAGGCTTCGTCGGTCACCGAAACACCATCGACGCGCGCGCCTCCACCGGCGACAAGGCGCTTGGCCTCGCCCCGGCTCGCCGCAAAACCAAGGCCGACCAGCGCATCGACAAGGCCGATGCCATCTTCAGCGACTTCCAACGTCGGCAGGTCCTGACCAAGTCCTCCGCCTGCAAATGTCGCCGCCGCTGTTGCCTCGGCCGCCTTGGCCGCTTCTTCGCCCCGGACCAGCCGGGTCACTTCATTGGCCAGCACAATCTTGGCGCTGTTGATCTCGCTGCCTTCCAGCGCTTCGAGTCGCGCGATTTCTTCGAGCGGCAAGTCGGTGAACAGGCGCAGGAACTTGCCGACATCGCGGTCATCGGTATTGCGCCAGTACTGCCAGAAATCCCACGCAGGCAACGCATCTTCATTGAGCCACACCGCACCGGCTGCGGTCTTGCCCATCTTCTTGCCGTCAGCCGTGGTCAGCAGCGGGGTCGTCAGCCCGAACACTTCGCGGCCATCCTTGCGCCGCGTCAGTTCGATGCCGTTGATGATGTTGCCCCATTGATCCGATCCGCCCATCTGCAGCCGCACGTCCATCGCCTTGTTCAGGTGGCGAAAGTCGTAACCCTGCAAAATCATGTAGTTGAATTCGAGGAAGGTCATCGGCTGTTCGCGGTCGAGCCGCAGCTTGACCGAATCGAACGTCAGCATGCGGTTGACGGTGAAATGCGTGCCCACTTCCTGCAACAGTTCGATGTAGCCAAGCTTGCCCAGCCAATCGTGATTGTTGACCATCACGGCATCGGTCGGCCCATCACCGAAATTCAGCAGGCGCGAGAATACCTGCCGGATCGACGTGATGTTGTCTTCAATCGTCTGATCGGACAGCATCTTGCGGCTTTCATCGCGCCCGGTCGGGTCGCCGATCCGCGTGGTCCCGCCGCCCATCAGCACGACCGGCTTGTGGCCGGCCTGCTGCAAGCGCCGCAGCATCATGATCTGCACCAGGCTGCCGATATGCAGCGATGGCGCGGTAGCGTCGAACCCGATATAGCCCGGCACCACGCCCTCGCTGGCCAGCTTGTCCAGCCCTTCGGCGTCGGTAAGCTGGTGGATATAGCCGCGCTCGTCGAGCAGGCGGAGGAGGGTGGACTGGTACTGGGTCATCGGTGCCTTCTTTCCTGTGGCGGCGCGCCTAGCACGGAGAACAGCGCTTGGAAACGCATGAGCTTGTCCCCCATCCCGATCATCCACCGCTGGGCGTAACCGGCGTGACCGCGCGCATCCTGTCGCTGGACCAGCGCTGGCTGACCTTGCGCTGGCGGGTGGAGGGGGCCGCGCAACTCGTCGTGCCGCCTTTCACCGGCAAGCGCCGCAGGGACGGGTTGTGGCAGACAACGTGCTTCGAACTGTTCGTGAAACCAGACGGCGGCGAGAGCTATGCCGAGTTCAACCTTTCCCCGTCGCAAGGCTGGGCTGCTTATGATTTCAGTGCTTACCGTGAAGGCATGGCGGAACGTCCGGTCCCGCGCGATCCGGTATGTACGCCGCGCCGGGGGCAATCGGTGCTGATCTTCGACGCGGCCATTCCCACGCCTGCGCTGCCGCCGCTGCCGAGTGCTTACGGCCTGACTGCGGTGATCGAGGAGGAGGGTGGGCGCAAGTCCTTCTGGGCCATCGCCCACCGGCCCGACCGCCCCGATTTCCACAGCGAGGCTTGCTTCGCCGCGCGGCTTGCGGCACCGACGACGCCATGAAATTCGGTATCGACCGGCTGCTGGCCGACCCCACCCTGCGCGCGCCACTGGAAGGCAAGCGCGTCGCCCTCGTCGCGCATCCCGCCTCGGTTACGGAAGGGCTGGTCCATTCGCTCGATGCGCTGGCGGCGTGCCCTGGAATCAGGCTGTCGTCTGCCTTCGGCCCGCAACACGGGCTGAAGGGCGACAAGCAGGACAACATGGTCGAGACGGCGGATGAAGTCGATCCGGTCTACGGAATCCCGGTGTTCAGCCTTTACGGAGAGGTGCGCCGCCCCACCGGCCAGATGATGAGCACGGCGGATGTGTTTCTGTTCGACCTTCAGGACCTCGGTTGCCGCATCTACACCTTCGTCACCACGCTGCTCTATCTGCTTGAGGCGGCGAGCGGCACGGGCAAGGCGGTGTGGGTGCTCGACCGGCCCAATCCGGCGGGCCGCCCGGTAGAGGGGACCACGCTCCTGCCGGGTTGGGAAAGCTTCGTCGGCGCAGGGCCGATGCCGATGCGCCACGGCATGACGCTGGGCGAAATGGGGCGCTGGTTCATCCGGCATTTCAATCTCGATGTCGATTACCGGGTGATCGCCATGGAAGGCTGGCAGCCTGAGCAGGCACCCGGTTTTGGCTGGCCGCCAAGCCGCATCTGGATCAATCCTTCGCCCAACGCCGCCAGCCTCAACATGGCCCGCGCCTATGCCGGAACGGTGATGATCGAGGGGGCGACCGTGTCCGAGGGCCGTGGCACCACGCGTCCGCTGGAAGTGCTGTTCGGCGCACCCGATCTGGATGCCAAAGCGGTGCTTGCCGAAATGCGGAGCTTCGCGCCGCAGTGGATGGAAGGCTGCGCCATCCGCGAATGCTGGTTCGAACCGACTTTCCACAAACACGCAAAAACGCTGTGCAACGGACTGATGATTCACGCCGAAGGCGCATTCTACGATCACCACGCGTTCAGCCCGTGGCGCCTGCAGGCCCTCGCATTCAAGGCGATCCGCAGGCTCTACCCCGATTACCCGCTGTGGCGCGATTTTCCCTATGAGTACGTGTTCGACAAACTTGCGATCGACGTGATCAACGGCGGCCCGGCGTTGCGCGAATGGGTGGACGACGCGGGGAGCGTTGCGGGCGATCTGGACGCGGTAGCCGGGCCGGATGAGGCGGCATGGGTGGAAGAACGCAGGCGCTTCCTGCTTTATTGATTTTCGTTCAGGTCGAGCGGAGGTTTGCATGACAATGTGATGCCCCGCTTCGGGGAGGAACTTTAGTGCTTCTTCCGCGTCAGTTCCCGCATTGCGCCGTCCAGCCCTTCCAGCGTCAGCGGGTACATCGATCCGCCAAGGATATCCTTGAGCATGCGGGTGGACTGCGAATAGCCCCATTGCTTTTCGGGCACCGGGTTCAGCCACACCGTCGCCGGATAAGTCTGGGCCACGCGCTGCATCCATACGGCGCCGGATTCTTCGTTGAAGTGTTCCACGCTGCCGCCGGGGTGAGTCACTTCATAGGGACTCATCGCGGCGTCGCCGACGAACACCACCTTGTAATCGTGGCCGTATTTGTGGAGGATGTCCCAGGTACTGGTGCGGTCGGTCCAGCGACGCTTGTTGTCCGTCCACACGCCTTCATACAGGCAGTTGTGGAAGTAGAAGAATTCCATGTTCTTGAATTCGGCGGTCGCGGCGCTGAACAGTTCTTCCACCAACTTGACGAACGGGTCCATCGATCCGCCGATGTCGAGGAACAGTAACAGCTTGACCGCATTGCGCTTTTCCGGGCGCATCCTGATGTCCAGCCAGCCCTGCCGCGCGGTGCCTTCGATGGTGCCTTGCAGATCAAGCTCATCGGCCGCGCCTTCGCGGGCAAAGCGGCGCAGGCGGCGCAGGGCGATCTTGATGTTGCGGGTGCCGAGTTCGCGGGTGTTGTCCAGGTTCTGGAATTCGCGTTTTTCCCAGACCTTGATCGCGCGCTTGTGCTTGCTATCGCCGCCTATGCGGACGCCTTCCGGGTTGTAGCCGCTGTTGCCGAAAGGGCTGGTGCCTTCAGTGCCGATCCATTTGTTGCCGCCCTTGTGGCGGTTCTCCTGTTCGGCCAGCCGCTTTTTGAGCGTGTCCATGATCTCGTCCCACGATCCAAGGGATTTGATCTTTTCCATCTCTTCTTCAGACAGAAACTTCTCGGCGATGGCTTTGAGCCAGTCTTCTGGAATGTCGACCGGACGCTGGCCATAATCGGTCAGGATGCCCTTGAAGACCTTGTTGAACACCTGATCGAAACGGTCGAGCAGGCCTTCGTCCTTCACGAACGTGGCGCGCGACAGATAGTAGAATGCCTCAGGCGTCTGTTCGATCACGTCCTTCTCCAGCGCTTCCAGCAGCACGAGGTGCTCCTTGAAACTGGCAGGAATGCCCGCAGCGCGCAGTTCGTCGACGAAATTGAAAAACACTTGTGCCCGCTCCTTTGGCTTAACCGTGGGATTAAGCGGTGAGCAGCGGTTGGACAAGGGCCACAGCGGTCGAAAAACCTGTTGAGTGCGAGCGCCTCTGCCCTCATGACTGAAAGACATGGTTAAAGGGTGGTTACCGTGATCCGGCTTGCGAGCGCTTTGGGCGTGATTGTTGCCCTGTTGCTGATCGTGGTTGCGGTCGTGCCGGCTGGATTGCCGTTTGGCGGAGCGCCAGCGGCGCAGGCGCAAGCAGCCGCTGTTTTCAGTCCTGAACCACAGGTTGCCGCGCCCGCGCCATCGGGACCACCGCCTGTCAAAGTGCCACCGCCGGTTGCCGACGTGCTGCAATCGGGCGTGTTGATCGTGATCAGCAAGGCGTCGCAGCGGATGTATGTGTTCAAGGACGGCGTGCCATGGGCGTCATCGCCAGTGTCGACGGGCAAGCGCGGCCACGGCACACCGGCGGGGGTATTCCCGATCCTGCAAAAGCGTGTTCACCACCGCTCGAACCTCTACAGCAATGCGCCCATGCCCTATATGCAGCGGCTGACGTGGCGCGGGATTGCGATCCACGCCGGAAGATTGCCGGGCTATCCTGCATCGCATGGCTGCATCCGGCTGCCCTACAGCTTTGCCCGCGCGCTGTTCTCGCTCACTCGCGCGGATTCGACCACGGTGGTAGTGACCAATGAGGCCGTCGGGTCTGACGATACCGCGGTCACCCTGGCGCTGAACACGCAGCATCCGCAGTCGATAAATCCCGTGCCACCGCCCTTGCAGAAGCCCGAAGCAGCGCTTGCCGCCGTTACGCTACCGGTGACGATGACGGGGGCAGGGCAGACGATCCAACTGGCCGCTGCGACCAGCGCGGATGAGGCCGAAGCCCGCTGGACGGCGCTGGTGGCGCGCTATCCGGCGCTTGCGGGCTTCCGAAAGTCGGTTGTTCCCGCCGTGGAGCAATCGCGCCAGTATTACAGGCTCCGCGCAAGCGCGCCGGGCGCGCATGCCTATTGTGCATCACTCAAGCGTGCCGGTCAGGATTGTTTCAAGGTCAGCTAGGGCAGGATCACGACTTGGCTGGTGGTGGGGGTGGTGGCTGCTGCGGCCAGGCCTCCAGCGTCGGGTCGATCTGCGCCCATGCGGGCGCATCTTCGGTCCAGATCACCATTTCGGGCTTCAGGCCGTGCGGTTCGTCGATCACGCCGAAGCGCACGGTTTTCAGGTACATTCTGGCCGAGCTTTGGGCGTAGACTTGTGTGCCGCACGATGGGCAGAAGTGAAACGTGAGCGTGTTGCCGCTGGCTGCGGTCCACTGGCACGATGCAAGCGTGCCCTGGATAGAGACGTGATCGTTCTTGAAAATGGCATTTTGCGTAGGGCCACCTGCCGCGATCTGCTGGCACTGGCGACACCAGCATTGCCGCGTCGCGATGGGCTTGGCCAAGAATTCAAGGCTTATGACCCCGCAGGCGCAGCGTCCGGTATATGACATCAGGGCAACCTCCAATTGGGTATTGTTAGGTTGGCAAACAATTGCCTATGGTGCGTCCGTTCGGAGAGGATACCATAATGACGCTCAAACTCTACAGTTTCGGACCCGCCGCCAATTCGATGAAGCCGCTGCTGACCGTGTTCGAAAAGGGCCTGCCGGTAGAGAAGCACCGGCTGGACCCGTCGAAGTTCGAGCATCACACCGATTGGTTCAAGGCGATCAATCCGCGCGGGCAGGTTCCGGCACTTGTCGATGGTGACAAGACCATCACCGAGTCGACCGTGATCTGCGAATACCTTGAGGACGAATACCCCACCGCAGTCTCACTGCGCCCGGCGGACAGTTATGGCCGCGCGCAGATGCGGGTATGGACTAAGTGGGTGGACGAATACTTCTGCTGGTGTGTCTCGACCATCGGCTGGCACCGCTACATCGGCAACATGGTGAAAGGGTACAGCGACGCCGAGTTCGAGGAGAAGGTGGCGGCGATCCCGGTCGTCGAACAGCAGGTCAAATGGCGCCGCGCGCGCGAAGGCTTCCCGCAGGACATGCTCGACGAGGAAATGCGCAAGATCGCCTGGTCAGTCCGCCGCCTCGACGATCATCTGGCCGACCACGAATGGCTGGTGCCGGGGCAATATACGCTGGCCGACATCTGCAACTTCGCCATCGCCAACGGCATGCAGTTCGGCTTCCCGGACCTCGTCAACAAGGACGTGACGCCGCACCTGCTGCGCTGGATCGAGCAGATCAACGCCCGGTCTGCGGTGAAGGAGATGTTCGCGCAAGTCGAACTGGAGCAGCTTGGGCGGCGCGAGTAAGGCTGCAGGTTCGCGCAAGGTTCGCAAGGACTGCAAAGAGAACGCGCTCAAATCGGCCTTTAGCCGTTGCTATTTTTCTCTGCGATTTTTGCGAACTTTGCGCGAACCAATCTTACTCGGCCTCGGAGAACATCAGTTACCCGAACGGCGCGACATGAAGGCGAGGCGTTCGAAGAGCATGATGTCCTGTTCGTTCTTGAGCAGGGCGCCATGGAGCGGGGGGATCGCCTTGGTCGGATCGCGGTTTTGTAGGACTTCCAAGGGCATGTCCTCGTTGAGCAGCAGTTTCAGCCAGTCGAGCAGTTCGCTGGTGCTAGGCTTCTTCTTGAGGCCGGGCACTTCGCGCACCTCGTAGAAGATCTCCATCGCCTTGTTGATCAGCGTCTTCTGGATGCCGGGGAAGTGGACGTCGATAATCGCCTGCATCGTCTCGCGATCGGGGAACTTGATATAGTGGAAGAAGCAGCGGCGCAGGAAAGCGTCGGGCAGCTCCTTCTCGTTGTTCGATGTGATGACGACGATCGGGCGTTCCTTCGCCTCGACCCGCTCCTGCGTTTCGTAAACGTCGAAGCTCATGCGGTCGAGTTCCTGCAACAGGTCGTTGGGGAACTCGATGTCGGCCTTGTCAATCTCGTCGATCAGCAGGACGGGCAGCTTGGGCGCGGTAAAGGCTTCCCAGAGCTTGCCTTTCTTGATGTAGTTGCCAATGTCGTGGACGCGTTCATCGCCCAGCTGGCCATCGCGCAGGCGGGCGACGGCGTCATATTCATAGAGGCCCTGTTGCGCCTTGGTGGTGGATTTCACGTTCCATTCGATCAGCGGCGCGCCGACGGCCTTGGCGATTTCATGCGCCAGCACGGTCTTGCCGGTGCCGGGTTCGCCCTTGACCAGCAGCGGGCGGCGCAGCAGAACGGCGGCATTGACCGCAACCTTGAGATCATCGGTAGCGACGTAATTGCTGGTGCCTTCGAAGCGCATCGGTATGTCCCGTGTGATTAATCGTGCGGTTAGGCGTTATGGCTTGAGGCTGTTCAGTGCAAGAGGGTGTGCGTTTCTGACGCCGGTGTCATTAAACAATTAGTTTGGTGACGCATGTGTCAGATTCGGCCCGCATTTCTGACGTCTGCGTCATTATGGCCTCCGGGTAACAAAGTGTCGCATTCGTGCCAATGCGCTACTGGCGTAATTGCGGGGCGCGGCGCGGGCGTGTAGGCCCCGCGCGATGTTTTCCCTGCGCCAGGTTACGGACACTGACGGCTACCAGACCTCCCCGCGCAGCCGCGTCGCGTCTTTCGTGCTGGCGCTGGTCACGAGCGCGCTGGTTTTCGTGATCATGATCCGCATGGGCGCGTTCACCCAGTTCGGCGAGCCGGGAGGGGCACGGCTGGTGGCGATCGATCTGGGGACTGAGGCGGAGCAAGGCGCGAAGGACAGCGCCCAGCCGGAAAAGGCGGAGCAGAAGTCCGACAGCGCCACCGCAATGCCGCAGACCGCTCCGGTCGTGCCGCCGCGTGTGCCGATACCGGGCAAAGTGCAATGGCCCGAAGGGTTTATCGAGCTATCGTCCAAGGACTATGCCGCCGCCGACATCACCAAGATGAAGCGCGGATCGGGATCGGGCGATGCGGGCAGCGCAGGCGGCAGCGCTGGCGGAGAAGGCGCGGGCGAGGGACCGGGCGGTGTGCGGCTATACAATGCGCAATGGTATCGCGAACCGACCGACGCCGAGATGGCCCCCTACATGCCCCGAAATCGCATGCCCGGCGAATGGGCGATGATCGCCTGCCGCACCATCGAGAAGTACCACGTCGAGGATTGCCAGGAACTGGGTGAAAGCCCTCCCGGCTCAGGTTTGGCGCGGGCGCTGCGGCAAGCCTCGTGGCAATTCCTCGTCCGCCCCCCGCGCGTGAACGGTAAAAGTCAGGTGGGCGAATGGGTGCGGATCAGGTTCGATTTTCGGGCGCCGAAGAAGAGGGAGTCAGAAAATGACGGGTGAAGGCTCTTCAGGTTGACCTGTCCTGAAAGCGGAACACGCCGACAATTGCCACCGACTTCTCGTCGATCAGATAGGCAATCTTGAAATGGTAGCGCCGCGTAACGATGCGCCGGTTGTTCGATCCTGCAATTGGCGCCCCTGATCGGGGAAAATGCCGTACCTGCCGGATGAACGATCAATGTCTACGAGGATTCGCGGGACGCTTTCAGGCGCAATCTCGTCAAACCACGAGATGATCGCGTCAATGTCAGCGCGGGCACTGTCGAGAAAACGGACTTTCAGCAAGGGCTGACGTCAGTCGTCGAAGGTATGACCAAAAATCCGCCGGATGTCTTCATCGCTGGCATAAGTTCGGTGAGGCTCAGCCACGCGGCGCTCAATCTCGGCCAATTCCGCCGGACTGAAATCGAACTTGGGATCGCAGGACGCCATCAGATCGGCCAATGCCTCTTCCACCGACTGGCGTTCACTCTCCCCAAGCCGGGAAGCGAAGGACAGGAAGGAGTCGATGACCGTCATTTTGCCAGATTACCATGCTGTGTGGGCAGATGGAACTATGTCCGACTGTAAGGCTTGAAAAAGGCGAGATCGAGTTTCAACGCCTTGGTTTCAGATACGCCAAGACGTTCTTCGATCAGCAGCGTGATGATGTCGTCGATCTCGACCAATTCGATCGGCGTTGCGTTCTCTCGTGCTGCTGCTTCCTTTGCGGCGCGCGTGAAGTTTGCTGTTGTAAGAAAAATACCACGTATTTGATGCAGCCACGAGCGGATGTATCGCGCTAAGCATCAATCAGCTCCGGGTCCAACTCTCCCGCCCGGTTCTGGATGAACATGAACCTCTGCGCAGGGTCGCGGCCCATCAGGCGGTCGACTAGGTCTTTCACCGCCGCACGGCCTTCATATTCCGGCGGCAGGGTGATGCGGATAAGGCTGCGGGTGGCGGGGGCCATGGTGGTTTCGCGCAGTTGCTGCGGGTTCATTTCGCCGAGGCCCTTGAAGCGGCCGACGTCGACTTTCTTGCCCTTGAATTTCGTGGCTTCGAGTTCGGCGCGGTGGGCGTCGTCCTTGGCGTAGGCCGAGGTGCTGCCGTGGGTCAGGCGGTAGAGCGGGGGCTGGGCGAGGTAGAGGTGGCCGCGCCGGACGAGGTCGGGCATTTCCTGGAAGAAGAACGTCATCAGCAGCGTGGCGATGTGTGCGCCGTCAACGTCGGCGTCGGTCATGATGATCACGCGGTCATAGCGCAGCGCGTCGGCGTTGCAGTCCTTGCGCATGCCGCAGCCAAGCGCGAGCGCGAGGTCGGCGATTTCGGCGTTGGCGCGGATCTTGTCAGCCGTGGCGCTGGCGACGTTGAGGATCTTGCCGCGGATGGGCAGGATCGCCTGCGTCTTGCGGTCGCGCGCCTGCTTGGCACTGCCGCCTGCGCTGTCGCCTTCGACGATGAACAGTTCGGTTTCGCCGCTGCCTTCGCCGGTGCAGTCGGTGAGCTTGCCGGGGAGGCGCAGTTTGCGCGAATTGGTGGCGGTCTTGCGTTTGACCTCGCGCTCCGCCTTGCGGCGCAGGCGGTCATCCATGCGCTCCATCACCGCGCCGAGCAGGGCCTTGCCGCGCTCCATATTGTCGGTGAGGAAGTGATCGAAGTGATCGCGCACGGCGGCCTCGACCATGCGCGCGGCTTCGGGGCTGGTCAGGCGGTCCTTGGTCTGGCTCTGGAACTGGGGATCGCGCACGAAGACCGAGAGCATGATTTCGCTGCCGGTGATCATGTCCTCCGGCGCGATGTCCTTGGCCTTTTTCTGGCCGATCAGATCGGCGAAGGCGCGGATGCCTTTGGTCAACGCCGCGCGCAGGCCCTGTTCGTGAGTGCCGCCATCGGGGGTGGGGATGGTGTTGCAGTACCAGCTATAGGAACCATCGGACCACAGCGGCCACGCGATGGCCCATTCGACGCGACCCATCTCCTGCCCTTCGGGGCCTGCCGGGAAGTCCTGACTTCCCGCGAAGGGGACACTGGTGACGCATTCGCGGCCCGATACCTGTTCGGCCAGATGATCGGCCAGACCGCCGGGGAACTGGAACACGGCTTCGGCGGGGACGTCGTCGCTCACCAGCGAAGGCGCGCATTTCCAGCGTATTTCCACGCCTGCGAAAAGGTAGGCCTTGGAACGCACCAGCCGGAACAGGCGGGCGGGCTTGAACTTTGCGTCGGCGCCGAAGATTTCGGTATCGGGCACGAACGTAACCTGCGTGCCGCGCCGGTTGGGCGCGTTGCCGACCTTGAGCAGCTTGGTGGTGGGCAGGCCACGCGAAAATTCCTGCGCGTAAAGCTCCTTGTTGCGCGCCACTTCGATACGGGTGAGCGAGGACAGCGCGTTGACCACCGAGACGCCAACCCCGTGGAGGCCGCCGCTGGTGGCATAGGCCTTGCCGGAGAACTTGCCGCCCGAATGGAGCGTGGTGAGGATCACTTCGAGCGCCGATTTGCCGGGGTATTTGGGGTGTTCATCAACCGGAATGCCGCGACCGTTATCGGAAATGGTCAGGCGTCCGGCGCTGCCGGGTTCATCTTCAAGATAGACCTCGATGCGGTTGGCGTGACCTGCGACCGCTTCGTCCATCGCATTGTCGAGCACTTCGGCGGCAAGGTGATGCAGCGCGCGCTCGTCCGTGCCGCCGATGTACATGCCGGGGCGGCGGCGGACGGGTTCGAGGCCTTCGAGAACCTCGATTGCAGAACCGTCATAGATTTCGGAAGCACTGGTAGCTGGTAGCTTGTCGAAAAGGTCATCGGACATGCGAACGGGTATAGAACGCCCGCGATTCCGGGCGCAAGCGCCGATGCCGCCTTATCCGGCGTTTTCGGGTGTTTTAGGGTCTTGCACTAAGTAAGGGGACGATAGGGGCAGGAAACAAGGTTTGTTTCGCGCAGAGATCGCAAAGAGCGCAAAGGGCCGTGCGATGCGGCAACGCCGCGCTTCAAACTGTTGCCAGCCTTGGCCTGGCCATGGTTTGTCGGGAGTGCCTACGGCCTTGAGCAATCCTCTTTGCGCCCTTTGCGATCTCTGCGCGAACCAAATCAAAACTTTGCAGGGGCGGGCGAAACTGTGGTGAACGTCCCCGCCGCCACTTCGCGCACTTCCATCGCGCGTTCGGCCATGCCGCTGGCGGTGAAGCGGAATACGCCGTCGAGGCCGATGAAGCCTTGCGGATCGTAGAGTTTGCCGGTGGGGAAGGTGCTGCCGGGCTTCCACGTGCGCGCGACGTTGAGCGTGAGCAGGACGCTGTCATAGCCCAGCGTGGCCAGCCGCGAGGGGACGGCACCGAAACGGCTGCGATAGGAGGTTTCAAACTTGCCAAAGCGCGCGTCCGATACGGCGGCGAACCAAGCCCCGCGCATGGCGGCAGAATTGGCGATGGTGGCCTCACCGCTCCACAGTTCGGTGCCGAGCAGCCTGGTGCCCTTGCCTGCCGCGGTGGCGGCCTGCAACGCGATGCGGCTGCCATCGGCAATCAGCAAGGCATCGAATTTGCCCTTGTCCTTTGCCCGGCGAACCGCGCTGGCGACCGAGGTGTTGCCGCGATCATAAGTTTCGATCGAGGTGACGGTCATGCCCTGTGCGCGCGCGGCTTCGGCAAGACCTGAGGTGGCGCGCTGGCCGTAATCGCCGGTGGGGATGATTGCGGCGACAGACTTCATGCCCTTCGACCTGGCAAAGCCGAGAACGCGGGCGATCGATTGCCCTGGAGCCTGCCCCATGACGAAGACATCGCGCGCAGCGACCGCGCTGTCATTCGAATAGGTGATCATTGGCACTTTGGCCGCGCGCGCGACATTCGAGACGAGCACGACATCGTCGGACAGCAAGGGGCCGAGGATCAGCTTGTTGCCATCCGCAATCGCCTTGGACGCGGCAAGGCCCGCGCCGCCTGCGGTATCATAAGTGGTGATGCGCAGGTTGGCGGCGTTGGTATCGAGCAGGGCCATGGTGGCCGCATTGGCGATGGATTGACCCACCGCGCCGCTGGCACCGCTCATCGGCACGAGCAGGGCGACGCGGTGACGACCGGCGTCGGTGGGCAACTGGTTGGCATCGGGCGCGGTTTCGGTGGCGTCGGGCGCAGGCGCGATGCCGCCCTTGGGGATCACGGTACAGCCCGCGAGGAGGGCCAGCGTTCCAGCCGTGATGCCCTTGAGGAGGTAGCGTCGTGATCGGGGAAGGCTCTTTTCGTGCCATCCGCCTTCATGCCTGTTCATCATTCCCGGCTCACCCTCTTGTCGCACATTATTGCCCGGTCCATGGATGTCCCATGGAAACCCCACCGCTCGAACCCGGCCTGTATATTGTAGCCACCCCGATTGGCAATCTTCGTGACGTAACCCGTCGCGCCGTAGAAACGCTTGAGCGCTGTAGCGTGGTCGCATGCGAGGATACGCGGGTGACCGGCAAGTTGCTGAATCTGCTGGGCCTGCACAAGGTCATGCGGCGTTATGACGATCACGCCAGCGATGCAGCGCGTGAGGCGTTGCTTTCGGAAATGGCGCAAAATCCCGTGGCGCTGGTTTCGGATGCCGGAACCCCGCTGATTTCCGATCCGGGATACAAGCTGGTCCGCGAGGCGCGGGCGCGGGGGATCATGGTGACTTCCGTGCCGGGGCCGAGCGCGCTGGTGGTGGCGTTATCGATGGCCGGGCTGCCGACCGACCGTTTCATGTTCGGTGGCTTTCTGCCATCGAAGGACAAGGCGCGGGCCGATGTGCTGACCGAACTGGCAGCGGTTCCGGCAACCTTGGTGTTCTATGAAACCGGGCCGCGGCTGGTGGCATCACTGGTGGCACTGGCTGAACGGTTGCCGGGGCGCGAAGTGGCCGTGGCGCGCGAACTGACCAAGCTGCATGAGGACTGCCGCAGCGGCAGCGCAGAGGACCTGGCGGCGCATTACACCGCACATCCTCCACGCGGCGAAATCGTGCTGCTGGTCGGCCCGCCGCTGGCGCAGGTGGCTCCGGCGGACGATGTGATCGAGGCAGAATTGCGCGCGGCGCTGGCGGAGATGTCAACGTCGCAGGCAGCGGGCAAGGTGGCAAAGGCGCACGGCCTGGACCGCAAGACGCTCTACGCGCTGGCGATGACATTCAAGTGAGCCGGCAAGTGAGCCGGGCCGAGGCCGAACGACGGGGCCGCAAGGGCGAGGCGCTGGCGGCCTGGTGGCTGCGGCTTGCCGGCTGGCGCATTCTGGCGCGGCGGGTGAAACTGGCGGTGGGCGAAGTGGACATTGTCGCGCGGCGCGGGCGGACGGTGGCGTTCATTGAGGTGAAGTGGCGGCGCGATGCGGCCGGGCTTGCGGGCGCGATTGACGCTTATCGGCTGCGGCGGGTGGCGCGGGCGGCGGAAGCGATTGCGCCGAAGTTCGTGCATCACGGCGATACGATGCGGATCGATGTGATCCTGATTGCGCCGCGATGCTGGCCGCGCCGGATCGCCAATGCGTGGCAACCCGGCGCTTGACCTGTACGGTTTAGTGGGCAGGCGGGGTGTGGTGATCGTCCTTGTGCTCATCCTTGTGATCGTCGGCCTTTTCGTCCTTCTTGTGCTCGCCATCCTTCGGTGCCGGGGCAGGGTGCGGATCGGGATTGGCGACGGCCATGCCCGACCAGCCGAGAACGGCGATTCCAGCGGCTGCGGCGGTGATCAGTTTGCGCATCAAGGATCCCTTGTGATGAATTTGGTTATGCGCTTGGTCAGCGCTGCCATGAAAATGGTCGCGCACCCCGTAATTCGGCATTAAGGCGCGGGTCAGAGAAACCCCTGAGGTGAACGTAAGCCATGACTCTGCGCGTCGCGGTCCAGATGGACCCGCTCCATTCGATCAATATCACCGGGGATTCGAGCTTTGCGCTGATGCTTTCGGCGCAGGAGCGCGGGCATGAGGTTTACCACTACGATGTCGGGTCGCTCTCGCTGGACGAGGATGACCGCCTGATCGCGCACGCCACGCCGGTAACGGTGCAACCTGTGGTGGGCGATCACTACAAGGCGGACGAGAAGCGGCGGCTGGACCTGGGGCGTGACATCGACGTGGTGCTGATGCGGCAGGATCCGCCGTTTGACATGGGCTATATCACCGCCACGCACCTGCTTGAGCGGATTGAAGCCGAGACGCTGGTGGTGAACAACCCCCGCAGTGTGCGCAACGCGCCTGAAAAGGTGATGGTGCTCGATTATCGCCGGTTCATGCCGCCTACGCTGGTGACGCGCTCGGTCGAGGAGGTGCGGACGTTCCAGAAGCGCCACGGCGCCATCGTGATCAAGCCGATCCACGGTAATGGCGGCAAGGCGATCTTCCGCGTTTCGGAACAAGGGGAAAACCTCGCTGCCCTGTTCGAGGTGTTCAACCAGACCTGGCCCGAACCGCACATGGTGCAGGCGTTCCTTCCCGAAGTGGCCAAGGGTGATAAACGCATCGTGCTGGTCGATGGCGAGATCGCGGGCGCGATCAACCGTCGTCCGGGCGAGGGCGAGTTCCGCTCCAACCTTGCGGTGGGCGGTTATGCCGAGAAGACTGAACTGACCGCACAAGAGCAGGAAATCTGCGCCGCGCTTGGACCGGAACTCAAGCGGCTGGGGCTGATCTTTGTCGGCATCGATGTGATCGGCGGAAAGTGGCTGACCGAGATCAACGTGACGTCGCCCACCGGAATCGTGGCGATCGACAAGTTCAACGGCACCGATACGGCGGGCATGATCTGGGATGCGATCGAGGGGAGACTTTAACGCACCCCGTGCGTTACCCATCCCATGAATGACTGGATTATCCACCTGATCGAAGGCGGGGGCTATTGGGGAATCGCCTTCCTTATGGTCATCGAGAACGTGTTCCCGCCGATCCCTTCGGAATTGATCATGGGTCTTGGCGGAATTGCCGTGGCGCGGGGCCGGATGGAGTTCTGGCCGCTGATGCTGGCAGGAACGGTGGGTTCGACGCTGGGCAATTACTGTTGGTATCTGCTGGGGCGCAGCCTTGGTTATGAGCGGTTGCAGCCGTTCGTCGACCGCTTCGGGCGTTGGCTGACGGTGGACTGGACCGATGTGGAGCGGATCGTGCGGTTCTTTCGCGGGCATGGGCAGTGGGTGGTGTTCGGAGTGCGGTTTGCACCCTTCATGCGTACGATGATTTCGCTCCCCGCAGGGCTAACCCGCATGGGGCATGTAAAGTTTCTTGCGTTCACCTTTGCCGGGGCGGCGATCTGGAATGCGATCCTGGCGGGTGCAGGATATTATCTGGGCCGTAATTTCGGCGATCTGGAAAAGTACACCGGGCCATTTGCCACGGTGACGCTTGGGATGGTATTGATAGCGTATCTGTGGCGTGTGGTGACATGGAAGCCGCGATGTTAATGGCGATGATTGTATATTATCAGTAATTATCGATGATGTTTTGTGTATTATTCCAAAGGTGCTGAATATGGCAGTAAAAGCGATGTGTATTGTGGTCCGCAGTGAAGAAGGCCGTGGCGCCATCGGTGTAAGGGTGGACAATGATGAGAACGTCTATTTTCCCTTGAGCGTGACCGAGGCGCTTGAACTGGAAGAATTCGAGGAAGTTGAAGCCATCATGGTGCGCAATGATCGGACCGAACCTGCGTGGCGGGCGATCAGGGCGCGATTGCCGGGCGCTGAGCGTCCACAATAGGCGCATGAAAAAGGCCCCCGTGTTGGCGGGGGCCTTTGCGTTGCAGGTTCCGTGGACGGTCAGGCGTCTTTCGCCAGCCATTCCTCCAGCCATTTGATCGTGTAATCGCCGCTGAGGAAATCGGGTTCGTTCAGCAGGCGCTGGTGAAGCGGGATCGAGGTCTTGGGACCTTCGATCACCATTTCCTGCAACGCCCGCTTCAGCCGCATGATACAACCCTCTCGCGTGCGGCCATAGACGATCAGTTTGGCGATCATCGAATCGTAATAGGGCGGAATCCTGTATCCGGCATAAAGCCCTGAATCGACACGCACATGCATGCCGCCTGCCGCGTGATAGCTTTTCACCAGGCCGGGCGAGGGCGCGAACGTGAACGGGTCTTCCGCGTTGATCCGGCACTCGATCGCGTGGCCCTTGAACTCGATTTCGTCCTGCCTGACCGAGAGCGGCTTGCCATCGGCAATGCGGATCTGTTCGCGGACGAGATCGACCCCGGTGATCGCTTCCGTCACCGGATGTTCGACCTGCAGCCGGGTGTTCATCTCGATGAAGTAGAATTCACCGTTTTCCCACAGGAACTCGATCGTGCCCGCGCCGCGATAACCCATTCCGGCCATGGCGGTGGCGACGATGCTGCCCATCCGATCACGTTCGGCAGCGGAAATGACCGGTGATGGTGCCTCTTCAAGCACCTTCTGGTGGCGGCGCTGGAGCGAACAATCGCGTTCACCCAGATGGATCGCATTGCCGTTGCCATCGCCGAAGACCTGGAATTCGATATGGCGCGGATTGCCGAGGTATTTCTCGATATAGACCGTGGCATCGCCGAACGCGGCCTTGGCTTCGCTGCCGGCCTGCTGGATCAGCGTTTCCAGCTCGTCCGGCCCGGTGCACACTTTCATGCCCCTGCCGCCGCCGCCCGAAGCGGCCTTGATGATCACAGGGTAGCCGATTTCATCGGCAATCCGCCGTGCCTCCTCGATTTCCGAAACGGCACCGTCCGAGCCGGGCACCAGCGGCAGGCCGAGCGCGCCAGCGGTACGCTTGGCCTCGACCTTGTCACCCATGGTGCGGATGTGTTCGGGCTTCGGCCCGATCCAGGTGATGCCGTGGGCTTCGACGATTTCGGCGAACTTGGCATTTTCCGAAAGGAAGCCATAGCCCGGATGAATCGCATCGGCCTGCGTGATTTCCGCCGCCGAAATGATCGCCGCGACGTTGAGATAGCTGTCCTTCGCCGCAGGCGGGCCGATGCAGACGGCGTGATCGGCCAGCCGCACATGCATGGCATCGGCATCGGCGGTGGAATGCACCGCCACTGTTTCTATGCCCATTTCATGCGCGGCGCGGTGGATACGCAGCGCAATTTCGCCGCGATTGGCGATCAGCAGGCGCTTGATGGCCATGACCGCCCCTTACGCGATCACGACCAGCGGCTGGTCGAATTCGACCGGCTGCGCGTTTTCGACGAGGATGGCCTTCACCACGCCAGCGGCAGGCGCGACGATCGGATTCATCACCTTCATCGCTTCGATGATCAGCAGCGTATCGCCCGCTTTCACGGTCTGGCCGACCGAGATGAAATTGGGAGCGCTGGGTTCGGCAGCGAGATAGCAGGTGCCAACCATTGGCGATTTCACGGCATCGGCGTTCGCGTCAACCGGCGCTGCCGCAGGTGCGGTTGCGGCAGGAGCGACCGCCGAGGCGGCGGCAGGGGCCGGAGCGACAGCATATTGCTGGACGGGCGCTGCGGTAAGCTGGCGGGCAACGCGGATCTTGCGATCGCCATCTTCGACTTCGATTTCGGACAATCCGGTTTCGGCAAGCAGTTCAGCCAGTTCGCGCACCAGCTTGGCATCGATTGCCATGTTTTCGGCCTTTTCGCCGCGGTCGTGCCCCATTTATCATTCCTCGCGGGTGGTAATTGCAGGCCTTGCGCCATGCCCGCATGACTGCATGCTGGCAAGGGGGTGCGTGGCCAGAGCGTGGAAAAGCCCCGGTTCCTATAGCCGTGCGGCGGCTTCCAGTGCGATGATATAGCTGTTCGCGCCGAATCCGGCGACCGAGCCTTTTGCCGCCATGCCGACGAACGACTTGTGCCGGAACGCCTCGCGCGTGTGCGGATTGGACAAGTGAACCTCGATCACCGGAACCTTGATCGACTTGATCGCATCGTGGATCGCGACGGAGGTGTGAGTATAGGCCCCGGCATTCAGCAGGACGGCCTTGATGCCATCGGCCTGCGCCTCATGCAGCCAATCGATGAGGTGACCTTCGTGGTTCGACTGGCGCAAATCGACGTCGAGGCCGAGTTCGCGCGCGCGATCCTCAAGCATCCCGGCGATATCGTCGAGCGTTTCGTAGCCGTAGATCTGCGGTTCACGCAGGCCGAGCAGGTTGAGATTCGGTCCGTTGAGCACGAACACGGTCGTGCTCGCGCCGGATTGTTCGGACTGTGCAGTATCGGACAAGGCAGGTCCCCGGAAAGGTGGAAATTGCCAGCCCTGATAGACGGTGCCCGCGTCGAAGCAAGCCGTTGCGACGCTTCGGGCCGGTCAGTTGCCCGGCATCGGGGGCGGGGCTGGCGGCACTTCGGGATTGTCGGAGACCTGCCCATCGGAGGAATCCTCGAATCCTCCTTCGTCACTCATCGCATCGCCATCGACGATATCGGGCGCGTTCATGGCATTGGGATCTGACGAGCCGCCGCTGGTGACCGCCAGGGACAGGGCTTCCTTTGAACGCTTGTCCGCCGCATCGGCCTTGGCTTCGGCGGCGGCAATGCGCGCTTCGAGTTTTTCATCGGCCGCCGAATCCCCGCACCCTGCAAGCAGGAGGAGGGGCAGAAGTGCGGCGCTGGCAAGGCGCGATGTGCGCCTGTACGGGCTGGAGGGTTTGAAATCGCTGTGCCTGGGCATGTTTCTGGACGACCTGATCGTTTGCAGGCCTGTCAATAGCAGCCGGAAGTTACCATAAACTAACCAAACCCTCCGCGAAGTGAACGGCGAGGCTTAGCGATCGGTGCCTTTGGCTTTGCCCCATTGGCGGGCGACGGTGTAGCCAAGGTAGCCGGTGCCGAAGAGCGCGTAGAGCGGTTCGGGCAAGCCGCCGAGGTAAGCGTTGATACCGGCGGCGATGCTTTGGGCGGCCTGGGGACGGAAGGCCGCGATAAGGCCCATGGGCAAGGCCCACAGGATCATCACATACATCACATAGAGAAAGCCGGGGCGGGCGCGGCTGGTCCACGGATCGGCCGAATTGGCCTCTGCGACGATGGCCGACATGCGGGTGCGCAATTGTTCGAGTTCCTGCGTGCCTTCGAGCTTGAGCAGTTCGAGCTTGGCACGATCGCGCGCCTCCTTGTCGGGGATAACCTTGTCGAGGATTTTGGCGACGGGGGAGATCAGGGCTTCGAAGAATGACATGGCTTGTGCGCCTTTCCTGCTGGAGACGCGCACTCAGATAACCATATCGGTTCATGTAGGAAAATGGTTTGCGGTTCGGGCAGCCCTTCGCCCGGTAGCGAGGGCTGCCCTGCGCCTTACTTCGACGGCGTCAGCGTTGGGTACTTGATGCCAAGCTGGTCGAGATAGGTGGGGTATTTCGCCGGATCGTAATTGTACTTTTTCAACTCCGGCCGGATGCGCTCCATCAGGTCCTTGTTCAGATGGATGGCGGGCTGGTCTTCCGGGGTCAGGACCGGATCGTATTTCTGGTCCTTGGTCTGCACGGTCTTGAAATAGGTCTTCGCGTCAGTGACGAGCTTGGGCGTGGTCATCACATCCAGCACGGTCATCGCCACGGCCTTGGCCCCTGCCACCGCGCCTTTGTGCGCGACCGGGGTCGCCATGGCGATGGCCGAGGTCACGTTGTGCCCGATCATGCTGGGAATGTTCGACGGGAAGCGGATGGTGATGGTTGGCACGGTCCACATGATATCCCCGATATCGTCCGATCCGCCACCCATCGAGGGCGTACGTGTGTCTGGCGACGACAGTGCATCGACCTCTGTCTTCAAGGGCGCCACCTTGAACTTGAGCGATTCCTGCACCGCCTTGGTGAACGCCTGATCGTCTGCCGACCATTTGGGCATGCCGACCAGCTTGATATTTTCATAGGCGGCTTCGGCAAGCGGCTTGTTCCCGTAATTGGGCGCGGCATAGCCAAGGACGCGCTTGCTCACCGTGGTGCCGGTGGCCTTGGCCGCCGCATCGGCAATTTCGGTGCCGGTGTTGTAGAGCTTGCGGATGGAATCGAAGGTCTGTTCGCGGAAATAGTACCACACCGTCGCTTCGCCGGGCACGATGTTGGGCTGCCCGCCGCCGTTGGTGATGACATAGTGCGAGCGTTGTGTGAGCGGGAGATGTTCACGCCGCATGTTCCACGCAATGTTCATCAGTTCCACGCCATCGAGCGCGCTGCGCCCTGCCCACGGCGCGCCCGCGGCGTGTGAAGTGATGCCCTTGAAGTTGTATTCGACCGAAACCATGCCGTTGTTGCCGCTATCGCCATAGCTTGTGCCGAAGCTTGAGGCGACATGCGTGAAGATCGAGACGTCCACGTCCTTGAACATGCCTGCGCGCACGTAATAGGCTTTGGTTGCGAGCAGTTCTTCGGCAATGCCCGGCCAGAGCATCAGCTTGCCCTTGATACCGTGCTTGATCATCACTTCCTTGGTGGCCAGCGCAGCGGCCACGATCAGCGGCATGCCCGAATTGTGGCCTTCGCCGTGGCCGGGTGCGCCAGGGATCAGCGGCTTGATTTCGGGAACGCCCGGCACCTGCGAAAGGCCGAGCAGGCCATCGACATCCGAACCCAGCGCGACGACCGGGCCATCGCCATTGCCCCATGTGGCGGTCCACGCCGAGGGGATTCCGGCGACGCCCTTGGTGATGGTGAAGCCGTTCTTTTCAAGGATGCCGGTCAGGTAATCGGCGGTCTGGAATTCCTGGAAGCCCGGCTCCTGAAAACTGAACACAGAATCCACCATTTCCTGGACGAGCTTGGCGTTGCCATCGATCAGCGTGGCCGCCTCTTTCTTGAGTGCAGGCGAGGCATTGGCGTGGGCCGCGAGCGGCGTTGACGCCAGCAGCAGTGCGGTGATGGCTTTGGCAGAAGTCTTGAACATCGCGATGGCTCCCAAGGTGGAGGCTGTTATCCAATCCGGGGCGGCAGGGCTTCCTGCACCGCCCCGGTCATTATCAGGCGTACTAGATGCGGAAGCGGACCCCCATGCGGAAGACGCGGCCGAGCACGTCGTAAAGTGTGCGGTTGGTTTGCGGATAGGCAGGGGTGTTGTTGCCAGTAGGACCATTGGCGACCAGAACCGGGTCCTTGTTGGTGATGTTGCGGATCGACAGGAAGACCTGGCTGTTCACGTTGGCGACTTCGAAATTGTAGCTGGCGTTGAGATCGAAGTAGAACGCGCCGGGGATCGAGTTGAGGTTGACGGTGCGGTTGTCTGCCGTGGAGAGCGGGCAATCATCGCTGCAGACGATGTAGTTGTTGTTGTAAACACCGCCCGACACGCCGCGCGCCACGCCCTGAATGCCGAAGCCGGAAGGAAGATCGTAAGCGGCGGTGAAGCGGTAGGTCCATTTTGGCAGGCTGCCGGTGTTCTGTCCGGCGGCGTCGGTTTGCAGGGTAACGCCGTTGTCGGTGGTCAGTTCGATGGCATGGCTGGCCAGCGCGCGCAGGCTGAGGCTGCCGGGACCGACCTCACCCCGATAGCTGGCTTCAAGATCGATGCCGCTGGTCTTGAGGCTGACGAAGTTGGTCGGCTTGATCTCGATACTGGTGACGGCAAGGCCTGGCGTAACCACCCCGCGACCGCCCGTGGTGGAAATGGCCGAGCAGGCCGTCGCGATGCTTTGCAGGTAGCATTGATCAGTAAGGGTTTGTGCTGTCAGCGAATCGATCGAGCCATCGAGATCGATCTTGTAGTAATCGATCGACATGGCCAGCCCCGGAATGAAGGTGGGGGTGAAGATCAGGCCTGCGCCGTAAGTCTTGGCGACTTCAGGCCGCAAGTCGGGATTTCCGACGGTGGATTCGTTGAACTGGTTGGCTGCGATCGAGCCGCCCGGTTGCGGCACGTTGACGGTGTTGGTGCGGCCGGTGCCGGGGGCGAACAATTCCGACAGGTTGGGCGCGCGAATGTCACGCGAGATCGTGCCCCGGAACTTCACGTCGTCGATGACCTGCCAGGTGAGACCCGCCTTCCAGGTGGTGACAGTGCCCGACGTCGAATAGTCCGTGACGCGGACCGCGCCGTTGAAATCCATACCCGACATCAGCGGAATAATAGTTTCGACGTAGCCTTCCTTGACGTTGTACGAGCCGACGGTGGGCAGGTAGTTGCCGTAGATCCATGTGCCTGTGGTGACGCCGTTGGCCACGCGCGGGCGGAACAGGTCATCGACCGATCCGGTCACCGATTCCTTGCGATACTCAGCGCCGAACGCCAATGAGACCGGCCCTGCCCATAGATCGATCAGGTTGTTCGTGGAGAAGTTTACCGCAGCGACTTCCTGCTTCAGCTCCTGTTTCCGCAAGGGCTGGAGGCCATCGTAGAGAACGTACTTGATGGCTTCGGCCGAAGCGCCATTGGTGCCGATGCGGTTGAGCGGGACGCAGCCGCGATCATCGTTGGTCGTGTTGGCGTCCACGTTGATGCGGCAGACGATGGTGCCGGGAGCATAGCCGCCGACATTCCCGGCCAGCGCCACGACGGAATCGGTTGCCGCAGCCATCCGCGCAATGTTCCAGGCGTTGGTCAGCAGTTCGCTCGTCTTGGTCTTGCCGAGCTGGTAATAGCCGTCCCACTGCCATTCGATGCCGCCGGTGCCGAACGCGCCCTTGCCGCCCAGCACATAGCGATAGACTTCGCGGGTATTGTTGCTGCCCTGTGGCGGCAGGAAGATGTTGCTGGTGCCGATCTGGACCGAAGTGAGATTGGCGTTGACCATCGCCGTGCGCACCGAGTCCGGCAGAAACGCGTTATCGCGCTGTATGGTGACGCCGGTGGAGGGCGTCTGCTGGTAAAAGCTCTGGCCGTTGTAGCGACTGTAGGAAAACTGGCCGAACACTTCGATGGCAGGCGAGAATTCATAGCTGAGGCGACCGAACGCCGATGTGCGCTTTTCCGATGGCAGCAGCGTGGCGCTGCCACGATGGCCTTCGGTGGTGATGTCGGTATCGCCGCCGACCATCCATTGGCCGCTGGTGGTGCCGAACGCCAGCTTGTTGACCGTCGCCTTGCCGGTGGCGGGATCGATCGAGCCGAAATAGGTGCCTTTAAGTGCGCCGGTGCTGATCAAGCCGCCGGGTGTGAACTGGCCCGTGCCGATGCCCGATGCGATCAGGTATTCGTTGACGCAGAGTGTGGACGCCGACGTATCCCTGCAAGCGGCTGAAGAATAGGCCGGGTTGTTGGCGAGGAAGAAGCCGCTGTCGTTCCAGTCACGATCGATCGACTGTATACCTTCCTGGCTGAAATGTTCGACCGAGGCGAGGATGTGTCCGCGCCCGTCCATGAACGATGCGCCGCCGGTGCCGGAAATCTTGTGGTTGGGACCATCGCCATACGTGGTGACGCCATATTCATATTCGGTCTTGAAACCGGTAAATTCCTTGTCGAGAATGAAGTTGACGACACCAGACACAGCATCGGACCCGTAAGCCGACGATGCACCGCCGGTGACAACTTCCACGCGCTGGATCAGCGCCTGCGGGAAGGTGTTGACGTCAACCGATCCGGTGGTGGTCGAGGCGACCGAGCGCTGGCCATCGAACAGCACAAGCGTACGGTTGGCACCCAGCGCGCGCAAGTTGACGCTGTTGATGCCTGCTGCGCCGTTGGACAATGAACCGTTCGTGCTGGCAGCCGTGGTCGATCCGCGCACGGCGGGAAGCGTGTTGACGAAGTCCGACACGTTCGCCGGGGCTTCCGACTTCAGTTCCTTGGTGCTGATCACGCTGACCGGGGTTGGAGCATCGTACCCATCACGCACAATGCGCGAGCCGGTGACGGTGATCTGGGCGGCGGCGTCGCTATCGGCGGGCTGCTCCTCAAGTGCGGGGGCAGGTTCCGGCGCGGCCTGGGCCAACGCTGTCGATGCAAGTGACGTGCAAGACAAGGATGCGGTGCAAAGAAGAATCTTTCGTATATCGAAGATCCGATTCGCTTTATTGACTTGAATAGGCCCCATGAAATGCCCCCATGTTATGGATTAGCCGGACCTTTAGTCATCCCCTTATTTGAAAGCACAAAGTATTCTTGCTGATACTTGTTGAACTTGCTTGACAAATGTGATCCTATGACAGCCAGTCGGCGAAGGCAAAACCCTTTTCGGGCGGCATCGGATTTGATGTTGACTCACGAGAATGGCCTCTTCGGCGAAGCGGGTTCGACATAAGGAAGCAGCACATGGCGGTATCAGATTTCGGCGCGCGCGTTGCCGTTCGACGGGCGTGGGCGGCCAGTTCGATCGCCCTGGCGCTGATCCTTTCCGCAACCCCGGCGCAGGCCGCCCCCGCGCGTTCGACATCTGCGGGAGCGGCCGCTACGGTAAAGATGGACGGTTTCGTCCCGCTGGTATGGGATGCCTCGCGCGGACGGCTTTTATTCGAAGTGCCAGCGTTCGATAGCGACATTCTTTACTATGTTTCGGCGGCGAGCGGCGGGGGATCGGTGGAACTGCCGCTCGATCGCGGGATCATGGACAGCATGGTGATCCGTTTCCAGCGGGTTGGCCAGCGGGTGCTCGTGGTGGAAGTGAACACGGGTTACCGCTCCACGACAGGCACCGGCGCCACGGCTGAGGGTGTCGCGGATTCCTTCCCCACATCGGTCATCGCAAGCCTGCCGGTGGAATCCGAGGCTGGGGGCAAGGTCCTGGTCGATGGCACAGGCTTGTTCATGCGCGATGCCGCCGGGATCGAGGCGACGCTCAAGCGCGCAAACCAGGGCACGTTCAAGTTCGATGCTGCACGCAGCGCGTTCCATCTGCCGCGCACCAAGGCATTCCCGGAAAATTCCGAGGTGGAGACGATTGCCACCTTTGCAACCGATGGACCCGGCCCCTTGGTCCGCAACGTCACCCCTGATCCGCGCACGATGACGCTGCGCATCCATCACAGTTTCCTCAAGGCGCCGCAGGGCTATGTTCCCCGACTGGGCGATGTGCGGATCGGGGTGAGCGAGATGCGCTTCCGCGATTATGCGAAGGATTTCAGCGAGCCGACCGATGCCGCATGGATCACGCGCTGGCGGCTGGAGAAGAAGGACCCGGCCGCCGCGATGAGCGAGCCGGTCAAGCCGATCACGTTCTATTTCGATCCGGCAATCCCCGATCCGATCCGCACAGCGATGAAGCAGGGTACGCTATGGTGGAACAAGGCGTTCGAAGCGGCGGGATTCGTCAATGCCGTGCGCGCCGAAGATGCGCCTGCGGATATGGACCCGATGGACATCCGTTACGCCTACGTCCTGTGGATCAACCGTGACGAGCGCGGCTTTTCCAGCGGCGGGACATATCGCGATCCCCGCACCGGTGAGATCATCGGATCGAAGACGCGGATGGACACGCACCGCATCCGCACCATCGGCAATTACTGGGACGCCTACAGCGGCGGCTTGCCTGCGGATGGCAGCGGCGTGACCGTGGTCGATCCTGCCTTGCTGACGCCGGGCGCGTTTGCGGGAATGCCCGCCGGGCAGCGCGACATGGTGCTGCTGCGTCAGGCGTTGCTGACGGCGCACGAACTGGGCCATGCCATCGGTTTCCAGCACAACTTCTCGTCCAGTCTGGATGATCGGCAATCGGTGATGGAATATCCGACCCCCCGCGTGAAGGTGACCAACGGGCGCATCGACCTGTCGGAATCCTTCCAGAAGCAGATCGGCG
Organism: Novosphingobium sp. CECT 9465; assembly: GCF_920987055.1. Taxonomy (NCBI): domain Bacteria; kingdom Pseudomonadati; phylum Pseudomonadota; class Alphaproteobacteria; order Sphingomonadales; family Sphingomonadaceae; genus Novosphingobium; species Novosphingobium sp. CECT 9465. The sequence goes on from NZ_CAKLBX010000001.1 coordinate 1,588,784, forward strand.
CCTATGATGCCGCGATGGCGCGCTATGCCTATTCGGTGTTCGCGCCCGCGCAGGAAAAGGCCGGGCTGGAAGCGGTGATTGCCGACATGCGCGCCACGGGGCTGCATTACGTGCCCGAAACCGATCCGCGCTGGACCTGGTATGATGACCGGGCGACACCGGTTGAGTATCTGAAGGAGACGTATGCAGCACGCGCAATCCTGCTACAAACGTACGGGCAGGGCGCGTTGACACCGGGTGAGGCGGTAGGTTCGTTGCGCGATGCGCGGTTGTGGATGACGTATCTGCATCACCGCTATGCCATTGAAAGCGGGCTGAAATACGTCGGCGGGATGTACCAGAATTATGTGGTCAAGGGCGATAGCGTCCCCCCGACCGAATTTATCCCGGCAACATTGCAGCGCGAGGTGCTGGGACTGTTGCTGGATGCGGTGCAGCCTTCGGCACTGGCAATGCCCGAACCTTTGCTGGCACAACTGGTGCCATCGCCGGGCAACAATCTGGAGGATATGTCTGACGACGCCGTGTTCGATCAGTTGAAGGCGGCGCGTATCGCCGCCGCACTGGTGCTGGAACCGCTGATGGATGGTGCCCGCGCCAGCCGCATGGTGGCACTGGCCGCGCGCAAGGCCGATACACTGACGTTACCGCAAATGATCGACACCGTGGTCGCGCGGACATGGGAAGCACCGCGCGATGCCGATCCGGGCGCGCGGGCGCTGCGCCGCGTGGTGCAGGGCGTGACGCTGGATACGCTCAAGATGCTGGGCGCGGACGCCAGGACAGCGGCCGAAGCGCGAGCTTATGTGCTGGAGCGGCTGGCGCAATTGGCGGCGGGGTTGAAATCGCGCAGCGATGCCGACGCGCTGACGCAGGCGTTCCTGCGCCAAAGCGCCCGCGATATCGCGACGTATCTGGACGATCCCGAAGCCCATGCCCCCAAAGCCATCGCGCCAGAATGGGGCAAAGGCCCGCGTTCACGCTTCCCGATGCCACCCGGACCGCCACTGGGGTAAGGGCGCGTTGGCTTTGATCACGAATGACGAGGTTGCGGACGGCAGGCGTTGCCGCCGTGGATCGGGGATTGCTGTAAGCACCAGCGCTCAACGTCCGAAATTTCGAACGATGCCGACTGTCTTGCGATTTTCGAAAATTGGTCGGGACGAGAGGATTCGAACCTCCGACCCCCACACCCCCAGTGTGATGCGCTACCAGGCTGCGCTACGTCCCGACCGTGGAGCGGGCCTATAGGCACCGGCTCGGCGGTTGGCAAGCGCGGGATTTCGCAAAAGGTTCCGGTTGTGGCCAAAGCGCGCCGAGGGGAAAGCGCGCCGGGGCGTTCGATTGCTTTGCCGTTTCCAAGCTGCTAACCGCCCCGTCAAGACTTGCCGCTCGGCGTTTGCGCAGAAAAATGCGCGGGCGCCGCTGTTGCAATACCGGACACGCGATCCCAGAAACGGACACATGATGCTGACGATACTTGCCGTTGCCGCCGGAAATGCCGGTGAACCGCCCGCATGGATGAGCTTCCTGCCGCTTGTGGCGATGGGCTTCATCTTCTGGTTCCTGATCCTGCGCCCGCAAATGCGCCAGCAGAAGGAGCACAAGGCCAAGATCGCCGCGCTCAAGAAGAACGACATGGTCGTGACGGCTGGCGGGCTTATCGGCAAGGTCATCAAGATCGACGATCATTATGTCGAACTGGAGCTGGGGCCGAACGTGAAGGTCAAGGCCGTGCGCTCGACATTGGGTGACATCATTCCGCCCGCTGGCGCTGCACCCGCTAACGACTGATCTTCTTTCCGAAAGCTGACCGCCCATGCTCGAATTTCCGCGCTGGAAGGTGATCTGGCTCTGGCTGATAACGCTTGTTTGCGTGATCGCCGCGATCCCCTCGCTCACTTCCACCATGGGCCTGTCCTGGCCATCCGCTCTTCCCGAACCGAAGGTCAACCTTGGCCTCGATCTGGCAGGTGGCAGCCACATCCTGCTCGAAGCCGATCCCACGCAAGTGCGCCAGCAGCGCATCGAAGGCATGGAAGAATCGGTGCGAACCAAGCTGAAGCAGGACGGCAAGAACATCCGCATCAGCGACATTTCGAACCGTGACGGCGCGCTGACCTTCGTCGTCGCCGATCCGAGCCAGGTCGATGCCGTGCGTGAGGCGATCCTGCCGCTGACCAACGGTGCGGGGCTGACCGGGCAGCGCGATTGGGACATCAATGTCAGCGACGGCAATCGCTTTATCCTGAAGCCCACCGACGCGGGCATCGATCAGGCGGTGACGCAGGCGATGGACACGGCGGTCGAAGTGGTGCGCAAACGCATCGACGCACTGGGCACCAAGGAGCCGACGATCATTCGGTCCGGCCCGACGCGCATCGTTGTGCAGGTTCCCGGCTTGCAAGACCCTCAGGCGCTGAAGAACCTGCTGGGGCAGACGGCGAAGCTGGAGTTCAAGCTGGTCGATACCGCAGCGCTGCCGTCTGACGTGGCGCAGGGGATTGCACCTGCCGGTAGCGAGATCGTGCCCTTCGTCAGCGCCGAAGAAGGCGGCGGAGCGCCTGCCATCGCGGTCAAGCGGTTGGGCGGCATTCGCGGCGATCAGTTGACCAATGCCCAGCAGACCAACAACCAGCAGACCAACGAACCGGTCGTCAACATCACGTTCAACACGGAAGGCGGGGCGAAGTTCGCCAAGCTGACCACGCAGAACACCGGCAAACAGTTCGCCATCATCCTCGATGGCAAGGTATTGTCCGCGCCGACGATCAATGAGCCGATCCTTGGCGGCAGCGCTATCATTTCAGGACGGTTCACCGCAGAGAGCGCCAATGCATTGGCGATTTCACTGCGGTCGGGCGCGCTGCCGGTCGACCTGAAGGTTGTGGAAGAACGCACCGTCGGGCCTGATCTTGGTGCGGATTCGATCCGTCGCGGCATGATCGCGATGGGCGTTGGCACTCTGGCGCTGATGGTGTTCATCTTCATCACCTATGGCCGGTTCGGCATGTACGCCAATGTGGCGCTGGTGGTGAACGTGCTGATGATCCTGGGGATCATGGCGGTGATCAACACCACGCTGACGCTGCCGGGCATCGCGGGCTTCGTGCTGACGATCGGTGCGGCGGTTGATGCCAACGTGCTGATCAACGAGCGCATTCGCGAAGAACGTCATCGCGGGCGCAAGGTCGTGGCGGCGGTCGAGATGGGATACAAGGAAGCCAGCCGCGCGATCTTCGATGCCAATATCACCAACGTCATCGCGGCGGTACTGATGTTCGCGTTCGGATCGGGTCCGGTGAAGGGCTTTGCCATCGTTCTGATGATCGGCATCGTAACCTCGGTGTTTACCGCCGTGACGCTGACCCGCATGTGGGTGATGCAGTGGCTGCGCCGCGCGCGCCCTGCCGACCTGAACCTGTAAGGGGAGACAAGGACTCATGAAACTCCTCAAGCTCGTTCCCGACGATACCAACATCCACTTCCTCAAGTGGCGCGTGCCGTTCTACGTTATAAGCATGATCCTGATTGCAGCGTCGTGGGGGCTGGTGCTGACAAAGGGGCTGAATCTTGGCGTCGATTTCGTCGGCGGCCAGATGATCCGCGTGACGTTCGAGCGCAGCGCGGAAGCGCCTGTGGTCGAGTTGCGTGAACAGGTGGACCGGCTTGGCTATGGCGAGCCGATCATCCAGCGCTATGGCAAGCCAAACGAAATCTCGATCCGCATGAAGCTGCCGGAGGGTGCCGACAGCGATGCCGCGCTTTCCGACAAGATGGCGCGCACGATCACCGCCGACATCAAGAAGAACCATTCCGATGCACGGATCGACGGCGTTGATTCGGTTTCGGGCAAGGTTTCGAAGGAACTGGGCTGGGACGCGTTCAAGGCGCTGGGCTTTGCCGCTTTGGCGGTGGCCGCCTATATCTGGATCCGGTTTGAATGGCAGTTCGGGGTGGGCGCGCTGTTCGCGCTGTTCCACGACGTTTCGCTGACGCTGGGGCTGTTTGCGCTCACCGGGATGGAGTTTGACCTGAACATCGTGGCCGCGCTGCTGACGCTGATCGGCTATTCGCTGAACGATACCATCGTGGTTTATGACCGCATCCGCGAGAACATGAAGAAGTTTCGCAAGATGCCGATGCCGGAATTGCTGGACCTTTCGGTCAACGAAACGCTGGCGCGCACGATCGTCACCTCATTGTCGATCCTGATCACGCTGCTGGCGCTGCTGCTGCTGGGACCGGACGTGATCTTCGGGTTTACCGCCGCGATCACGCTGGGCATTTTCGTCGGCACATACAGTTCGATCTATATGGCCGCGCCGATCCTGATCTGGCTGAAGGTCAACCCGAACAGCTTCGTGCCGACCGAAACCGCGCTGGAAAAGCAGGAGCGGATGGCGCGCGAGGGCGTCTGAAACTTTGCATTCCCACGATTGAATTGGCGGCGGTAAGGCTCAGGGCCTCGCCGCCGCTTTTTCGTAGATCGCTGCAAGCGTGGCGGCGTTGGCCGCCCAACTGAAGCGTTCCGCATTGGTGGCTACGTCTGTCTGTGCGGGTGGGTTTTCCAGCAGGTCCATTACCGCGTCGGCGATGGCTTCGGGCGTACGGTCCACGATCCGGCCTGCGCTGGCATCCTGCACCACTTCGCGCGCACCGCCGATATCCGGGATGATTACGGGGGTGCCGCAGGCGATAGCCTCGATCCAGGCATTGGCGAGGCCCTCGCGTTCCGATGGCAGCACCATCGCATCGGCGGCGCAAAGGAGTTGCGGCAACAGGTCATGCTCGACCGCGCCAAGGAACTGAACGCGGGATTCGAGGCCGAGTTGCCGGGTCATCGCCTTGAGCGCGGATTCGTCGCCGCCTGTTCCCGCGATGGCAAGGCGCACATCTTCCGGCAGGTGAGTGAGCGCGCGGATGGCGATGGCCTGACCCTTGATCGGCACAAGTGCGCCGACACACAGCAGCAGGGGGCCAGTGGACCAGACTTGCAGCGCCGGAATGGCCGAGACGAGTTGCCGCGCGGCCTGACGCTCCAGCGGTCGAAAGCGTTCGCGGTCAAGGCCGGTGTAGTGGACGTGAATATGCTCCTCAAGCATGCCCATCGCGGCCATATCACGGGCCAAAGCGCGCGAGACGGAAAGCAGCGCACTGGCCTGCTTTGCGGCATCGAGCATCTGGCGGCGGGCCGATTCCCGATCACCCCACAGATGGATGTCCGACCCGCGCGCCTTGATGGCGAAAGGCAGGCCCAATTCCCGTGCGATTTTTGCCGCTGCGGGGCCATCCGGGTAGAAAAACTGGGCATCGACCAGATCGAACGGGTTTTCGGCGTGAAGCCTTCTGGCGAGAGGCAGCACGGCGCGGGCGATGAGCATCGGGTTGATCGGGCCGGACAGCCCCGGAAGCAGGATAAAACGCGGGTGGTGCACGGTTATTGCACCTTGGCGTTCCGCCGCCGGAATTGCCCGCAAGGCGGCGTAGCGCTTGAGCGGCAGAGGGGGCAAACCGATGGGATTGACGACGGTGACGTCCCAGTCGCCGCGCGCGGCAAGCGCTTCCATCTGGCGCGCGACGAAGCGGCCAAAGCCGGTGCGACCGGGGGCGGGGTAAAGCGTGGAAATCGAAAGCAGGCGCTTCATGTCACAGCTTCCGCACCAGCATTTCGGCAAGGCCCAGCCAGGCCGGACGGTCGATGATGACTTGCCGCTGCCCTGCGCCAGGGGGCAGCAAGGCAACGCGGCCATCGCGCTGATCGATCAGGCGACCGAAGGCGAAGCGCCCGCCGGGGCGGGGGGCAAGGACATCGCGGTTGAAGGCGCGGGCAAAGTCATCGGGATCGATCTGGCGAATCCACACCTGATCGCCTGCGCGGTATTCGCCTGCGCTGGCATCAACGGCCATGGCCATGAGCCGCGCCGACCCGTCCAGCGCCACCGGCAGGATGGCGTCCATCGGCTTTGCCAGGGCTTCGGCCCCTTGCGCGCCGAACCGGGCGACCAGTCTTGCCGGCGATTCTTCGTCAGCCTTGACCAGCAGTTGCGGTTCCACGCCCAGCGCGGCGCCAATGCGGTTCATCCATACCAGGGACAAGCTGCGCATGCCGGTTTCAAGGCGGCCGATGGTTTGCGCGGTGGTTGGCGGATCGCAGCGCGCGGCCACATCGGCCAGTGTCATGCCCTTCTGACGGCGAATGTCGCGGATTCGATTGATCATGTGATGCCCATTAACCGGAGCGGTGTTTTTTTGCTTTCCTACAAAGCGTCAGGAGAGGCAAGGGCTTTGCTTGTTCCTGAATTGTTCAAGGGGAGAGTGCGAAATGGCCCGGATGCTGGCAACCCGTGAATTGACGCCGGAAGGCCCGCGGCGTGGGCCACAAGTCGATCCGCACACTCGCACGGTCACGGTCAATCTTGCCGAATCGCCGCTATCATGGCTGCGCGCGCGGGGGCACCTGACCGATCGCCAGCATGAAGCCGGTGAGCGGTTGCGCGCCGATTACGAGCGGGCGCAGCTGTCTCCGTCGATTACGATGCGGTGGGACGCGGTGCGGATCGCGGCAACCGGAGATCGCGGATTGACGCCGGGCGAACGGCAGACTGCGGCGCGTCAGCGGTTTGACGCCGCAATCGCTCATGCAGGACGGGGTTTGTCCGACATTCTTTGGCGCGTTGCCTGCGCAGGCGAAGGGTTGCCGGCCGCGGAGAAAGCGCTCGACTGGCCCGCGCGCAGCGGAAAGCTGGTACTGCGGATAGCCCTTGACCGCATTGCCGACTTCTATCGGATAGGGTGACAAGCCCATTGCGCCCGCGTCTGCGCGGGGGCGCAATGGGATCGCGGGTTAGCCTTCGACCATTTCAGCCAGTTCCAGCCAGCGTTCCTCGGCGGCATCCTTTTCTGCGCGGGCCTTGGCAATGGCGGCCATCAGAGCGTCGAACTTCTTGGGGTCTTTGGAATAGAGATCCGGGTCGGCCAACTGGGCTTCGCCGCGCGCGATGGCGGCATCAAGCTCCTCGATACGGGCAGGCAGTATCTCGAAATCGCGCTGGTCCTTGTAGGACAACTTGCCCTTCTTCGCTGGCGGCGGAGGGGCGTTGGGTGAGGGTGCCTGCTTCACGGTGGCCTTCACGCTTACCGCATTGCGGCTTTTGCGCATCTTTTCCCAGTCGGCATAGCCGCCCGCGACAATGTCTACCCGGCCCGAACCGTCCATGCCGAGCGTGATCGTCACCGTGCGATCCAGGAAATCGCGGTCATGGCTGACGATCAGCACGGTGCCGTCATAATCGGAAATCACTTCCTGCAGCAGATCGAGCGTTTCCAGATCGAGATCGTTGGTCGGTTCATCGAGCACGAGCAGGTTGGAGAACCGCGCAAATTCGCGGGCCAGCAGCAGCCGTGAGCGTTCGCCGCCCGACAGCGTACCGATGCGCGCTTCGACAAGGCCGGGGTCGAACAGGAAGTCCTTGAGATAGCCGTGGATATGCTTGCGGACGCCGCGCACGTCGATCCAGTCGCTGCCATCGGCCAGCACATCGCGCACACGCTTTTCCGGTGCCATCAGGCTGCGTTGCTGGTCGATCATCACGCCTTGCAGCGTTTTTGCCAGCGTGATCGTGCCGCTGTCGGGCGCAAGTTCTCCGGTGAGCAGCTTGAGCAGCGTAGTCTTGCCAGCGCCGTTCGATCCGACCACGCCGATGCGGTCCTTGCGCGTGATGCGCAAGGTGAAATCCTTGACGATCGGGCGATCCCCGAACGATTTTGTGACATGATCGGCGACGATCACCGCCTTGCTCTTGGCATCGTCGCTGGAGAGCGCCAGCTTTGCCGTGCCTTGCGGGGTGAGCATCGCGGCACGCTGGGCGCGCATCTCCCACAGCTTTTCAAGGCGGCCCTGGTTACGCTTTCGCCGCGCGGTGACGCCGCGTTCAAGCCAGTGGGCTTCGATCTTCAGCTTGGCGTCAAGCTTGTCAGCCGCGCGGGCTTCTTCGGCATAGACGGTTTCCATCCACGCTTCGTAGCTGCCGAAGCCGATGTCCTTGCGCCGCAGGCTGCCGCGATCAAGCCACAGCGTGGCGCGGGTGAGGCGCTCAAGGAACGTGCGATCGTGGCTGATGACCACGAAGGCGCCCTTGTAGCGCTGCAACCAGTCTTCCAGCCAATCGATGGCGGCAAGATCGAGGTGGTTGGTCGGTTCATCGAGCAGGAGCAGGTCGGGCTCGCTGGCCAGCGCACGGGCGAGCGCGGCCCGGCGGCGTTCGCCACCGCTGGCGCTGTCGGCCTTGCGCGAAAGATCGATGCCGAGTTGCCCGGCGATGGCTTCCACTTCGTGCCGGGGCGGGGCGTCCTTGCCCGAAAGCGCGAAGTCCATCAGCGTATCGTATCCGGTGAAGAACGGGTCCTGTTCCAGCGTGACGATACGGGTGCCGGGCTGGATGGAACGGGTGCCCTTGTCGGCTTCCACCTGCCCGCCGATCAGCTTGAGCAGCGTGGTCTTGCCCGCGCCATTGCGGCCGATCAGGGCCAGCCGGTCACGCGGGCCGATATTGATGTCAAGGTCGCTGAAAAGCCAGCCATTGCCCTGGATAAGGCCAAGGCCTTCCCAGCTTAGGATCGGTGCTGCTGCCATGGGCCGCGCTTAGCTGTGCTGTCGCCTTCGTGCAACGCTATAGCCTGAATGAATTGGTTGGCGCGTATTCACGGCTTGTTCAATGCCTTGGGGTTAGGCATGCCGACATCATGCGTTTTGCCATTGCTCTTGTTGCCGTATCCCTTGCTGCCATCGCTCCTGTGACGTCCCATGCGCAACAGCGCCCGGACGAGCAGAACGAGGCGCGGCGCGATCTGCGTTCGGGCCAGGTGCGTTCGCTGCGGGATATCGAGCGGCGCGTGTTGCCGACCAAGCCGGGGATGCAATACCTTGGGCCGGAGTATGATCCCACGGCACTCGTCTATCGCCTCAAGTTCATTCGGGACGGGCGTGTCGTGTTCGTCGATGTCGATGCCAGGACGGGGCAGGTGCTGGGCGAAAGCCGCTAGTGCAAACTGCCGGTGGTGTGTGGCCGCAGACCTGCTAGTGGTCCGCGCCATGACCAGCATCCACAGGCTTTCCGGAATCGTCGACGTCGGCGGGTTTCAATACGAATGGGAACTGCGCAGCGAACCGCAGTGGAGCGAGTTCGACGGCTGGAGAGGCATGACCGTGTCACTGCTGCGCAAGAACACCCAGCGCGGCGCCATGCTGGAATTCCCCCCGCCCAAACGCCTGCTCAAAGGCATGCAGCGTGGCCGCCTGCAAGTCAGCGACGCGATTGTGATGCGCGGTATTCAGGCCGCACTGGACGCCGGGTGGGACCCTGAATCCCGCGGAAAGCCCATGGTTTTCATGGTCGATGCTGACGGCAATTAGCCAGAGGCCGCCCCTCTAACCGCTCAACCACTCCGCCGAAATCACACCCCGATGCCCCTCCGGCGCCAGCGCCGCGCGCAGGGCCTCCAGCAGCGGCGGCAACCCTTGCGTAAAGGCATAGGGTGGGTTCACGAAAAACAGCCCCGCGCCGTTATAGATACCGGGCTGATCGGCATCATACAGCCAATGCTCCACATTCAGCATCTTCGGAATGCCCAGCCGGCCTAGCTGCTCCTTCCACCGCACATGCGTGTGCCGGTCCTTCAGCGGATACCAGATCACCGTCACCCCATGCGACCACTTGCGGTGCGCGGCGGCAAGCGTGGCCGTGATCCGCGCGCGTTCGTCGGTCTGCTCATAGGGCGGATCGACCACCACCACACCGCGCGGCGTCCGGGTCGGCAACATCGCCAGCCATAACTCATAGGCATCGCGCTCATGCACCGCAGCAGACGTACCCCGCATCGCCCCGCGCAGGGCATAGGCGTCATCGGGATGCTTTTCGTTGAGGATCAGCAAGTCCTGCGCGCGCAGCAATTGCGCCAGAAACCGTGGCGATCCGGGATAAAGCTGCGGCTCAACTCCCGCATTCACCGCCCGCACCGCAGCGCGATAATCGTCCAGCAAGGGGTTCGTATCGGCAAAAGCCCGCAGCACGCCATGCGCAGCCTCACCCGTGCGCCCGGCCTCCTCGCCATGCAGGTCGTAAAGTCCGCAACCGGCATGCGTATCGATCAGCGTCAGCGCGCTGTCCTTGATCTGCAAGGCCCGCACGAGCGCGATCAGCAGACTGTGCTTCACGACATCGGCGCTGTTGCCCGCGTGGAAGGAATGGCGGTAGTTCATTGCGATTCAGATGTCCTGACGACTTGCCTTTACTTAAATTGCCATGCGGACGAGCTAGGCACGAATCGCGTGGCAAGACCAGAGAGGTGCTGGTAGAGAGTCGAGCGAACACCTTCAAACCACTTCTGAAAGGGTGTTCTAGGCCGTGAACCCATTAACGCGACGGTGTCTGAGCCTTCTTGATCTGTCGCACCGCCCAGATGACAATCGGAATTGTCAGAATCAGGAACACGATAAGTCGGGTGTTCCACTGCTCACCGCTGAAGAATGCGATCAAGGCAGCGGCAAAGAAGAATAGCGTCCAAGACATCCAGGGCTTCATAGGGTTCATCGTAACACGCCTTTCCTTGTTGAGCGAAAGCTGATTCAGGGACTGGATGAGCCGATATGACCTGACCGATTTCGAGTGGCGTGTGATCGAACCAATGTTGCCCAACAAGCCTAGAGGCGTGCCACGTGTCGATGACCGGCGTGTGCTGAATGGCATCTTCTGGGTGCTGCGGTCAGGGGCGCCGTGGCGAGACTTGCCGGAACGCTATGGCCCGCGCACAACCTGCTACAATCGCTTCGTGCGATGGCGAAAAGCCGGTGTGTGGGATCGAATGATGGACGCCATCACCGCCGCCCATGATGGCGATATCCAGATGATCGACAGCACTTCCATCCGGGCGCACCAACAGGCTGCGACGGCAAAAAGGGGGATCGAGATCATTGTCTCGGTCGCTCCCGAGGCGGGCTCACCACCAAAATCCACGCGGTCGTCGATGGGCAAGGCCTCCCGATCCGGCTCAGCCTGACTGCCGGGCAAAGCCACGACGGGCAAGCGGCTGACGATCTACTCAATCACGTTGGCGCCGGAACAATCGTGCTGGCAGACAAGGCGTATGACGCCGATCGTATCCGAGCGTCTCTCCGCGAAAAGGGATCGTTTGCCAACATTCCGCCCAAGGCAAACCGGAAGTCGAAACCGTACTTCAGCACATGGCTGTACCGCGAGCGGAACCTGATCGAACGCTATTTCTCCAAATTGAAGCACTTCCGCAGAGTAGCTACCCGCTACGACAAGTTGGCCGAAAACTTTCTGGCCATGGTCCAACTCGCCTCAATGCGCCTGTGGCTGCGCGTTTATGAGTCTACGGCCTAGACTACGTTCATGGATGCGTGGAGCGCGTGAATGTATCTGTATGGTCACCACAGGGCATAGTTTAGGGCTGGTAATGAACTGGCAATACCCGGTCGTATGATCGGGGACGAGGTGCTGGTCTCACTAAACGAGGTTTTGATGGAAGTAGGCACAAAAAAGGCACTTGCGATCGCTGGAGGATTTGCTGGTTCATATTTCGCCTTGGTTGAACTTATCCTGCTGTGGCCATTGGGATCAGGTGCCACGATTACCATGCTTTCTGCAGCGGACACGATCGCTCTCGCTAGCGGCGTGCTGACGGCGGCAGGCTTGTCGGCCTTGTGGCTTCAGCTTGTCGCAGCAAGTCAAGCGACAAGAGAGGTCGTTAGGCTTGAGGCAGATCGTGCAGCCGCTGCTGCGCTCCGCTTCGACGAACTGCACATGGAGTTCAACTCACAAGAGTTTCGCGTCATGCGTGATCTTGGATGGCATTATCTGAAATATGTGGTCCAAGACGAGGAGCGTCTTAAAAGCTTTGCAAATTGGTGGGTCTGCAGCGAAGGCGCAGCCCCGTCGCCGCCCGATAACCTGCTTAACGACGCCAATCTTGGGCATTTGGGCGAAAAACATTTGTCTGACTACACTTGGGCAATATCTGTAATGGTCGCGTTTTTTGTACGCATCGAGAATCGGTTAAATGCGCACTATGGATCGGCATCGATCGATCCCGAAGTTCTCCGAGTTGCCGTTGGCCCATTCTTTTGGAAATACTGGGAGACTGATCTGTTGAAACTTATCAAGGCATGCGACGAATCGTTCGCATCTTGGCCATCTGACAAAAAAGAACAGCCTTATTTTTCCGCCGCTCTCAAAAACCTGAAGAGCCGTTTCCCTTCTGACTGATCGCTGTTTGAACACGGCCGGTTATGACATCTACCAAGCAAAATGCGGAGAGGCGAGTTGGTGTGAAAGCGGTCGTCAATGTTTGAGGGAAAAGCGGTTGAGGGTAGGTCGTTCCCAACCAGAAGCTCATATTTAGAATTCTCCTTCCCGCCACACCCTGAACACCCCCCAACACCCCTATTCCTTGACCGTTCAGGTTTCCCGCCCCATCTACCCTTCCAACTGACCGCGCCGCATGAGGCGCGCTGCAAGGGGCAAGTGATGCGCATTCTGATCGTCGAGGACGAACCCACTCTCGGCAAGCAGCTCAAGTCCACGCTTGAACAGACCGGCTATGCGGTCGACCTTTCGACCGATGGCGAAGACGGGCACTTCATGGGCTCGACCGAGGAGTATGACGCGGTCGTGCTTGATCTTGGTCTGCCGGAGATCGACGGGCTGACCGTGCTCGGCATGTGGCGCAAGGAAGGCCGCAAGTTTCCCGTGCTGGTGCTGACAGCGCGCGATTCGTGGTCGGACAAGGTGGCGGGGCTTGATGCAGGCGCAGACGATTACCTGGCCAAGCCATTCCAGACCGAGGAACTGATCGCCCGGCTGCGCGCGCTCATCCGCCGCGCTTCGGGCAATTCGTCATCGGAACTGACGGCGGGCGATGTGCGGCTGGATACGCGGTCCGGCCGGGTCACGCTGGACGGTGAGCCGGTGAAACTGACCGCACAGGAATACAAGCTGCTGTCCTACCTGCTGCACCACAAGGGCAAGGTCGTCAGCCGCACCGAATTGATCGAGCACATTTACGATCAGGATTTCGATCGCGATTCGAACACCATCGAAGTGTTCGTAACGCGCATTCGCAAGAAGCTGGGGCCGGACGTGATCACGACGATCCGCGGGCTTGGCTACAGCCTTGACGATCCCGCCGGTCCCGGCCGGGGTTAAGCTGCGACGTGGCGCGTGGCTGAAAGCAGGCCTGCCAGAGATGCGCCTTCGCAGCGTGCGGTAGATACGCCGGCGCCGCACACCGGTTCATTGACGCGACGCATGCTGCTGATCGCTTCGGCGTGGATTTCCGTGCTGTTGCTGGGCGGCGGGCTGGCGCTGGACCAGACGCTGACCGGGCTGGTAACGCGCAATTTCGACGAACAGCTTGGCTACATGCTGACCGCGATGGTCGCTTCGGCGGAAATCGGGCCGGACGGAGAAGTATTCTTCAACCGGCCGTTGGGCGACCAGCGCTTTCTTGAACCGAACAGCGGGCTGTACTGGCAGATTTCGGGGCAGGGGCACGAGGATTTCCCCTCGCGCTCGCTGTGGGACAGGTCGCTCCAGACCAATCTCGACCAGAACCATGTCGACCCGAAAATTGACGACAGCGACCAGTTCGAGGGCGAGCCGCTGCGGATCATCAAGCGGTCGGTGATCCTGCCGGGCACCAATACGCTGTGGGAATTCCAGGTTGCCGCCAGCCGGGGCGAATTGAACGCACAGATCACGCGCATCCGTTCGATTCTGATCTGGTCGTTCCTTGTGCTGGGCCTCGGCCTGTTCGTGATGGCGGGGCTACAGACCTATTACGGGCTGGGACCGTTGCGCCGGGTGCGGCGCGCGATCGCGCGCATGCGTGAAGGCGGGGCGAGCCGGGTTACCGATCCGCTGCCGCTGGAAGTTCAGCCGATGGTTCAGGAATTGAACGCACTGCTCGAACATTCGGAACGGCAGGCCGAAGAGGCGCGAACGCATGCGGGCAATCTTGCCCACGCTCTCAAAACCCCGCTGACTGTGGTGATGAACGCCGCCACCGCCAAGGCGCCCGACCTTGCCGATACCGTGATCCGCGAGGCTGCGGTCATGCGGCGACAGGTGGATCACCATCTGGCGCGAGCGCGGGCGGTGGGTCGCCGCGCCGTGGGCCTTTCGCGCGCGCAAGTGTGGGAAAGCGCGCAGGCGGTGGAGCGCGCGGTGACAAGGCTTTATCCGCAAGTCCGGCTCGACATGGATGGCAACCGTGCTGCTGAAGTTTCCATCGAACGGCAGGATCTGGATGAAATCCTTGGCAACCTGATCGAGAATGCGGCGAAATATGGCGGCGGGTCGGTGTTCATCACCATCGATGCCGCGCCCGCCGATGCGAAGTTCTGCGAAATCTGGGTCGAGGATGACGGAATGGGAATCCCGGAGGAAGCGCGTGAGCGGATATTCGACCGTGGCGCGCGGCTGGATACCGGCAAGCCCGGCACGGGGCTTGGCCTTGCCATCGTGCGCGACGTGGCGGAAATCTATGGCGGCGACGTGGAACTGCGCGAGAGCGAGGATCTGGGCGGTCTGATGTCGGTGCTGCGGTTGCCGAGGCCCGTGGTGGCGGGAAAATAGCTCAGGCGCGTGGGTGTGCGTTGCGATAGACATCCAGCAGCGTGGCCGCATCGACCTTGGTGTAGATCTGGGTCGAGGAAAGGCTGGCGTGGCCGAGCAATTCCTGAAGGGAGCGCAAGTCCGCTCCGGCGCTGAGAAGGTGTGTGGCGAAGGAATGACGCAGGGCGTGGGGCGTCGCCGTGGCGGGCAAGCCAAGATAGGTGCGGGCGCGGGCAACGGCGCGCTGGACCATGCCTTGCGCAAGCGGGCCGCCCTTTGCACCGCGAAACAAGGGCTGATCCTTGGCGAGGGGCCAGGGGCAGAGGCGGGCGTATTCGTCCACCCCGGCGCGGACGATGGGCAGCAGCGGAATCACACGCTGGCGGCCGCCCTTGCCGGTGATAACCACCGTTTCCCCCAAGGGCAGGACCAATGCGGGCAGGGCCAGCGCCTCGGCAATGCGCATGCCCGCGCCGTAGAGCAGCAGCAGTACGGCGCGGTCGCGCGCGGCGATCCATGGCAGGGACGCATCGTCGGCCACGGTTTCCGCAAGGTTCACTGCCTCGTCCGGTGTGACCGGGCGCGGCAGGCCCTTCTTGACGCGGGGACCGCGCAGGCGCGGGCGGCTGGCCTCGCTGCGCCCATGATGATCGCCAGCCTGTTCACGGGCAAAAGCGATGAAGCTCTTGAGTGCCGACAACTCGCGCGCGGCAGAAACATTGCCGAGGCCGTCGGCGCGGCGCTCGGCCAGAAATGTGCGCAGGATCGGAGCATCCAGTCGCGCGAGGGTGGCCCAGGTCTGGCCCTCCGGCAAAGTGTGGAGCAGCCGCGCGGCAGTGGCGGCATAGGCCCGGACGGTGTGTGGCGAGCGACGCCGCGACAGCGTGAGGTGCGCGTTCCATGCTGCAAGGATTTCGGCGACGATCATGCGTTGACGAGCGTGTCAGGCACCAGTTCAGCGAGCAGTGCTTCCAGCAGCGGTGCGCCCTGTTCGGTAACGCGCAAAGTGCCGTTGGCGTCTGCCAGATGACCGATGGCGGTGTAGAACCGGCGCTTGGCCGGATCGATCAGTCCAGCCTCGGCAAAACCGAAGCGGGCGGCAAGTTTGGCGGGGGCAATCCCTTCGGTAAGACGCAGCCCCATGAGCACCGCTTCCATGGCCTGATCGGAAGGTGTGAGCTTGCGTTCCTCGGCGATACCGTGGCTCTGCCCGGTGCAGGCGCGCAAGAAGTTCTCCGGCTTCTTGTGGCGCATGGTGGCCATTCCAAGGCGTCGGCCATGTGCGCCGGGGCCGATGCCGATATAGTCCTGATAGCGCCAGTAGGTGAGGTTGTGACGGCTTTCCTCGCCGGGGCGGGCGTGGTTGCTCGTTTCGTAAGCAGGCATGCCAGCGGCGGCGGTCAGTTCGCGGGTGAGCGAGAACAGGTCGGCGGCTTCGTCATCATCCAGCGGCGCCAACTTGCCTTCGCGGACCAGCGTGGCGAAGCGGGTGCCGGGTTCGATGGTCAACTGGTAAAGCGAAAGGTGATCGGTTCCGAATGCCAGTGCGCGCTGGAGTTCTGCCTCCCATGCTTTTGGCGTGTGGCCGGGGCGGGCATAGATCAGATCGAAGCTGACACGGCCGAACAGCCGCTGCGCAAGATCCAGCGCGGCAAGGCTTTCGCGAACGTCATGCAATCGGCCCAGGAATTTCAACGTAGCATTGTCAAGCGCCTGAAGGCCGAGCGAGACCCGGTTGATGCCTGCGGTGGCGAGCGCGGAGAAATTGGCGGCTTCTACCGAACTGGGATTGGCTTCGAGCGTGATTTCAATGCCGGGCGCAAAACCCCACAAGCGTTCGGCTTCTGCCAGCAGCGTTTCGACCAGCGCTGGCGGCATCAGCGATGGGGTGCCGCCGCCGAAGAAGATCGAGGTGAGCGGACGGCCCTGCGTCACGGCCGCTTCATGGCGCATGTCGGCCAGCAGCGCGGTCGTCCATTCGGCAATATCCGTGCGCTCGCGGACATGGCTGTTGAAATCGCAATAGGGGCACTTTGCGAGGCAGAATGGCCAGTGAATATAGAGGGCAAGGGGCTGCATTGCCCGCTCCCTAGCATTGTTCTGCGCCCCCGCGAAGGCGGGGGCCTCAGGAGGTTGTGCGTGGAGGCCTGAGGTCCCCGCCTTCGCGGGGGCGCGGCAACGTCGGGGTCAGGAAAATTGCGCGGCGACCAGCTTTGCGAAGGCATCGGCGCGGTGGCTGATTTCGTGCTTTTCGGCGGGATCAAGCTCGGCGAAAGTGCGATCGTAACCCGCCGGTACGAACACCGGATCGTAACCGAAGCCCAAAGTTCCGCGTGGGGGCCATGTCAGCGTACCGGGGGCGCGGCCTTCGTAAACCGCATGTTCACCGTCGGGCCAGGCGATGGCGAGGACGCAGGCGAAATGGCCATCGCGTGGGGTGTCAGGGCCGAGTTCGGCGAGCTTGCCCTCGACCTTGCCCATCGCCATGTACCAGTCACGGCGCGGGCCGCCTTCGAACACGTCTGCCTCGGCCCAATCGGCGGTGTAGACGCCCGGTGCGCCGCCCAGTGCATCTACGCAGAGGCCGGAATCATCGGCGAGCGAAGGCAGTTGTGATGCCTGCGCCGCCGCTTGCGCCTTGATCAAGGCGTTTTCGATGAAGGTCGTGCCCGTCTCGGCCGGTTCGGGCAGGCCCAGCGCGCCCGCCGACAGGCATTCCATGCCATAGGGGGCGAGCAGGGCCTGGATTTCCTTGAGCTTGCCCGCGTTATGCGTGGCGATGACAAGCTTTCCGGGACCAAGGCGGCGCGACATCACCGAACCGCCTTTTCCTGCGCGGCGAAGATCTGGTCACAGCCCATGCGCGACAGGCGCAGGAGACGCAGCAGGGCTTCCTCGTCATAGGTCGCGCCTTCGGCAGTGGCCTGCACTTCGGCGATGTGGCCGCCTTCGATCAAAACGAAGTTGGCGTCGGCATCGGCGCCGGAATCTTCGATGTAATCAAGGTCGAGTACCGGCGTGCCCTTGTAGATCCCGCAGGAAATGGCGGCGACCTTGCGGGTCAGCGGATCGTCCTTGATCGCGCCGCTGGCCATCAGGCCTTGTACGGCAAGGCGCAGGGCGATCCATGCGCCCGAAATCGAGGCGGTGCGGGTGCCGCCATCGGCCTGGATTACATCGCAATCGAGCGTGATCTGGCGTTCGCCCAGCTTCTTCATGTCGGTGACGGCACGCAAGCTACGGCCGATCAGGCGCTGGATTTCCTGGGTGCGACCTGATTGCTTGCCCTTGGCCGCTTCACGGCTGCCGCGCGTGTGCGTGGCGCGGGGGAGCATCGAGTATTCGGCTGTGACCCAGCCTTCGCCCTTGCCGCGCAGGAACGGCGGTACGCGTTCTTCGACCGAAGCGGTGACCAGCACCTTGGTATCGCCAAATCCGATCAGGACGGACCCTTCGGCATGCTTGGTAAAGGCGGTTTCTACGGTGATGGCGCGCATTTCATCGGGCGCGCGTCCTGACGGTCGCATGGGTTTTCCCTCAAAAGTTCGGCAAAGCCTCTGGCGCATTGCCCTTGCGCCTGCAAGTGCGGTAACCAGATTACCGATGATGACCCAATCTTTATGAACGGCCCGACGCTTTCCGACCTGACCGACCGCGCCCGCGAGATTTTCCGTCTCGTGGTGGAGGGCTATATCGCCAGCGGCAACCCGATGGGGTCGAAGGCGCTGGCAGGGTCCGGGGGCGTGAATCTTTCCCCAGCCTCCATCCGATCGGTGCTGCAGGAATTGCAGGACGCCGGCCTGCTGGCCGCACCCCACACCAGCGCGGGCCGGATGCCGACGGAGGTAGGATTGCGGCTGTTCGTGGACGGTATCATGCAGGTGGCCGAGCCGACCGCGATCGAACGCGCGCAGATCGAACGCGGGCTGACGGCGGGCGGGTCCATCGAAACCGCACTGGTGGCGGCGAGTTCGGCGCTTTCGGAACTGTCGGCGGGGGCGGCGGTGGTGATGGTGCCGCGGCGGGAACCGCGCCTGACGCACATTTCCTTCGTGCCGCTTTCCGCAGTCCGCGCCCTGGTGGTGCTGGTGGGCGAAGATGGCGGGATCGAGAATCGGGTAATAGATTTGCCCGCGCCGGTAAGCGCATCGGCGCTGGAACAGGCGGGCAATTACCTGACCAGCCGGTTGACGGGGCGGACGCTGGCCGATGCTGTGGCAGTGGTCCGGGCCGAGATCGCAGGCGGAAAGTCCGCGCTGGATGCGGTCAGTGCGGGGCTGGTCGAACGCGGCCTTGCGGTATGGAGCTTCGATGCGGCCCAGCGCCCGGTGCTGGTGGTGCGGGGCCAGGCCAACCTGCTGGACGATGCTGCGCTGCATGACATCGAACGTGTGCGGCAATTGCTGGACGAACTGGAAAGCACCGAAGCCATCGCAGCCGTGCTGGATGCCGCGCGCGAGGCGCAGGCGACGCGCATTTTCATCGGTAGCGAGAACCGGCTGTTCTCGCTTTCCGGCTCGTCGGTCATCGCATCGCCGTGGCGTGATGGCGATGGGCGGGTGGTCGGGGTGGTCGGCGTGATCGGACCAACGCGGTTGAATTATGCGCGGGTCGTCCCCATGGTGGATTTCACGGCCCAGACCCTGGGCAAATTTATCGGACAAGACGGGTTTTCAAGAAAATGAGCGATAGCGATACACGCCCCACGGATGCGGAAATCGAGGCGGAACTGAAGGGTGTGCCCGAAGACATGATCGACCAGCCTTCGAAGGACGATGAACTTGCCCGGTTGCGGGAAGACCTTGAGGCGGCAAAGCAGGACGTGCTTTACGCCAAGGCCGAAACGCAGAACGTGCGCCGCCGCATGGAAAAGGACATTGCCGATGCGCGCGCCTATGCCGCAACCGGCTTTGCTCGCGATGTGCTTTCAGTGGCTGACAATCTGGCCCGCGCCCTTGAAACGATCCCTGCCGATCTGCGCGAGGACGACAAGTTCAAGAATCTTGTCGCCGGGCTTGAGGCGACGGGGCGCGAGGTGGAAAAGGTGTTTGCAGCACACGGCATCGTCCGCATTGCCGCAATGGGCCTGCCGCTGGATCCGCACCAGCATCAGGCGATGATCGAAATGCCGTCTGCCGATGCAGAACCGGGCACGGTTATTTCGGAATTGCAGGCAGGCTACATGATCAAGGACCGCCTGCTGCGGCCCGCGATGGTGGCAGTGGCGAAGAAGCCGGACTGAAGTTCCCTTCATCGCGCGACCCCGCGCAGGCCGAGACTTCAGGCCTTTGCTTGTGCTTGCCGCCGCCTGAGGGATGTGCCCCGCGCGGGTTCGGATGAGGAATGCATCACTTCGCCGCACTGGCCGGAACCCTCGGCGTGATCGCGCGTCTTCTCCGTAAATAACGGAGACAGACAATGCGCAAGATGATCATTGCCACGCTTATCATGGGTTCCGCCGTCACGCTGGGCGGCTGCGCGCGCAATTATACCGGCGAAGGCGCTGCGCTCGGCGCGGCTGTTGGCGCGGGCATCGGTGCTGCTACCGGTGGTGATATTGCGACAGGTGCCGCCATTGGCGGCGCGGTCGGTGCAGCGGGCGGGTCCCAGATCCGCAAGCGCGATGATCGCTGCTATCGCGTGGATCGCAACGGGCGGGAATACGAAGTGCGTTGCTGATTCAGCACTTCTCAAGACTTTCAGCGACTTGGGTAACCTTGGCGGCCAAAGCCTGAAGCTGGTTTGCCGGAATTACGCGCTTGAAAGTGGAAAAACTGCATTTCAGGTTAGGATTGGCGAACGTAGCAAAGGCATGTTCGCCAACCTTTTCTATAATCATTGGGGAATGAACAAGATCATTTCTTAACGGAACAACGCCGGAAAGTTTGGAAAGAAGTTGATCGATCTTCTTCTTCTTATCCTCGTTCACGGCGGTGTTAGGCTGGGCTTTTCGTACTGCTTCAATCTTTGCGCCAAGCATATCTACCTTGGTTGACACATTTAGCTTCTGCGACAAAGCATCGACAACGGCCTCTGCTCTTGCAAAAGCGTCAATTGTTCTACTGCGCCATAGATGAAGCGCATTGTCGGAAGCTGAGGTAGCCATTTCCAAAAAATGGCAACAAAATCTCAAGTATTCGTAAACGGAACAACCGAGTTGAGATCAGAAAGCGACGGGGCGGCCGGATACGGCTGGCCCCGTTTTGCCATGAACCAGTGACGTACGATTTCCGCCTGCTGTTCGATGCCGTAGCGATCGAACGGCTGCCCTTTCCGGTAGGTATAATCGTACCGGCTGAATGGATGGCGCATGAACGGCAACCACCAGCGGCCCCGCTGCTGGGCTTGCCAGACATGGACCATCTCGTGGATGAAAAGTCCTTGCGCCGGAAGTGCGGCGCAGGAGAAATCGTCGCAATAGCGTGTGCAGGCGGGCGCGAAATGGATATGACCCATCGGCGCCATCACCGTGCCGGTCGGCTGGAACGGGAACCAGCGGCGGCGGCGGATGCGGACTTGATCAGCATCTATCGCCCTGCCGAAAACTTCGGAAACAAGCGCCCGTTCGCCGCGTGTCAACGGACGTTCCCCGCCCGGTGGGCAGAGCGCGCCGTTAGCCTTCACATCCGGCTCATGTCGTGGTCCATGTCGGACTCGTCATGGGCTTGGCCCGTATCCTTTCCACCGATGGCTTCGATTGTCGCTGGAACGCTGGCCTTGTCGCCATTGTCCAGTGTGATGGTGATTTCGGTTGTCCCGCCGGCCACCAGCGTGTCATCAAGATTGAACAGCATCACATGCAGGCCGCCGGGTTTGAATGCGGTCGCCTTGCCGGTTTCCAGCGCTACTTCGTCTATCGGGCGCATCGAGGAAATGCCGTCTTCGGTCACCGTCTCATGCATTTCCGATCGTTCTACGCCTTCGACATAGACGCCTGCGATCTTGCGCGCCGGACCGCTGCCCTGGGATACGGTGAAGTAGGCTGCTCCCGGTGATCCGGGAAGGGCGGGCAGGCGCACGACCGCATCGGTGAGTGTGACGCCGGGCGCATTTTCGGGCGTGGCGTCGGCGGATTGGCTAGCGGCAGCGGTCGGACCATCCGAATTCTGGCCGCAACCTGAAAGGATCAGGGCCATGGCGGACAGTCCCGCGAACATCACCTTGCGCATAGCTATCGACTCCTCATGCAATATTGCATCACCCGGTAAGCGCACGGGGGCCTTGTGCCAAGCGGAACCACACCTATATCGCCGTCAATCGAGCCGCGTTCGGCGGTCTGCCCGGCAGGGGGACTTGCCTCACCTCGCGGTGTCCTGAATGGAAGGAATTGGGGAAACCATGGCTAAAGTTATCGGTATCGATCTGGGTACGACCAACAGCTGCGTTGCAGTGATGGATGGCGGTACGCCCAAGGTCATTGAAAATTCGGAAGGTGCGCGCACCACGCCGTCGATCGTCGCCTTCACCAAGGATGGTGAACGCCTGATCGGCCAGCCTGCCAAGCGCCAGGCTGTCACCAACCCGGACAACACGATTTTCGCGGTAAAGCGCCTGATCGGCCGCCGCTTTGACGATCCGATTACGCACAAGGATACGGAACTCGTCCCCTACACCATCACCAAGGGCAAGAATGGCGATGCCTGGGTCAAGGCCGGTGGCCAGGACTACAGCCCTTCGCAGATCAGCGCGTTCACGCTGCAGAAGATGAAGGAAACCGCCGAGGCTTATCTTGGCGAGACCGTCACGCAGGCCGTGATCACGGTTCCGGCCTACTTCAACGACGCGCAGCGCCAGGCGACCAAGGACGCCGGGCAGATCGCAGGTCTTGAAGTGCTGCGCATCATCAACGAACCGACGGCGGCCGCGCTGGCCTATGGTCTCGACAAGCAGGACGGTAAGACCATCGCGGTCTATGACCTTGGCGGCGGCACCTTCGATATCTCCGTGCTGGAAATCGGCGACGGCGTGTTCGAAGTGAAGAGCACCAACGGCGATACGTTCCTGGGCGGTGAAGACTTTGATACGGTCGTGGTCGAATACCTCGCCGACAAGTTCAAGGCGAAGGAAAACATGGACCTGCGCGGCGACAAGCTCGCCCTGCAGCGCCTGAAGGAAGCGGCTGAAAAGGCGAAGATCGAGCTGTCTTCGGCCCAGACCACCGAGATCAACCTGCCGTTCATTACCGCCCGCATGGAAGGTGGATCGACCACCCCGCTCCATCTGGTGGAAACGATCACGCGTTCGGATCTTGAAAAGCTGGTCGCAGGCCTGATCCAGCGCACGCTTGCTCCGTGCAAGAAGGCGCTCGAAGATGCCGGCGTCACCGCCAAGGATATCGACGAAGTCGTCCTTGTGGGCGGCATGACCCGTATGCCCAAGGTGCGCGAAGCGGTGAAGGAGTTCTTCGGCAAGGAACCGCACACCGGCGTTAACCCCGACGAAGTCGTTGCCATGGGCGCGGCCATTCAGGCCGGCGTTCTTCAGGGTGACGTCAAGGACGTGCTGCTGCTGGACGTGACCCCGCTTTCGCTGGGCATCGAGACGCTGGGCGGCATCATGACGCGCATGATCGATCGCAACACCACGATCCCGACCAAGAAGAGCCAGGTCTATTCGACCGCCGAGGACAATCAGCAGGCGGTGACGATCCGGGTGTTCCAGGGCGAGCGCGAAATGGCGCAGGACAACAAGCTGCTTGGCCAGTTCGACCTTGTCGGCATTCCGCCCGCACGGCGCGGTGTGCCGCAGATCGAGGTGACGTTCGACATCGACGCGAACGGCATCGTCAACGTCAGCGCCAAGGACAAGGGCACCGGCAAGGAACAGCAGATCCGCATCCAGGCTTCGGGCGGGCTTTCGGACGCAGACATCGACCAGATGGTCCGCGATGCCGAGAAGTTTGCCGACGAAGACAAGAAGCGGCGCGCAGAAGCCGAGGCGAAGAACAACGCCGAAAGCCTGATCCATGCCACCGAACGCCAGCTTGAAGAGAATGGCGACAAGATCGATGCTTCGCTGAAGGCTGAGATCGAAGCGGCCATTGCCGAAGCCAAGACGGCGGTCGAAGGTGGCAATGCCGATGAGATGACTGCCAAGACGCAAGCGTTGACCGACAAGGCCATGAAGATGGGCCAGGCGATCTATGAGAAGGAGCAGGCTGCCGCTTCGTCTCCGGGTGCTGAAGCACCGAAGGCCGACGACGATGTGGTCGACGCCGAGTTTTCGGAAGTCGACGACACCAAGTGATGTTGCGATGAACCAGACCCGTCGCCTGCGCAAAGGTGCTGGCGGCGGGTCGTTATTTGTCAGGGAAACGCAATGTCGACCGAGATCGACTTTTACGAATTGCTCCAGGTAGATCGCACCGCCGACGACAAGGTGCTGAAGTCTGCCTATCGCAAGCTGGCGATGGTCCACCACCCGGACAAGAATCCCGGTTGCGCGGAATCCGAAGCGAAATTCAAGCAGATCAACGAGGCTTATGCCTGCCTGTCCGATCCGCAGAAGCGGGCGGCCTATGATCGCTATGGCCATGCCGCGTTCCAGCAGGGTGGCGGAGGCAATCCCGGCGGCTTTGGTGGCGGCGGCGATTTCGGTGACATCGGCGATATATTCGAAACGATTTTTGGCGGCGCATTCAGCGGCGGTGGCGGGCGCCAGCAGGCGCGGCGCGGCGCGGATTTGCGCTATGACATGGAAATCAGCCTCGAAGACGCCTTCCACGGCAAGGATGCCGAGATCGCGGTCGAGGTTTCGCAGACCTGCGAGCCTTGCGCCGGATCGGGCGCGACGCCCGGCACTTCGGCACGACGCTGCAACTTGTGCAAGGGCCACGGCAAGGTCCGGGCGCAACAGGGCTTTTTCATGGTCGAAAGGCCATGCCCTACCTGCCATGGCCGGGGCGAGGTCATCGAAAGTCCATGCAAGCATTGCCGGGGCGAAGGCCGCGTCGATGCCGAGCAGAAGTTGCAGGTCAATATTCCCGCAGGTGTCGACAACGGCACGCGCATCCGGCTGGCGGGCAAGGGCGAGGCCGGGCCGTTCGGCGCGCCGGCAGGCGATCTTTACATATTCCTGCACGTCCAGCGGCATCGCGTGTTCGAGCGCGATGGCACCACGCTGCTGACGCGCTGCCCGATCAGCTTCACCAAGGCGGCGCTGGGCGGCGAAGTCGAAATTCCGGGCATGGACGGCAGAGTCCACACCATCGAGATTCCGGCAGGCATCCAGTCCGGCAAGCAATTGCGCAAGCGCGGTGCGGGCATGCCTGTGTTGCAAGGGCGCGGCGTGGGTGATCTGGTCGTGGAAATCCAGGTGGAAACGCCAAGCAAGCTGTCTGCCCGCCAGAAGGAATTGCTGCGCGAATTCCAGGCCACCGAAACCGGCGAGGAATGCCCGCAGTCCAAGGGGTTCTTCGAACGGATCAAGAGCGTCTGGACCGATCTTACGGAGTAGGGAATTTGCTGCGCTCCCCCGATCGCGGGAGCGCAGCAATCGGTCAATCCGGCAGTGCCGCAACCACCTCCGCCCTGATCCGGGCGATCAGTTCAGGTTCCGCAACAAGGCGGCCTTCCTCCTCTTCCAGAATGGCAAGGAAGGCGTCGCGCTTGAACGCGCGTATCACGGGGTCGGGGAGGGGTACTTCCACCGTCGAAGCGATCAGGTCGATCATGCGTTCCGCCCCGTGCAGGCGGCCCCACAGATAATCGTTCTCGCGATAGGCCCTGCTGAAGAACGCGCCGAAATTGAAGAATTCGACACCGCGCAAGCAGGCAAATGTTCCGCCCTTGCGGATCGACGTGGCATCGTCAGGCGATATGCGATCGACCTTGATCGAATCAAACTCGTTCATGCCTTCGCCCTGCAGCAAGGGCAGGGTGGCGATGTCATAGAACGGAAAGCCGAGGTAGGCGTGGAGGAAGCGGCGGCGCAACGGTTTGTCCATGCTGTCGAGCGCGGCGACGAGTATCGAATCCACCTGCAGGTCCAGCCCGACAAGATCGCGCCGCGTGGCGATGGCGGCGAGCACCGCTCCCGGATCGACCATGGCCACGCTTGCTGTTTCGGCAAAACCCGGTCCCAGACCTTCAGCGGTTTCGCGCCCCTGATAGAGCGCCTGGGCGCGGTAGACCGCATCGCGGGCAGCCTCGCGGGCGGCAACAGATATATCTTCGCCCAGTTCCCATTCGTGTGTCAGGCGCCGGGCCAGCAGCTTCAGCCTGCGGATCCGAAACGCAATGTCGTGTGTGCGAAAAAATTCTATCGCCTGATCGGTTGCGCCGCCGTGAGTGCCGGAAAGGTCGCCAAGTCCGGCTTGGGTCAGATGTCCCCATAACACCCGTTCGATGGCGGCGGCGGGGGCCGATTGGGGTGCGGCTTCATGGATCAGTTCTGCCAGACTTGCGATGATGCCGGCCAGTTTGGTCTGCGCATAGCTGTGATAGGCAAAGCCTGAACGCTCTGCCGCGGCTTGTTGCGCCTTGTTGCGCCATGACGTCAGGCGGCGGGCTGAAGGCCTGTCGAAGAACAGTGTGCGGCCAAACAGACCTTCGACGGTTTCCTCGATTTCGGGACGCAGTGCTTCGACGATGGTGCGCAGGCGCGCGCGCTGGCGTGACTGGCGTTCGAGCATTTCCAGATTGTCGCGGATCGGCTGTTCGCGCGGGATCGATGACAGCGAGCCGAAAATCGCCGAGAAGAAGCCTACCGTCCGCCCGCCCCTGGGGGCGATGCGCATGTGATCGGGGCTGGGGTCAATATAGACGAAGCGGCGGTCCACTTCGCGCCGCGCCGGGCGATCGCGCAGCACGCCGATGGCCTGCGCGAAGGGACGGTTGACCAGCACTGCGCCGTCAACCAGCGCGACATTGCCGATGTCGCCGCGCTTCCAGTGGCTTGGCATGATGCGCTGAAGAAAGCGATCTCTGCCCGGCCAAGCTGCCTGGCGTTCCTGCACCAATCCGTCGATCTCCTCAACCAGCAGTGGCGGGAACGCGCCGGGAAAGCTGGCGGTGGAACGCGCTGCCAGAACCAGTTCGGGGAAAGGCGCCAGATCGCGCGGTCCGCTGCGGCTGGCGGTGTGGCGGAAGGCGATGGACAGGCGGTGTTCGCTTTCCACCACTGTCGCCGGACTGTTGAGCCGGATCTCTTCAAGGTGGCCGTTGAAATCGGTTGCGGTTACCAGCAGATCGATCGGGTGTCCGTCGGGCAGCAGCGGATCCCCCTCTGGCGCGGCCTTCATCGCATCGAGCGCATCGGCGATCATTCGTGAAAATCCGATGCCGCTGAATGGCGGGGCGAACCACCGCGCGCGGATCAAACGTGAAACCTTGCGCCGCACTTCCGAACGGGTTTGCGGCGCGACCGTGCTGCTGACGACGTTGCCGGGGCGCTTGAGCACGAACCACACCAGCGGCTGCGCCCAGAACTTCGCGAAGCGTCCCCACGGCTTGGCGTCTGGATCGAGCAACACATCG
This sequence comes from Novosphingobium sp. CECT 9465, assembly GCF_920987055.1. Taxonomy (NCBI): domain Bacteria; kingdom Pseudomonadati; phylum Pseudomonadota; class Alphaproteobacteria; order Sphingomonadales; family Sphingomonadaceae; genus Novosphingobium; species Novosphingobium sp. CECT 9465. The sequence goes on from NZ_CAKLBX010000001.1 coordinate 1,615,896, forward strand.
ATGTCGGCGCGTTCCAGCCACATCGCGGTGAGCGGTTCGAGGCTTTGTCCGGTGGCGACGGCTTGCGCAAGGAATACGCCGTTGATGCCGCCCGCGCTGGCGCCGGAGATGATGTCGGGCAGAAGCCGCAGGCGCAAGTCGCGGGTGAGGGCGATTTCTTCGAACAGGCGGAGATATACACCCGCAACCCCGCCCACATTGTCGCTTTGCGGGCAATGGAACGCGCGACTGGCGCGGGTTGCATGCCACAGTTCCTTCGTCACGCCGTGCATGTACACCGCGAGGCTGATGCCGCCGTAGCAGACGAGCGCTATGCGCAATTCTTTCTGCCGCATGTGTGCAGCATGGCAGGGATAAGCGTTGCGTTCCAGTACGATATTGTACCACGTTGCTGTAAAATCAGCCGACAGACGATTTAGGCAGTGTAAGATAAATATCTGAAATATTGAAATAAATAAGAAATTTTGGCGAAGTGGGCGGTTGTCAGATTTACCGACGCTTTACTCTTTCGCCCTAAGGCTCTCAGCCAGGGCCTGCTTCCGGGCCTGCCAAGGGTATCGAGCGCCGGTGCGATGATCCGACTGTTCAAGCATTACATCCCGCATTCGGTCCTGTTGCTGGGCCTGCTGGACTTCATCCTGCTGATCGGCGCGGGCGAGGTGGGCTGGCAATTGCGCGCGCACCAGATCGGCATCGATCCGGGGTTGGTGCCGATGCGCGTTACGCCGCTGCTGCTGTTTGCGGGGCTGGTGCAGACGGCGATGATCGCAGTCGGCGTCTATGGATCGGATGCATTGCGATCGATGCGTTATGCCACGGCGCGGTTGCTGGTGGCGGTCAGCCTTGGCATCATCGCACTGTCGGTCGTCTATTTCATGCTGCCGGGGCGCACATTGTGGCGCTCGAACCTGCTTTACGCGATGTTCCTGGCCATGGGATCGCTGGTGCTGATCCGTCTTCTTCTGGGCGGCCTGCTGGGCACGGCGGCGTTCCGCCGTCGCGTACTGGTGCTGGGAGCTGGTGCGCGGGCTGAACGCCTGCGCAAGCTGGGTGACAGGCCGGAGGCGGGCTTCGCCATCGTCGGCTATGTGGGCATGAGCAGTGCAGCGCCGGTCGTCGTCGAGGCGATCCACCGCGATGCGATCAACAATCTGACGCGCTATGTGGAGAACCTTGGCGTCAGCGAAGTGGTGCTGGCGCTGGAAGAAAGGCGCAATGCCTTGCCGCTGAAGGACCTGTTGCGGATCAAGACGACAGGTGTCCACGTCAACGATTTTTCCACGTTTATGGAGCGCGAGACGGGCCGCGTCGATCTCGATACGGTCAACCCCAGTTGGCTCATCTTCTCGGATGGCTTCTCATCCGGGCGGGCCATTTCCAGCGCGGCAAAGCGGCTGTTCGATATAGCGGCGAGCCTGCTGTTGCTGACCTTGACGCTGCCGGTGATCGTGCTGTTCGCGCTGATCGTGAAGATCGACAGCAAGGGACCGGCGTTTTTCCGCCAGACCCGCGTCGGGCTTTATGGCCAGCCGTTCAACCTGATCAAGCTGCGTTCGATGCGCACAGATGCCGAAGTGAACGGCGCGCAATTTGCGCAGGAAAACGATCCGCGCGTCACCCGCGTCGGGCGCCTGATCCGCAAGCTGCGGATCGACGAACTGCCGCAGACCTGGACGGTGCTCAAGGGCCAGATGAGTTTTGTCGGCCCGCGCCCGGAACGCCCCGAATTCGTGGCCGATCTGGAAGAGCAGCTTCCCTATTATGCAGAGCGGCACATGGTGAAGCCGGGGATCACCGGCTGGGCGCAGATCAATTATCCTTATGGCGCCTCGATCGAAGATTCGCGCCACAAGCTGGAGTACGATCTGTATTACGCCAAGAACTACACCCCCTTCCTCGATCTGCTGATCCTTTTGCAAACCCTGCGCGTCGTGCTGTGGCACGAAGGCGCGCGCTGAGGCCGGCGGGGTGCTCAGTCCCTTCACCTGGCAAGGTTTCGGGCAGTGGATGTTCCTGGCATCCGCTTTCGCGTTCCTGCTGCTGGTCGGCTGGCGCTGGGATCGTCGCAGGCGGGGAAGTGTCACCGCTGGGCGCACCGAGATCATCGCCTTTGCGCTCACCGCAGCATGGTCGCTGGTGGTGGCGGGCACCGGCCATGAAACATTGGTTGGCCAGTTCTTCGAAACCCTGCGCAGCCTGGCGCTGCTTGGCCTGACGCTCGCACTGTTCACGCGCGATGGACGCCACGCCAGCGTCGGTCCCATTCGCCCGGTGCTTGCTGCACTGGTCTTTGTCGAGCTGCTGCAATTGCTGCTGATGATGATGCAGTTGCGCTATGCCGACAATCAGGTTGCGCAGGCGATGATCTTCCAGATCTCGGTGATGTTCCGGTTGCTGGTGGCAACGGGCGCGCTGGTGCTGGTGCACAATCTTTATGCAGGCGCGATGGCGCAGCAGCGGGTTGCCTTACGCTGGACCTGCGCGGCGCTCGGCATGATCTGGGGTTACGACCTCAACCTTTACACCATCGCCTACCTTTCGCGCACGATGCCGCTGGAACTCGCCGCATTGCGCGGGCTGGCCCAGGTTGCGGCGGCGGGGCTGCTGGTGATCGGCGCTGTCCGCGGACGTTCGGCGCTGCGCTTCTCGCCCTCGCGCGCGGTGGCGTTCCAGTCGCTCTCGCTGATGGTGATTGGCGGGTACATGATCGTGATGGTGGGCGCGGCGCAATCGCTGGCGTGGCTGGGTGGCAACGCCAGCCAACTGGCGCAGCTGGGCTTCATATTCGTGTCCAGCGTGCTGATCGTCGCGATCCTCCCTTCGGGACGAGTGCGGGGCTGGCTCAAGGTCATGCTTGCCAAGCACTTTTTCCAGCACCGTTATGATTATCGCGCGGAATGGCTGCGGTTCACCCGCACCATCGGCAGGGCCGGGTCGCAAGCGCCGCCCTTGCACGAACGCGTGGTGCAGGCTGTGGCAGATATTACCGACAGTTCTGCCGGGCTGCTGCTGGTTCCGGCAGAAAGCGGCGAACTTGTGCTTGCTTCGCGCTGGCAATGGCCGACAGCCGATGTGCCTGCCGAAGCACTGGCGGCCGCCGACGTGACGTTCTTCGAAAAGCGCGGGTTCATCGTTGATCTGGATGAAGTGCGGGCAGGCATTGACCATCAGGGTGAACCGCAGGCTGTCCCGGCGTGGATGCTGGAGGAAGTTTCGGCGTGGGCGCTGGTGCCGTTGCTGCATTTCGACAGGCTGGTAGGACTGGTCGTGCTGGGACGACCGCAAGTGGCGCGCAAGCTGGATTGGGAAGACTTCGACCTGTTGCGCGTGGTGGGCATGCAATTGGCAAGCTATCTGGCCGAACATGCGGGCCAGTCGGCCCTGCTCGAAGCCAGCCGCTTCGATGAGTTCAACCGACGTATCGCTTTTGTGATGCACGACATCAAGAACCTGGCGAGCCAGATCAGCCTGCTTGCCCGCAATGCCGAGCGGCATTCGGACAACCCCGAATTTCGCGCCGATATGCTGATTACCCTGCGCAATGCTGCGGACAAGCTCAATGCATTGCTGGCGCGCCTCTCGCGCTATGGCGGCAACGGTACGGAGCGGGTCGAGGATATCAATGCGAGCGAAGTGATCCGTGCGATTGCCGCGCGATACAATGCGCCGGGCATGCCGCAGGTTCACGTCACGCACAATGCGCCGTGCCATGTTCTGGCCAATCGCGAGGCGTTGGAGCAAGTCATTCTCCATCTGGTACAGAATGCCATCGATGCGAGCGCCGAGGGCATGGCCGTGTTTTTGCAGGCCAATGTGGATGGTTTGCACGGGGCAATCGAGGTGATCGATACCGGCAGCGGAATGAGCGCCGAGTTCATGCGCAATCGCCTCTTCAAGCCGTTTGTCTCAACCAAGCCGGGCGGCTTCGGGATCGGCGCTTTCGAAGCGCGCGAATTGGTCAAGGCCATGCGCGGGCGGCTTGAAGTGGAAAGCCGCGAGGGGTTGGGCAGCCGGTTCACCGTGCGCCTGCCGCTGACGTCCGCCCAGCCATTGATAGATTCCATCGCGGGGAGCGCAAGCTCGCCCGACAAGAAGGTAGCATGATGAGCGAACCCCAGCCCCACAAGCGGACGGGACAGCGGCCTGTGCTGCTGATCGTTGAGGACGATCCCGGTCTACAGGCACAGTTGAAGTGGGCGTACGAGGATTTCGACGTCGTGATCGCTGGCGACCGTGCCAGTGCACTGACGCTGCTGCGCGCGGAAGAACCCGCGGTAGTGACGCTCGACCTCGGACTGCCCCCGGACCCTGACGGTACGACCGAGGGCTTTGCCGTGCTGGACGAAATCATGGCGCTGCGCCCCGAAACCAAGGTTATCGTGGCCTCCGGTCATGAAGCCCGCGAAAGCGCGCTCAAGGCCATCGAGAAAGGCGCTTACGACTTTTACCAGAAGCCGGTCGATATCGATGCGCTCGGTTTGATCGTGCGCCGGGCGCTGCATCTTTCGCGGATCGAATCCGAGAACCGGAACTTGGCGACGCGGGCATCTTCGGACAACAAGGTGCTGGGCCGGATGATCACTGCCGCACCGGAAATGATCAAGGTCGCGCGTACGATCGAGCGCGTGGCGAACACGAATGTGTCGGTCATGCTGCTGGGGGCAAGCGGCACCGGCAAGGAACTGCTGGCGCGTGGCCTGCACGATGCTTCGAACCGCGCGAACGGATCGTTCATTGCGATCAATTGCGCGGCAATCCCGGAAAACCTGCTCGAAAGCGAATTGTTCGGGCACGAGAAGGGCGCTTTCACGGGCGCGGTGAAAACCACCGAGGGCAAGATCGAGCTGGCCAGCGGAGGTACGCTGTTCCTTGATGAAGTGGGCGACATTCCCCTTCAATTGCAGGTCAAGCTGTTGCGCTTCCTGCAGGAGCGCACGATCGAACGCATCGGCGGACGGCGTTCGATCGAGGTGGACACGCGCATCGTTTGCGCCACGCACCAGAACCTTGAAGCGATGATCGCCGACAACCGTTTTCGCGAGGATTTGTACTATCGCCTTGCTGAAATCGTTGTGCGCATTCCCAGTCTTGCCGAACGTCCCGGTGATGCCACGCTGCTCGCCAAGACCTTCCTGATGCGCTTTGCGGGCGAGATGAACCCGCATGTCAAAGGCTTTGCACCCGATGCGTTGGCTGCCATCGATGGCTGGAACTGGCCGGGCAACGTCCGCGAACTGGAAAACCGGGTGAAGCGCGCCGTGATCATGGCCGATGGCAAGCTGGTGACTGCCGCCGACCTTGATCTGCCTGGTGCGGCGCAGGACCAGGCATCGCCGCTGAACCTGAAAACCGCGCGCGAGGCGACCGATCGCAAGGTGATCCGCCATGCCCTGGCGCGCAGCGAAGGCAATATTTCGAGCACGGCGCGCTTGCTTGGGATCAGTCGGCCGACATTGTATGACCTGCTCAAGCAGTACGATCTCCAGAACTAGGTTCATCTGCGCGACGCTCGCGTTGCTGGTGCTGGCGCCCGCGCCGGTGCGCGGCGACGCGCCCGCTGATGGTCTTGCAAAGGCGCGTACGGCGCTGGCGAAGGGGGATGGCATCGCGGCCGAGGCGCCTTTGCGCGCGGCCATTCGCAACGGGGCGAAACCCGATAGCGTGCGGGCGGAACTGGGCGAAGCGCTGCTGCTGCAGGGTGATCGCCGCGCGGCGCGCGAAGTCTTGTACGGCGGTGATTTTGTGCCGGGCAGCGCCGCCCATGGCTGGCATGTGCGCGGGCGGCTGGAACTGGCCGAACGCCGCCTGCCCGAAGCGGGGCAGGCGTTTGACCGGGCATTGCGGCTGGATGGCACCGACGCGGCATTGTGGATCGATATTGCCCGGCTGCGCTTTGCCGGGGGGGAGCAGGCACAGGCCATCGAAGCGGCCGACCGCGCGGTGAAGCTCAGTCCGAAAGATCCGCGCGCGCTGGAACTGCGCGGGTTGCTGGTGCGCGAACAATTCGGCCTTTACGCTGCCCTGGCATGGTTCGAAGCCGGGCTGAGGGTGGCGCCGGACGATCCCCGTCTGCTTGGCGAATATGCGGCAACGCTGGGTGACATGGGGCAGTACAAGGCCATGCTGGTCGTATGCCGCAAGCTGGCCGAGATCGATCCCGGCAATGTGCGCGCGCTCTATCTTCAGGCGGTTCTGGCCGCGCGGGCCGGGCAGACCACGCTGGCGCGCCAGATACTGCTCAAAACCGGAAAGGCGCTACAGGATGTGCCGGCGGCGGTCTTGCTCAACGGCGTGCTGGAATATCGCGCAGGCAACACCAATCTCGCGGTCGGTCACTTCGACCGGTTGGTGCGGATGCAGCCTGACAACCTTCAGGCGCGAACGCTGCTGGTGCGCGCGCTGAAGCGACAGGGGCTTGATGCAGAAGCCGTCGATGCCGCCGGATTGTGGGTCAGTCAGCCGTCGGCGCGGCCCTATCTTCTGGCCGTTACCGCGCAAGCCCATGCCGCTATCGGAAGGAAACAGGAGGCCGCAGCCATGCTGGCGCGCTCCGAAGAACTGGGCGAACAGGATGCGGACCCCATATTTTCCGCGCAACCGCTGGGCGCGCTCGCTCTCACCTACGCCGATGCGCCGAACTTTGCCGGCAACGCGGTGCCCTATATCCGCGCTCTGATCGGGGACGGGGATGGGCAACGCGCCATCGCCGTGGCCGACCGCCTGCGGATGGCCAATCCGGGTGCGGCGGATGCGTGGCTGCTGTCAGGCGATTCGCGCATGGCGGCGGGCGATGAATTAGGCGCGCTGGACATGTACGGGCGGGCAGCGCTGATCCGGTTCAACCTGCCCACCCTGCTGCGGATCGATCACGCCATGCGCGCACTTGGCCGCCCCACGGATGCAAACGCCATGGTTGCGCGTTATCTGCGCCAGAATCCTGGCAATCCCCAGGCGTTGAAACTGTTGTCGTTCGGACGGGCCTCTGTCGGAGATGGCATCGGGGCAGGGCGGATCGAGGCGGTGCTTCGGGCAAGGGGCCTGCGCAACCCGTCCTGACGCTGACCCTGCGCCATCGAAAGATCAGTCTGCGCGCAGCGCCGCGTCAATTTCGGTATCGGGGTACTTGCGCTTGTGGCGGATCGACCACCACAGCGACAGGCCGATCATCGCCGCGCCAATCAGGCCGGTGATCGTTTCGGGGATGTGATATTTCGCCGAAAGCAGCATGATCGCACCCAGCGCGATGATCGCCCAGAACGCGCCATGTTCAAGAAAGCGGTATTCCGAAAGCGTTCCTTTCTTGACCAGCATGATCGTCATCGAACGTACGAACATCGCCCCGATCGACAGGCCGAGCGCGATGATCACCATGTTGTTGGACAGGGCAAATGCGCCGATCACGCCATCGAAGCTGAACGATGCGTCTAGCACGTTAAGGTAGAGGAACCCGCCAAGACCGGATCGTACGACCAGACCTGCCGCCTTCTGGGCTTCGTCGCGCATTTCGAGAATCGTGCCCAAGGCCTCCACTGCGATGAAGGTGACGAGGCCGAGAACGCCCGATACCATGAACGTCAGCGCGTCTTCGGCAGGCAGAAGCAGTGAAATTCCGTAGATCGTCAGCAGGAGCAGCGCGATTTCTGCTGCCTTGATGTTGGAGACGACCGCAAGCTTTTCTTCTACCCACTTGATCCAGTGGACTTCCTTTTCACCATCGAAAAAGAACGACAGGCCGACCATGGCAAGGAACGCGCCGCCAAATCCGGCGATGCCGACATGGGCGCTGCTGACGATCTCTTCGTAGCGCTTCGGATCGTTCAGCGACAGGGTGAGCGCCTCGACCGGACCGAGACCGGCCGCAATCGCCACGATCGCCAGCGGAAAGACGATCCGCATGCCGAATACCGCGATGATCATGCCCCAGGTCAGGAAGCGCTTCTGCCAGACCTCGTCCATGTCTTCGAGCACGGCGGCATTGACCACCGCGTTATCGAACGACAGCGAGATTTCGAGTACGGACAGGACGACCACGATCCACAGCAGCGACATCGTGCCGCCGACCGTTCCGGTCTGCATCCAGCCATAGGCGACAGCAAGCGCCAGGCAGACCAGCGTGAAAAGGATCGAACCCTTGTAGAAGCGGAGCAATCTGAATTCCCTGAATGTAAGGTATGAAGCCGGTTACTTCGGCTGGTAGGTCTGTTCAATACCCGGAAAAGTCCGCGCGCGAACTTCCTCGGCATATAGCGCGGCTGCGCCCGAAATGGTTCCGGCAATGTTTTCGTAGATTTTCACGAAGCGCGGCACGCGGTCGAACATGCCGAGCATGTCATCGGTGACCAGCACTTGCCCATCACACTGCGCCGAAGCGCCGATGCCGATGGTCGGGCAGGGCACCGCCTGAGTGATAGCGATGGCAAGCGGTTCGATCACGCCTTCGATCACGATCGCGAACGCTCCGGCGTCAGCCAGCGCCCTGGCATCGCCGACGATCTTGGCGGCTTCCGCTTCGCTGCGCCCACGCGCGTTGTAGCCCCCCAGCACATTGACCGCCTGAGGCGTCAGCCCGACGTGCCCCATCACCGGAATCCCGCGCGCGGTAAGGAATGCCACGGTCTCGGCCATGGCCTCACCGCCCTCCAGCTTTACTGCCGCGCAGCCGGTTTCCTTCAACAGCCGGGCGGCGCTTTCGAACGCCTGTTGCGGCGAAGCCTCATAGCTGCCGAACGGCATGTCGACCACAACGGCGGCGTGATAAGACCCGCGCACAACCGCCGCGCCATGGGCCGCCATCATGTCCAGCGTTACCGGCACACTCGATGGCAGGCCGTAGATTACCTGTCCCAGCGAATCCCCGACCAGCAGAAGGTCGCAATGCTCGTCAAGCAACTGTGCCTGCCTGGCGGTGTAGGCGGTCAGCATCACCACGGGCTGCGCGGTCACGCCATCCTTCTTGCGCTGGCGGATCGCGGGGATCGTCAGGCGCTTCATGGGGGCAGGGGTGGGGTTGGCGCGGCTGGTCGCGGTATCGAGCTGGAAGGTCGTGGACATGAATGCGCATCCTGTCAGGCGGGCCAATGCTTCTACTGCCTTGGCAAAAACCCGCAAGGCCGCGCACCTTATGCAGTTGTTGGGGAAAAATGGCTTGCGCGAAAGCCGGTTCCCGCTAGCTTCCCGGCCATTACCTGGTTTCCGAAGCAACCGCATCGGCGGTTTGGCGCTTCGGTCCAAGGCGGGAGAATTTCATGTTCGGTCGCGTCAAACCGCTCGACGCCATTCTAGCTACTGCAGAAAAGAAATCGCTGCACCGCTCGCTGGGCGCATTCCAGCTTACCATGCTCGGCGTTGGTGCCGTCATCGGCACCGGCATCTTCGTGCTTACGGCCGAAGCGGCGCAAAAGGCCGGGCCAGGCATGATGATCAGCTTCATCATTGCCGGGTTCGTCTGTGCGGTAGCTGCGTTATGTTACGCTGAAATGGCTTCGATGGTCCCGGTATCGGGATCGGCTTATACCTACAGCTACGCCGTTATGGGCGAATTGATCGCCTGGATGGTCGGCTGGGCACTTATCCTCGAATACGCGGTGGCCGCAGGCGCGGTCAGTGTGGGCTGGTCCGGCTATGTCGTCGGCCTCGTCGAAAATGCGTTCAGTATCGACATACCCGATCTGCTGGTGCGGGGCCCCTACGATGGCGGCCTCGTCAACCTTCCCGCCATGCTGATCGCAGGGCTTGTCACCTGGCTGCTGGTCATCGGCACCAAGGAAAGCGCTTCGGTCAACGCGGTGCTGGTGGCGATCAAGGTAGCTGCCCTTACCCTGTTCTGCATCCTGGCGCTGCCGGTTATGAAGATGGAAAACTTCGAACCGTTCTCCCCTCTGGGCTTCGGCGGCATCGGGGCCGCAGCAGCATCGATCTTTTTTGCCTACGTCGGGTTCGACGCGGTTTCGACCGCGGCAGAGGAAACGAAGAACCCGCAGCGCAATATGCCGATCGGGCTGATCGGCAGCCTTGCAATCTGCACCGTGTTCTATCTGCTCGTGGCCGCAGGCGTGATCGGTTCGGTCGGGGCGCAGCCGGTGCTCGATGCCAGCGGCCTCGGCATGGAGCCGGGAAGCCGCGAACTGGCCGCGCAGTGTGCCGCCATTGGCGATCAGGCGGTGGTCTGCTCGAAGGAAGCGCTGGCGTGGACGCTGCGTGAAATCGGCTGGCCCCAGATTGGCAACCTGATCGGCCTCGCGGCGGGCCTTGCCCTGCCATCGGTCATTCTGATGATGATGTTCGGGCAAACCCGCATCTTCTTCGTGATGAGCCGTGACGGGCTGCTGCCGGCATCGTTTTCGAAGATCCATCCGCGCTACAACACGCCGCACGTCATCACGATCATCACCGGCGTTTTCGTCGCGCTGTTCGCCGCATTCTTCCCGGTGGGGCTGCTCGCCAACATCTCCAATTCGGGTACGCTGTTCGCTTTTGCGGCCGTCTCGATCGCGGTGCTGGTGATCCGCCGACGCGAACCGGGGCGTCATCGTCCGTTCCGTACCCCGGCAATCTACGTCACGTCACCGCTGGCATTCTTCGGCTGTCTTTACCTGTTCTACAAACTGGATGCCAAGAGTCAGATGCTCTTCGTAATCTGGGCTGTGATCGGTCTTGTGGTCTACTATGCCTACAGCCGCAGCCGCAGTCATGTCGGCCGCGGATCGGTCGAAGTGCATGAAATGGATACCGACGTGCCGCCAACCTCGGTTCCCCCGATCGAGTGATCGGGCAGAATCCTCAAAAGCAGAGGGCCGCTCCGGAAGGAGCGGCCCTTTTTGTATGCCTGCCTATCAACGCTTGCAGGTCACAGCGTGGTTTCGGCAAACCCGCCCTTGACGTCGTCGGTGATGTCCATGCCCAGCGCCATTTTTGCTGTAGCCACGATACCGAGTTCGCCTGCCCAGATCGAGGCATCGCCCAGATTCATGCGCATGAACAGCAGGTTCGGCGCATCTTTTCCGCCCGGAAACCAGGCCGCGACAAAGTTGTTCCACTGCTTGTCCAGCCGCGCCCGATCGGTCTCTTCCACCAGAACGCCATGAAAGCGCGCAAAGACATCGTGGCCTTTGCTTGAGAACGTGGCGGTGGCCCCGCCCATCTTGGCAAAGCGGTTGTCGCGGGTGGTAAAGAACCAGATCGCGCTATCGGCGTCCTTGTCGAGTTGCGCCGTCATCGGCGCAGCGGAATCCGGGTCATCATCAAGCTGCAGCATGACATAGGGCGATGCCACCATCGCCTTCCAGAACTTGTCGCGCAGTTCCACGGGATTTCCTTGATCGTACTTCATGGGAAATTGCCTTTCCTGTCAGGGGATTTCTGCATGAACGGAACCGGGCACGGGATGTTCCCCACCAGCGCCATTCTGACGAACCGGCTCAGAATGGCGGTGTGATCAGCGCTTGCGCCGTCAGCCTGTCCACCACCTCTTGCGGCACTTCATCGGCGGGCCGGCCGCTGACGAAATCGATCAGATCCCGGATCAGCCGATCGGTCTGCGTGGCGAACACACCATGTGGCTCGCCGTCATATTCGAGGAGGGTCGCGTGTGGTACGGATCGTGCCACTGCGCGCGCCGTGGCATCGATCGGGACTGTCTTGTCTGATGTTCCGTGAATGATCAGAGTCGGAACGCGGAACGACGCCAGATCGGGGCGGAAGTCGGTCGTCGCAAAGGCCTTGGCCGCTGCCAGGGTTGGTCGCAGACCGGCCTGCATCGCCGTTATCCACGCCAGATGCAGCACTTCGTCGCTCACGGCCTGGCTCAAAAAGCCAACACCGAAAAAGTCCTTGAAGAACCCGGTGAAGAACTTTGCCCGATCGGCAAGCATGCCCTCGGTCATGTCGTCGAAGGTCGCCTGGGGCACACCTTCCGGGTTGTCGTCGGTCTTGAGCATGTAAGGCACGACGGAGGAAACCAGCGCCACGCGTGAAACCCCGGCGCCACCGTGATTTGACAGGTATCGGGCGACTTCACCCCCGCCCATCGAGAAGCCGACGAGCGTGACATCCTGCCTCGCGTCCATGGCTGTCATGACGTCGGCCAGGTCGTTTGCAAAAGTGTTGTAATCGTATCCGGTCGAAGGTTGATCCGATCGTCCGAAACCGCGACGGTCATAGGCGATCGCACGAAAGCCTGCATCGGCAAGTGCGTTGCTGACCGGGTCCCAACTGTCACCCGATAGCGGCCAACCGTGAATCAGTACGACAGGTGGCCCATCGCCCCAGCTTTTCGCGTAGAGCTGCGTTCCGTCGCGCGTTTCGATCATGGGCATGAAACTGTCTCCTTCAGCCGTCCTTCCTGACCCAACCGTCCGGCGCGGTTCATGTTCCGCTGGCTACCTGCCTGATAGTTCGGGCTGGCGCATTGGTGAAATGGAACATAAAAGGAACGCATGCCCCAAATTGCCTTGCCTGCGCGAAAGTCGATTCTCGAACGTCTTGAAATACTTGCTGATGCGGCAAAGTATGATGCGTCCTGCGCATCCTCAGGCACGGCAAAGCGGAACAGCGTGGGGGCCAAAGGTATCGGTTCGACCGAAGGCATGGGCATTTGCCACGCTTATGCCCCGGATGGGCGCTGTATCTCGCTGCTCAAGATACTGCTGACCAACCACTGCATTTTCGATTGCCACTATTGCATCAATCGCAAGAGTTCGAACACGCCACGCGCCCGCTTCACGCCGCAGGAAGTGGTGGATTTGACGCTGTCGTTCTATCGCCGCAACTATATCGAGGGGCTGTTCCTTTCCTCCGGGATCGTGAAAAGCTCCAGCCATACCATGGAGCAGATGATAGAAGTTGCTCGTATCCTGCGGGAAGAGCACGATTTTCGAGGGTATATTCACCTCAAGACGATCCCCGAAGCCGATCCTGAATTGGTCGCCCGCGCCGGGCTTCATGCCGATCGTGTCTCGATCAATGTCGAACTGCCCACCGTAGCGGGGCTGACGCGCCTCGCACCGGACAAGTCCGCCACGCAGATTGAAGGTGCGATGGCTTCGCTGACGGATGCGATTGACGAAGCCAGGGATGCCCGCAAACGATTCCGTCACGCCCCCCGGTTTGCCCCCGCTGGACAATCGACGCAGATGATCGTCGGTGCGGATGCGGCAACCGATGCCGATATCGTCGGCCGGGCGAGCAAACTCTACGGCAGTTTCGGCCTGCGCCGCGTCTACTATTCGGCGTTCAGCCCGATACCGGATGCCAGCGCGGTCCTTCCGCTCAAGCGCCCGCCCTTGATGCGCGAACATCGGCTCTACCAGTCGGACTGGCTCATGCGCTTTTATGGATATGCCCCGCACGAGGTCCAGCAGGCCGCAGGCGCGGATGGAATGCTCCCGTTGGATATGGACCCGAAGCTGGCGTGGGCACTGCAATTCCGCGCGGAATTTCCGATCGACGTAAACCGCGCGCCCCGCGAACGGCTGCTGCGCGTACCCGGCCTGGGGGTACGCGCGGTGAATGCGATCATTGCAGCGCGGCGCCAGCGTCGCCTTCGGCTTGAGGATGTCGGCAAACTGACTGTCTCGGTCGCCAAGGTGCGCCCGTTCATTGTCGCAGACGACTGGCGGCCGGTGATATTGGCCGACCGGGCCGATCTTCAGAGCCAGATTGCGCCGCCCCGTTCCGAGCAACTCGAACTGTTCGCGTCATGACGCCTGCACGCGCTGCCGGGCAGGCCACGACGTTTCGCGTTGCACTGGCTGCGCCCGATGATTTCGACGAATGGCGTGAAGTCGCACGCAGGCTGGTGCAGGCCGCTATTCCGCCTGAGCGAGTGGAATGGAAATCTTCTGAGGATCAGGCTGGTGATCTATTTGCGCAAGGCGACTGCCCCTTGCCGGAACCGCCTGCCGATGCACCGCTTCCCAGGGCCTCGCGCGAGTTCGTGTTACTTGCCAGGAGCGTCATCCTTCATTCTGATGGAAAACGCTTTTCCCTGCTCTATGAAGTGCTCTGGCGACTTCAGGTGAACACGCAATTGATGGGCGATAAGGCCGATCCCCATGTGCGCCGGATCAATGACCTTGCCCGACAGGTCCGGCGCGATATCCACAAGATGCGCACCTTCCTCCGATTTCGAGTGATCGATGAGCCAGACGGCGAGCGCTACGTTGCGTGGTTCGAACCGGACCATCACATCCTGCGGGCCAATGCCGCGTTCTTCGTGCGCCGGTTCACGACCATGCACTGGTCGATTCTCACACCGCGCGGCAGTCTCCATTGGGACAAAGAGACATTGCGCGAAGGGCCGCCCGCGACACGTGCCGATGCGCCAACGGGCGATCCGGTCGAGGCATTGTGGCGGGGGTACTATGCATCCATCTTCAACCCGGCGCGTCTGAAGATCGGGGCAATGCTCAAGGAAATGCCCCGCAAGTATTGGAAAAACATGCCTGAGGCGACTCTGATTCCCGAACTGATTGCCGGGGCGCAAGCGCGGGAGGCACGGATGGTGAAGGCGGGCCAACAGGACGCGGGTGGGCGGCCCGATTCACTGGAGGGAATCGCGCAGGCCATTCAGGAATGCCGACGCTGCCAGATCGGCTGCAATGGTACGCGCGCGGTCATGGGTGAAGGGCCAGGCGATCCGCAATTGATGATTGTGGGAGAACAGCCGGGCGATCAGGAAGAGCGGCAGGGGCATCCCTTCGTCGGGCCTGCGGGGCAGGTGTTGCGATCCCATCTGGAGCATGTCGGTATTTCCAAAGACCGGACATACGTGACCAATGCCGTCAAGCATTTCAAATTCACCCTTAGCGGCAAGCATCGGCTGCACCAGTCACCCACCGCCGGGGAAATCGATACCTGCCGCTGGTGGCTGGAAGGCGAACGCGCACAGGTGCGTCCGCGAATTGTGCTGGCGCTGGGCGCCAGTGCAGCCCGCAGCCTGCTCGGCAGGACCGTCAGCGTCCAGAAGGAACGCTCGCGCGCCTTCCCGCTGGAGGATGGCAGCGAACTGTGGATCACGACGCATCCCAGCTATTTGCTGCGCCTTTCCGACGCTGCTCGTGCTGATGAGGAGCACAAGTTTATCAATGACTTGCACAGGGTTCATCGACGATTGTCGCAACTCCGGTCGTAAGCGGCCGGCAGGTCAGGTACGCAGGCGCTCGATCCCCTGCGCCAGCGCCACGTAAAGCTTGCCCATGTCCGAAGAAAGCAGCGTAACGCCCAGCGCATTGCCATCGCGCGTTGAAAGCAATTGCCGCAACATCGTCTCGAAATCGTGGATGTAGCGATTGACGTGATCGCGGAACTCGCTCTCAGCTTCATAGTGCGCCTGCACCGCCTTGGCCTCGGCAGCTTCAAGCAGCGATACGGCCCGCCGGGTGAAAATCCCCCGGTCGCCACGAAGGTATGATGCCCACGCTGTTTCCGAAACATCGGCCGAGAGTGCCTTGGCAATGTCGATCGACGAGGAATTGAGGGATTCGGTGATCAGTGCGGCGCGGCGGGCGAAGTCATTGTCGACATGTTCCTCGGCCCGTTCGCGTGCCCGTGATACCCGTGCTTCAAGATTGCCGGCAAGCTCATCTACCAGTGTCAAGTGATCGCGCATCTGGACCGCGGTTTCGCGGCTTGCCGATGCGGCCGCGTCGATCGCTTGTTCCAGTCGCCCGACCAGTTCGGCGGCGCGGCCCTGCAGAACGCGGGCAACGGCAGCACTGCTTTCCTCGCCCAGCCGGGCCGCCAATGCCTCGATCTCGGCTGCGGTGCTGGTGCGCAAGGTTTGACCGGTCTCGCCCGCCGCTTCGGAAAGGCTCGCAATCGCGCCGGTCAGACGCGTTTCGATCTGTGCAGACAGCACTTCGCTATCGCGCTTGGCGTCGGACAGGACCTCACGCAAGCCTGCAATCAGGCCTTCGCGCTCGGCCATCTGTTCGGCCAGCATCTTTTGCGCCTTGGTCAGTTCCTTGAGCGTTGCGGCAATTTCGCCGCGGGCCAGTCCGACGTTTTCCGACAGTATCCGGCCACCATCGCCTGCTTCGCGCAGTGTATCGCGCAGGGTAAACACCCGGTCTTCCAGTCCTTTCAGCCCGGCTTCGGTGCTGCGAAGCGCTTCGGGAATTTGCGTTCGCGAATGATCGCCGCCTGCCTGGATCAGTTCGAGCAAGCGGACCGCCGAATCGGTAAGGTCACCGATCTGCAGATCGGTGCCTGCCAGCGCATGGCGCATTTCCGCCAGCCGCGTGTTCAATTGGCTCATGGCAGTATCGACCGTGGCGGCCGTTTCGGCACCTTGCTCACCCGATTTGCGAACGACATCGGAGAACGCATTGACCTTGCTCCCTATTTCCTCGCAGGTTTGCGCAAGACGGGCGGCCTCGGCCACTTGCACCTTGCGCTGGGCATCGATGGCATGATCGAGCTCGGCGAGCTTTCGCGCGAGCGCTTCGGCAGCATCAGCGGCTGCACGTTCCATGGCGATGCGCCGTTCGGCAATCGCACCATCGATCTCGTCCAATCGGCTTTCGAGAAACTGTCGCTGTTGCGCGGCGGCCGCTTCGGCGGAGGCGCGTCGTTGCGCAAGCTGCTCGTCAAGGCTTCTGGACTGCTCCCCCAGAAGCCCCGTTAAGGACCGTGCCGATTCTTCAAATCGCGCGAGCCGTTCTGCAGACGCGGTCAGCAGAATCTCATGCTCTTTCGCCATCTGGGCCAGCGCCTCGCGCAAGCTTGCCATGTGCTGGTCCGACCGTTCGTGCCATGCGGCCAACGCTACCTGTTCGTTCCGCGCGGCAGCAGATGTGAAATCTGCGCTGCGAATCGATAGGGCATCGAAGCGGCTTTCGGCCAGTCCCGCCAGTTCCTCACCCGATCGCGCGAACTGTCCCAGTGCCGTGTCCACGCGCTCGCGCAGGGAAAGCACCTGCCGTTCGCTGGCAAGGCCGAATTCGTTCAGGCGCTGGAAGCCTGAAACCATTTCTTCCAACTGGAGGTGCGCGGTGCGCCCGGCATTGCCGATGTTGTTGGTCACGTCCTTTGCGGAATTGGCGATGACGGGCAATTGGCTGCGCAGCTTGTCCATGTTGTCGAGAGCGCTGGTCGAAACTTCTGCGATCAGATCGATGCGCTGACGATTTTGTGAGACAAGGTCTTCCAGCTGTGCCGCACTTCCAGAAAGACGGTCGACCGCCACCCTGCCAAGCGATTCCAGATCGCGTCCCTGGGCAGCGATAAAATCGCGCGCTAGCGAAAGTTCGGTGTTGAGACCGGCCAGTCGCTTTTCCAGCCGCGCCGATTCGCGCGCCAGCGAAAGTGAAACGTCGGAAAACCGTGCAGCTTCACGCTTGCTGGTGCGCAAGGCCGCCAGCCACAGCACTACAACCAGCAGAACCGGAGTCGACCATTGGGCTACCCACCATGCCCACTGCTGCGGTTCGGCCACATAATCGGATCTGGCAACGACGGCCCACGTAAAGAATGCCGTCCATATCGCGATTACCGCGACGGCGCAGGCGGGACCGATCCAGCTGCGATCGGGAACGGCGTCATCGACAGGCTCATCGTCAGCCCAGTCGGCAGCCGAAAGCGGGGATGCGCCTTGGTGCGCGTCAACGCCCGAAAGCTCGCCTTGGCCGGCGTCCTGTTCGACGCTATCGATCGGAATTATCCGTGTTCCCCCGTTCATTGGCATAGCCTACCACGATTTTGGCCAAGTCATAAACCCCGCCTTAACGGTTTGGCGCATAGCGCTTTCACATGGCCTACGAAGGCGGTTCTCTTGACGCAAACCTTGCTGCTGCTGCGGGATATGACCCGGAGCTGGTCCGCGAACTGCGCGCGGCGTTCATCGAAAGTGCGGAACGACAGATCGATCTGCTCGGTCGTTCGCGTTGCGATGGCAACTGGCAGGTTGCGGCAATGCGCCTGAAAGGTCTTGCCGCCAGTTTCCACGCCGATGGTCTGCTCGCCCTTGCCGAAGAAGCGCTCGAAACCGTTCCGGGCGATCCTGCTATCCTGCGCCGATTGCAGCGGATGATGGCCGACTTCGCGGTTGCTCCCTGACACTTGATCGACGCGCTGCTTGGCAGCAGCCGTCGCAGTCCCTACCATGTCCGTCAGGAGGCAGGCTCTTGCGGGTCGCAGTTTTATCGTTGATCGAGGCCGCCGGACCGGATCCGGGTGCTTTACGCGGATACCTGCCAATTGGCGGGCGTTCGATCCTGCGCCATCAGATCGGGTTCGCCCTGTCGCTTGGCTGCAAACGGATCGTCGTCATGGCGGAAGGCATCAGCGGCGAACTCGTGGCGCTCCAGCATGTGGTGGAGCGCGGCGGCGCGCAGTTCCACGTCGTGGCAACCGCTCGTGCACTCGTTCCGCTGTTGCAGCCAGAGGACGATGTCTTCGTGCTTGGCGACGGGCTTCTCGCCATGCCCGATGCCTTGCGCGATCTGCTCGAAGCAGGACCCGTGCTGCTGACATTGCCGGTGGAAACCGCATTGCCGCTGGGATTCGAACGTATCGATATCAACAGCGCCTTTGCCTTTGCCATGCGCTTTCCCGGACGCGTTGCCGCTGCCCTTGCCGATCTGCCACCTGAATGGAATGCCCAGTCTGCGCTTCTGCGGCTTGCGATACAGGCACGAATCAGCCAGCGGGGAGTGCCCGCTGCCCTGCTGGATGACGGCCGGTGGGCCATTGTCCGAAATGAGGAAGACGCACATCGGGCCGAACGGCGATGGCTGCGGTTGCATACCGATGTGGCAGGTGCGGGCGCGCGGGCGCCGGGCGGGGCGATGGCGATTGCCATTGTCAGGCGCTTTGGTCCGGCGATGCTTCACGCCGGAACCCGGCCCGCGCTGGTCGGACTGGCGGCGGGGCTGGTTGGCCTGCTGGGTGGAGGAATGGGTTGGCTGGGCAATTTCGCTACCGGCTTTGTCCTGCTCGGTATTGCCTGGCTGATCGAACGGGTGGCCAGCCTGCTTGGCCAGGTCGAACGGGATTCGCTGCTGGCCTCCGGCCTTGCGCGCAGAAGCGTGGCGGCATTTCACGGACTGATCGATGTAGGCTTCGTGGTGGTCGCCACATGGCGCAGCGAATTGCCCAACGGGCCGGGCCTGGCTTGGGGGCTTTCCGCCTTTGCTCCGCTGTTGCTGGTTCTTGCCGCGCGCCTTGTGCCGCTGGCCTTGCCCGGCAACCGCTGGGCGCATTTCCTGCAAGACCGCCTGCTGATGGGCCTGTTTCTGGCCCTGGCGAGCGTGTTCCTGCCGTTCGATGCCATGGTCGGTCTTTGTGTCATCGCCATGATCGCGCTTTGCCTCTTCCTGCTCCAGACCGGCGCAGATATTGGTGCCACAAGGGACCCGGCGAAGCCTCCGCCTAACCCGCAGTTAACCAGTCGGCAGTAAGAGTTGCGTATGGCATTGACCGCAACCACCGGCGTCGACACCGGATCTATCGATACGTTACTGAAGGACGACCTGTTCCATGCGGATCAGGCGATGCTCCACATGGGACCTATCCTGCGGCATCTCCTGCGCAATGACGACAGCTCGATCTTCAGTGATGAAGTAATCGCGCGGGTGCGCGGCATGCTGGCCGACATTTCCCGGCAGCTTGTCCAGGCGCTGGGTGAGGCGGCAGGCCATGCCGACGCCGCCGCATGGGCACGCAAGGCAGGTCCCGGTCTGGTTGACATGCTGGCAGGTGATCAGGCTCTCCTCAATCACCTGCACATGCTGGCGGTGGAATGGCAGATGGCCGACAGGCTGCAAGGGCGCCTTGGCATCGATCCGGTACTGACCCCGCTGCTGCAGGATATCATCGCCGCGCACGATCATGATCTGGCGGCGCGCGGGATGAACCTTCTGGCCGCGCAGGCCCGGTTCGGACAGGCTATCCGGCGCATGCAAATTCCATTGGTCGAATTGCCCGCCGACCTTCATCAGGTAACGCTTACGACGATGCAGGCCTATGTCGCGCAGGATCCGTCAGGCGTTGCTGCTGCCGATCTGGCAGAAACGGTCCTGCGCAAGGCGCGGGCGCAAACGGCATCGCGGATCGATCTGCTGGCCTACGCCATTTCAGCCACCGCTGCGCAGCCATCGGCAACGCTTTCATTGCAGAACGCGGGGGTCGCCCTTTTCCTGACGGCGTTGAGCCTGGGAACCGGGCTGTCGCGCGAAACGGCCATCATGTGCAGCACCGAAAGCCAGATGCCGCGGCTTGCCCTGTCGCTGGCGGCTGCGGGTGTCGGCAGGGAAGGCATTGTCGAAACCTTTGCCGCGCTCCATCCCGATATCGCTCTGCCGGAATCGCTGACGCAATTGCATCCTGATCGTGCCGCGGCCTTGCTTGCTTCGGCGCAAGCGGAACTGCGCGCCTGAGATGGCGGGCCGATCGCGATGACCGCTGCCGGACCGATCCGTGCCCGCTGCGATGGCGCCGACCGCCTGATAGAGGCCGATGAAACGCTTGCTGCGCTTCAGGTGCGGCTTGGTGGCAGCTTTCCCGGCGTGATCGCGCTTCCCGGCCTGATGGCGCTTGTTTGCAAGGCGCGGCATTCGGGCGTCGCGCTGTCGGGTTTGCTGGTCGTGCAGGATGAACGCCAGCCGGTATCCTTTCGCGCCCTGGCTGTTCCCGACGCCGACGGCACGTCCATCGAAATCACGGACTGGAAGCTTGCGGCAGAGGCCTGGACGACTGAAACCGCAGTTGCGGCCGCGGGCGAGGCACTGCTGCGCCAACTGGCCGAAGCCCACGTGGTTCTCGATGCCGAACAACGGGTGATTTCCGGCGTTGTCGATGCTGCGGACCTTGCCGACTTCGGCAGGGGCTTGCGCCAGGCTTTCGGGCGCTATTGGACTGATCTGGTAGAGCTACGCGAAACCGCTCATCGGCAGCCGCTTCATTGGCGCCTGCTCGATGATGCCGCTCTTGCCGTTCCGGGATCGTCGAGGCGGTGGAAAGCGCGACTGCTGCCGTTGCGGGCTGGCGGTTTCGAACTGCTGCTTGTGGCCGATACGGTGCTGCCCCGGATCGCGGCTGACGATGGTCCGCCGCCACAAACGCCGGATTTCAGAGGATTGCTTGGGCGGAACCTCGCGCCTGCGCTGCGTCAACCCATCAACCGCATCGTCGCCAATGCCGAAACGATCCGTACGCGCCTTGCCGGGCCATTGGCGGATCAGTATGCCGGCTATGCGGGCGACATTGCCGAGGCGGGCCGCCATCTGCTGGGGCTGGTCGAAGATCTTGCCGATCTTGAAACGGTGGAGGATGCGGGCTTCGATCCGGCACCGGACGAAATCGACCTTGCCGATTGCGCAAGGCGAGCGGCGGGAATTCTTAGCGTTCGGGCGCAGGAGCGGTCCATCGTGCTTGCTACACCGACGGCGAACGATCCTGCGCCTGCGATTGGCGAATTTCGCCGTGTGCTGCAGATTCTCTTCAACCTGATCGGCAACGCCATCCGCTATACGCCCGGTCACACCACGGTTACGATCGAAACGGGTGTGGATGGCCAGACGGCCTGGCTTTCGGTGACCGACGAGGGTGAGGGACTGTCAGAGGAAGATGCGGCCAAAGTCTTCGAGAAGTTCGAAAGGCTTGGGCGCAGCGGTGATGGGGGCAGTGGGCTGGGTCTGTACATATCGCGCAAGCTGGCGCGCGCGATGAATGGTGACCTCTCGGTTCAATCCGCGCCCGGTCGCGGTGCCCGCTTCGTGCTCAGCCTTCCGGCAGACCGCGCGGCAAAAGCCAGCGCGGCGGGCTGATCACGGGCGTTTGGCGCCTCGCCACAATGCGAGCACGCCGACCAGCATAAGCCCGGCGCCGATCACAGCCCACTGTCCTTGTGCCAGCATGAAACTGGACGAAGGCCACAGGATCACGCCCGTACCCTGACCTACCCACAACCCGCCCATCAGGATGGCGGCGATACCGAAAATCTTCAGAAGCATCGCCATCGCCGCCTGTCCCTGTTGCTATCAGCGTTCGCTGAGCGGAATGTAATCGCGCTGCGTCGGTCCGGTGTAAAGCTGGCGCGGACGGCCGATCTTCTGGCCTGGATCGGAAATCATTTCGTTCCACTGTGCCACCCATCCCACGGTGCGGGCAAGTGCGAACAGCACGGTGAACATCGTGGTCGGGAAACCGATCGCCGAAAGGATGATGCCCGAATAGAAATCGACGTTCGGGAACAGCTTCTTTTCAGCGAAGTAGGGATCGCTCAGCGCGATCTCTTCCAAGCGAAGCGCGGTTTCGAACAGCGGGTCCTGCACGTTCAGCGCCGCGAACACTTCGCGGACGGTGGTCTGCATCACGGTCGCGCGCGGATCGTAGTTCTTGTAGACGCGATGACCGAAGCCCATCAGGCGGAACGGATCGTTCTTGTCCTTGGCGCGATCGATATAGTGCTGGATCTTGTCCGGCGTACCGATTTCCTTGAGCATGTTGAGCGCAGCTTCATTCGCGCCGCCATGCGCCGGTCCCCACAGGCAGGCAATGCCTGCTGCGATGCATGCGAACGGGTTCGCACCCGAAGAGCCAGCAAGGCGGACGGTGGATGTCGATGCGTTCTGTTCATGGTCGGCATGCAGCGTGAAGATGCGATCCATCGCCTTTTCGACAGCGGGAACGACTTCATATTCCTCAGCCGGAACGCCGAAGGTCATCTTCAGGAAGTTGCCGGTGTAGGACAGCTTGTTGTCAGGATAGACGAAGGGCTGGCCGACAGAATACTTGTAGGCCATCGCCGCGATCGTAGGCATCTTGGCAATCAGGCGGTGCGAACTGATCTTGCGGTGGGTAGGGTCCGCGATATCGGTGGAATCATGGTAGAATGCCGAAAGAGCACCAACCACACCACACATGATCGCCATGGGATGCGCATCGCGGCGGAAACCGCGATAGAACGTGGCAAGCTGTTCGTGCAGCATGGTGTGCCGCGTGATCGTGCGGCTGAATTCGGCCAGTTCACCTGAGCTTGGCAATTCGCCATTGAGCAGGAGATAGCTCACTTCCATGAACGACGAATGTTCAGCCAGCTGGCCGATCGGATAACCGCGATGGAGCAGGACGCCTTCGTCACCATCGATGTAAGTGATCGCCGAATCGCAGCTTGCCGTTGAGGTGAAGCCGGGATCGTAAGTGAACATGCCCGTCTGCGCATAGAGCTTGCGGATGTCGATGACATCGGGGCCGATGGTCCCGCTGTTTACGGGCATATCGATTGTCTTGCCGCCAGCGGTCAAAGAAGCCTGGTTATCGCTCACGCTTTAGCCCTCCTGTTCCATGTCATTAGTTCAATACTGCCCCGACTTATGCCGCATGGTCGCGAATGCGCGCCAGCGACTCGTCCCTGCCGAGCAGCGCCAATACGTCGAAAATGCCCGGTGAGGTAGCCTGTCCCGTCAAGCTTGCGCGCAGCGGTTGGGCTATCTTGCCCAAGCCAATCCCTAGCCCCTCAGCCATTTGTTTTACCGTGGCCTCGAGGTCTTCGGTTGTCCAGCCGTTTTCGCCTTCCAGGACGGTTGCAACCTGCGACAGGATCGCGCGAGCATCGTCATTCAGGATTACCGCCGCTTTTTCGGCCAGCGGAAGCGGGCGTCGGGCGAACAGGAACACAGCGCCCTGCGCCAGTTCGTTCAGGTCTGCCGCGCGCACCTTCAGAACGGGCATTGCGCGCGTCAGCAGGTCGAGTCCGCTTTCAGCCGAAAAGCCCGGCGCGAGAGCTTCCAGCCGCTTGGCCACCAGTGCCGCCAGCCTCGTATCGTCGGCCTCGCGGATATACTGACCGTTCAGATTGAGCAGTTTCTTGAGATCGAATCGCGACGCGCCCTTGTTCACATCGATGATGTCGAACCATTCCACCGCCTGATCGCGACTGATGATTTCCTCGTCGCCATGGCCCCAGCCCAGCCGCAGCAGGTAATTGAACACCGCTTCGGGCAACAGGCCCATCTCGTCGCGATAGGCATCGACGCCCAGTGCGCCATGGCGCTTGGAAAGCTTCGCCCCGTCCGCTCCGTGGATCAGCGGGATATGGGCATAGACAGGGTCCGGCCATGTCCCCTCGATGTCCTGCATCGCGCGGATCACCACCAGTTGGCGGAAGGCGTTGTTGATATGGTCGTCGCCCCGGATTACGTGAGTGACGCCCATGTCATGATCGTCCACGACGACCGCCAGCATGTAGGTCGGCGTACCATCGGAACGCAGGATCACGAAATCGTCAAGTTCGCCGTTCTGAACCGTGATCGATCCCTGAACCTGATCGGCTATCACTGTTTCGCCCTCGCGCGGGGATTTCATCCGCACAACGTAAGGCGCGCCTTGCGGCCACTGGTCCGGCGTGGCTTCGCGCCATTCACTGTCGATACGGAACGGGCGGCGCTCTGCCAGCGCCTGTTCGCGTCGGGCGGCGAGTTCTTCCTGTGTCAGGTAGCAGCGATAGGCGTGGCCGGCGTCGAGCATCTGGTGCGCGACCTGGGCATGGCGATCCGACCGGGCAAACTGGAACACCGGCGGTTCATCGCCGCCAAGACCAAGCCATTCTAGCCCGTCGAAAATCGCGTCGATGGCCGCATCGGTTGACCGCGCGCGGTCGGTATCCTCGATGCGCAGCAGGTACGTTCCACCGTGGTGACGGGCATAAAGCCAGTTGAACAGCGCGGTGCGCGCGCCGCCGATGTGCAGAAACCCCGTGGGCGATGGTGCAAAACGCGTAACCACCCCGCCTACGGGGCGCGATCCTGCAGAAACGGTATCAGTGGCGCTTGCCATTGGCCGCGCTTTCCTTCCCTTTGAAATCCATGGCGTCCGCGTTACCCGAAGCTCCGGCATCTGATAGCCAGGCAGCAGGTTTCCCTGCCGCCGGGCCAGACGGAGCACCAAGCGGACGCGGGCGGCATTGGGACATCGCGGCGCGATTGTCCAGCATCCTCGATCATGCCGAAGCCTTCCTTGAAGCCCACCCGTTTGAACGGGGATTGTGGCTGGTCGTCGCCTTTGCCTCAGGCATCGTTGCCTGGATCGCATTGCCCGGCCCGGAGCACTGGATCGCCATGCTGCTGGGCATGTCCGGGCTGGCGCTGCTTTCATCCGTCCTGCTTGATGAGATACGGTGCGGGCATCTGCGGCTTGCCATATTGGGCCTTGGCGCCATGGCTTGCGCCGGGATGACGACGATCTGGGTCAAGTCCGAACTGGTCGGCCAACCTGGCATCGCCAGTCCGCGCGTGGCTTGGCTGCAAGGGAGGGTGATAGAGCGGCGGGAAGAACCCGCAAAAGCGCGGGCAAGGCTGGTCCTGCGTGTTCCGCTGGATGGGTACCCTTCGCCCGTGATGGTCCGGGTCAATCTGCCGAGGGAAAAGGATAACCCCGCCGCGCCGCAAGGCGCCGAGGTCCGCTTGCGCGCAAGGCTTATGCCCCCTGCGCCGCCGATGCTGCCGGGCGGATACGACTTTGCCCGAACCGCATGGTTTGGCGGTATTGCCGCCACCGGCTCGGTCCTCAGCAAGGTTCAGGTCCTGCGCGAATCGGATCGCAGCACCACCTTGCGCGGGGTGCAGGCATCTCTGGCCGCGCATATCCGTTCGATGCTGGCGGGGTCCCCCGGCAATATCGCCGCGGCACTCGCCAGCGGGGATCGGGGCGCGATTTCGACGTTTGATGAAGATGCGATGCGCGATGCAGGGCTGACGCACCTGCTCTCGATCAGCGGCCTGCACGTCAGCGCGCTGGTCGGCTTCGTCTATTGGCTGTTCGCCCGCGCGCTTGCACTGCTGCCCTGGATCGCGCTGCGCATTCGCGTGCCCATCGCCGCCGCGCTGGCAGGTGCCTTGGCCGGAATTGCCTATACCCTACTCACCGGCGCGGAAGTTCCGACCGTGCGATCGTGTATCGGCGCGCTGCTGGTACTGGTGGCGCTCGCCCTGGGGCGTGATCCGCTGTCGCTCAGGCTTGTGGCGGTCGGCGGGCTGCTGGTCGTGCTGTTCTGGCCCGAAGCGGTCGTCGGTCCCAGCTTTCAGATGAGTTTTGCCGCGGTCATCGCCATCATTGCATTTCATTCCGCCGCCCCGGTGCGGGGATTTCTGACCGCCGAACATCACGGACCGCTTGTACGCATGGGCCGCAGCCTGATCCTGCTGCTGGCCACCGGCGTGGTCATCGAAATGGCGTTGATGCCCATCGGTCTGTTCCACTTTCACCGCGCAGGCGTCTACGGCGCGCTGGCAAACGTGATCGCCATTCCGCTGACCACATTCGTCACCATGCCGCTGATGGGTATCGCGCTGATACTCGACCTTGCAGGCCTTGGCGCGCCGGTATGGTGGCTCGTCGGCAAGTCGCTGGAACTTTTGCTGGCCATAGCGCACTTCGTTGCCGCGCGTCCGGGCGCAGTCACGATGCTGCCGCCGGGCGCGCCATGGAGCTTTGCGCTGTTCATCGCCGGAATGCTGTGGCTCGCGCTGTGGACCGGGCGCGTTCGCCTGTGGGGCATTGTCCCGGCAGGCATCGCAATCTGCGCCATGATAGCAGCGCCCACGCCCGACATTCTGGTCACGGGCGACGGGCACCACGTTGGCATTACCGGGCAAGGCCGCGACCTCCTTTTCCTGCGGGCGGGGCGAGGGGACTACATGCGCGACAGCCTGCTCGAACTCGCCGGAATGGAAGGCGATCTACGCACCATCGAGGACTGGCCCGCCGCCCGGTGCAGCGCCGATTTCTGCACACTGGCCATTGTCAGGGGCGGCAGGCGTTTCGTCCTGCTGATGGCCCGGACCCGTGAATATGTCGACGATATGGACCTTGCCGCGGCCTGCGAACGCGCAGACATCGTCATAGCCGACCGGCGGCTGCCTTTCTCATGCCGCCCCCGGATGCTGAAGGCGGACCGCATATTCCTCGCGCAAACGGGCGGTATCACCATCAATCTTGCATCCGGGCGCATTCGCACAGTTGCCGAAGGGCAGGGACGGCAGGGCTGGTATCGCTGGCCGATCCCACCCTTGCCCGCAAAGTTCGATAAGCGCGCTGCAACTCGTGGACAGGTGACAGCGAGTTCCGCCGCCACTCTGCCCGCGCACCACGAACGATCGACCAGAGTTGAAAGACCTGTTGCCGAACACGTCAGGTCGGCACAACCGAACAGGTAGGCGCATTTTCAGGGATTCGTCGTTCCATCGATGCGGGAACTATCCACCGCAGACCCTGCCAAATTTCGCTTGCGGCAATCGGCGAAGCATTATGGCGATCGATGACGACCGTCATCGCATTGGCATATGCTTTTCCCCATTCGGTTGGCGATTATACCCTTTGCAAACATTATTTCGTCATTGCGAGGAGGCGAAGCCGACGAAGCAATCCAGCGCCGTTATACACTGCTCTGGATTGCTTCTCCCCGCTTCGCGGCGCTCGCAATGACGAAGCTGAAACTTGTGTTTGCAAAAGACATTATCGCCATTCGGTTAGCGTCAACTCGTTTCCAATCCCATCTCTCATCACGAACTGCCGTGCCAGTGCAGGGATGGTCCCCGGATCAAGTCCGGGGAGACGAGGAGGGTAAGACCATATGCAAAAGCGATAATCGCGATCAATGATAGCGGCGCAGCAATCCGGCGAGTTTGCCTTGCACGGCCACTTCATCGGGCCGGTAGAACTGGGGATCGTAGGCGGCATTGGCGGGATCGAGCCGGATCATGCCCTTTTCACGGTGGAGATACTTGAGCGTTGCTTCCTCTCCGCGTACCAGTGCAACGACGATTTCGCCATCGCGCGCGGCGTCGGTCTTGCGCACGAGCGCATAGTCACCATCGAAAATGCCAGCTTCGATCATGGAATCGCCCGACACTTCCAGTGCGTAATGCTCGCCCGCGCCAAGCAGTGCGGCAGGCACGGGCAAGGTTGCAGCCGTTTCAAGCGCCTCGATCGGCATGCCAGCGGCGATTTTGCCGTGTAGCGGCAATTCGATGACGTCATTCGCCGGCGCGGGTGTGGCCTTTGGCGCGGCGCGCGGCGGGGCGGCCACTGAAGCGATGTTGGCAGCCGGTTGCAACGGCGCCGAGGCAGGTTTGCTTACTGCGCTTTCAGGCTGGCGGATGACTTCCAGCGCGCGGGCGCGATTGGCCAGGCGGCGAATGAAGCCGCGCTCTTCCAGTGCCGAGATCAGGCGATGCACCCCCGACTTCGACTTGAGATCAAGCGCTTCCTTCATTTCCTCAAAACTGGGGGAAATGCCGGATTCTTCCAGACGGATCTGGATGAAGGTGAGCAGTTCATGCTGCTTGCGCGTCAACATTGGCGGTTCTCCGCGAGTGAACGAATGCGGAACGGATAAGCAACCAATTGCAACCCGTCAAGCAATACCGCCATTTTCGAGCAGGTAAACCGGAACATGCGCTCCTGTCGGCCTGGCATCGGCTCCGGCATCGCGCACGATCAGGGCGTTCGCGCGGGAAAGTGGGGATAGCGCCCCTGAATCCTGCAAGGGATCGAGCGCCACCGTGGCTCCATCCCACTGCGCCCGCAGGAATTCCATGCGACTTCCCCCCTTGCCCATCGGACCGGCGAGGCGGGCTGGAATCGTTCGCGGCAAAGGCTGCGCTGCGCCAAGCATGGCGCGCAGCAGCGGCATCAGGAACAGGAAGGCGGTGACATAGGCCGAAGCCGGATTTCCCGGCAGGCCGATGATGATCTGCGTGTTCCGCCTGGCAATGAGCAACGGTTTGCCCGGCTTTATCCCGACGCGCCAGAAATCGATGGTGGCGCCAATGGCTTCGAGCGCGGGGCGGACAAGATCATGGTCACCGACCGAAGCGCCGCCGCTGGTCACTATCACATCCGCATCGCGGGCGGCGTCCAGAGTGGCGGCAAGGTCTGCAAGGCTGTCTGCCACAGGGCCGCGGTGTGTGATTCGGGTGGGAAGCGCGGCGGCCATCGCGCACAGCATCGGTCCGTTGCTTGCCGGGAGCTGATGCAAATCCGGCAATTGGCCGGGCAGAACAAGTTCATCGCCGCTGTCGATGACGGTCAGCGAGATCGGGCGATGGACCGGGAGGTGGCTGTAGCCGCCTGCAATGGCGAGCGCGATCTGCGCGGGGCCGATGCGGCTGCCCGCCGCAATCAGCACGGAATGTTCGGCAAAGTCCATTCCGGCGGGACGGATATGCCGCTGGAGCGGCGCGGGCGCCTCGCCGGTCAGGCGCACCGCGTCGCCTTCGCGGGTGGCGTCTTCCTGCAACAGCACCATGTCCGCGCCTTGCGGAACGACCGCGCCGGTGCTGATCCGGGAGGCTTGGCCTTTGCCGATCGTGCCTGCGAACGGATGGCCCGCAGCGCTTTCCCCGATCACGTCGCACGGTCCGGGAAGGTCTGCGGAGCGCAAGGCATAGCCGTCCATGGCCGAGAGCGGCGCGGCGGGCTGGGTACGGCGGGCGTGCAGCGGGGCCGCGAGATAATGGCCGATGCATTCACCGACGGCGCGGTGTTCGACCGGAACGGCAGCGGCGAGCGCGAGCAGGCGCGCCTGCGCTTCGGCGAGGGGAAGCGGCGGCGTTCTCATTCGGGCGCTACCCAAATGCCGGACTTGCCGCCGCGCTTCTCGATCAGGCGGATACCTTCGATGACCATGCCTTTGTCCAGCGCCTTGGCCATGTCGTAGACGGTCAGCAGCGCGACCGATACGGCGGTGAGCGCTTCCATCTCGATCCCGGTCTTGCCTGTCAGAGAGGCGGTGGCGGTGCATTCCACACCGGTTTCGGTGAACGCAAAGTCCACGTTCACCGCGTCGAGCGCGAGGGGGTGGCACAGCGGGATCAGATCGCCGGTCTTCTTCGCGGCCATGATCCCGGCGATGCGCGCGGCGCCGAGCACGTCGCCCTTGGGCGCGTTGCCCTCGCGCACGGAGGCGAGCGTGGCCGCGTTCATGCGGATCGCACCCTTGGCGATGGCCACCCGGTGCGTCTCGGCCTTCGCACCGACATCGACCATCCGCGCGGTGCCGCCCGAATCGAGGTGAGTCAATCCGTTCATCCCAGCCCTAACTTCCCTGAACAGGTTTATACAGTCCAGAGCAAAACTCCGACGCCCCCGCTTTGGCCCGGAATGCGGGGCTTTTCAAGGAGAGTGCCACCTGACAAGGCGGCGAGCACGACCGGCGACGGTGCCGTGCACGAGAGATGTATCGGGCTGGAGAGAATACGATGATCGTACTATATCGAAAGTAAGTATAGTATATTCAAATAAAAATAGTCCACTTTGGTTCTGAGAATATGGAATGCTATAATATTTATATATCTCAATGCTTTCTGCAAAGTCTGTGGAAGGTCGCTGCAAGCAGGGCTACCTTGATTGTGTCAAGAGATGGGTGCAGCGCAAAAATATAAAATTAAGTAATATCAATGCAAAATATCATATATAGCAAAGAATTGCTGCGATGCGGCAAAAACGGATTGACTCTCCTTTTTCAAGATAAGAGTAAGTATATACTTATCATAAAAGGGTCATCCCAGGTGGCAAGCATTCTTCGATCCGAAGTGCAGGCGGAGCGCCATGTACTGGCCCCTCGTTTGTCTGTAGTCATTCCCACTTTCAATGAATTTTCAAACATCGCGCCGCTGGTAGAGGCTGTGCGCGGAGTGTTAGGGGATTTGCCGTGGGAAATGATCGTCGTTGATGACGATAGTCGTGATGGTACTTACGACGAAGTGTTGCGTATCGCGCAAACAGAGCCAAGACTGAGATGTCTTCGCCGGATCGGTCGCAGGGGGTTGTCTTCGGCAGTGACCGAAGGGGTGCTGGCGGCGAATGGTGATGTCATCGCGGTAATGGACGCCGATTTTCAGCATGACGAAACAAAATTGCCAATCATGTACCACCGCCTTTTGGACGAGGACGCAGATCTGGTTGTTGGCACCCGGTACGCCGGGGATGGTTCAGTAGGGGATTGGGACGCGACGCGCGCCCGGATGAGCGATCTTGCGACCCGTCTCAGTCGTCGACTGACCGGCTATCAGGCAACCGATCCGGTCAGCGGATTTTTTCTCATTCGTCGTGCCGTGTTTGTCTCCACGCTCTACGGACTTTCGCAGCAGGGTTACAAGATACTGATCGATATTCTTACATCGGCCACGCACAAATTAAAGGTGATTGAAGTACCGTACATTTTCAGAAATCGTGCCCAAGGTGAAAGCAAGATCAGCCTGATGGTTGTTGCCGAGTTCGCATTTTTGCTTATCGACAAGGTGACGCGTGGATGGATACCGCCACGGTTCGTTCTTTTCGCCGGAGTGGGTGGGCTGGGTCTGCTGGTTCATCTGGCAGTTCTTTTCAGTGGTGCGCGGGGGGGCATGAATTTTATTCATGCGCAAGCGCTGGCAACGTACACTTCCATGATATTCAATTATGTCATCAATAATGAGTTTACCTACCGCGATCGCCGTCTTGTCGGCTTGAATTTCGTGCGGGGGCTGGCTCTTTTTATCATCATTTGCAGTATAGGCGCGATTGCCAATGTCGGCGTTGCCGAACTCGTTATAAGTCGTACGCAAAGCTGGACGATTGCGGGCATTGGCGGTGCTTTGATGGGGGCGGTTTTCAACTTCGGTGCAGCAAGCAGCATCGTATGGGGACAACACAAGCGTCGGCGGGCAGGGGCGCCAAAGTGATTTTGGATTGCATAACGCGTCTGGTGACACGTGCAGGATTCTCCATCAGAGAAGCACTATTTCTTGCAGCGCTCATAATTGCTGCGATTATTGTGCGGATTGAATTGGCTGACTACTCCTTGGGGTTCGATGATTTTGCATCGCTGTTTTTTGCAGAGCAGCCCCTGTCAGTACTGTGGAGCGATTGGATGGTGCGGGAAACAAACCCGCCTTTATACTATTCTATGCTTCATGTATGGGTTTCCTTGTTCGGTCACTCAGAAATGGCGATACGCTGGCTATCAATCATCGGCGCGGCAGTCGGGATTGCGATGCTGGCGATGTTGGTGCGGCCTCGCTTCGGCATTCGAGCGGCAATCGCTGTCGTCGTGCTGACAGGCTTATCGGCGCACCATGTGTTTTTCAGTTTGGCCGCCCGCGGATATATCTTTGCGTTCGATGGAGTCGTGCTGTCTCTCTTTGGGCTGTTTGCCATGATAGAGCAGCCGCAGATGGATAGGCGGCATGCGCTGCCAGCGGTTGCGTGTTATGCGATTGGATCGCTTGTCGCGATCTACAGCCACACCACCATGGTGATCTGGCCGGTGGCAGCCACTGCTGGTGTATTTGTATTGCGCTGGCGCACATTGCTGGAAAACCGTGGACGCCTCCTTGTGATCCTTGCAATTGCCAATTTAGTAGTTCTGGTGGGCGCGGCGTGGTGGCTCTCGATCACCGTCATCCAGATGCGCGGCGTCAATCACAACATCAGCTGGATAGAACCGGTCGGTGGACGCAAACTTGCGCGATTGGTTTCGAGAAACAGCTATCTCGTTCGCGCAGTCGATGGAGCAGAGCGTATCACCTTCGTCATGATTGCCGGTTTGATTGTTTTGGCAATGGTGAGGACTTGGAGTACGTTGGCGACGCGGGCGATCACGATTTTGCTTGTTTTGGCAACGGTCGTGTTTTGCGCCGTCGGCTATGTAAAGCCGATCGTTGCACCTCGTACGCTGTTCTGGCTCAATGTGTTTCCACTGCTGCTCGTCGCCATCGCGATTGGATCGATCAAATCCCGCTTAGGATATTTGGCTGTGTTAGCGACTATGGTCGGCTTGTTTGTTGCAAACCTTTCCTGGAGCCATTGGACTTTCCTGGAAGAAGACGGATATTCCGAAGGGCTGATGCATGTCGCGGCAGATCCGAACCGGGTTATGGTCGTTGAAAGCGAAGCGATGGGCAATATCGTGCAGCGCGCCTGTCGGGTTACTTACCCTGACAAAGCCCGTTGTCCGATCCGCATTTTCACCATCAGGACAAATAAGAAAGCTGATGTCTGGGCAACCGGGACTATCGCTGAGCCAATTTTACCTTGGAATCGGTTACGTGAAGTGATTCCGCTGCGCACTGAGATATACACTTTGGGACGATGGGGGATTTATGATCCTGCCTCCAAAATCTACAAGAGTTACTGGATCAAACCTACCGCAGGCCCGATGAGAGTGAGATTGGATGGACCATTTTCAGCCGAACATTTTGCGCACGTGACCACCAATCTTTCGGACCACGCGCAACGCAAGTAGTTGATATACTTCACAACCTAAAAGATGGCTTGTTATCACCCCTCCAACAACCCCCGCGTAGCCGCTTCCACATCTGCTTGGCGCATCAGCGCTTCGCCCACCAGAAACGTACGCGCGCCGCACTTTTCGAGGCGCAACAGGTCCGCGTGGGTGTTGATGCCGCTCTCTGCCACAAGCAGTGTGCCTTCGGGTGCTAATGGCGCAAGGCGCTCCGTGGTGTCGAGGTCGGTAACGAAGCGTTTGAGGTCGCGGTTGTTTACGCCGATCAGGCGGGATTTGAGGCGGGCGGCGCGTTCCATTTCCGCTTCGTTGTGGACTTCGACGAGGGCGTCCATGCCGTGTTGGCGGGCGGCGGCTTCGATCTCGGCCATTTGCGCGTCTGACAGGCAGGCGGCGATGATCAGGATGGCGTCGGCGCCGATGGCGCGGGCCTCAAGGCACTGCCACGGATCGACCATGAAATCCTTACGGATCACTGGCAGGGTGCAGGCGGCGCGGGCTTCGATCAGGTAGTCCTCGTGGCCCTGAAAATAGGGCGCGTCGGTGAGGACCGAGAGGCAGGCAGCGCCTCCCGCCTGATAGGCGGCAGCGTGGGCGGCGGGGCTGAAATCGGCGCGGATCAGACCCTTGGACGGGCTGGCCTTCTTGATCTCGGCAATCAGCGCATATCCGGTGGCGGCCTTGGCGCGAAGGGCTGCTTCGAACCCGCGCGGCGGCGTTTGCTGCGCGGCGCGGCTTTCCAGTTCGCCACGGCTGATGGCTGCCTTGCGGGCGGCGACTTCGCTGCGCTTGGTGTCGCAGATTTCGGTGAGTTTGTCGGTCATGGTGGGGCGGCTTTTGGCCTGTGGGGCGGGTTTAGTCGAGTGGGTTTTGGGGCCGGTGTGGCGCATGTCCTTCGACAGGCTCAGGACGAACGGGGCGGGTGTGGTGCGTGGGGCGGAGTGTGTCTCGACTTCGCTCGACACGAACGGGGTTTGTGGGTTGGGTTGAGGCTAAGGCCCACCCCGCTGCGACTAACTTCACTGCGTTCAGTAAGTCTCGCGGCCCTCCCGCTTGCGGGAGGGCTATTGGTCGTGCGGCATTCGTTCTCCCCTCCCGCTTGCGGGAGGGGTTGGGGGTGGGTGGACGTGCTTATTTGAGCGCCGAAATCCAGCAGTTGAGCAGCGCATTGGCGAGGCCCTTGTCGATGGCTTCGGCGACTTCTTCTACGCCTTCGTGCCAGTCCCGCGCTTCGCCTGCCACGATCAGCGCGGCGGCGGCGTTGAACAGGACGGCGTTGCGGTAGGGGCCTTGTTCACCCTGGAGGAGCGCGCGCAGGGCGGCGGCGTTGTGGGCGGCGTCTCCGCCACGGATGGCATCGACCGGGGCGGTGGGCAGGCCTGCGTCTGCAGGGGTGATCCGGCGCATGGCGAGTTCACCGTCTTTCACTTCGGCCAGTTCGTTGCCGCCCGCCAGACTCAGTTCGTCCAGGCCTTCATCGCCGGAAATGACCAGGCTGTGGTCGGTGCCAAGGCGCAGGAGGGCTTCGGCGTAGATCGGCACATAGGCGGGTCGGGCGATGCCGACGAGCTGGCGGCGGACGCCTGCGGGATTGGCCAGTGGTCCCATCAGGTTGAAGATGGTGCGGCGGCCCAGCGCCTTGCGGATGGGCATGATGCGGCCCATCGACGGGTGGTGGCGCGCGGCAAAGAGGAAGCATATGCCGAGATCGTTCAGCGTGGCCTCGGCGGTTTCGGCCGCGCGATCGAGGTTCAGGCCGAGCGCTTCCAACGTGTCAGCAGCGCCGGCCTTGGAACTGGCGGCGCGATTACCGTGCTTGGCGACGGGCACCCCGCAGGCCGCAACAACGAGGCTGACAGCGGTGGAGACGTTGAGCGTGTGATGCCCATCGCCGCCGGTGCCGCAGACGTCGATGGCATTGTCAGGCGCGATGATGGGGATCATGCGGGCGCGCATGGCGCGGGCGGCACCTGCGATTTCGCTGGCTGTCTCACCGCGATCCGACAGCGCGACGAGGAAGTGGGCGATCTGATCGTCGGGCACCTTGCCATCGAGAATCGCGGCGAAGGCCTGTTCGGCTTCGGCCTCTTCCAGCGGGTGGAGGGCGTCGGGCAGCGCGCTCATGCCGGGACAGGGCGGATGTTGATGCCGCAGAGCTTGAGGAAATTGCCGATCATCGCGTGGCCGTGCTCGGTGGCGATGCTCTCCGGGTGGAACTGGACGCCGTGGATGGGTAGCGAGGTGTGGCGGAAGCCCATGACGTGCGTGTCATCGGACTGTGCGTTGACTTCGAGGCAGGCGGGAATGTCGGTGACGATCAGCGAGTGATAGCGCGTGGCGATGAACGGGCTGGGCAGCCCTTCGAACACGCCGGTGCCATCGTGGGTGACGGGCGAGGTCTTCCCATGCATCAGCCCGCCGCGCACGACCTTGCCGCCGAAATACTGTCCGATCGACTGGTGGCCGAGGCACACGCCGAGCAGCGGCAGCTTGGCGTCGGCAGCGGCTCCGACGAGGTCGAGGCTGATGCCCGCCTCATTGGGGGTACACGGGCCGGGCGAGAGCAGGAACCCTTGTGCACCGGTTGCGATGGCCTGTGCGGCGGTGAGCGCATCGTTGCGCACGACTTCGACCTCCGCGCCCATCTCCATCAGGTAATGGACGAGGTTCCAGGTGAAGCTGTCGTAGTTGTCGATGACGAGGATCATTGGCCGGCCTAGCGAATTGGCACGTTTGCGGCGATGAGTGCACTGCGCAGTGCCTCAAGCTCGCCAACATCAACTTGCGACTTGGGAATACAGAAGAACATCATTCGTGTCCGGCAGAGCAGTATCATCCGAGTATTTTCTGTCCAAGTCGTGATGTGGTCCCAAGGGAGCCGTGCGGTGCCCAATGTATTGGACACCAGCAGTTCGGTCTGATTGAAAGTGTAAGTCGTGGCAACGCCATCAAGTTTCAGTTCGGCATATGCCTTTCGCGCGGAACGCGGAACGGACCAACTAAACCACAAAAAGGTCACGGCCAGCGCTCCCGCCGCAAATGCGAGACCCAAGAGTAACGATGCTACAAGTCGGGCAGCGTCGAAACCGTCGCGGACCCACGCACCAGATTCGATGATTGCAGCCAAGATAGGACCCAAAACCAGCAGGTACCTGATGACACCGCGCCACAACCAGTTTCGACGAATCATTAGCCAGTTTGCTGCCAGATACTCCTCGAAAGGCATGGTGACCGCAAAGCTGGTGCTCATTGTCCAAATCCCGCTTCGCTCGCCACACGCACTGCCTCGCGCGCCGCAGCGAACAAAGCGCCCGACTTCAGCTCGCATTCGCGTTGTTCGTATTCGGGGGTGCTGTCGGCGACGATGCCTGCGCCTGCCTGGGCGTGGAGCATGCCGTCTTTGACGATGCCGGTGCGCAGGACGATGCAGCTGTCGACCGAGCCGTCGGGGGCGAAGTAGCCGACGCCGCCGGCGTAGGCGCCGCGGGTTTCGGGTTCGAGCTGCGCGATGATCTCGCAGGCGCGCACCTTTGGCGCGCCGCTGACGGTGCCTGCCGGGAAACCGGCGAATAGGGCGTCCACGCTGTCGGCGCGGGTGGTGTCGAGCTGGCCGACCACGTTCGAGACGATGTGCATGACGTGGCTGTAGCGTTCGACGGTGTAGCTTTCGGTGACCTTGACCGTGCCTGCCTTGGCTACGCGGCCCACATCGTTGCGGCCGAGGTCCAGCAGCATCAGGTGTTCGGCGCGTTCCTTGGGGTCTTCGAGCAGGCTCAGTTCGTTGGCGCGGTCTTCCTCAGGCGTTTTGCCGCGCGGGCGGGTTCCGGCGATGGGGCGGATGGTGACTTCGCCATCGCGGATGCGGACAAGGATTTCCGGGCTGGAGCCGGTGAGCGCGAAGCCCGGCAGGTCGAGGAAATAGAGGAACGGCGAGGGGTTAATGCGGCGCAAGGCGCGATAGAGCGCGATGGGCGGCAGCGGGAAGGGCGCGGTGAAGCGCTGGGCGAGGACGACCTGGAAGATGTCGCCTGCCTCGATATAGTCCTTCGCCGCGTTCACCATGCCGGCATAGTTGGACGCGGGCATGACCGGTTGGGGGGTGACGTCCACCGTTTCCGAAAGGCGCGGATCGGCAGGCACGGCGTCGGCCAGCTTGCGCAGGGCGTTGTCGATGCGGTCTGTGGCTGCTTCGAGCAGGTGTGCAGGGCTGCCGCCTTCGGCCCAGACCGGCGCAATGGCGAACAGTTCGTCGGACAGACGGTCGAACACCAGTACCACCGTGGGCCGGGAGAACAGCATGTCGGGCAGGACGAGATCGCTTTGCGGCGCGCGGGGAAGTTTCTCGACAAGGCCGATGGTCTCATAGCCGAAATAGCCGACGAGGCAGGCCAGTGCCGGGGGCAAGGCGACGGGCACATCGATACGGCAGGCCGCGACGAGCGCGCGCAGTTCGGCAAGGGCGTTGCCGGGGAGCGTGACGAACGAGGCCTTGTCATGCCGCCAGATGCGGTTGATTTCGGCGCTGGTGCCCGTGGCGCGAAAGACAAGGTCGGGATCGAGGCCGAGCAGGCTGTATCGTCCCCGTACTTCGCCGCCCTGCACCGATTCCAGCAGGAAATCGCCACGGCCTGATTCCATCAGCTTGAGCGCTGCGCCAACCGGCGTTTCGGTATCGACGATCAGCTTGCGCCAGATCAGCGCCGGGGCACCGGCGGAAAGCTGGGCGAGCGCGGGGCCGTGGTTTTCAGGCAGTGCGGCGGTGATGGTGGCGTCAATCGTAAGCATCGGATTACTGGGCGTTGGCGCCGGTCAACTGGTCGCGCACCGCCTTGATCGCAGCTTCGTTGCGTTCGACGCCGACATCGTTGCGGATCGCGCGGCGCAGGCTTTCGGCATATTCGTTGCCCGTGACCGTGCTGAATTCACGCGATGCCTGCGCCAGCACGGGATCGCCGCGCTTGATATCGCCCGGCACGATGTCCTTGAGGCTGACGACATACCAGCCCGCCTTGTTGGGGCCTTCGAGACGCTTGTGCGAGCCTTCGGCCATGGCGAACAACAGCGCCAGCGCAGGCGGCACTTGCCCTTGCATGGCGGAAAGCTGCTGGCGGCCCATTTCGACCGGCTGCGGTGCGGGCAGGGGAACGCCTGCGACCTTGATCGCATCGGCAAGCGGGGTGCCTTTGGCCAGCGCGGCAAGAATCTTGTCAGCGGCAGCCTTTGCCTTGGCCGAACCTTGATCGAGGCCCCAATCGCGCATCACGACGTCCCTGATCCGGTCAAGCGGGGCGGGTGTGGATGCCGTCAACTGGCCAACGTCGAACACGGCGAAGACTTCGCCGGGCTTGAGTTCGGCTAGCTGCGGTTCGCCTTCGCGCTCCATCGCAAAGGCCGCCTGGATGAGCGGCGCAACTTCAGCCGGGGCCTTTTCGGCAGGTTTGCCGAACACGCTGCCATCGGCGAGCAAAGGTTGCGTGGTCGAGAGGGTGAGGCCGAGAGTCTTGGCAATATCGGCAAGGCCGGTGCCGCCATCGACTTCCTGTTCGACTTGCGCAGCCAGATCGGACAGCGCGGCGCGGCGCTTTTCCAGAGTCAGCATTGCGACGAGTTCGGCGCGCGCCTGATCGAGCGTCTTGCCGGGATTGCGCTTGACCGCATCGACCTTGATGACATGCCAGCCGAGGCCGGACTTGGCGGGTGCGGCCAGCGTTCCCGATGCTGCGGCAAAGGCTGCATCGGCCACGGCTT
Source organism: Novosphingobium sp. CECT 9465 (assembly GCF_920987055.1). Classification (NCBI taxonomy): domain Bacteria; kingdom Pseudomonadati; phylum Pseudomonadota; class Alphaproteobacteria; order Sphingomonadales; family Sphingomonadaceae; genus Novosphingobium; species Novosphingobium sp. CECT 9465. The sequence continues at coordinate 1,654,867 of NZ_CAKLBX010000001.1, forward strand.
GCGCCGTCTGGTTGGCGAGGTTCTGCTTGGTCTGATCGACCAGCTGGCTGGCGGCAAGGCCCTTGGCGCGGGCGGCGGCATCAAGCGACCCGCCCTTGGCCACTTCACCGGCGAGCGCCTTTGCTGCGGCTTCGGTGGGCACGATCACCTGTGTTACCGTGCGCTGTTCGCTGGGGGCGTAGACTGCGCTGTTCAGTTTGTAGCGGTTGGCAATTTCCGCCTCGGTCGGCGCGGCGACATTCTTCAGGCTCGCCTCGTTGACCAGGGTGTAGCGGATCGTGCGGCGTTCCGGCTGCATGTAACGGGCCTTGTTCGCGTTGTAGAACGCGGTGACCGTCGCTGCATCGGGCGGGGTTTGCGGAATGAAGGCAAGCGAGGGTATGGTAAAGACGGTGCCGCTGCGCTTTTCGGTCAGCAGGGAGGCATAGCGGACCACCGCTTCGGTGGGCATTTGCGCACCGAAGGCTGCGGGCAGCAGAAGTTGCCGGGCCATCAGGCCCTGCGCGAGATCGGAGCGAACTTCCTTGTCAGTCAGGCCGCGCTGGGCGAGCAGTTGTTCGTAGGCCGACTGGCTGAATTTGCCGTCCGGTCCCTGAAACGCGCCAATCTTGACGATTTCGCTATCGACCAGACGATCGCTTACCGCAAGGCCGTGCTTCTTGCCCCATTCGGCAAGCGCGAGCCGGTCGACCATGTCGTCAAGCACGCCATCCATGCCGCCGCTATCGAGGAACTGCTTCATGGTCAGGCCGGGTGACTTTTGGCGCTGCTGTTCGAAGGCGTTGGTGAGTGCCTTGGTCAATTCTGCCGTGCCGATGCGGGCAGAGCCGACCTTGGCCACGCGATCGCCGCCCGCGATGCCGCCAAAGCCGCTGCCGGTGACATCTGCGCTGGCAAAGGCGAGCGCGATAAGGCCAAGGAACACGAGCGCGATGGCAGCGCCGAAGCGGGACTTGAGAAAGGAGCGGAAGAAGCCGAGCATTTTGCGGGTGTTCGTCTCGTCAATCTGGGCACGAATATTGGCCCGGAGGGAAAATTTCCGACGCTTTAGGGGGCAAAGACATTTCCCGCAATGCCCGGTATGCCTGTGCCGCCCATGCAGGGCGGAATGCACTTGAAACCTGTGGTTGGTGCGCGCGGTCACGCAAAGATTTTGTTGACCGTGCGATGATCGTTTTTGCCGGTTATGCGATCAGGCGTTTTGCAGAATCGGCAAGGGTTTGATAGCCGCGCGGCGACTCAGGATATTTTGTAGCTGAGAAACAGGGATCGAGGCGGGGCAATACCGCCTCAGGTTATTGCAGGGGAATTGGCCGAATATGCCACATCGTCCATATATCGTCGGCAACTGGAAGATGAACGGGAGCCGTGCCATGCTGGCCGAAGCCCGCGCGATCGACCGCGCTGCGGGCCGTTATCCCGATGTGCAGGTGGCGTTGGCGCCGCCGTTCACGCTGATCGGCGCACTGCGTGAGGCCGTTACCGCAATGGGCGTGGGCGGGCAGGATTGCCACGCACAGGTCAAGGGCGCGCATACGGGCGACGTTTCGGGCGCGATGCTGGTCGATGCCGGGGCGGACTTCGTTATCCTTGGCCACAGCGAGCGGCGCAAGGATCATGGCGAAAGCGATGTGCAGGTGCGGGCCAAGGCCGAGGCGGCGCTTGCTGCGGGACTGGGCATCATCGTGTGCGTTGGCGAGACGCTGGCAGAGCGCGATGCGCGCAAGGCGATCAAAGTGGTTTCCGGTCAGGTCGATGGTTCATTGCCAGTGGGCGAAGGGTCTGCCGATGCGGTTGCATTGGGCAGGATCGCCGTGGCGTACGAGCCGGTATGGGCAATCGGCACCGGCCGCGTGGCGGCTGTCGAGGACGTGGTAGAGATGCATGCCGCGATCCGCGAGCGGTTGGTGAGCCTTTATGGCGAAGCGGGTGAAAAGGTCCGCATCCTGTATGGCGGTTCGGTGAACGCCGGGAATGCGGCCGAATTGCTGGCAGCCGAAGGCGTGAGCGGAGCCTTGGTGGGCGGCGCGAGCCTGACTGCCGAAGCCTTCCTGCCCATCATCGCCGCTGCGGGAATCGGAGAAGCCTGAACTGAGGGCGTGATCGGTATCGCCTGCGTCTGGCGGCTTGCGCCAGCGCGCTCGTACGCCTACATGCCCCCTGATCGAGGACCTTCCATCGAGGCCGGATATTCCTGCGCGGCATCGCGCCAAGGGTAGAGATACATGTCGCTGTTCATTTTCCTGACCGTGGTTCAGGCCATCGTTGCAGCCCTTTTGGTAGTGGCGATCCTGATGCAGAAGTCCGAAGGCGGCGGCCTTGGCGTGGGCGGCAGCCCTGCGGGCTTCATGTCCGCGCGTGGCGCAGCGGATTTCATGACGCGGGCAACGACGGTGCTGGCGACAGCCTTTGTGGTGCTGAGCATCGTGCTGGCAACGCTGGCGGTCGGCCAGACATCGGGCCGCGAGATCGATACGTCGCTTGACCGCGCGACGCCGGTGCAGAACGCACCCGCGGCCGATCCGCTGGCCCCGGCCCAGGGGGCTGGCACACAGGGTACGCCTGTGCAGCAGCAGGTCCCCGCTCCGGCCAGCGATCCACTGAACGGCGCCGCCGGACAGTAACGCAAATCTGCAATGCGGCAATGCCGCCTCGCTGCCGTTCGGGTTGCGGGGTGGCTTTGGTGTTGCGTTCCATCAATGCCAATCCATCCAAGCTTGTGGATTGCCGTGAAGATTACAGCGGCAACCACTTGCGCGTGTGCAACTTCTGACGCTAAGGCCCAATTCCCATGGCGCGGTACATTTTCATAACCGGCGGCGTGGTCTCCTCGCTCGGCAAGGGACTCATGGCGGCGAGCCTCGCGGCATTGCTGCAGGCGCGTGGATTCCGCGTGCGAATCCGCAAGTTTGACCCCTATCTGAACGTCGATCCGGGCACGATGAGTCCGTATCAGCACGGCGAGGTCTATGTGACCGACGACGGGGCGGAAACCGACCTTGATCTTGGGCACTACGAGCGTTTCACTGGGGTTTCGGCGCGGCAGGCGGACAACATCACCTCAGGGCGAATCTATCGCGACATCATCGCCAAGGAGCGGCGCGGCGATTACTTGGGCGCGACGGTGCAGGTGATCCCGCATGTGACGGACGCGATCAAGGAGTTCGCGCAGGCCGAAACTGAAGACCTCGATTTCGTGCTGTGCGAGATTGGCGGGACGGTGGGTGACATCGAAGGCCTGCCATTCATCGAGGCGCTGCGCCAGTTGCACAACGAGATGCGCGACGAGACGTGTTTTGTCCATGTGACGCTGGTGCCCTATATCGCCGCTGCGGGCGAATTGAAGACGAAGCCGACCCAGCATTCCGTGCGCGAGTTGACCGGGCTTGGTATCCAGCCCGACATTCTGCTGTGTCGCTGCGAAAAGCCGCTGCCGGAGGGTGAACGGGCCAAGATTGCGCAGTTCTGCAACGTGCGCAAATCGGCAGTGATCCCGGCGCTCGATGCTTCGAGCATTTATGCCGTGCCGCTTCAGTATCATGCCGAAGGGCTGGACAACGAAGTGCTGCGCCATTTCGGTCTGACGGCTCCCGAACCCGATCTGGCGGTGTGGGACGATATCGTCGACCGCTACCAGAACCCGGAAGGTGAAGTGACGATTGGCGTGGTCGGCAAATATGTCGGCCTGCAGGATGCCTACAAGTCCTTGAACGAGGCCCTGGCGCATGGCGGCATGGCCAATCGCGTCAAGGTGCGGATCAAGTGGCTGGACGCCGAACTGTTCGAGAAGGACGACGCCGAAATCGCCGCCAGTCTTGAACCGATGCACGGCATCCTGGTGCCGGGCGGGTTTGGCGAGCGCGGAACAGAAGGCAAGATCGCTTCGGTTCGGTTCGCGCGCGAACGCAAGGTGCCGTTCTTCGGGATATGCCTGGGCATGCAGATGGCCTGCATCGAAGGCGCGCGGAACACGGCAGGCATCGCCGATGCCTCATCGACCGAGTTCGGGCCGACCGGGGAGCCGGTGGTCGGCATCATCACCGAATGGATGACCGCCGAGGGTCTGGAAAAGCGGTCCGAAGGCGGAGATCTGGGCGGCACAATGCGCCTTGGTGCCTATGAGGCAAAGCTGGCAGGCAACAGTCATGTCGCCAATGTCTATGGCGCAACCACGATCAGCGAGCGGCATCGCCATCGCTACGAAGTCAACGTCGCTTACAAGGACCGGCTGGAGCAGGGCGGCCTGGTGTTTTCCGGGATGTCGCCCGATGGACTTCTGCCAGAGATCGTCGAGCGGCCCGACCATCCATGGTTCATCGGTGTACAGTTCCACCCTGAATTGAAAAGTCGTCCGTTCGATCCGCATCCGCTATTCAGCGGTTTCATTGCCGCTGCCGTAAAGCAGATGCGACTGGTCTGACAAAACCTAAAAGGACTGGCCAGCCAGCCTTTTCCCTGATTATTTGCGCGGGTAACGCTTTTGGGGGCGAAGGCAGCATGGACGCGGCAAAACTGGCAGACACTTTAACTGCGCAGAGCCTGTTCGCGGATTGCGAGCAAGCGGAGCTTTCCGACATCATCGCGCGCGGAAACGTGCGGCAGTTCAAGCCCGGACAGGAATTGATGGCGCAGGGTGAGGAGGGCAAGACCCTCTTCATCGTGCTCAAGGGGCTGGCACGAGTCAGCATGGTCGCGGCCAACGGACGCGAGATCATTCTCGACTATGCCGAATCCGGGCATGTGCTGGGCGAAATCGCTTTTCTGGATGGCGGAGACCGTACAGCCTCGGTCGAGGCAATCGATCCGGTGGAGGCGCTGGTGCTGACGCGCGGGGCCTTTGCCGACATCATCGAAAAGCACAAGGGGCTGTCGCTGCGCCTGCTCAAGGCCATGGCGCGACGGCTACGCCAGAACAACGCGGTGATCGAGGCCGACCGTGCCTATACGTCCGGGCCGAGGCTGGCGCGCTTCCTGTTACGCCTGATGATGGGCGATAACAGCGAAGCCGGAAACCAGCTCAAGATCGCGCTGAGTCAGGGCGAACTGGGCAATTTTGCCGGCATGTCGCGTGAGCAGATCAACCGCCAGCTTTCGGCGTGGGTGGATAACGGCATCGTGGCGCTCAAGGGCGGACGGGTGACCATCCTCGACCGAGAAGCGCTGGTTGACGTGGCCGAGGCCTGGTGATGCCAAAAAAGGGGCGAACCGCGCGGCCCGCCCCTTCGCAATTATCGCCAGACCCGATCAGGCAGCGGCGGTGTTGTCGCCTTCGATGACCTTGAGCGGGGTCTGGGCACCGATCAGCACCTTCTTGGGCTTCATCGCCTCTGGCACTTCCCGCACGAGATCGATGGTCAGCAGGCCATCGGCCAGATCGGCGGCCTCGACGCGGACGTAATCGGCCAGTTCGAAGCGCCGTTCGAACCCGCGATTGGCGATCCCGACATGGAGGTATTCGCGGTCGTGCGGTTCGGCGCGACTGCCCTTGACCGTCAGCAGGTTTTGCTGGGCGGTAATATCGATATCGTCGGGCTTGAACCCTGCCACGGCCAGCGTGATGCGATAGGCGTCATCGCCCCGGCGTTCGATATTGAAGGGCGGATAATTGTCACCGGCATTGGCGCGGGCCTGCCGTTCGAGCAGGTCGAACAAGCGGTCAAAACCCACGGTGGTGCGGCGATAGGGGGTAAAATCAAGACGGTTCATGGCAATATCCTCATCATTTGAGCAATCTGCACTTACCCTTGCCAGCCTGGGAACCCGGCGCTGGCACAGGCGGTTCTTCGGCCATGCCCGACTTGCGGCGCATGACACGAACAACCATGTGTGTTAGCGAAAACCGCATTTCAAGACCCCAAATTCAGAGGTTTCCATGGCCGATACACGCAAGGTTGAGATTTATACCAAATGGGGTTGCCCCTATTGCTTCCGCGCCAAGGCGCTGCTCGATGGCAAGGGCGTGACTTATGAAGAAATCGACGTGACCATGGGCGGGCCGAAGAAGGCAGAGATGCTCGAACGCGCGCCGGGACATGCAACGGTTCCATCGATCTTCATTGATGGCGCGCATGTTGGCGGGTCTGACGATCTGGCTGCGCTTGAAGCCGCGGGCAAGCTGGACGCGATGCTGGCGCCGTGAGCGTCCCGTCGGCGCGCGGTCCGGCCAGGGTCGCGCTGTTCCAGATGACCAGCGGCATCGATCCGCAGGCAAACGCAATCGCTATCGCCGATGCGGCACGGCGGGCAGCGGCTGGCGGCGCGGTTATGCTTTTCACGCCGGAAATGTGCGGGTTGCTTGATCGCGACCGGAAGCGGGCGGCGCCCCATATCGTCGTCGAAGCGGACAACCCTGTGCTGTTGGCCGCGCGCGAGACTGCGCGCGAACATGGCATCTGGATCGACCTTGGATCACTGGCGGTTCTGCGCGAGGACTGCAAGTGGGCCAACCGGGGGGTCGTGATCGACCCCGAAGGCGCGATCGGCGGCCGTTACGACAAGATCCACATGTTCGATGTCGATCTGGCGACGGGCGAAACCTGGCGCGAATCAGCGGCCTACACGCCGGGCGAAGCGGTGGTTACGGTCGACACGCCGATCGGGCGGCTTGGGCTTGCCATCTGTTATGACGTGCGGTTTCCGGCGCTGTTCGAAGAACTGGGGCGGCGGTGCTGCGATGCCATCCGCATTCCGGCCGCGTTCACCGTGCCAACCGGCAAGGCGCACTGGCACCTGATGCAGCGCGCGCGCGCGGTCGAGGCCAGCGCGTGGGTGATTGCCACCGCGCAGGCAGGGCGACATGAGGATGGGCGAGAGACGTTTGGGCATTCGCTGGTGATTGATCCATGGGGTGAAGTGGTGCTGGACATGGGCGATGCGGCAGGGCTGGGATTTGCCACCATCGATCCTGCGCGCACGGCTGAGGTGCGCGCCCAATTGCCCAGCCTTGCCAACAAGCGCGAAATCCCTAAGTCGGACGCATGATTGTCTTCGATCTGCAATGCACGCCACTGGGGCACCGGTTTGAAGGATGGTTCGGCTCGTCATCCGACTATGAAAGCCAGCAGGCGCGCGGGCTGGTGTCGTGCCCGTCGTGCGGATCGCTTGACGTGAGCAAGGCAGTGATGGCCCCCCATGTGGGACGCAAGGGCAACCAGATTGCTGCGCCATCGACCAGACAGGAAAAGCCCGCGTCGGAAGCGGACCAGTCTTCATCCGTTCCTGTATCGCAACCGATGGCCAACATCCCCATTCCGCCGCAAGCCGTGGCCATGCTGAAGGCGGTGGCCGCAATGCAGGCCGAGGCGCTCAAATCATCGACATGGGTGGGCGAAAAGTTTGCCGACGATGCCCGCGCAATGCACTACGGGGAAAAGGATGTCGCCCCGATCCACGGCCGCGCCACCTTGAAGGAGGCGCAGGAATTGGCTGAGGAAGGTATTCCGGTCGCTCCGGTACTGGTCCCGGTGATTCCCCCCGAAGAAGCGAACTGAGGCTGGATTTGCGCCAAAAGCGCGTTGCCAGCGTGAGTGCCGCTGCCTAAAGGAGAGGCGGGCACCCGTAGCTCAGCAGGATAGAGCACCAGATTCCTAATCTGGGGGCCATGGGTTCGAATCCCGTCGGGTGCACCATTAATTCTCTTTATATTTCAGATATTTATCTCACGCCAAACAGCGAGGCAGGGCCGGAATTGAGTTGCGTCCGTGTTGCACTGAATACCACTGATTTTCTTGGTTTCCCACCGCGTCCCGGCGAGTCCATGCAACACAGATGCAACACGGTGGACAAGGCTTCACTTCGCCATGCGGCCAGCGCTGTCCGTTGATTTGCGTTTGCGCCAGTACTGGCCGGAGCGTACCCAAACGAGGTCAAGATCACCCCCGCTGGTCAACTTGTTGAACTCGACCAGAACAGCCTTGGCGATACCCCAGTTGCGCTGCTTATTGCGGTAAACAAAAGCTTCGCCAAACTGGACTTTGATCTTATGCGCGACACTCTGTTGATAGAGATTCCCGGTTGGGCTGATCATGCCCACCATAAATTCCGCTACGTCGCGTGCGGTCGGCTCTACACTGTCCGTCATCGAATGCCCCCATTACTCTGGTCCTACCGAGATGGGCGATGTTGAGCGCAATACAAGTGAAGTGAACACCAACTGTGGATAACGCAGCAAGGGCACCAACCATAAGCCGATGCCCTTGCGCCACACGTGTTCTCAGGACACGAAGAATACACCTATCCGCCGTCGTCTTCAATCCTCCCGGTACGCACGCCCTCCCACCAGTCGCCCATATCTTGCGGCGCAGCGTCACCAGACATCACGTCCATAAGGAACTGTGCCGACGCCGCACCCTGTCCCGGTACAAGCCCGGTGACGTAGCCAGCAGCCTCCAGCGTGTTCCGTGTGGCGCGCGTAGTCTCTTTGCCCTGTGCGACCTTGCGCACGTCCCCTGCGACCCGCTCCAGCGATTCGCCGATGCCCTGCACAGGTGTGAAGCGGTAGCCGAACGACTTGTCGCCTGAGAGCTTGCGACCGACGACGGGCACGATGTCGCGCAACAGCGGTATCGGCGCGGCCAAGTTATAGACCGACTGTTTCGCCGCCCATTCGGTCCAGCTTTCCTCGTTGTCATCGTCAGGGCCGTTGCCCGTCAGGATCGCGGGCAGGACCGGCGAAATGACGCCAATCAGCAGGCCGCGCATCGCGAGTTCCGGGATCATCTTTTTGTTCCGGCTCCGCCGCGCATCGCCAACGTCCCAGCCCAACTCAATGAACCGCTGGAGGCTGGCAGACTGGAACGAATAGAACTGCGTCAGCACCTTGCCGAGTTCACCGGCAGGACCGCGCCCGCGCTGGATTGCCGCCAGATCCTTTGCAGCGCCCGCGCCTTGGCTTTCACGGACAGCCGAATCCGCTTCGTGCACGGCCTGGTCCTGTTCCATGCCCGCCGCGATGGCCTTGTTATAGGCACCAATCCACGTCGGGATGACGACAATGCGGTCGAACATACTGATACCCGAGAACGCGTAGCGCTGGACCATCGAAGCGAGGTCAGTCTTACCGGCGAACCGGCGCACGTTTTCGCGAATGTCACGGTCGAGCGTATCGAAACGGCTTTGCAGTTCGAGACTGCGCTCCAATGCAAACGCGCTCGTTTCGCGGGGATGGCGCAGCGTGGCATTCATCCCGGCCGCAAACCACTTCGGGCCGACGCGCTCGACGGACATTGCATAGCCGCCAAGCTGAGAGATCATCGTCCCGATCCGGTAGGCCATGCCCACGAACGTGGTGTTGCGCCGCGCCGCCCGCATGAAGCTTTCCAGCTTGCTCATACCCGCACGGTCATAAACCCATTCGTTCGCGATGAACTGGAGCCACGGGCGGAACAGGCCCGACACGTCAGGCCCCATAGTTTCGTCAACGGCATCCATCAGGCGCTTGTCGCCAAGGAAGCGCCAAGCCTGCATGACGGCTTCGCGATGCGTCAGGTCGTGCACCACTTCGGCAACGTGCCGATTGATGACATCGAGCGAGAGCAGCACGGGCCGCTGCACTTCGGTGCGTTCTTTCGTGAAGCCGCGCGAGGTCGAGGGGCGCGTATATCCGTTCTCGTAAAGCTTGCCTTCGCCCTTGGCCGCGTGTTCATTGGCGGTGCGGCTGCGGGCAGGGTCATAAACAACCGGGAAGTAACCACCACGCAGCACACCCGCCGACGTGGTCAGGACGCGCGGGCGAACCGCATCAGGCTCAATGCCGTTAACCCGCTTTTCGAGTTCGACAATGCGCGGCCAGAACTTGCCGATGGTATCCCATACCGCCTGGACATAGCGCCACTCTTCGGACTGCAGTTCGGCATCGAGGACGCGCATGACTTCAGCTTCCCGCCAGCCATAGCCACCGGCCAGCTTGGACGCGTTGCCTTCGTTACCCATGTTGAGCGCCATCGATATCAGGCGCGACCGAGGCCCCTGCATAGGCTCCCGCGTACGGGGATCGAACAGGCTCGCAACCGTTAGCGGGTCGTTCCACGTCGCGAGGATTTTGGGGGGAACCTTGCCAAGGTGCCCGTCCAGTTCGTCCAGCACTTCGCGCATCTGCTTATGTTCGTCGGCCTGAGCCTTGGCGAGAGGCTGGAACACCACGCGGTTGAACGCCCCGTGACGGCTACCGTCGAGCCGATGGAACACGGTTTCCATCTTGAGCAGGGCAGCGCCGATACCGAGCGCACCGCTCTTGATGTCGTCCCACTTCGAAGGATCATCGAAGCTTTTGACCTTGCGCAGCGGCAGGCGTTCCATCGTCTTGACGGCTTCACCGACCAGCGCGTCAAGCTCCCGCTGTTCCTGATTATCGAGCAGCGTCTGCTTGAGCCGACCGAGATGGAGAATCTGCTTTACTGCGTCATCAAGGCCGAGCAGTTCTTCCGCCGACAGCTTCGTCCAATGCGTCTTGCCAATCATCGTGGCGAACGATTTGGGAACCGCGATGGTGTGGCCTTCGTCCTCGCGAGCATTCGCCCACGCTTCGAACGACTGCTTGCGGTCTACCGCCTTGCCCGTCCGTTCCTTGAAATCGACCTGCGATAGAAGCTCATGCGCCTGGTCTAGATATTCCGCATCGACCCCGGCAATCTTCTTGCGAGACGCCACGCGGTCAAGCCGGGTTATTGCCGTGTCGATTTCCTGAGCAGCATCGCGCGCTTCACGAACCAAGGCGTTGTTCAGCAGTTGGGCTTGCTTGTGGCGGAATGCCAGATCGACCTTGCCCGCCGCCAGCGCCTCGAATGCCGCCTTCGAGTTCATCGCAGCCGTGCGCCGGTATTGCTGGATTGCAGCGCGGCTAATGTGATCGCGGACTTCGCCCGACCGTACACGGCGACGTGCCCACTCCCGCGCCATGCCGTAAGGGGTAGGACGCTTGGAGGTGCGCCGAGCCAGTGCCCGCACTTCCGCCGCGATGACTTCGCCCTGTAGATCGTTGTGGACCGCCGCGAGCGCTTCCTCTTCGATCTTGCCCGTCGTGAAGGGGTCGCCATAGCGCTCAGCCATCACGTCATGGGTTTCGGCATCGATGGTCGCTTGTCGGACGGTACGCTTGTCACCCGCCGCCCGCAGGCCCTTGCGCTGCTTTTCCAGCCCCATCAGCGTCTCGACAAGGTTGCGCCCATCCCGCAGCCCCAAGGCTTCAGCGAGACTGTCAGGATGGACGCCGCCCTCCCGGTAGGCTGGAGGCACCGACGCGGGAAGGAGTTTCAGGGAATCGGCCCCGAAACGGTCTATGACCCAATCGCGGTTAAGCGGCTGAGTGCGGATCGCTTCAAGGGCACGGAACGCAGGGCGAGCATCGACCGACCGCGACACTTCCGCCCGGGCCTCATTTTCCCAAAGGCGATACTGGTCAGTCTGCCGAGCCTTGAGAGCGCGAAGCGACTTTGCCAGCAGTTCGCTGTTAGCGGTCGATTTGGCCTGTGCGACCAGATCCATATAGGCATCGAATTCTTCGCGCGTCATGCCGCCCGAGGCAGCATCGGCGAACACCGGGTCCAGACCTTGCGCTTCGCTCTTTTCGGCAATCTCCTGATCGGTGGCGAGCAGCCGGTCCATCACGCGGCGTACGTCGTCCGAGATAGGCGACTTGAGATTCTGCACCCGGCGATAGAGGCCGACCATCCAGGCGCGCATGGTCTCGAACACTTTGAGCAGCGCCGAGGATGGCGACTTGCCTTCCATGAGATAGCTCTCAAACCCCCGCGCCCACAGTTCGTGGGCACCGACAGGAATGTCCTTACCGACCTTGTGACCGTTGGCAGAGAACCAAGCCTGCACGGCCTTCCAATCGGCCTTGAGCTGTTCCGGCGCGTCGGGAAGAGCCGCGTCTGCCTTCAGTTCCTCAAGCCACAGATGGCCGCTTTCGTGCAAAAATGTGCTTAAATTTCGCGATTGAAACAATTGAACGACCGCCTTGCCGTCAGCAGTGAAGCTGATCTTGCCGCGCTCGCCGCTGTTGTACGAACGGCCCGAACTGTCGCCCTGAGTGTATCGACCGATGAAGTCCCGGATTTCGCCGTCCGACATCGAAGCCGGATCACGGCCAGCGTCGGTCAGCATTTGCCCCAGCTCTTCCGAGGCTGCGCGCATGGCGTCAACCTTGGGATCGCTGGCGTAACGTGCATTTCCAGCAAGTTCATCACTGATTGCGGATATGAGTATCTGTGTGTCGAGCGTGCCCGTGTCCTGTCCTGCAAGCTCCGGAAAGAAGCCCGCTTCGACAGCTGCGCGCAACGTGGAGTCGTGACCGTAATCACCATTGCCGCTAATGCCGCCCATCGACGCCGCAGGGTCGAAGTCCCGAATAGCCTTGCGCCGGAACGGCCTTTCCTTGTGCCAATCAGCAAGCCCGACCGCCTTCAGATCGCCGCCGAGGTCGTTGATGCCGCCGCGCTGCACGATCCATTCAACCAAGCTAGGCCCGCTCTGGACGGTCGATGGCTGGCCACGACGTAGCGCATTGATGACTAGGTCGGTTGCATCGGCCTTGGTCGCCTCCCGCAGCTTTTCCGGCAGGACTTGTTCAATCCCGACGTGATCGAACTCCGTACCGGTCACAGCGCGTCCGAGCCGGTCGGACCGTGACATATAGCGTTGCGTCACTAGTTCGGCCTGCACCCGCGCCGTGTTGGGACTGAATCCGGCACCGGCCAGCTTTTCGAACGCCGACGAGAACAGGCGCGTGCGAGCCTGCCCACTTGAAGCATCGACCAGCACCGACAGGTCGCTTTCCATCAGGCCTTGCTCATCGGCCAGTGCGAGCGCTTCGGATCGGCTCACACCGCCCGCCGACATGCGCATGTCATTGCGCAGCGCATCCCATGCAGGCGTCCCCGCAATATGCGTCATCGCCGACGACACCGGCAGCACGACATCGCCGCCCGTGGCTTCAGCGCTGGCAAGGTCGTCTTCCAGCGAACGCCAGAAGTCGGAGTCCTCAAACCCCGGCGACTGCATAAATTCGCGGATCTTCTCAGCCGGGACATAGACCCTGTCACCCGTCATACTCTCGGTCAGGTGATCCATCATGGCTTTGAAGCCGTCCGGATCGCGCGCGCGCAGTTTGGATTCGCCCGCGCCTTCGCCAAGCCGATCTAGGAAGATGCCTTCCGCCTCAGCCTGTGCGCGCATGGTGTGCCGCTGTTCGGCCTTGCTTGCGACCGCATGCAGCCCGCCCAACGTCCCGGCAGCGACGAGCACGCCCAGCGCTGTTTGATAAGCCGCTTCGGGGCGTTCTGCGATGAACTGCCCCCAAGTCTTGTCAGGGTTGGCAATGGCCGTATCGACCGCGTCCTGCGCGAACGTCGTCGCCTGTTCCGACAGCATTTCTTTGGCAAGCACTTCACCAATGAATTTGCCGGTTGCACCCTTGCCGAACTTCGACACGACAGCCGCCATGGGGATCGCTTCGAACCCGGCTTCGATAGTGCCTTCCAGCAGCGCGCCCGTAGCAGACTCAGCACGAGTGCCACCGCGAACACGATACTTGCCGTATGCGGTTCCGCCCGTCTGAATACCGGCAACCGCCATCGCGGGGACCGGCGAGCGCGTGATGATCGACGCGGCCACACCCGGAGCCATCTGAGCGACCGAGGCGAAACCACCATATATGCCGCGCGCCGTCTCAGATCGAAACGCAGGCGTTGAGGTCTCCACGTCATCTTGCGCCTGCACGATGTCCGAACGCAAGCGGTCAGAGTACGCGGTCCCGCCCTGCAGCCACTTCGGCGCGGGAACCCAATCGTCGATTGCCAGCGACAGGCCAGCATCCATCTGTTTCCAGCCACCGACGAGGCTCGACCATACGCCTTTGACGCTGTTGACGAACGTCGGGTCTACCGGCTCAGGCGCGCTGATCGACCAACCGCGCGCAAGCTCTACAGGATCGAAGGCACGGCCCATCTTGCCCAGCGCTCGCGTATCATCTGCCGCCGCAGCTGCATCGCGCGGGTTGGCTTCGGCCCATGACCCGATGCGCGGAAAGATGCCCATCGTGTTGATGAAGCTGGTTGCCTGGTCGGCAATCTGAATTGCCTGAAGTTTGGGATCGACAGCCGCAGCAGGCAGGCCCCGCGCACGAGCGATCCTGTTTGCCTGTGCCGCCGCATCAGGGGCAGGGGCAGCACGCAGGATCGCACCGACCTGCCGATTGCGCCGCCGCGCGATGATGTCGTCATAAGGGTTTGCCGCCTCAGGGACAGGCTCGGGCTGGAAGGTGTGGAACGTGCTGGCCGGTCGCGCCTGCTTGCGCCGAATGATGTCGTCGTAAGGGTCGCTCACTGGCCAGATACTCGCTCGACAAAGAGGGTGACACGGTTGGCGTCATTCACCGGCAGGCCGTTCCGGCGCAGAGCGGCATCGATTTGATTGAGTGTGGTTGAGGGTATGTCCGCGACCGAAACGTCATGCGCGCGCACGTCTGTTTCGTTCGACCCCCACAGAATACCGGGCCGCTTGACCGTGACGGAACGCGTTGCCAGCGCGAAAGCGTCATCCAGTTCCTTATCCGTTGGCATGCGCTTGCCGCCCGTGCCCTGCGATACCGCTGCTTCCATCAGGCGGTAGACTTCCAGCCAGTCCGACTTGTTGCCGCTGCCGGTCAGGTTCATGTCGGGTGTCGCGAACGTGTTGATATGGCCCGCGATGGCCGTGCGGATGCTTACCTCTTTGGTTCCACCAGTCTTGATGCGCGACCGGTCGGCATCGAGGCGGGCGAACTCTCCCGGCGTAAGCTTCGCGGCAGAGCCATTGATATCCATTGCTGCAAACTGTTCGGGCGCTTCGATTGCGAGCCGTTGCAGGCGCAGGAATTCAGGCCCGTTTGCCTCTATGGGCTTGGGCGCTGAATTAGCCTTCGCCATATCCGAGAACGACGATACCGCGTCGATGCTCATACGGTCACGAACGTCTTTTGGGATTTGATCGAGAGACTTGAAACCATCGCCTAGGCCGACAACCACCTTCTTGGCTTCGTCATCTGCCTCGCGTTCCTCGCGTGCGTCGATGGAATCTTTGCGGGAGAATTCCTGATCGACCCACTGCTTGGCCCGTTGCTTCCGCTCAAACGACCACTCAGCATTGCTGTCGATCGACGCATAGGCAGAGCGTTTGTCCCACTCCCCCGCCGCTTGGGCCGAGGGTGCATTGCGCCCGATGTACTGCATCGGATCCACCGCCTTGCCGTTCTTGCGCGCCACGACGTGGACATGTGGGCCGGTTGTGTTGCCGGTCATGCCGACAGGGCCGAGCGTTGTCGTGCTGGTCACCTGATCGCCACGCTTGACGCTATGTGTCCCGAGGTGGGCATAGCTGGTCGTGACGCCGTCGCCATGATCCACGATCACAAAGTTGCCCGACCGTGCATCCGATCCGACCGCAACGACAACACCTCCAGCAAGAGGAGAGACCGCCGAACCTTCCGGCGCAGCGAAGTCTACCCCGTTGTGCGCACGACCCTTGCCACGCTCAACCCCATAGGCCGACGTAATGCGTCCATTCTTGACGGGTGGGGTAAACTTCGCGCCGGGTGACGATGCTGGCACTGGACCACCCTGACCAATCGCCCACTGTGCGTCAGTGGAGGCCTGCCGGGTTTCGATTGCCCCGCGCATGCCCGACGACACCGCCGTCAGATCGCCGAGCGACATGCTCCCGAGGTGGGCCATGCCGTAATCAAGTGCGCCGTCCACATCGCCCTGAGCTTGCAGGGATTCGACAACGCCGCGATGCACCGAGCTTTCGTATTCGTGTTCCGCCTGGGCGATGCTTTCGTCAGATGACCCGGCCAACCGCTGCTTTTCGCGGATCGCTTCCCGGCCAAGCTGGACCTGTGCCGCCACCGCTTCGGGCTGTTGCCACATGCGGGCCGCTTCTTCGCGGGATTTGACCGCCTGCGCGCCAAAGGTCTCGCTTGCCGCCGCTCTGGTCTCTGTGACCTCGTGTTCCGCCAGTTCGGCACGGTACGAGGTCATGTAAATGTTCGTCTTTTCCTCAAGCAGCTTGCGCGCACGAGGGCTGCGGGCTTGTGTCAGCAGCGTTTGCCGCGTCTTGAGCAACTGTTCCTCTGCCGACTTGAACGCCTTGCCCGCATCAACGCCGCGCGAGGCTTTGGCATTCGCCAGCACTTCACCGGCTTCGTCCTGAAACGTCAGCGTGCTGTTGCCGACATCGGTCTTATCCTGCTCCAGTTCGAGGCCGTCTTTCATCTCAGCATATTTGCCGAGTATCTTGGCAGCACCACCGAGGGCAGCAGCGAGCGGGCTGTCTCCGAACTCTGGCGTGCGCAAGCGGGCGTTCGTGGCTTGGACCGAGCCGACCTGATTGGGGTTGTAAACCGGAGCGCGTGGCATCCTCAGTTACCCTTTTTGTATTTGTTGTATTGCTGAGCGCCACCCAAGATTGTGGACCCCATGTCAAACACGCCCTTGACCAGAGCAGCCGTGCCCGCCGAACGAGCGGCATTGGCTTCACCGACGTAGTTCGACGCGGCGATGTCGCGCCCGCGCATCTTCTGAAAGCCGGAACTGTAAATGCGACCGACGTCTTCGCTGCCCAGCGCCTTGGTATCCGCCACGACATCGGCAGCGGTCCCAAAATCAATCGCGACACCGTTCGCACCGGCAGCAACACGCTGTTGGCCCTGCAGCTTCGCCATCTGGCGATACTGTGCCTGAGCTTCACCGCGTGTGTTTTGCTGGTCCTGCAACCATGCTTCGCGCTCAAGACCCGCGTTGCGTTCCGCAATCTTGGCCTTGTAGTTGGCTTGGGCATTGGCTTGCAGTGCCCCGACGCCGGTTCCAAGAGCGGCCATGCCCGCTGCGATCAAAGGTAGGGCCGGGGCGCACATATCAGACCACCCAACCAGACGTAGGGAAGCGGGGGAGTTCGGCCCCGCCATCGGGTGCAAAGACGCTCTCGCCATCAGGGAACGCCCCACCGATGGCGGTACGGCCCACAGCCTCAGCCACGCGGTCAGGGTCGCTGATCGTGCGTTCCCATGCTTCACGCTGGACGGGGTCGAGCGGCTCAAGCTTCCAGTTGTCAGGCCCGTCGTAATCAACGAGCGCACCAGCACGCCACCAGCTGAAGTCGGGTGCCTGCATCATCACCAGGATACGGTGTGTCGCCATGTTTTAGCCCTCCGTTTTCGGAGCAAAGGACGCCACTTGCGCGCGAATGATTTCGTGCTGCCGTTCTTCCAATTGAGCCGCCGAACGGTCACCGAGAAGGAAGCGGTCGCCGCCCAAGAGAGATGTTTGAATGCCGTTTGCAGAAAGGACCGACCCCGCGACCGCATACGGACCAAATCCGCCCGACAGTACGGCGAACAACGGATCGAGGTTTGCTTTGCTCGCGTGCGCGGAGCGATAACCAACAGCTTTGGCGCGGATTGTTCGTGTCAATTCGACGTGCGCATTAACAGCAGCGGCAAGATCTTGAGCGGCTTGGAGAATGGAGGCCAGCTTCTCAGCTCGTGCCTTAAGCAGCTTATCCACGTCTACCGTGAGTGCAGCGAATGCCGCATCGCGGTCGGCTGCGATGCCATCCTTTCGGGCCTGCTGAGATCCACTCCAGGCCGCGTGCAATCCTTCGAGCGCAGCGTTGAGTGCGTCGAGATGATCCTTTGCCGCCTTGGTGCCTTTATCGTCACCTGCGCCCGTCTGGGCCTTGAATGCCGACGAGTGATATTCCGCTTCAGCATGCGAGATTGCGCGTTCCAAATCGGCGCGCTGGACGTCGTAATCGTCCTGACTGACAAGCTTCGTCATGTGTGTCCCTCCAGACGGAGGAAGCTGCACCGCGCACCTATCGACCGTCGTTTCGCGACGGTAGGGTTGATGCATATGCGGTTGAATCGCGGTACAGGTGGCGAAGCAATCAGGGGATCGAGATGATAGCTTTCGTCATGGCCGCACTACTCGGAGCGTCCGAGCCTGCCAGTGCCTCACTCTCGACCGGCGACATGCTGCCCGTGGCGTCCGCGAAGTTGAGCGATTGCATCGTCTACAATGCCGTCAGGGCAGATGATGGAACGTCTGATGTCGCTGGCCTTGTCGAAGGTGCCCGTATCAGTTGCGCCACGAAGCTGGGAATCTGGCGGTACGTCGCGCGAGCGTACATCGTCGCACAACATGGAGCGGTGGACACCGACAAGATCACCGCCGGTTCAGAGCGCTCATTCTTCGACACGGTCAACACGAAGGTTGCAACCCTGATCGAGGCTGGCCGGAAGAACTGAGAACCGACCGTGCTTCCAGTTGGGGTTATCCGCCCCACGCGGCGCGCCGGGTGACTTCCCGCCGTGGCGATGACAGCGCCCGTTGTGCATTGCCCGTGCACCACAGACGCCGCCGTCCCGCCGACGTGCCCCGCAGGGATTACGAGAACACATCGCGCACGGTAACGTCACTATCAGGGACCGACGAGCCATCGCAAACGGCGATGCAGTATTCCTTTACAGTCCTGCCGTCGCTACGCCGCTTGAGTTCGGCTTCGATCAACTGTTCGTGCCCCATGCCATCGGCGCGAAGCCCATCACTGAGCGCATGGACACGCTTGCGGCTCGATTGAACGCGCTCCTGCATGTCCGCCCATATCGCCTTAAGGCTCTGGTCCCGTGGATCAGCATAGCGGTTCATCACCATATCCAGCGTGGCGCGCACCTCAGCCTCATCGCCTGCGTCAGAGAAGTGGGTGAATATCTCGCCAATCTCACGCCGCTCAGCCGGTGAAGCTCGTTTCAATATCTCTAACAGATGCATGTCTTACCCTTTCCGTTTTTCTGCCGCGTGCATGATTGCCGCCAGCCTCACTGCAATGTCTTCGGTGCTCATCTTGCGCGCACGATTATCCAGGCCATCCATGCCGCCGAGGCGTAGGGCGGTTGAATCCCCGTAGCGCTTGGGGGCCAGCTTCCCGGCCAACCACTTGCGGCTATCGACGCGAAGCCTTGCCCGCTGGACGTGCTCAGGGACGAACGTCTGCCCGTCTTCGCCCTGCACATAGTCCGCGCCGGAATCGTCGCTGATTTCGATCACGTCTTCTGCTAACGTCTCGGCAAGCAGTTGCTTGGCAATCTGGTACGCCGTCCGGAACTCGACATCGGTCGCCAGCCATTCGAACACCGTCGTTTTCGAAGGCATGTCTTCGTCCAAGCATATCTTGCGGACGCTCTCACCCAGCATGAGCCGCTTGCAGATCGTCACCTGTACGGGCGTCAGTTCCTTTTCCTCGCGTGCGCGCGCGGGCGCGGGGGCGTAATGGTCCGGTCCCGCCATTATCTGCCCCCGATGTCGCTGATGTCGTCGTCCAGTTCACCCGGAGCGAGGCGCGAGGCGCGGGGAGGGCGCTCTGCCCGTGCATGGCGAGGGGCGCGCCGAGATGCACCGTCCTGCTTGGGTTGCGAGACGTAGACCTGCCATGTCGGCTCCTCTGCCTCGCGATCAAGGAACGCCACCACAGACGCCTTGCCCAGCCAGCCCGACAAGTAGCGATTACCGCTGGCACTGATCCGCTCGCGCAGATCGAACAAATGTACCTTGCTATCCATCATGTCATTTCACTCCTCATTGCGCGGGGACCAGAGCGTCCGCCGACAGTTCCAAGCACGCAGCTTCGAGTTGATTGAAGGGGAGCATCCGCCCGCAGGCTTCTTGCAGGGGGATGCGGTAATGGTCGGGCAGGGACCGGCCAGCGCGGAACCGTGACAACGCCGCCTCCGGTATCTGAGCATTGTGAGCCAGACGCCGAGCGCCGCCATATCCAACCATGTCGATGATGGTCCGTGACCACCGCCGCAGTTCGGTCAGTTCGAGGCGCAAATCGGCCCGCCGTAGTTTCTCACCTTGAGACGGCAGACTTTCAGACCCCGACGACCCAGCCCCATACTGGTTATCTATAAGCAGTGTTGTATTCACACCGACACATGGGGTGCAAAACTCAGGACTTGCCGCATCATCAGTTGTGAAAACAACAACGGAGTTTTTCACCATCGTTGTTGTTTCAACACCGGAAAGGGGGTCCTGCGTTGTTGTTCTCACACCGCCGAATTTCCGAGTTTTTCCAGCAGCAGGCCTCCAATCGCGATAGTCATTGGTCGCCTTCTCGATGTTGCGCGGCTTTCCCGTGGACACGAACGTCAGGCGGTACTCACGAACTTTCGCGTGCTGGCGGTCAGCATCCGAGACGCATTCGAGGAAGCCGTGCTGTATAAGCTCTGCCACCGCCTTGGCGTTCGGGCCGTGGTTCTTGTTGCCCAGCCTCGCGCCGATCGCATGAATGCCGAGGCCGAGATGCCCGTTGTTGTAACCGTCGTGGCGGTCCTGGAATACCTGCAGGACAGCGCGCGCACGAAAGCTCAGATGCTTCCATGCGACGCTGTCGATGACAGCGCGGGGCGTCTGGAAGAAGTTTCCATTGACGTCGGCTTTCTGAGGTCCTCCAGCCATTAGCCGGTTGCCTGCAGCCAGTGAGGCGTTTCATGCGGTACAATGGGCAAGCCTTGGCGAACCAGCGGGTGCAGCATCAAGGCGGTCACCTCAGCGAGCGAGCCTTCCTCTGTCAGCACTGGTCGAGGGTCAGCAGGATCGCGTTCACCCCGGAACACGCCGCAGATCACTCCCTCATCGACTTCGATCATCACCCACGCGCGCACAGGCATGCCGGGGAATATCCGGACGGTTGCTGTCATCGCCGCACCCCCAGCATGGGGCGCAACCGGCGAGCGGCGAGCCTTGCCCCAAGGCGTCCAATGTCGTATGGGTTGCCCTGTCCCGTCGCCTGCCAGCATGGAACAGCGAGGCCCCTCATCGGGCCTCGTTTTCGTTCAGGGGGTGCCATCGTTTGCGCCCTCCTCATCGCTGGAGAGGCGAAGGAACGGCAAACCGCTGCGGTAAAGGTCGGCACCCTTCGTAAGCATGCTGACATGGTGGCGATGCCATTCGCGCGCGTAGTCATTCGCCCCCTTCGCAGAGAGCGTGAAGTGTTCAGCCTGATGCAAATCAGGATCCCCATCGATTGTGGGAATGTGTGTCAATACCTCGTAACCAGCGCCCAGCCTTGAGGGCCGCACTTCGACGCCGAACAGTCGATTGCGCGTCATGCTGTGACACCCCTTCCTGCGACCCAGCGGTCGAGGTCGGCCAGACGGTAGCGAACGCCCCGGCCATCACGATGGAGGCGGGTGAATTCCGGCCCGTCTCCTCGTGCGCGCATTGCGGCGAGAGTGCGCTCAGACAGCTTGAGATAGCGGGCCGATTCAGGTGAAGTCATGAGTTCCATAGGACACCCCTAAGTTGATTGTGCATGCATGCAGGAGGCTACCGCTTGAATGAATCGCGCCGCATGCCCATGCTCAAGCCCCCTTCGGATTGAAGCGAAAGTTCATCATGGCGGCGAGATAGCCAGCATCTCGCGATGCCTCGCAGTCTGGCGTCCGCTCACTCATCATCATCACTTGAAGCAGGACGCGGCTGCGCTGCTTGGCTGGCAAGCTGCCGACCAGTGCGAGGATGAATGCCATCTCGGGCGTGCGGGTGAAGTCGGGCTTGCGCGGCTCTGATACCGGCTGCTTGGCGGCACGGTGCGCGGCAAGGTTTATGACGGTGCCCATGGTCACGCCTCCCCGATCAGGCGGCGAATGTCAGTTGACACCTGCCGGATATGGTCGGGTGACAGAGACGAGCCGTTTGCATCGACCTCCAGCCTGTCCAGCTTCCACAAAATGGCTCGCAAGTGCGGAGCGTCGAGCCGAAACAACGCATCTTCGGCGTCCGTCATAGCGTTGCACAAGTCATCAAGTGCGAAGCTACTTGGCGTGATGGCTTCTTGATCCGCGAATGCTTTGGTCGCCTCGGCATAGGTCTGCATCGCTGCGTCCCAGATGGACAAGTTTGCGGCGTCATTGCTAGTCATGGCTCAGCCCTCCACCAGCAGGCGGCGGCAATCCGCGAGCGTCTGCGCCAAAAGCTCTATGTTGTAGGGGTCGAGCGAACCGCTGGAGCCTTGGAAAAGATATTCCAGCTTCCATAGAAGAGCGGGGCGATCCGGAGCAGGCATGCCAATTAACTCCCACCGGATATCGTTCTCGATATCGCAAAGCCGGTCGGCTTCGTGATCATCCAACGACGCGCTGGCTGCTATTGCTTCGTAAGCGTGTAGCGCGATGGTATGGCGGCGCATGGCCTGCGTCCAACCGACACGGGTTTGGTCATCACCATTCAGCCGTGCGGTGATATGGTTCTTTATCCGCTGCGCGTCATCGGTGCCAATCTGGCGCATGAGTTGCGCAGCAAGTCTGCGGTTTGCTTCTTTGGCATTGGTCTGCAAAACCCCAAGCAAGAGTTCGCCATCCGGCGTGAGCCAATAGCCCCCGCCAAGTTCGGTAAAGTAAGCAAGGAAGCTTGCCGGATCGGTTCCGAGATCAGTTTCGCAGGCAAAGTTCGCCCGATGCTGGAAATCAGCCATTTCGTCAGTCCTTTCAATGGTGGCGCGCCTGTGCGCCGATGGAACTACTTGAGTTCCCACACGAATTGGCTTAGGACTGAGGCGTCAGGTCTCAATTGACACCCCCAGCCCTCGCACCTCACCGTGCGGGGGTTTTTGGTTTCAGGGCATCAAGCCGCAACTGAGCGGAATGCAGCCTCCAGTTCCGACTTGCGGAAATAGAGCTTGCGGCCTTTGCGGATCACCGGGAGCAAGCCTTGTTGAACCATGTGATATATGGCGCGGTCGTTCTGGCCGATGTATGCCGCCGCCGCCTTCGCTCCGCCCAAAAGATCATCACTAAGCATTTACGTGGCCTCCGTTTAGTGTGATGTGCAACCTTCCTATGCAACGTTGCACAAGCTAGACTTATGCCATGCCATCCTCTAACGCAAGGTTCCTTAGAAACTTTTCTTTAGTGGGGGCGATGTGCCTGATTCTTGGCAATTCGGTCAGCTTGAAGGAGTGCTCGCCGCGCTCCACCTAATCCACCCGTCCAAGCGTACAGCCTTTCAGGCACGCTTAAAAAACTTTCATCGCCTTGGATTTCCGGGAGATTTCAGAGCGATAAAGGGCCGAGCCGCACAGTACACCGCAGGTCAGTGTTTCCAAATCGCGTTGGCAGTAGAGCTGACCCAGCTTGGCCTACCGCCTGAACGAGCAACCACCATTATCTCGCGTAACACGTTCCCAGTTGCGTCCGCAGTTACGTTGGCCGCTCAATCGTTGATCTTGGCGGAGCATGGCAAGATCGAGGAGGGAGACGATATATTACAGATGTACGTCTATTTTGACCCAAGATCTTTAGATGCTTTATGCGATGAGACGGAGCAGGATAATATAAGCGACCTCGAATCGTTCTTCTACGGCGGGGCAGAGCTAGTTTCGGAGCTTCTTAAAAGGTCATCATTCGAAGATTCGCCTAGGCTTTCGCTTGTCAACATAACTCGAGTTCTTGCGACTGTGGGAGCACTGCTCCCGGGGAACTTCTTGGAGCCCCTGCTGGACTGGTCGGATGCTGCCGTCCGATCTATTGATGAGTTCGAGGCCGAAAATGCGTTGGTTAAGCAAACCTACCGGGATGAGGGCAAGAGCGACCGCTATTACGACGTTTTAAGGGAACTGTTCAGAAAGCACTCCAATGGCAATCCGTAAGCGCGCCTGGACCGCGCCGGACGGCAGCGAGAAAACGGCTTGGCTGGTCGATTACAAGGATCAGGCCGGGAAGCGCCGCGCCAAGCAGTTCGCCCGCAAGAAGGATGCGGAAGCGTGGCGGGTAGGTGCTGCATGGCAGGTGAGCCAAGGCGTGCACACTGCCGACTCGCAATCTGTGACTGTCGCCGCCGCTGCCGATCTGTGGATCAAGAAAGCAGAGGCAGAGGGCAGGGAGCGCGGAACCATCGCTCAGTATGGCCAGCTTGCCCGAAAGCACATCGTGCCCTTCCTTGGCGCTGAGAAGCTGTCACGCCTCACCCGGCCCGCCATCGAGGCATACCGCGATGAACTTATCGCAACGCGATCCAAGGCCATGGCAGGCAAGGCGGTGCGTGCCCTGTCCAGCATCTTGACCGAAGCGCAGCGCCGGGGCCTCGTTGCGCAGAACGTAGCCAGTGGCGTCAAGGTAATCCGGCAGGCCCGCGAACGCGCCAAGATTACCATTCCCGACAAGACCGAGCTAAAAGCGATTCTTGACGCTGCTAGCGACGATCTACGGCCCATGCTGCTTACCGCCATATTGACGGGTCTGCGTTCATCCGAACTGCGGGGGCTGCGCTGGTCGGACATCGACCTAAAGCGCGGTCGGCTTTCGGTAAACCAGCGCGCCGACAAGTTCGGAGAGATTGGACCGCCGAAGTCGGGGGCTGGTTATCGCACGATTCCGATAGGGCAGGCGTTGGTCAAGGAATTGACCGCATGGAAACTGCGCTGTCCGAAGGGACCGGAGGGGCTGGCGTTCCCGAACACTGAAGGCGGTGTTCAGCAATACGGCCACCTGTTGCGCCGGAAGTTTCTGCCCTTGCAGGTCAAGGCGGGCGTCTGCGATCCGGTGATCGAGGATGGCAAGCCCAAGCTGGACAAGAAGAGCCTGCCAACGATGCAGGCCCGCTACGGCTTCCACGCTCTACGCCACGCCGCCGCGAGTGCCTGGATAAAGCAGAAGATCGACTTGAAGCGCCTGCAGGTGTGGATCGGGCACGAGAGCATCCAATTGACGCTGGATACCTACGGCCACCTTATCACGGATGCGAGCGGGGACGCGGCTATTATCGCTGCTTCACAGGCCGAATTGCTGGCTTAAGTGCAACACCAGTGCAACATGGACCGAGAAATCCTAATTAAATCAAAGTCGCGCGGACGATTCCTAATCTGGGGGCCATGGGTTCGAATCCCGTCGGGTGCACCATTTTTCAGAATTTTCGATGGCAATTCGCGGTCTGATCAGGGACGGCCGAGTGCGACTTTTATCTTGGCGCTTGCCCCGCGCGCCTGCGCGATGTCTGCGAAGAGCCGTCGCCATTCGTGTAGGGCGATGTGCACGGGATTGCGGGAATCGAGATCGTGGACCAGTCCGTAGCGCAGGGCGCGGTCATGCGGTTCTGCGCGGAAAGTGCCGAACAGGCGGTCCCACACGATCAAGATGCCGCCGAAGTTGCAATCGAGATAGTCGGTCTCGCTCGCGTGGTGAGCACGGTGGTGCGAAGGTGTGTTGAACACCGCTTCGATCCACTTTGGCAGGCGGCCCACGGCCTCGGTATGCAACGGGAACTGATAGATCAGGTTGGCACCCAGCAGCACCGCGACGACCATAGGCGGAAACCCGATCAGCACCAGGACGGCAAAGAAGACCCAGCCCAGCGAGAAAAATTCCGTCCAGCCCAGGCGGATCGCGCTGGGCAGGACATATTCGCGGGCGGAATGGTGCACAGCGTGGGTTGCCCACATCCAGCGGACGGTGTGGCTGAAACGGTGGAACCAGTAGTACGCGAATTCGAGAGCGAAAAATCCGGCGACCCATGTCCGCCAGTTGTCCGCAGGCAACTGAACAGGCGAAATGTCGGCCAGCAGCAGAAAGATCGCGCCGGTCAGGAGGCCGGTGAGCGGACGGAAAATCGCCTGCCCCACCGCCACGCCGAGACTGGCGGCCGCAGCACCGCCATCATAGCCGCGCCCCTTGCGCAGCCGCCAGCCGATCTCTCCCAGCACCAGCGCGAGCATGATCGCGACAATCCACGGATGTTGAAACGCAAGACGCATGGTTCTAGCTTTGTTTGAGGGCGGAAATCGCTGACTTGATTTCAGCTTCGGTCACGCGGCCATCGCGATTGGCATCGGCCATATCATAAGCTGGCGTAGGGCCGGACGAGAACTCCGCGCGACTGATGCGCCCATCACGGTTCGTGTCGTATGTCTGGCGCATGGTAGCGAGACGTCCGCTGTCCCAGCGGCTTCTGGCGAAGCCGGGCAGATCTTCCTTGCTGAAGTAGCTATCGCCATTGCGATCGAGGCGCGGCCATTCGGCGGTGCGGTGCTTCAGCAGTTCGGGGCGGGTTATCACGCCGTCCTTGTTGGCATCGGCTGCACGAATACGTTCGAGCGCTTCTTCTCCGCCGAAATCGTGGGAAGGGCGGCCCGATGGGGCTGCCTGGACAGCAGCGGGCATCACGGCCACCAGGGCCAGGGCGGAAATGATGTTGCGAGCGAAAGGCATGGGATCGGGATCCATCGGAAAGGGGCATGACGCGACGCATCGGGGGGGCTTCATCCAGGGTGGGATGAGCGCCGCGCCATGCCAGGTTGAAGGACGTCCGACAAACGGCAGTCCAGGGGTTATGGCGCAGCGCTTAACGGCAGGCGATCGTTTCGCCCGCAGCGTTGGTGCAGGTGCCGGAATGGCTGAGGGCGCCATCGCTGAGCGTGGTGGAGCCGGAATAGCTGTTGCCGGTGGTAGCGTTGGTGGCATTGGTCGAGCGCGAACCGCTGGCGGTGCCATCTGCACTGCGGGTGAAGTTGCCCTGCGACGATGCACTGCCGCGCGCACCGCTGGTGGATGCCCCGGCATTGCGCGTTACGGTGCCGTCGGGCGAGACCGAGGTGGTCGAGGCCCGGCCGCCGCGCGCACCGTTGGCGCCCCGGAAGCCCGATGCGCTGGCACGGGTTACGGTGCCATCTTCTGCAGTGGTGGTGCCTGCCGCACGACCGGCGACGCCCTTCTTGCCCGCAACGGCGCCGGCAGAGCCGTTCTGTCCGCGCAGGCGCACACCGCCGCTGGCATCGGCGGTGGATGCAAAGGCGAGCGCGGCAACGGCGGTAAACGCGGTCAGGGTGGTGCGAAGTTTCGTCATGTCCAATCTCCTTCAAACTGGCCCGCGGCGAAGTTGCACTTGTGTTTGCGGGCGACAGGAGGTTTTCTGCCTGCAAGATGCATCACCGCAATGTCGGGAAACGGCAAAGTCGTGGCAGGGCATGACAGCGGCAGCCTGTTGTAACGGTTTGTCACACCTTGCCCGCCGGGCCGACTGGCTGATCGCGAACGGCAATGGCAGGAGTCCGTCCATGACCGAACGTCCGCACCGCCTGCTTGTCGTCGATGACGATCCCGAACTGCGCAATCTTTTGCAGCGGTTCCTTTCCGAACACGGCTTTGCCGTGCGCGCGGTGGACGGTGGCAAGGCGATGGACGTGGCGCTGCAGCGCGAACCGGCCGATGTCATCGTGCTGGACCTGATGATGCCCGGCGAGGACGGGCTGGCCATCCTGCGCCGCCTGCGCGCCAATGGTGAGCAGGTGCCGGTGATCATGCTGACCGCGCGCGGCGATCCGGTTGACCGGGTTCTGGGGCTGGAAATGGGTGCGGACGACTATCTTGGCAAACCGTTCCTGCCGCGAGAACTGGTGGCCCGGATTGCCGCGCTGCTTCGCAGGATAGCACCGGCGCGCGGTGCAAGCAGCGACGAGACGGTGACTGTCGGTCCTTTCGAGGTCAACTTTTCAGCGATGACGGTTTGCCGTGATGGTGCGGCGTTGCCATTGTCATCGCGCGAATTTGCGCTGATGGCGGCGCTGGCGCGCAGCCCCGGACGCCCGCTCAGCCGCGCACAACTGATCGACCGGGCGCTGGGCCGCGACGCAGAAGTGACCGATCGCGCCATCGATGTGCAGGTGGCGCGCCTGCGCCGGGCCATAGGCGACGATGCGGGCGAGCCGCGGTATATCCGCACGGTATGGGGCGTGGGCTATGTTCTGGCACCTGAAAGCAGCGGGCCGGGACCGGCATGAACTGGAAGCTTCCTGCATTCGCGCTCCCGCGCAGCCTGTTGCGCAGGAACGTGGCCCTGATGGTTGGCGTGGTGCTGGCCGGGCAGGTGGTTGCCGGGCTGCTGGTGATGACGCTTGTGATCCAGCCGCAAGTCAACCGGATCGCACAACTCACCGCAGACATGGTGTCCGTGCTTGCACAGGTCATGGACGAGCTGCCGGAATCGCAGCGCGAGGAGATGCTGGCGCAGATCGGGCGCAGCGGTAACGTGCTGGTCAGGCTGGAGGAGCCAGTGATGCACAGTGGCCAAACCGGTTTGCGCAATCGCCTGCCAAGCTTCATCGAGCGTCAGTTCATCCGCGCCCTTTCCGGCAGGCTGGGCATGAACGGCAATCTGGACTGGCGGCGTGGCCGCGACAATCGGCTATGGTTCCAGTTGAAGATCGGTTCCCGCATGGTGTGGATAAGCGTCACCCCGCCATCGGGCCGCAGCGCGATGCAGACGCTGCTTTATGCCTTGATCGTCGCTTTCATCGTCGCGGCCGCAGCAGGGCTGATGTTGCAACGACGGCTCGATGCCCCGCTCCGGCGGTTGGCGGCGCAAGTCGATGCCTTTGCGCCGGAAGCTGTAAAGCAGGGGCAGATACTGCCCTTGCTGGAAACGTCCGGGCCGCAGGAAGTCGCCGCAGTCGCCAGCGCCTTCAACCGGCTGACGGAACGCCTTGCGCAGGACGAGGCAGAACGATCGCTGATGCTGGCAGGCGTCAGCCATGATCTGCGGACGCCATTGACCCGGTTGCGGCTATGTCTGGAAATGATGGGCGGCAGCGATGCTGAAATTGAGGCAACCGCTGCGCGTCAGGTCGATCGCATAGAGGCAATGCTCGAACAGTTTCTCGATTTCGCACGAGGGTTTGCCGATGAGCGGGTAGCGGACTGCAATGTTGCGGAACTCCTGAAAATCGTGGCGCGCGATTGCGATCCGGCGGGGGAAACCGAAGTGAAAGCCGATGCCGCGCTGCATGCGACGCTTCGGTGCCTGGCCGTTGCGCGGGCGGTCGGCAATCTGCTGGGCAATGCGCTGCGGCATGGGCGGCGCCCGGTCCGTCTGACCGCTCACGCCGTGGCTGGAGTCCTCCGCATAGAGGTGAGCGACGCTGGCGCAGGGTTTGATCCGGCCCAGGCACAGCAACTCCTGCGGCCCTTTGCGCGAGGTGACAGCGCGCGCGGCGGTGATGGCGCCGGGCTTGGTCTTGCGATTGCAGAGCGCGTCGCGCTGGCGCATGGCGGCACTCTGCGTTTCATGGCGCGAAATGACCGTTTTTGTGCCGTGCTGGAACTGCCTGATGTGCAAGCAAACGTCCGCTGAGGTGCGGGCGGGCCGACGGAACTGGGAAAGCATCCGGTAAAATCGGCCAGGTGGTTCAGCTTGCGGGTATTACGGCTTGAATCGACCCGACAATTGTGATTCAGTATGAACATGCAATCACGACGTTCACCCATGCTGCCGAACGACAGTCTGACCCAGTCTTTTGCGCTGGTGGCTTTGCTGGTGCTGGGTGCGATCGGCGTTGCCGGGCCAAGCGGCTTGCTGGCCTGGGGCGAGAATGCGCGCCTGCTTGAACAGCGCGAGGCTGAAATTGCGCAATTGACGGCAGAACGGGATCGGATGAAGAACCGGGTGACGCTGCTTGATCCCCGACAGGCAGACCCCGATCTTGTCGGTGAACTGCTCCGCAGCAATCTGAACATGGCCCACCCAGACGAACTGGTGATTTCCGTACCGGACTGATTTAGCGCGCGCGCAGCGCGATGTCGGGCGACTTTCGGGAACCTTCATATTCTTTGCACGTTGCCCTGCAATAGAGCAGGCATGCCAGTGTGCTGACGTTGTGTCGCCAGCTGACCTTTATCGCAATTGCGATCGCGCGAGCTTGGAGTGACACAGATATGCGGTGGGCGGGGGTTTGGTGACGCGCGACGAGGCCCCGGACGAGAACCCGTCTGTTCCAGAAGATCAGGTCGATCACGCAGGCGAATCGCCTTCGGTTTGGCGCTATGCCATGGCAAGCCGCGCGCATGCGGTTATCGACGCGGCCGACTATTTTTCCCTGATGCGCGAAACCATGATGCGGGCGCAACAGCGGATCATGCTGATTGGCTGGGATTTCGATACGCGGATACTTATCGGCGGTGGACGGCGGTGGTGGAACCTGCCGCGCCGTAAGGTATCGCCCGCACGCCTTGGCGCCTTCGTGGTGTGGCTGGCCAACCGGCGCAAGACGCTTGATGTGCGCGTACTCAAGTGGAATTTCGGTGCGTTGAAAGCGGTGTTTCGCGGATCGATGATGCTTGATCTGCTGCGCTGGTGGCGGCATCCGCGCATCGTGTTCAAACTGGACAGCGCGCATCCACTGGGATGCAGCCACCACCAGAAGATCGCGGTGATCGATGACAGGTTTGCCGTGTGCGGCGGAATCGACATGGCGGGAGACCGCTGGGACACGCGCGAGCATCTTGATAATGACAAGCGACGCAGGCGGCCGCGCGGTCAGCTATATGGTCCATGGCATGATTGCACCATGTTGATGGAAGGCGAAGCTGCGGCGCTGCTTGGCAAGTTCGGGCGGACGCGGTGGGTTCAGGCCGGTGGCAAGCCGATGTTGCCGTGCCTTCCACAGGATGCATCGCCCTGGCCTGGCCAGGTTGAGGCGGAATTCCGCAATGTGGAGATCGGAATCGCGCGGACCCGCTCGCAATATGCCGATGCGGGTGAAATCCGCGAAATCGAGGCGCTGTTTCTTGAGCATATCGCACGGGCAAGGAAGTTCATCTATTTCGAGAACCAGTACTTTGCATCGCGCAAGATTGCCGAGGCGATTGCATTGCGCATGGGTGAACCCGATCCGCCGGAGGTGATCCTGATCAACCCGGAGAGTTCTGACGGGTGGCTGGAGCAGACCGCGATGGACGGGGCGCGCATACGTCTTGTCCGGTCGATCGACGAGGTCGATCACAAACGCCGGTTTTCGGTTTGGCATCCGGTAACTGCAGGCGGAACGCCGATCTACGTCCATTCGAAGCTGACGATCATTGATGATGAAATATTGCGGATCGGGTCGGCCAACCTCAACAACCGGTCGATGGGGCTGGACAGCGAATGCGATGTCTTCATCGACAGTGCCAGACCGGCGAACGGCCATTGCGCGAAGACAATCCGCGACTTACGCATTTCGCTGCTGGCAGAGCATTGCGGTGTGACGCCTGACCGGGTAGCGGAACTTCTCGACCAGCATGGCGGGATGGCGGCGATGATCGCGGCGGTGCCGCAGGATGGCAAGCGCCTGATACCTTTCGTTCCGCGCGAGCTGAGCGATGCGGAGAAGGCGCTCGCCGACAACGAGGTGCTGGACCCTGAGCGACCGGAGGAGATGCTCTCGTTCTATCGCAGGGGGTTGTTCAAGAGCCGGATCCTGCGGCGGCCGATGCGATAGTGAGGGATGCGATGAGCAGTCTTGTTGGACCGGATGAGGACGACGATCTGGCGCGTGGCAAAGTGCCCGTGCCTGCCGATGTGCAGGAGGCCATTCGCACATTGATCCGCTGGTCTGGCGACGATCCATCGCGTGAGGGGCTTCTCGATACGCCAAAGCGCGTGGCGCGGGCGTGGAAAGAATACTGTCTCGGTTATGGAGAAGATCCCGCCCGGCATCTTGAGCGGCAGTTCGAGGAGGTGGGCGGTTACGACGAGATCGTGCTGCTGAAGAACATCCCGTTCCAGTCGCACTGCGAACATCACATGGCACCGATCATCGGCAAGGCGGCGATCGCCTATCTGCCGCGCGACAAGGTTGTCGGCATATCGAAGCTGGCGCGTGTGTTGCACGGCTTCGCCCGCCGCCTCCAGATACAGGAACGGCTGACCGCCGAAGTCGCGCAATGTATCTGGGATAATCTGCGGCCGCACGGCGTGGCGGTGGTAATCGAGGCGAGCCATGCCTGCATGACTGCGCGCGGCGTTCGCACACCCGGCGTCGGCATGGTGACGAGCCGGATGATGGGCACGTTCCTGGAAGATACACGCAGCCGCAAGGAAGTGCTCAGCCTGATGGGATATTGATCGATACAGCGGCAAAGAAACATTACAATTCCGCGTCTTGGGTTGGCCTGCGGGCCGGTCTAGGTTGCTCAGGTCACTGGCAGGAACAGGCCGGGTCAAAGCAGGAGACCGTGGAAATGAAATGCTTCGCTATCGCCATGCTCACGTTCGGCGCGATTTTTTCCGTGCCTGTACAGGCGCTGGAACATCGTGAAACGATCGATCATCCGGCAGCCGGACCGATTGCCGCAGACTATCGTGGAGCCACTGCGATTGCGACAACGCAGACAGGTACGACCGGTCCCGGCGGTCGTGCGACAACGCTGCGGTGCAACTGGTCAGTGTCCTTGACAGTCGAGCGCACTGCGATTGCCGGATCGGGATTGCAAGCCTCACGCGCGATGACGCGCGACGGTGCGCTGAAGGGATCGCTGCCGGGGTGGTGTTCATCCAGCGGCAAGGAGATCGGTCGCATCGTCGAGGCGAGACGTGCCGCATTGCGCGAGGCGATGATGGCCATGGTGGCGCAGGATCGTGCGGTGATCCTCGTTGAAGCAGACGGGGCGCAAAAGCGCGCCCGTGAAGGATAAGGGGTTTTCCAGATTATGATCGGTGTGAACGCGCGGATCGGGTTGGCGCTGCTGGTTGCGGGGGCATATGTCCCCGCAGCCCATGCGCAATCGGTGGATTTCGGCGTGGAGGCGACAACCGACGAAGTGCGCCGGGGTCTGAGCTGGAGCGATGGCGAGATTTCGGCGTCGAGCGATGCCTATGTCGGGTTTGCCGGGCTGGACGCAGCGGTGCGGGTTTCGGCCCTGCGCAAGTCCGATCGCCATGCCAATGCAGATGTCGTGGCCGATCTGGCACTGGGCAAGGATTGGGATGCGGGCGCATTCACGCTGCGGACCGAGGCCATCGGTCATGTATTTGGTGGTGCGGACACCGGCATGAACTATGCCGAAGTGGGGCTGGGCGCCCGCTATTCGATCGGGCCGTTGCAAGTGGGCGCAAATGCCTATTACGCGCCGGGACAGGAAGCGATCGGTGGCGATAACCTGCATCTGCGCGCATCGGCGCTTGCGGGCATACCAGCGTTTCCCCTGAGTGTTTCGGCATCGGTCGGCTACACGTCAGGCGATGCCGACAATGCGGTCCGTGCGGCGCGGTTGCGCCCGGTGGGCAGTTATTCAGACTGGAAGGTAGGGCTGGAATACAACCAGTATCCGTTCACCGTCGGTCTGGATTACGTGGGTACGGATATCGACACCTCACGCGTGGTCGCATCGCCCTTTGCGGATGTGCGCCATGCCGGAGACAAGGTCGTCGGGCGCGTCAGGCTTTCATTCTGACAGGTAGCGGCCCCCGCGCGCACGTGCGGGGGCCGGACCGGATCAGAGGTTTTCGAGCATGTGTTCGGCCGAGGAGACCTTGAAGTCGCCCGGTGCTTCGACGAACAGCTGTTCTACCACGCCATCGTTGACGACCATCGAGAAGCGCTGGCCACGCTTGCCCAGACCAAAGCCCGAACCGTCCATGGTCAGGCCGAGAGCTTCGGCAAGATCGCCGTTGCCGTCTGCCAGCATCGTCACTTCAGGCGAACCAGTGGCAGCACCCCATGCCTTCATCACGAAGGGATCGTTGACGGCGGTGCAGGCGATTTCGTCAACGCCCTTGGCCTTGAGGTCAGCCGCCTTTTCGACATAGCCCGGCAGGTGCTTGGCCGAGCAGGTGGGCGTGAATGCGCCAGGCACCGAAAACAGGGCGACCTTCTTGCCCTTGAAGTAATCGGCGGCCTGCACGGCTTCGTTGCCTTCTGCGGTTGCCTTGACGATCTTCACGTCGGGCAGCTTGTCTCCAACAGCGATTGTCATCCCCAAATTCCTTTCATGGTGCTCAATTGGCGGGTCTTGCCGCAGGGATATAGGTGGCTTGCGCGAAGGCGCAACGGGGCAGGCGGGGGGATAGTCCTCAACAGCGATATAAAGAAGTCTTTATACTATGTTTGCACGATGGGCACAGGTTCGCTAAGGGGCGGACATGGCGCAGATGCGCAGACCGGAATTCAGGAGAATGCCTCGTGGCCAGCGTGATTGACGCCAAGAACGACTATGTGATCGCCGACATCGGCCTTGCCGACTTTGGCCGCGCCGAAATCCGCATCGCCGAAACCGAAATGCCGGGACTGATGGCCCTGCGTGAGGAATTCGGCGCATCGCAGCCGCTCAAGGGCGCGCGCATCACCGGATCGCTGCACATGACGATCCAGACCGCCGTGCTGATCGAAACGCTGGTGGCACTGGGCGCTGACGTGCGCTGGGCCACGTGCAACATCTTCTCGACGCAGGATCATGCTGCCGCCGCGATTGCCGCCGCCGGTATCCCGGTGTTTGCGATCAAGGGCGAAAGCCTGGCCGAATACTGGGATTATGTCGGTTCGATCTTCGATTGGGACGACGGCACGGGCCGCACCGCCAACATGATCCTGGATGATGGCGGCGACGCCACGATGTTCGCGCTGTGGGGCGCGCGCGTTGAAGCGGGCGAAGATCTGTTCGAGCCGAGCAACGCCGAGGAAATCGAATTCGTCCGCGCGCTCAAGGAATTCCTCAAGCGCAAGCCGGGCTACCTGACCATGTCGGTCGCGCACATCAAGGGCGTGTCCGAGGAAACGACGACGGGCGTCCACCGTCTTTACCAGATCGCCAAGGACGGCAAGCTGCCGTTCCCCGCGATCAACGTGAACGACAGCGTGACCAAGTCGAAGTTCGACAACCTCTATGGCTGCAAGGAATCGCTTGTCGATGCCATCCGTCGCGCAACAGACGTGATGCTGGCGGGCAAGGTCGCTTGCGTGGCTGGGTTCGGCGATGTGGGCAAGGGTAGCGCGGCGTCGCTGCGCAACGGCGGTGCCCGTGTCATGGTCACCGAAGTCGATCCCATTTGCGCGTTGCAGGCGGCAATGGAAGGCTATGAAGTCGTCACCATGGAAGAGGCGGTTACCCGCGCCGACATCTTCGTGACCGCGACCGGCAACGAGGCCGTGATCACCGCCGAGCACATGAAGGCGATGAAGCCGATGAGCATCGTGTGCAACATCGGGCACTTCGACAGCGAAATCCAGATTGCCGCGCTGGACAACTACAAGTGGACCGAAGTGAAGCCGGGCACTGATCTGGTGGAATTCCCCGACGGCAAACAGATCATCATCCTTGCCAAGGGCCGTCTGGTGAACCTCGGCTGCGCGACCGGCCACCCCAGCTTCGTGATGAGCGCCAGCTTCACCAACCAGACGCTTGCGCAGATCGAACTGTTCACCAAGAACGCGCAGTACAAGAACGAAGTCTACGTTCTGCCCAAGCATCTCGACGAGAAGGTGGCCGCGTTGCATCTGGAAAAGCTGGGCGTAAAACTGACCAGGCTTTCGAAGAAGCAGGCCGACTACATCGGTGTTCCAGAACAAGGTCCGTTCAAGCCGGATCATTACCGCTATTGATGGTGGCTGGCGTCCCCGCGAAAGCGGGGACCTCAGGCGTATTGCGCGATGGCGGTTTTATCTGTCCTGAGGCCCCCGCCTGCGCGGGGGGGCGCATGCCGGGTTTCGCGCGCTTGGCATTGTAATTCGCCCGGCCAGACCGTAGCGAGTGCAGGATGCCGTTGCTTAACCAGACCGCTTTGGTGCTGATCGGACTGCTGCTTGCCACTTGGACCGTGGGGGCAGGCTGGTTCGTGCTGGAGGCGCGCAAGCGGGCGCGGCGCGGCGAAGCGGTGCAGCGGCAGGCGCGGCGGCTGGCGCGGATGATCGACGAATCGCCCGCACTGCCGCTGCTGGTGCGCGCGGACGGACGGATTGAAGGGCCTGCGCGGCTGGCCGGATGGCTCGGTTTCGAGGCTATGCCGGGCTACCTTTCCGAACTTGACGCGGGTGAGCGCGGATTGGACGAAGTACAGCTTTCGTGGCTGAGCGATGCCGTGCGGCGCGCCCAGAAGACCGGCACACCATTCCGTCTGGCGCTGACCCCGCGTGGTGGCACACGCAGCCTTGCAGCGCACGGGCATCTGGCTGATCCGCAAGTATCGCCGGGCGGCGCAGCGCTGGTGTGGCTCTTCGACTTTTCCCAAAGCGAGGCCGAACTGGTGCAACTGCGCGCCGAGACGGCCAGCGCCAAGGCCGATTTTGCCGGGCTTTCGGGCCTGATCGAAGCCGCGCCCTTGCCGATGTGGTTTCGCGGGCCGGATTTCCGCTTGCGGCTGGTCAACAGTGCCTATGTGAAGGCAGTCGGTGCGGCCAGTGCCGAGGCGGTCATCGCGCAGGGCATCGAACTGATCGAGCCGGTGGATGGGCTTTCGGCGGCGCAAGTGGCGCGACAGGCACATTCGCGGCAAGTTCCGGTCGAAAGATCGTTGCAAGCCACGATCAAGGGTCAGCGCCGGGCGCTGCGGGTAACCGACCTGCCGCTGGGCGAAGAAGGCGTGGCAGGATACGCCGTCGATATAGAGGAAATGGAGGAGCTGATCCGCCAGTTTCGCCGGTTCCGTGAAGCGCAACGCGAAATGCTCGACACGCTGTCCGCCGGGATCGCGCAGTTCGACGACAAGCGCAATCTGGTGTTTGCCAACCAGCCATTTCTGCGCATTTTTGCCGTGCCGCATGCCTGGGTGATCGATACGCCGCCATTCGATCGCGTGATCGACAGGATGCGAGATGCCGGGCGCCTGCCAGAAGTGCGCGATTTTCCCGAATGGCGGCGTGAACGGCAGGGCTGGTTCCTGGCGCGCGAACCGATGGAGGAATCGTGGCACTTGTCTGACGGTACGCATCTGCGCGTGATCGGCCAGCCCATGCCCGATGGCGGGCTGTTGATGATCTTCGAGGATCGTACCGAACAACTCCAGCTTTCCGCCACGCGCGACACGCTGCTGCGGACGCGCACGGCAACATTCGACAATTTGTTCGAATCGCTGGCGGTGTTCGCTCCCGATGCCAAGTTGCAGTTGTGGAACCGGCGTTTTGCCGCTGACTGGGGGCTGGACGAGGCGTTTCTGGGTACGCATCCGCGGGCAGATGTGCTGCTGAACCAGATTGCATCGCAATTGAAGCGTCCGGCGCAAGTCGGCACGATAGCGCAAGTGATTCAGGGGGCAACGCTGGAGCGCAAGCAGCGCAGCGGGCGGCTGACGCTGGCCGACGGGCGGCATCTGGCGATTGCGGGTGTACCCTTGCCCGATGGCAATGGCATGCTGACGGTCCTTGACATTACCGACAGCCAGAAGGCCGAGGCGGCACTGCGTGAACGCAATGCCGCGCTGGTCGAGGCAGACGCCGTGAAGACGCGGTTCATCGCCAACATGAGCTATGAATTCCGCACGCCGCTGACCTCTATCGGCGGTTTTGCCGAACTGTTGCAGAGCGGCCTTGCCGGGCAACTGACCGAGCAGCAGAACGAATATGTCGCTGCGATTCTTTCTTCGGTGGAGCGGCTGGGCGAGCAGATCGAAAATGTGCTCGACCTTTCGCAAAGCGAGGCCGGAACGCTGCCGCTGGCGCAGGAGCAGGTCGAGATGTTCCCCTTGCTGACCGAAGTGGTGCATGAACGCGAGGAGCGGCTGGTTGCCGCGGGCCTGACGCTCGATTTGCGCGGCGACAAGTCTGCGGGACTGGTGACCGGCGATGCGCGGCGGTTACGGCGGGCTTTCGGACAATTGATCGACAACGCGATTGCGGCGACCCCTGAAGGTGGTCGCATCCTGGTGGAAGCCGCGCGCAAGAAGGGTGCGAAGCTGCAAGTCGTGGTTTCCGACAATGGTCGGGGCATGGAACCCGCCGTGCTGGCGCGAGCCATGGAAGGACTGAAAGTCAGCGCCGATGGCCGCGCTGTGGAACGGCGGCAGGGGCTTGGCCTGCCCTTGGTGCGGCAACTGGTCGAGGCGCATGGTGGCACGCTGGAACTGATGTCCGAACCGGGGCTGGGGACAAGCGCGATCGTGGTTCTGCCGTGATCGTCGAACTGCCCGATCTCGACGCCTCGCAAGCGCTGGCGCATCGGATCGCTGCGGATTTGCGTAGTGGCGACGTTGTGGCGCTGACCGGCGGACTGGGGGCGGGCAAGACCACATTGGCGCGCGCCATTATCGCGAGCCTTGGCCATGACGGCGAAGTGCCCAGTCCCAGTTTTGCGATCATCGAGGTGTACGATCCGCCATCGGTGCGCCTGCCGCTGGTGCACGCCGACTTCTATCGGCTTGAGCATCCATCGGAAGCCGACGAGATCGGGCTGGACGATTACCGGCAGGGTGCGGCACTGCTGGCGGAGTGGCCTGAAAATGCGGGCGGCTTTGCGCATGAGCCGGGGTGCCTGTCGATCACGCTTGAATCCACGGAAAACGGGCGGCGGGCCATTGTGCGCGCGGGGATGGATTGGCTAGGGCGGGGTTCATGGACCTGACCATCCCTTTGGGCACCGAGGCTTTCCTGAACAACGCAGGCTGGGTCGGCGCGACGATAGAGCCTTTGCCGGGGGACGCATCGTTCCGCCGCTATTTCCGTATCCGCCATACGAAGGGCACGGCCATGCTGATGCATGCACCGCCGCCGAACGAGGACCCGGAACCGTTCATCCGCTCGGCCAGATGGCTTGAAGGCAATGGCATGCGCGCGCCGATCATTCTGGCCGAGCAGGCCGAGGACGGCTTCGTGCTGCTGGAGGATTTCGGCGAAGTGCGGATGCGCGAATACCTCGACGCCTGGCCGCAGGATGAGGAAGAGATTTACCGCGGCGCGATCGATGCGCTGATCCGGTTGCGCCGCCTCCCGCCGGGACCGTTCACCGGCTATACGCTGGCCGAATACCAGCGCGAGGCAAAGCTGTTCATCGACTGGTTCGTGCCCGCGCGCGGGCTGTATGTCGATGGGCGCAGCTGGACGAACGCCTGGGAAGATGTGCTTTCGCCCTTGCTCGGAAGGCAACGGCCGGGTGTGACGGTGCTGCGCGATTATCATGCCGAAAACGTCATGCTGGTGGGCGGGCTGGACAAGCAGGGCCTGCTTGATTTTCAGGACGCGCTGGTGGGCCATGCCGCCTATGATCTCGTTTCGCTGTTGCAGGATGCGCGGCGCGACGTATCGCCGGAGCTTGAGGCGAAGATGCTCGACTATTATCTGGCGCAGTCGGGTGTTCAATCGGCAGGAGAAGGCGATGACTTCCGGGCTGATTATGCCCGGCTTGGCGCACAGCGCAACGCCAAGATCGTCGGCATTTTCGTGCGGCTGTGGAAGCGTGACGGCAAGCCGCGCTATCTCGATTACATCCCGCGCGTGTGGGCGCTGATGGAGCGCGATCTGGCGCACCCCGCGCTGGCACCTGTGGCTGCGTGGTTCGATGCGAATATTCCGGCTGACGTTCGCGCCAGCCTGGGGGGCAGGTTCGCGGTATGACGAAACCGCTGGCGAGCGACGTGGCGATGGTGCTTTCGGCAGGCCTTGGCAAGCGCATGCGGCCTTTGACGGCATCGCGCCCCAAGCCACTGGTGCAGGTGGCGGGCAAACCGCTGATCGACCATTGCCTCGACAAGCTGGAAGAAGCGGGCGTGGCGCGGGCGGTGGTGAACGTACACTATCTGGCCGATGCGATGGAGGCTTATCTGTCGCGCCGACAAGCGCCGACGGTCGCCATTTCGGACGAGCGTGACCTGTTGCTGGAAACGGGTGGTGGCATGGTCAAGGCGCTGCCGCTGATCCGCAGCGATCCGTTCTTTGCGCTGAACAGCGACAACATCTGGCTGGATGGGCCGCGCAACGTGTTCGAGCATCTGTCCGATGCATGGGATCCTGATCGGATGGACGCGCTGCTGTTGCTGGTGCCCCATGCACGCGCATTCAATTATCGCGGCAAGGGCGATTTCCACATGGACCCGATGGGCCGGATTTCCCGGCGGCGCACCGGGCGGATCGCTCCGTTCATCTACAGCGGCATCCAGATCGTTTCGCACCGCCTGCTGCGCGATGCACCGGAAGGATCGTTTTCGACCACCAGGCTGTGGGACCGCGCGATAGCCGAGGGACGACTGTACGGAACGTCGCACCTGGGCCTGTGGTACGAGGTGGGCGAGCCGGGCATGATCGCGCCGACCGAAACCGCATTGCGGCAGGATTGAGATGAACGAAGCGGCCGCCCGCCCGCGCGTGTGGTCCATCGCGGCGCACCGTGGCTTTGCCGATGCACTGGTGGCGGGCCTGATCCCGCGATACCGCGAGGACCGTTTCGGCCTTGCCCGCCTGACGCTGCTGCTGCCCAGCCAGCGCGCTATTCGCACGGTGACCGAAGCCTTCGTGCGGGTCAGCGGTGCGGGCTTGCTGCTGCCGCGCATGGCGGTGGTGGGCGATCTCGATCTGGACGAGACGCTGGGACCGTTGCTCGATCCGATCGGCGCAGGGCTGGATATTCCCGAAGCCGTCGATCCGGTGTGGCGGCTGTTGCGACTGGCGCGCATTCTGGGTGATGTGCTGGGGACCGAGGCGCCGGGCGAAGCGGCGCTGCTGCGGCAGGCGCGGGGGCTTGCGCAAGGGATCGACCGTCTGCTGGTGGAAGGGATTCACCCCCTGCAACTGCTGGACGAAACCGTTGTCGGAATTGCGTCCGATCTGTCGGTTCACTGGATCGAAAACACGCGCGTCTTCGCGTCGGTGTTCACGATCTGGCAGGCCGAACTGGAATCCATGGGGCAGATTGACGCGCCTGACCGGCGCAACCGGCTGCTCGACCATGCTGCGAAAACATGGCGGGACCGTCCGCCTGCGCATCCGGTGATTGCGGCAGGCGTCACCTCGGCATCGCCCGCAGTGGCAAGGCTGCTGCGCACGGTGGCGGACATGCCCGATGGCGGGGTGATCCTGCCCGATCTCGATCTGGCGCTGGACGCGGGCGTCTGGGATGCATTGGGCAGCGCGGGCGGGCCGGATGGCGCCGTGTTCGAACGCGGCGATGTGGTGACCCATCCGCAATATCACCTGAAGTTGCTGCTGAACCGCATGGGCATTGCGCGCGGTGAGGTGCAGCCGTGGCACCGCGCGGGCCTTTCGCCTGCGCCGCCTGAGCGCAGCCGTGCTATTTCCAATCTGTTCCTGCCGCCCGATGCAAGCGCGGCGTGGGTTTCGCTGGAGGCAAAAGACCGACGGCTTTCGGGCGTTCGGGTAATGGAATGCGCCAACCCGGAAGAGGAAGCGCAAGCCATCGCGGTACTGGTGCGCGAAGCCCTGGAGGTTCCCGAACGGCGGGTGGCGGTCATCACACCGGATCGCAGTCTGGCCGCGCGCGTGGTGGCCCATCTTGGTCGCTGGAACGTGGTGGCCGACGACACGGCGGGCAAGCCCTTGCCGCAGACGGCAGCGGGACGGCTGCTGCTGCAACTGGCTGAAGCGGTGGCCGAGCGGGTCGCGCCGGTGCCGCTGGTGGCCTTGCTGGGGCATCCGCTGGTGCAGGCTGGCGAGAGGCGACCGCGATGGCTGGAGCGTGTGCGCCAGCTCGATCTTGTCTTGCGGGGGCCAAGGCCGGGACCGGGATTGCCTGCGATCCGGCAATCGGTGGAGAAGTTCGAAAAGCGCTTTGCGGGGCTGACCGAATGGTGGTCGGGCGTGGAGGATCTGCTGTTTCCGCTGGTCTCGCTCGAAGGGGCGTTGCCGCTCGATGCCGCGCTGGTTGCGCTGGGCGAGGCGGGCGAGGCTTTGTGCGGTATCGGGCTGTGGGCGCAGGCCGATGGGCGCTGTCTGGCCCAGTTTGTCGAGCGCTGGCGCGAGGCTGCGGGCGGTGTGCCGACGATGATCGAATGCGCCGAACTTCCCGCCTTGCTGCGCGATGCGATGGACGAGATTTCGGTGCGCCCACCTTATGGCAGCCATCCGCGACTGGCGATCTACGGCTTGCTGGAGGCGCGGATGAGCCGCGCCGATCTGGTGATCTGCGGGGGACTGACCGAGGGCACTTGGCCGGGCAATCCCGCGCCCGACCCACTGCTCGCCCCGCCGATCCTGCGGGCGTTGGGCATTCCCGGCGCAGATTTTCGCATTGGCCTTGCCGCGCACGATCTTGCCGCAGCGCTGGGCGCGCCCGAAGTGGTGCTGAGCCACGCGCAGCGCGATGCCGCCGGGCCTGCCATTCCTTCGCGCTTCCTTTTGCGCATTCAGGCGATGCTGGGCGAACAGTTGCGCGTGGAAAGCCGCGCGGTGGACTTTGCCAGGGCATTGGCCCATGCCGAGCCTGCGCCACACTATCCGCAGCCAAAGCCGATGCCGTCGGCCGACCAACGGCGCGTACCGATTGCGGTGACCGCGCTCGATCGGCTGCGCGGCGATCCGTATCAGTTCTATGCCTCGGCCATCCTCGGCCTGCGCAGCCTTGATCCGCTTGATGCCGACCCGACACCTGCGTGGAAGGGCACGGCGGTGCATGAGATTCTGCAGGATTGGCACGAGGCTGGCGGTGTGCCCGGTGAACTGGTCCCGTTTGCCGAAAGGCGCTTCTCCGAAATGAGCGCACACCCGTTCATGCGGACAATGTGGAAGCCGCGCCTGATCGATGCGCTGCACTGGATCGAAGAAGAGACCGACCGGCTTGCGGACGAAGGGCGCGAAGTTCTCGCAGTGGAGCGCAAGGGCGAGATCGTGGTCGATGGCATCCGTATCCACGGACGCGCGGACCGCATCGACAGGCTGGCCGATGGCACTCTTGCGGTGGTCGATTACAAGACCGGGATGCCGCCCTCCGGCAAGATGGTGGAGCAGGGCTTTTCGCTGCAACTGGGCCTGATCGGGCTGATCGCGCAGGGCGGCGGCATGGATGGGGTGGCGGGCGAACCCTCGCGTTTCGAATACTGGTCCATGGGGCGCAACAAGGAACGCGGTTTCGGCTACATGAAGTCCCCGGTGAAGACGACTGCGCGCCAGTCGGGCATCCCGCTGGAGGATTTCCTTGTAAAAACCGAGGATTTCCTACGCGAAGCCATTGCGCGGTGGCTGCTGGGCACGGAACCGTTCACCGCGCGGCTCAATCCTGATCTTCCGGGCTATTCCGACTATGACCAGTTGATGCGGCTTGATGAATGGCAGGGGCGTGAGCGCAAGGGCGATTCCGGCGAGGACGCTACATGAGCAAGGTCTATCCGCTGCGGGACAATCAGGCACATGCCGTGGATCCGGTCCGCACTGTCTGGCTCTCGGCGTCGGCCGGCACAGGCAAGACGCAGGTGCTCTCGGCGCGCGTATTGCGGCTGCTGTTGCAGGACGGCGTCGAGCCTGAGCAATTGCTGTGCCTGACCTTTACCAAGGCCGGCGCCGCCGAAATGGCAACGCGCGTGAACGAAGTTCTGGCGGGCTGGGTACGGATGGACGATGCCCGTCTGGCGCGCGACCTGATGGCGATTGGCGCGCCGTTTGATCCGGCAACCGTGGCGCGGGCGCGAAGCCGCTTTGCCGCCGTGCTCGATTGCCCCGGTGGCGGTTTGCGGATCGAGACGATTCATGCGTTCTGCCAGTGGTTGCTGGCGTCCTTCCCGGTCGAGGCTGGATTGCGCCCCGGAACACGCGCGATG
Source organism: Novosphingobium sp. CECT 9465 (assembly GCF_920987055.1). Lineage (NCBI taxonomy): Bacteria > Pseudomonadati > Pseudomonadota > Alphaproteobacteria > Sphingomonadales > Sphingomonadaceae > Novosphingobium > Novosphingobium sp. CECT 9465. The sequence continues at coordinate 1,698,330 of NZ_CAKLBX010000001.1, forward strand.
GAAGACCGTGATCGCGCGCTGCTGGTGCGGCAGGTACTGGCCGAACTGCTGGTAGAGGCCGAGGCGCGCGGCGATGAGGCTTTGCTGGATGCACTGGCCGCGCTTTCGCTGCGGATGAGCGAGGATCAGGTCGAGGCGTTCCTGCTGCGTTGTGCGGGCGCGCGTGATCTGTGGTGGGGACCGGGTTCGTGGCTTCCGCCCCTGCGGCCAAGGATCAACAGCGTACTGGGCTTGGGGGAGGACGACGGCGAGGCCAGCCTGGCCGCCATCTGCGCGGACGGGGCGTTCGATGCGGCGGCCCTGCGATCCTGCCTTGAAGTGCAACTGGACTGGGGCACCGCCAACGGGGCCAAGATGGCCGAGCCTATCGCATCCTGGCTGGCGTCGACGGCGGAGAACCGGGCGCGCGGCATCGAGGACATGGCCAGAGCGCTGTGCAACGCCGAGGGCGAGCCGAAGTGGCTGAAGAACCTGCTCAAGATCGATGCCGCCTATGGCGAGGCGGCAGGTCGGGTGATTGCTTCGATCGAGGCGGTGCGCGAACTGAAGGCGAAGCTGGATCTGGCGGACCTGCTGGATACCGCGCTTACCGTGGGGCGGCGGTTTGCGCTCGCTTGGGACGAAGCCAAGACGCGCGAAGGGTTCATCGATTTTGATGACCAGATCAGGGCAGCGGCGGACCTTTTGACCAAGCGCACAACGGCGGACTGGATCCGGTTCAAGCTGGACCGGCGGTTCGATCACATTCTGGTGGACGAAGCGCAGGATACCAATGCCTCGCAATGGGAAATCGTGCTCGACGGACTGGTTTCCGATTTCTTCACCGGCGAAGGGCAGCGCGGGCCGAAGATGCGCACGCTGTTCGTGGTGGGCGATTACAAGCAGGCGATCTTCGGATTTCAGGGGACCAGCCCGGAAAATTTCGCAAAGGCCAGCGGCAAGGTCAAAGGCCAGCTTGATGACGTGGCGGCGGTGCTGCGTGACCCGGAACGGCAATTGCTGGAACTGGGGCTGGGCCAATCGTTCCGCACCGCCAATCCGATCCTCGATTTTGTCGACAGCGCGATTTCCCGGATCGGTTGGGACCGCTTTGGCCTGAGCCAGCCGCCGGAACCGCATCGCGGGCTGGATATACCCGGCACAATCGGGCTGTGGCGCGTGGTGGGTGACGAGGAAAAGCTCGAAGAGGCGGGTGAGGATGGTGACGAGGGCGAGGAGGGCTGGCTCTCGCGCCCGGACCGCGAACTGGCCGACCGCATCGCGCGGCAGGTTCGCGCCTGGATCGACAGTGGCTTTCCGCTCTCGAAGGGTGGGCCGAATCTGGCCGATGCAGGCGATGTGATGATCCTTGTGCGCAAGCGCAAGGAACTGGCAGGGTTGATCGTGGCGCGGCTACATGCGCGGGGCGTTCCGGTGGCGGGCGTCGACCGGCTGCGGCTGGGCGCGCCGCTGGCGGTGAAGGATCTGGTGGCGGCGCTGCGTTTTGCCGGGCAGCCGCTGGACGATCTCAATCTGGCGGGGCTGCTGGTTTCGCCGCTGATCGGGTGGACGCAGGAAGACCTGCTCGAACACGGTTATCGCCCGCATGGTGAACGGCTGTGGAATTGGCTGCGGCGCAACGAAGGGCCAGCCACGTTTGCGGCAATGGAGCGCTTGCGCAGTCTGCTGGCGCGGGCCGATTATGATCCGCCGCAAGTGTTGCTGCACTGGTTGCTGGTCGGGCCGTGGGACGGGCGGCGCCTGCTGGTGGCACGGCTTGGGCGCGAGGCGAACGACCCGATCGATGAACTGCTGAACACGACCATGGCCTATTCCAGCGCCAATGTGCCAAGCCTTGTCGGATTCCTGCAATGGTTCGATGCAGGTGAGGGCGAACTGAAGCGCGAGGCTGGCAAGAGCGACGGTCTGGTGCGGGTGATGACCGTGCACGGATCGAAGGGCCTGCAGGCACCCATCGTGATCCTTGCCGATGCGGCCGATGACCCGGATCTTTCGCCCCCGCGCGGGCTGTCGCTGGTCGAGGATGTGATCGGTGCCCGTCGCAAGGTGCCGCTGCCACCCCTGCGCAAGGAAGAGAAAGCGTCCGCCGTGCTGGAAGCCGAGGCCGAGGCGAAGCGGGCCGAGCGCGAGGAGCACTGGCGATTGCTCTATGTCGCCATGACCCGCGCGGAAGAGGCGCTGTTCATTGCCGGGGCCAAGGGCAAGAAGCGCAGGCAGAGCGGCGATGAACTGCCCAAGGACAGCTGGTTTGCGCAGCTGGAGCCGCTGTTTGGCGATAATGGCTGGGAAGACTGTGCATTGTGGGGCGGTCGCAAGACCATTGGTGCGCCACTGTCCTTCCCGATAAAGGCGGCACTACCGGGCGATTTGGTGCGGGCGGTACTGCCGGATGTGCTGCTGACGCCTGTCGGTGCCGAACCAAGCCCGCCGCGCCCGCTCGCGCCGTCGTCACTGGGCGATGACGATGCGTCCGATCCGCCAGCGCCTTCGGGACCGGGCGCGATACTGGCGGCGCGACGCGGGACGCTGCTGCATCGTTTGATCGAGCGGTTGCCCGAAGTCGCTGCCGACGCGCGCGCCGAAGCGGGGCATGCGTGGCTGTTGCGGGCCGGCAGCGAATTTGCCGCCGATGAGCGTGACGCAATGGTTCGCTCGGCGCTGGCGGTGCTGGAGCATCCCGACTGGGCGGACGTGTTCGGGCCGGATTCGCTGGCCGAGGTGCCACTGGCGGCGGTCGTTGGCGGGCGCGTGGTGAGCGGAACGGTGGACCGGCTGGTGATCGGGGGCGAGCGCATCCGCATCGTCGATTTCAAGACCGCGCGGCGTCCACCGCAGACATTTGCTGAAATTCCTGTGGCCTACGTGCGGCAGATGGCGGCTTATGTGGCGGCGCTGGAAGCAATTCATCCGGGGATGCCGGTGGAGGCTGCGCTGCTTTACACTCACAGGCCCGAATTGTTCGTGGTGCCGCGCGATGTGATTGAAGCGCAGAAGTTGCGCCTTGCCGGGCAGCAGGAATCCTTTTCCGCATGATCGGTTGTGCCGACGGCTGCGTTCCCTAGATTAGATGCAAATTGAGACAGGAGTCATTCGATGCCGACCAAAGCCGTAACCGACGCCAGCTTCGCCAGCGAAGTGCTGGGCAGCGACAAGCCCGTGCTGGTGGATTTCTGGGCCGACTGGTGCGGTCCGTGCAAGATGATCGCCCCGGCGCTTGAGGAAATTTCGGAAGAACTGGGTGATCGGGTCGGCATCGCCAAGGTCGATATCATGGAAAACCCTGGGGTTGCGACCCAGTTCGGTGTGCAGTCGATCCCGCTGATGATCCTGTTCAAGGATGGCAAGCCGGTTGCGCAGAAGCTGGGTGCCGCGCCCAAGAGCCAGCTCAAGGGCTGGCTGGAAAGCGTACTCTGACGCAATAACTTCATTGCGCCCCCGCGAAAGCGGGGGCCTGATGAGGACTGCGTGATCGCAGGTTGTGCAATGAGGTCCCCGCCTTCGCGGGGATGCGATGTCACGCTTGATCGGACGGTATCTGCGCCATTCGCCCGGCCAGTTCATCGAACAGGGCCGGACTGGCCGCGCCGATCAGGCCGGGTTCAAGATGCCGGTCCACGCGGAACGGCGTTCCATCCGGGCGTGCCGCTTTGCCGCCGGATTCATTGAGGAACAGCACGCCCGCCGCATGATCCCACGCATATGTCCGCTCGAATAGAGACACGTCGTTCACGCCAAGGCCGATGCGCGGATATTGTTCGGCGGCGCACCGTGGAATGTCGACCAGGGTATAGTGCGGGGCAATATGCTCCAGTAGGCTAACGCGCTTCGCTTGATCGACAAAAACCAGCGAAATGGCAGCAACAGGCTTGGCCTGCCCGCTGGTTCGCGCGGTGAAGCGATCGCCGTTCAGCCATGCGCCCTGGCCGCGATGCGCGGTACACAACCGGCCTGAGAGCGGATCGTAGATCCAGCCCGCCACCGTCTCGCCCTTTTCCGCCAGCGCCAGCAGGATGCCGAAGGGCGGTTTGCCCACGGCGTAGTTGTTGGTCCCGTCGAGCGGGTCGATGATCCAGCACAGCCGGTCCGACAGGCGTTCGAAGATAGCCGGATCGGCGTGGGCGGCTTCTTCGCCGACAATCGCCGCTTCGGGCAGGATTCTGGCCAGCCCTTCGGCCAGCATGATTTCACTTTCGGTATCGGCGATGGTCACCACATCGTCGGCAGCCTTGTCGGTGATGTCGACGGTATCGAGCCGTTGGTAATGCTTGAGCAGCGTCTTTTCCGCAGTGTCGCGCATCAGCGCGGCGACGGCAATGTCGAGGGCGGTTTCGGCCATGGTAATCCTCAGGTGAGCGGAATCATGACCTGGCTGCTATAGCCCGGCCGCGTCCGCAATTTGCCGTACCAGTTTTCGAGATGGGGTAGGAGCGGACGGTCGACAGGAATCGTGAAGTAGGTATGGGCATAGACACCCATCGGAATGTCCGCGATGCCAAATCGATCTCCTGACAACCACGGGCGGCGGGCCAGTTCAGCATCAAGAATGGCCATCATCGTGCTGGCTGCTTTGGCAGATTGTGCCACGCCTGGATTGCTGCCGTCCTTGCCTTTGCGCACACAGCCGAGAAACGCATCGCGCTGGGCATCGGCAAAGTGGAACTGCCAATCCATCCATTTATCGCCCGATGCGCGGATCGCGGGTTCATCGCTGCGGAATGCAGGGGCATAAGCGTCCGCAAGATAGCGCAAGATCGCGTTCGATTCCCACAACGAGAAAGCGCCATCCTCGATCATCGGAATCATGCGATTGGGATTCAGCGCAAGATATTCAGGAGTGTAGCCGAACTTGCCGCCGATATCCTTGCGTTCGAACGGCAGATCCATTTCGATCAGCGCCCATGCAACCTTTTTGACGTTGTGGGAGTTAAGGCGGCCCCAGAGCGTGATCATAGGAATAACCCCTAGCTGCGGTAATCCGCGTTGATCGAGATGTAGCCGTGCGTCAGATCGCAGGTCCACACCGTCGCGCTGCCATCGCCCAAGCCGAGATCGACTTCGATGGATATATCCCGGCCCTTGAGGTGCGCGGTAACGGGGGCTTCGTCATAATCTGCAAGCGGTTGTCCGTTGCGTGCGGCCCATGTCCCGCCAAAGCCGATGGACAGGCGATCGCGGTCTGCCGGTTCGCCCGCCTTGCCCACGGCCATGACCACGCGGCCCCAGTTGGCGTCCTCTCCGGCGATGGCGGTCTTTACCAGCGGCGAATTGGCGATGGCGAGACCGACCTTGCGCGCGCTTTCCTCCGAGACCGCACCTGAAACGCTGACGGCGATGAATTTCTGCGCGCCTTCGCCATCGCGCACGACAAGGTGGGCCAACTGGCGGCAGATATCGTGGAGCGCGGCGGCAAAGGCGTCGGCACCGGGACTGTCGAAGCCTGTTAGCGGCGCATTACCCGCCTTGCCGGTGGCGAAAGCCAGCACGGTGTCGCTGGTCGAGGTGTCGCTGTCGACCGTGATGCATGAGAAGGTGCGCTGATTGGTGGCCGACAGGCATTCCTGCAGGAACGCGGGGCTGACGGTGGCATCCGTGAACACATAGCCCAGCATCGTCGCCATATCGGGCGCGATCATGCCGCTGCCCTTGATGATTGCGCTGAAGCTGACGCGCGTGTCACCGATCATGGCCGAGGCGGTTGCCCCCTTGGCGAAAGTATCGGTCGTGCCGATGGTGCGCGCGGCGTCCTCCCACGAGCATGGCTCGGCTTGCAACGCCGCCTCGATGCCCGCGCGGGCCTTGTCCTTGGGCAGGGGAACCCCGATCACGCCGGTAGAGGAGACGAAGACCTGCTCCTTGGCGCAGCCGATGTGAGTGGAAACCTGCTCCATGATCTGCTCGACCGCCTCGCGTCCGCGATACCCGGTAAAAGCGTTGGAATTGCCGGCGTTGACCACGAGGGCGCGGGCCTTGCCTTGCACGATATTCTGGCGGCCCAGCTCGACTTCGGACGAGCAGCACACATTGCGCGTGAACACGCCCGCAACGGTCGTTCCCTCGACCAGTTCTACATAAGTCAGGTCGCAACGCCCCCAGTCCTTGTATCCCGCGCGCGCGATATGCGGCGTGACGCCCGCAATGGCGGGCATGGCGGGGAAGGGGGTGGCGAGCGGCGAGATGGCTTCGGACATGGGACAAGCGCCTAGCGCGGGTGAGAGCGGGGTTCAACTGCTCCGGGAGCGCGAGAGGATGTGTTTTCAAGATGGACGAAACGCGCTGGAGTGCCTATCTGTTGCGGTAATGCGCATTCTGCTCGCTCTCCTGGCCATGATCACAGGCCTTTCCCTGCCTCAGGCGGCGTTTGCCGTCTCGCGCACGGAAATTGCGGATTCGGGCGTGACGGTTGGCGCCACGGCCTCTGCCCAGAAGCGACAGCAGCGCTGCGCGGAACGGGGTGGCGCGGTTCCGCAAAAGCGCACCAGCACCCGCCGAAAGACGGTGTGGCTGCCCGCTCCGGCCATGGGTCGGCCCTGCGACATTGAATTGAGCGACCGCGCGCGCGAATAGCCGCACGTCCGTCTGCCATATCCCGGCAAGTTTCTTGCCACGCCCGGCGCGCTGATGGCGCGCCGTTTTGCACCACCATAGATTCGACAGGATTGTTCCGCTCATGTTCGGTTCCATCGCCAAGGCGCTTTTTGGTTCTTCCAACGACCGTTACGTTAAATCACTCGACAAGATCGTGCGCCAGATTGCCGCTTTCGAGCCGCATCTTCAGGGCCTTTCGGACGAGGAACTGGCGGCGCAGACGCCCAAGTTCCGGCAGATGCTGGCTGAGGGCAAGACGCTCGACGATATCCTGCCCGAAGCCTTTGCCACGGTGCGCGAGGCGTCAGTCCGTACCTTGGGCCTGCGCCACTTCGACGTGCAGATGATCGGCGGCATCGTGCTCCATCGCGGCGAAATCGCCGAAATGCGGACGGGTGAGGGCAAGACGCTGGTGGCGACGCTGGCGGTCTATCTCAACGCGCTGGAACGCAAGGGCGTTCACGTTGTGACGGTGAACGATTACCTCGCCCGCCGCGATGCCGAAACGATGGGTGTGCTTTACAAGTTTCTTGGGCTGACTGTGGGCGTGATCGTGCCCAACCTCAACGAGGAGCAGCGCCGCGCGGCTTACGAGAGCGACATCACTTACGCTACCAACAACGAATTGGGCTTCGATTACCTGCGCGACAACATGAAGCACTCGCGCGACCAGATGGTGCATGTGCCGTTCAATTTCGCGATCGTGGACGAAGTCGATTCGATCCTGATCGACGAAGCGCGCACCCCGCTGATCATTTCCGGGCCGACCGACGACAAGAGCGACCTTTATCTGTCGGTCGACGCGGTGGTGAAGACGATCAGCCCCGATCTTTATGAGGCTGACGAGAAGACCAAGAACATCACGCTGACCGAAGATGGCGTGGAATGGGTCGAGCGCGCGCTGGAGGACGCCGGGCTGCTGGTCGGTTCGAATCTCTATGATGTCGAGAACACGATGGTCGTCCATCACCTCGATCAGGCGCTGAAGGCGAATGTCATGTTCAAGCGGGACATCGACTACATCGTCAAGGACGACAAGATCATCATCATCGACGAGTTCACCGGGCGAATGATGGATGGCCGGCGCTGGTCGAACGGATTGCACCAGGCGGTCGAAGCCAAGGAAGGCATGCGGATCGAGCCTGAGAACCAGACGATGGCCTCGATCACGTTCCAGAACTACTTCCGCATGTATCCCAAGATTTCGGGCATGACCGGCACGGCTGCGACCGAGGCGCCCGAATTTTTCGACATCTACAAGATGAACGTCGTCTCGATCCCGACCAACGTGCCGGTGCTGCGCATCGATGACGAGGACGAGTTCTACAAGAACACGATGGACAAGTTCCAGGCCATCGCCAAGCTGATCCGCGAAAAGCACGAGATCGGCCAGCCGGTGCTGGTGGGTACGGTTTCCATCGAGAAATCCGAATTGCTGTCCGAATTCCTGACCAAGGAAGGCGTGACGCACAACGTGCTCAATGCGCGATTCCACGAGATGGAAGCCCATATCGTCGCACAGGCCGGCCGCCTTGGCGCGGTGACCATCGCCACCAACATGGCCGGGCGCGGCACAGACATCCAGCTTGGGGGCAACATCGATTTCCGCATCGACGATGAATTGCGCGATATGCCCGACGGGCCGGAGCGCGAAGCCGCGATTGCCAAGATCCGCGCCGAAGTGGCCGAAGACAAGCGCAAGGTGCTGGAAGCGGGCGGGCTGTGCGTGATCGGCACCGAACGGCATGAAAGCCGCCGTATCGACAACCAGTTGCGCGGGCGTTCGGGCCGTCAGGGCGATCCGGGCATGAGCAAGTTCTACCTCTGCCTTGAGGACGACCTGCTGCGCATTTTCGGACCGGACACGCTATTTGCCAAGATGATGAATTCAAACCTTGCCGATGGCGAGGCGATCGGGTCCAAGTGGCTGTCGAAGGCCATCGAAACCGCGCAGAAGAAGGTCGAGGCGCGCAATTACGACATCCGCAAGCAGGTTGTCGAATACGACGACGTGATGAACGACCAGCGCAAGGTCATCTACGAACAGCGCGCCGACATCATGGATGCCGATGCGGTGGCCGATGTGGTGGTGGATATGCGTCACGATACGGTCAACGCCATCGTCGGCGATGCCTGCCCGCCGGGATCGTACCCGGAACAGTGGGATGTGGAAGCGCTGAAGGCACGGGTGCGCGACGTTCTCGGCCTCGAAATCCCGTTGCAGGATTGGCTTGAAGAAGAAGCGATCGAGCCTGACATCATCGAAGAGCGCATCCAGACGCTGGCCGATGGTCACATGGACACGAAGATCACCGAGGTTGATGCCGCTGCATGGCGCGGCCTTGAAAAGTCGATTCTGCTCGAACGGCTCGACCATCACTGGAAGGAACATCTCGCCACGCTAGACGCGCTGCGTCAGGTGGTATTCCTGCGCGCCTATGCGCAGAAAACGCCGATCAATGAATACAAGCAGGAAGCATTCGGCCTGTTCGAGAAGATGCTCGACGCGATCCGCGAGGACGTGACGCGCATCTTGATGACCAGCGAGATTCGCATGCGCTCTGCCGATGAATTTCAGCTGCCCGAACTGCCGGACTTCCTGACCAGCCATATCGATCCATTTACCGGCGAGAACGACGCCCTGCCGCCGGCACCGGCCCCGGCGATGTTTGGCGCCCTGCCGCCCCAGGCTGGCGGTTCGCTGACCATGGAAGCTGCTGCTGCCGATCCTTTCGCCGGGCAGGGGATCAGCCGCAATGCGCCGTGCCCTTGCGGATCGGGACAGAAGTACAAGCACTGTCATGGTGTTGCTGCCTGATATTCCGGCGGTTGCGCGTTTGCATTCGATGGCGGCGCGGGGTGATCTCCGCGCCGCTTTTGCATCGGTGTTAGGTAGGAACACGCAGGCGGCCACTATCACGCCCTGCCGGGCTGAATTTGCTGGTTAACGCACCGTCCTTTTCTTCAGGACCAGTACGGTACCGGAGACGGACGATGTGGCTTGATCGCGACGCAAACAATGCCGTGCAGCAGTGGCAATCCGCCAACCCGATGGCGCCAATTCGCGCCGCATACCGTCGGGGCATCCTGCGCGCCAAGGTTAACGTACACGAGCTTTCCTGTTCCTTTGCCACGATCGATTGCATGGACAGCCCGCCCGTCGGCACAATGGTCTGGCTGACATTGCCCGGCCTTGAAGCACGCCGCGCCGTGATCGAGATTTGCGAAAGTTTCCGCGCGTTTGTGCGCTTTGCCGAACCGTTTCATCCGGCAGTGCTGGACGCGGTGATGAACGGCACGATCATCCGCTATCACTGACGGGAGCTGCAACGCAAAAAGGCCGCATTACGGCGACCTTTGCACTTTCCCGATGGAAAGAAATGGCTCCCTGAGTAGGATTCGAACCTACGACCAAGTGATTAACAGTCACCTACTCTACCGCTGAGCTATCAGGGAGCAGCCTCGGTTGCCCAAGGCAGGGCCGTGCTAATAACAGCCGTTTCCGGTTTGGCAAGCACCTGTTTCCAAAAAATCCTCAGACCATGAACTGTTCCGCGAAGATGCGGTCTTCAAGGCTTTGGCCGCGATCGAACATCAGGGTAAGGCGGTGTTCGGGCCAGGCCTTTACCCGCACCTCGCTGACATCGCGCACCTCCTTCTGGTCGGCAACGACGAGCACGGGGCGCTTGACCGATTCCAGCGCCTTGAACACGATCTCATAAGTATCCGGCAGGATCGCACCTCGCCAGCGCCGGGGACGAAACGGGCTGATCGGGGTCAAGGCCAGCATGTTTGAAGAAAGGGGAAGGATCGGGCCATTGGCCGAGAGGTTGTAGGCAGTGGAGCCAGCCGGTGTTGCTACCAGCACACCGTCACAGGCAAGTTCGGGCATGCGTACCTTGCCATTGACGCTGACTTCAAGCTTCGCCGTCTGGCGCGTCTCACGCAGCAGCGATACCTCGTTGATGGCGCAGACAGAGTGCACTTCACCCGCGTTGGTGGTGGCGGTCATCCTGAGCGGCGATATGGCGATCTGCGTGGCCTTTGACAGCCGTTCCTCGATCGATCGGCTGGAACGATATTTGTTCATCAGGAACCCGACCGAGCCGAGGTTGAGACCGAATGCAGGAATGATGTGATCGATATCGATCATGGCATGAAGCGTCTGCAACATGAAGCCGTCACCCCCGACGACGACCGCCACGTCGGCATCTTCGAGCGCGACCCATTCGCGGCTGTTGCGCAAGCCTTCACATGCTTCCTGCGCGCGATCGGTGGGCGAGGCGAGCAAGGCCATGCGGGAAAAATCAGGCATTGTCGGTCAGGCCCCCGGTAACTTGTGCGCATGAGATATGAGCCGCAGGGGGCGGGCGCAATGCGCAAAAGGAATGGACCGCAATCCGACTGTCCGGTGACAGACACGCTTTGGCAAGAGTTGCCACGCTATAGCGCGCCGATGGTGCACCCTGTTCCTTCATCCCGCAACACCGGCGGACCGCGCGACCGGTTGACCGGACTTCCCGGAGCGAGCGATGCCTTGGCCTGGCTCGACAACGCCGGGACGGGCGGGTTCGTCCATGCCATGCTGGTGGGATTGCATCGCTTTCAGTCGGTCAACCTTGCTTATGGGCAGACGGGGGGCGATCTGGCGCTGACCGAGATTGCCCGCCGCATAAGGGATTGCGTGGCCGATGAACTCGGTGGCGAGGCCCTGATCGCGCGGGTTGGCGGCGGCGAGTTCCTTGTCGCCAGCACAGGCGCCATGAGCCGCGAACGCTGGCAGTGGCTGGCCGAAGCGCTGGCGCGCACCGTTGCCAGGGCACTGCCCTTGCGTGGCGAGGTGCTGCACCTTTCGCCCCGCACAGCACTGCTCCGCGGGCAGCCGGGCGAGGGTGGCGCGGCGCTTCTGGACCGGCTTGATCAGGCGCTGTCATCGTTGCAGCAGCAGCGCGGGCGGCGGCTACTGTGGGCCGATGGTTCGCATCGGGCACGCGGGCGAAGCGCAGCGCGGCTTGAAGCGGACCTGATCGGCGCAATGGCGCGCGACGAGATCGGGCTGGTATTCCAGCCGCAATATGACGTGGCTTCGGGGGCACTGGCCGGTGCCGAAGCGCTGGCGCGATGGGATCATCCGCAACTCGGCCGGATTGGCGCGGAAACGCTGTTCGCGATTGCCGAACGCGGCGATCATGTTGCGCAACTTTCCCGCCATATTGCGCGGCGGGCATTGGCGATTGCATCGGGTTGGCAACTGCCGTTGGCGCTTTCTCTGAATGTGACGGCGGAGGATCTGGGGGATGAAAATTTTGCCAGCGACATTCAAGCGATCCTGACCGCAACCGCGTTTGCACCGGACTTGCTTACCTTGGAAGTTACCGAACATGCGCTGGTCGCAGACTTCACCCGGTCGGCGCAGGCATTGGGCGAACTGGCATCCATCGGAGTGCGAATTGCGCTGGATGATTTCGGCACCGGCTATGCCAACTTCCAGACGCTCAAAGCGCTGCCGATCGATACGCTCAAACTCGACGCATCACTGGCGCGGGACATCGATCATGACGCGCGCGATCGGGCGATCCTGCGCGCCATTGTCGCCATGGCACGTGCGCTTGGCCAGAAGGTCGTTGTCGAAGGTATTGAACGCGAAACCCAGCTTGCCGTTCTGGCCCAGGAGGGCTGCGATACGTTCCAGGGCTTCCTGCGCGCTGGACCTCTCCCTGCCGAAGCGATTGCAGCAATGCCGCGCTAGGCGGCCTTGCGCGCGCGCCGGGCGATGGCTGAGAGGCCCTTGGTCATCTGCACAAGACCATTGAGTCGGCCTTCCGGGGTGCCCCATGCGCGGGTAATGACCAGCTTGTTGTCAGGCCGCAGCTTGGCGATACCGTTCAACCGCTCGACATAGCCGATCAGGCCCATTGGATCGGGGAACGTGTCCTTGTGGAAGCTGACGAGCGCACCCTTGGCACCCACATCGATCTTGGCGATGTTGGCTTCTATCGCCTGACGCTTGATCTCGATCAGGCGGAGCAGGTTCTGCGTGGGTTGTGGCAACGGACCGAAGCGGTCGATCATCTCGGCGGCAAGCGCTTCGACCGCATCGGGGCCTTCGGCGTCGCTCATCCGGCGGTATAGCGCCATGCGGACGGCCAGATCCGGGACGTAGTTTTCAGGGATCATGATCGGTGCATCGACCGTGATTTGCGGGCTGAGCGCATCGCGTTCGCGCGCCAGGCTGATATCACCTGCCTTGGCCGCAAGGATCGCATCTTCCAGCATCGACTGGTAAAGTTCGAAGCCGACTTCCTTGATGTGGCCCGATTGTTCATCGCCCAGCAGGTTGCCCGCACCGCGCAGGTCGAGATCATGGCTGGCAAGCTGGAAGCCCGCGCCAAGGCTGTCGAGATCGCCCAGCACCTTCAGCCGCTTTTCGGCGACTTCGGACAGCGCCATGTTTTCAGAATGGGTAAGGTAGGCGTAGGCGCGAATCTTGCCGCGCCCCACGCGTCCGCGAAGCTGGTACAACTGGGCAAGGCCGAAGCGGTCTGCACGGTGGATGACGATGGTGTTGGCCGAAGGAATGTCGATGCCGCTTTCCACGATGGTGGTGGAGAGCAGGACTTCGTACTTCTTTTCATAGAACGCGCCCATCCGATCCTCGACCTCGGTCGGGCTCATCTGGCCGTGCGCGGTTACGAAGCGGACTTCGGGTACGTTCAGCCGCAACCATTCTTCCAGATCGGCCATGTCCGAAATGCGCGGCACGATGATGAAGCTCTGCCCGCCGCGTTGATGTTCGCGCAGCAAGGCCTCGCGCATGACCATGTCATCCCACGGCATGACATATGTGCGCGTGGCGAGGCGATCGACCGGCGGCGTCTGGATCGTGGACAATTCGCGCAGGCCCGACATGGCCATCTGCAACGTGCGCGGGATCGGCGTGGCGGTAAGCGTCAGGACGTGGACATCGGCCTTCAGTTCCTTGAGCTTTTCCTTGTGCGTGACGCCGAAGCGTTGTTCCTCGTCAACGATGACAAGGCCAAGGCGCTTGAACTCGATCGATTTCGACAGCAGCGCATGCGTGCCGATGACGATATCGACCGTGCCATTGGCAAGGCCCACTTTCGTCTCCGCCGCTTCCTTTGCGGGCACGAGGCGGGACAGGCGGCCGATTTCGAGCGGGAAGCCGTTGAAGCGTTCTACGAAGTTGGTGAAGTGCTGGCGCGCAAGCAGCGTGGTGGGGGCAACGACCGCGACCTGCATCCCGGCCATCGCTGCCACGAATGCGGCGCGCAGGGCCACTTCGGTCTTGCCGAATCCGACATCGCCGCAGACCAGGCGGTCCATCGGCTTGCCGCCCGCCATATCGTTCAACACATCGTCGATGGCGCGTTCCTGATCGTCGGTTTCGTCCCACGGGAAACGATCGACGAAGGGACCGTAGCTGGTGGGATCGGCGGCCAGCACTGCACCTTCGCGCAGTGCGCGGTGCGCGGCCGTGGCCATGAGCTGGCCCGCCATTTCAAGGATGCGTTCGCGCATCCGCGCCTTGCGGCGCTGCCAAGCTTCGCCGCCCAGCTTGTCCAGCCCGACGCCTTCGCTGTCCGAGCCGTAGCGTGACAGGACGTCGAGATTTTCGACCGGGATGTAAAGCTTGTCACCGCCTGAATATTCGAGCTGGACGCAATCGTGCGGGCTGTCGCCCACCGCGATGGCCTCAAGCCCGATATAGCGGCCGATGCCGTGGTCCATGTGGACGACGAGATCGCCGGGGGTGAGCGCCGAGAGTTCGGCAAGGAACGCGTCGGCGTCCTTGCGCTTTTTCTTGCGGCGAACGAGGCGGTCGCCAAGAATATCCTGCTCGGTCAGCAGTTCCAGTTCGGCGTTGGCAAAACCCTGTTCGAGCGGAAGCACGACGGCGACGGGCTTGCCACCGGCTGCAAGGCCAAGCGCTTCCTGCCATGTATCGGCCATGATCGGCGCGGATTTGCCGGCTTCTGCCAGCAGCGAGGCAAGGCGCGAGCGCGAGCCGGTGCTGTAGGCCGCGATGATCGGCTTGAGGCCGCGCGTACCGAGCGCCGCAATGTATTTTGCAGCGGCTTCGTAGATATTCGTGCCGCCGCTGGTGGCAGCGGCCCGTTCTGGCGTGAAATCGTGAGCCGAGGTGAAGGCGAAGTCGATGACTTGCGCGGATTCTGGTTCAGCGAACAGCGTGGTGCGGTGAACCGGCCAGCCCAGCAGCGCGCGGTCGATTTCGTCGCGCGTCAGATAAAGCGCGTTTTCGGCAAGCGGGCGGTAGCTTCCGGGGGCCTTGGAGGAACTGTCGAGCCGCGACTGGTGGTAATCGACGATATCGGCGATGCGCTGTTCGGTGGCTTTGGCTGCCGATGCGTCGATCACGACAAGGTCGTCTGCGGTCAGGTGATCGAACAGCGTAACGAGGCGGTCTTCGAACAGGGGAAGCCAGTGCTCCATCCCGGCCAGGCGGCGGCCTTCGCTGATCGCCTGATACAGAGGATCGCCGGTAGCGTTGGCGCCGAACTGTTCACGATAGCGGCTGCGGAAACGCTTGATGCTGTCTTCGTCGAGCAGGGCTTCGCTGGCGGGGAGCAGCAGATGTGTATCGACCGGCTGCACCGAACGCTGCGTGTTCGGATCGAACAGGCGCATGGTTTCGAGTTCGTCGCCGAAGAAATCGAGGCGAAGTCCGTGATCCAGCCCGGATGGGTAGATATCGAACACCGATCCGCGCACGGCATATTCGCCTGCGTCGACCACCGTATCGGTGCGCGAATAGCCCTGCCGCTGGAGCAGCGCGATCAGGCTCTCCCGGCCGATTTCCGCGCCCGGCGTCAACAGGCGCGTGGATTCGCGGATGCGGAACGGGGTGAGAACGCGCTGGAGCACCGCATTGATCGTGGTGACCAGCAGTTGCGGCCCGGCGCGCTTGTGCTGCAACTTTTGCAAGGCGGCAAGGCGGCGCGCGCTGACCGAAAGCGCCGGAGAAGCGCGGTCGAACGGCAGGCAATCCCACGCAGGAAAATCGATGACTTCGAGATCGGGCGCGAAAAACGCAGCGCTATCGGCAATCGCGCGCATCGCGGCGTCATCGGGCGCGATGAACACCGCGCGGCCCTTCGCAGTGCGGGCAAGGTCTGCCAGCACCAGTGGCTGTGCCCCGCGCGCGACCGAAGACAGGGTGAGCGGCGTCGTGGCCGAAAGAATGCGGTTCAGATCGGGCATGATGGCTGGTTCAACGCGCGAATTGGCAATTCAGCGCGGGATCACGACGTAATCGAGCTTGCGCATCTCGTCCATCATGGCCCCGGCGTATTTTTCGGGAACCGCCTGGGTTCCGAGCGCCCAGGCCATGATCTCGACATCGTCCTCGTCGATCAGTTCTTCGAACCATGCAACTTGCGCAGGCGTCCACTGCGCATGGAAACGGTCGAAGAAACAGCCGATCATGTAGTCCGCTTCGCGGGTGCCACGGTGCCAAGCGCGAAAGTGCAATCGGCGCAAGGCGGCGGGGTCAATCGGAGCAGCATCAGTCATGCTTGGCCGTTAGGCGTTTATCCTCTTTGAAACAAGCATGCGAAAAGGCATCCCGGTGCCCGTCCTTCCCCGCACCGGGATGCCCCTCACCAGCGTTGCGATCGACTATTTGGCGCGCAGCGCGGCGAGGATCTGGGCAGGCTGCCGGTCCATGAAGTCCTTCGCCAGTTCACCGATCACGGCTTGCTGCACGGCCTTGCTGTAATGGTGGCGCAATTCGCCCAATGTGCGTGGCGGAGCGATCACGACCAGCTTTTCGATCTTGTGCGCCTGCACTTGGCGATTCAACCAATCGCCGACCGCCGCCGCATGGGCATCTTCATCGCGCTGATGGCCCGAAGGGTTGGCCGAACTGACCTGATGGCGGCCGCCTGAGCTGTGATTGGTTTCTGCAAGTTGCGGCGTTGGCAGCACGGCAAGGTCAGGTTCCGCTTCGGTGCCGCCGTTGCGCAGAATCTGCCAGTCCTCACCGTCGACAAGGGCGATGACGGCGCCATGGGGGATCAACATCGTATCAGACTCCTGTTTGTGTTCTGGCCGAACGATTGAAGCGCCGACTTGGGACCATCTTCCATGCGCTGGGTCAAAATTGGCGTGAATTTCCCGATCCGTGCCATTGGCGAAGGCGGGTTGTTCCGCCTATGTCCGCGCGATGCGTCCCGATGTGCTCAATCCGCTGTTCGCCGAATCCGGCAGCCTCAAAGGCGTGGGGCCGGGCCTTGCGCGGCCACTGGAAAAGCTGGGGCTGACACGGGTCAAGGACCTTGCCTATCATCTGCCCGACCGCTTCGTGATCCGACGTTCCGTGGGCAATCTGGACGAAGCGGGCCTTGGCGAACAGATAGTGGTCGCGCTTACCCCGCGCGAATACAAGCAGGCGGCCGGACGCGGGCCGTTCCGGGTGATGGCCGAAGATGCGGTGGGCAATTACGTGGCGCTGACCTATTTCGGGCGGGCGGCCTATACCGGCAAGAAGCAGCTTCCGCTGGGTGAAAAGCGCTGGGTGACAGGCAGGCTCGACCAGTTCGGCCAGACCTGGCAGATGGTCCATCCCGATCATGTCAGCGATGATAGTGCAGGGCTGCTGGGGCAATTGAACGAGCCGGTCTATCCCTTGTCCGAAGGGCTGACGCAGGGGCGTTTGCAAGGGCTGGTGCAGCAGGCGCTGGGCAGCTTGCCGGAACTGCCCGAATGGATCGAGCCGGGTCTGCTGGCGAAAATGGATTGGCCGCGCTGGCATGAGGCGCTGCCGCTGGCGCACAAGGCCCAGCACGCTGCCGCGCGTGACCGATTGGCCTACGATGAATTGCTGGCAAACAGCCTTGCATTGATGCTGGTGCGCGAAAGCAACCGCAGCAGGCAGGGCACACCACTGCATGGGGACGGGCGGATACGGGCGAAGCTGAACCTCCCGTTCGCGCTGACCGGGGCGCAAGCCCGCTCGATTGCCGAAATCGAAGGCGATGTGGTGCAAGGCGCGCCGATGTTGCGCCTGCTTCAGGGCGATGTGGGATCAGGCAAGACCGCTGTGGCGCTTCACGCGATGTTGATCGCGGTGGAGGCAGGCGGGCAGGCGGCGTTGCTTGCGCCCACGGAAATCCTGGCCCGGCAGCATGCCGATACATTCGCGCGGATGGCAGCGGGAACGGGCGTGAATATCGCGCTGCTGACCGGACGCGACAAGGGCCGCGCGCGTGAATCGATTCTGATGGGACTGATCGACGGCAGCATCGACATCTGTGTTGGCACTCACGCCATTTTTCAGGACACGGTAGCCTATCGCAACCTGACACTGGTGGTGATTGATGAGCAGCACCGCTTCGGCGTGGGCCAGCGCCTGATGTTGAGCCAGAAGGCGCGGCGCACACCCCATTGCCTGGCGATGACCGCCACGCCGATCCCGCGCACCCTGACGCTGGCCCAATATGGCGAGATGGACGTGTCGCGGCTCGACGAGATGCCGCCGGGGCGCCAGGCCATCGACACGCGGGTTATCGCTCTCGAACGGATCGGCGATGTTGTGGAAGGGGTGGGGCGGCACATCGCCAGGGGCGCGCAGGCCTATTGGGTCTGCCCGATGGTGCGTGAGCTGGAAACCGAGGATATTGCCGCCGTCGAAGCCCGCCACGCCGCCCTGAAAGAGCGGTTCGGCGATACCGTGGTGATGGTCCACGGCCAGATGCGCCCGGAGGCCAAGGACGCGGCGATGGAGCAGTTCGCGCGGGGCGATGCGAAGCTGCTGGTGGCGACGACCGTGATCGAGGTCGGGGTCGATGTGCCCAATGCCACGCTGATGGTGATCGAGCAGGCGGAAAGGTTCGGCCTTGCCCAGTTGCACCAGCTGCGCGGCCGGGTGGGGCGAGGCAGCCAGCAATCGACATGCCTGCTACTGCGCGGTGAGGCGCTGTCCGAAACAGGGCGCGAGCGACTGGCGCTGATGCGCGAAACGCAGGACGGGTTTCGTTTGGCCGAGGAAGATTTGCGGTTGCGCGGTGGCGGCGAACTGCTCGGCACCCGGCAGTCCGGCGATACGCCGTTCAAGGTGGCCGATTTCGAACAGATCGCAAGGCTGCTGCCGCTGGCCCATGACGATGCGCGCTTGCTTATGGAGCGTGATGGCGGCCTGTCATCCCCGCGGGGCGAGGCCGCCCGGTTGTTGCTTTATCTTTTCGAACGCGATTGGGGCGTCCAGCTGTTGCGCGGAGGGTAAGGGGCGGCGCGAAAAGGGGGGCAAAACGCGCCACCCGCTCCCTGACAGATTACTTGCTGGACGATGGCGTGGATGCGCTCTTGGTCGCATCGGCGAACTGTTGCGCCGTCATGCCGATCATCAGGCCACTGTCGCCCTTCGCAACCGAGGTCTTCGGCAGCTTCACGCGGGTTTTACCGGTGTCGAGAATGAAGTCGGTTTCGCTGACTTCAGCGATCTTGCCCAGGACAGTGGTGCCGTCTGACGCGTGTACCGGCGCATCCACCACGATGGCAGCGGCCAGCGCGGCGGCACCGTCTGCCAAAGCCTTTTCAGCGGCGGCATCAAGTTCAACGCGGGTCAAGCCGAGAACTGGCCCCTTCGGACCCGTGCCGAGCGCGGTCAGCGCCAGAGTTGCGGTGTTCTTGCCGGTGTCGATCACGAAGTTGGGCGCAGCAACGCTCTTTACCCTGCCCACTTCGGCCCCGCTCGCGTCGTAGACGGTAGCTCCAACGGCCACTTCCGTTGTTGCAGCAGCAGTTGCCGGTGCGGCGGCGGTAGCAGCATCCTGCGCCGATGCGCTGACGCTCATCAGGGCGAGAGGTGCAGCGAAAGCCGCAAGGGTAGCGATTGTCTTTTTCATCGTGTCATTCCTCGTAATTGAACGGTGCATGACAGGACAATGGGGTGGCGCTTTGCGGGCGGCACCCCCTGTTGCGTTGAATCCATTGATTTTTAGGATCGTTTGAAGATGAAAAACGGTTTGTCAGCATGTCTTGCACGGTTCGTCGCACGGCTGTTCAAGTGCTTTGTGCGGCATCGACGAAGTTCATGTCCCAATCGGGAAGATCATCTTTCGCAAGCTGTGCCCGCAGCTCGTCTTCACGCTTCGTCATGGCGTCAAGCATGGCGACGAGATCGATATCGGCCCTGCGCGCCTGATCGAACACGCCCTTGCCGTCCTGTTCTTCTTCCTTGTGATGGTGTTCCATCTGTTCGCCAAGGACCTGCACCTTGGGACCGAACGAATCGTCGTCGGTATCGGCTGAAAGAATGTCGTTGATCAGGAACTTGCCGGCATCATGCTCGACAAGACCTTCGGTGATCTTGTCGTCGTCACCCTTGCCGCGCAGCGCCGGATAGAAGAACTCCTCCTCCAGCGTCATGTGAATCTTGACGAGGTTGGCGGCGTGAATGCCAAGACGGCGCTTGTCGGCACCGCTGGCCTTGTCCACCTTTTCGAACAGGCTTTCGATGCGGTCGTGATCGGCTTCAAGCTTGGCGACGGCGTCTTTGTAAGTATGGGCCATGGTGCGCTCCGGGAAAAGGGTTCCCGGCCAGAAACCGCGAAGGCCGCCGACGTTCCCGTCAGCGGCCTATAAGCCTTATCAAAGGCTGAATTGGTCGGGGAAAGAGGATTCGAACCTCCGGCCCCTGCCTCCCGAAGACAGTGCTCTACCAGGCTGAGCTATTCCCCGACCGATCAGCTGCCGGTCTCCCGGCTGCAAGGCAGGCGCGCCCTATACGGGGCGGTTCCGGGGCTGGCAAGCGGGTCAAAGCAAGTTTTTTCATGGCCCGCTTTGCGCCGCGGCGCGCGCGCAGATAGAAGCGCTGCGATGTCCAGTGCTACCGATTCCGCCCGCCATTACGAATGGCAATATCTCGACCTCATGCGCCGGATATGGGAACAGGGGGATGAACGGATCGACCGGACGGGCGTGGGCACACGATCGATTTTCGGTGCGCAATTGCGCTTCGATCTGTCCGGTGGGCGCATGCCGCTGCTGACGACGAAACGCGTGTTCTGGAAAACCGCGACGCGCGAATTCCTGTGGTTCCTGACCGGCGATACCAACATTCGCGATCTGTGCGCGCAAGGCGTACAGATCTGGACCGACTGGCCGCTGGACAAGTATCGCAAGGCGAGTGGCGACGCCATCACCCGTGAAGCGTTTTCCGCGCGGATCGTGGCGGACGATGCCTTTGCGCGCGAATGGGGCGATCTTGGCCCGGTCTATGGCAAGCAATGGACCGATTGGCCTGTCTATGAACCGGCGGGCGGCGGGCTTTTCAGGCAACGCCCGGCTGGCGTCAATCAGGTGGCCGAAGTCGTGGAATCGCTGCGCGTCAATCCGGGGAGCCGCCGACACATCGTCGAGGGGTGGAACGTGGCCGAGATCGGCCAGATGGCGCTGCCACCGTGTCACAAGACATACCAGTTTCACGTAAGCGGCAACCGGCTGAACGGATTGCTGTATCAACGCAGCTGCGACGTGGCGCTGGGCCTGCCGTTCAACTTGTGGGGTGGCGCGCTGTTCCTGCGGCTTCTGGCGCAGCAATGCGATCTTGAACCGGGGGAACTGGTGTGGATGGGTGGCGACACGCACCTTTATCTGAACCACGCGGAACTGGTCGAAGCGCAACTTGCGCGGGAACCCGAAGGCGATCCGCGGCTTGCCATCCTGCGCCGCCCCGATAGTATCTTTGGCTACCGGATCGAGGATTTCGAAGTGACTGGATATGCACCGCAAGGGCATTTGAGCGCCCCCGTGGCCGTCTGATCAATCTTGATTGACTCGTAAAGGCGCGTGAAATAAAATAACACACGTCTAAAATATTGCCTCGTTGCGGCATTGGCTTATGCTGGACCAATCGGCGCGGGAGAGTCAACGGATGCAGGCGTTCCAGTCATGACGAGTGACGCTTTCGCAGGCAGGGCGCGCGGCAATCTGCCGCCGCTGTCGCTGCACGTGCCTGAGCCGAAATTCCGGCCCGGCGACACAGTGGATTATTCGCATATTGCGATTCCGCCCGCCGGAGCACAGCCCCGGCCGGACGAGCAATGTGCGGCGGCCGAAACACATGCGCTCTGTCTCGACATGGTGCGGGTGCTGGATGAAGATAACCTTGCGGTAGGTCCCTGGGATCCAAGGCTTGATGCCGAAACGCTGCGCCGGATGCTGCGCACGATGGCGCTGACCCGCGCCTTCGATGACCGGATGTATCGCGGGCAACGTCAAGGCAAGACCAGCTTCTACATGAAATGCACCGGCGAGGAGGCGACCTCGGTCGCGCCTGCCATGGCACTGGCGCATGATGACATGGTGTTCCCAAGCTATCGCCAGCAAGGCATCCTCATTTCGCGCGGGTATCCCCTGGTCGAGATGATCAACCAGATATATTCGAACCGCGCCGACAAGTTGAAAGGCCGCCAGTTGCCGATCATGTATTCGGCACGCGAAGCCTCGTTCTTCACGATCAGCGGCAACCTTGCCACGCAATATCCGCAGGCCGTGGGCTGGGCGATGGCCAGCGCGATCAAGGGCGACACCCGGATTTCCGCTACGTGGATCGGCGAGGGATCGACCGCCGAGGGGGACTTTCATTCGGCAATGACCTTTGCCGCCGTCTACAACGCGCCGGTCATCTTCAACGTCGTCAACAACCAGTGGGCGATTTCCAGCTTTTCGGGCTTTGCCGGGGCTGAGCGCACGACCTTTGCCGCGCGCGCCATCGGTTATGGCATTGCCGGAATCCGGGTTGATGGCAACGATCCGCTGGCAGTCTACGCCGCGACCGAATGGGCCGCCAACCGCGCGCGCTCCAATGCCGGCCCCACGTTGATCGAACACTTCACCTACCGCGCCGAAGGGCATTCCACCTCGGACGATCCGGGCCAGTACCGTTCCGCCCATGAACGTGAGGAATGGCCGCTGGGCGATCCGATCAACCGCCTCAAGAAGCATCTGATCGCGCTGGGTGAATGGTCCGAAGAACGGCACGAAGCGATGGATCGAGAACTGGTGGACGAAGTGAAGGCCGCGACCAGGGAGGCCGAGAAGAACGGCATTCTTGGCCACGGTCTGCACCACCCGTTCCACACCATGTTCGAGGACGTGTTCGAGGAACTGCCGTGGCATCTCAAGGAGCAGAGCGAGCAGGCGATCCGCGAGCGCCGGATCAAGTGGCCCGAATGGAAAGAGTCATGATGGTGGAAGAAGCTCCGGTGAGCCTGGCCGATGCGCCGACCCGCCGCCTCAACATGATCGAGGCGATCAACGACGCGCTCGACATCATGATGGAGCGCGATCCCAATGTCGTCGTGATGGGCGAGGACGTCGGATATTTCGGGGGGGTGTTCCGCGCGACGGCCGGCTTGCAGAAGAAGCATGGCAAGACGCGTGTGTTCGACACGCCTATCAGCGAGTGCGGGATCATCGGGGTGGCTGTCGGCATGGGGGCGTACGGGCTGCGTCCCGTGCCCGAAATCCAGTTTGCCGACTATATCTATCCGGGGCTGGATCAGCTTGTTTCCGAGGCTGCGCGGCTGCGGTATCGCTCGGCGGGTGAATTCATTGCGCCGATGACGGTGCGCTCACCATTCGGCGGGGGCATTTTCGGAGGGCAGACGCACAGCCAAAGCCCGGAGGCGCTGTTCACACATGTTTCGGGGATCAAGACAGTGATCCCCTCGACGCCGCATGATGCCAAAGGCCTGCTGATCGCGGCGATCGAGGACAACGATCCCGTGATCTTTTTCGAGCCGAAGCGAATCTACAACGGGCCGTTCAACGGCTATTACGACAAGCCGGTCGAGCCATGGGCAAAGCATGCCGACAGCGTCGTGCCCGAAGGATATTACTCGATACCGCTGGGCAAGGCGCGTATCGTGCGGCCCGGACAGGCTTTCACCGTGCTGGCCTATGGCACCATGGTCCATGTCGCCGCGGCGGTCTGCGCTGAAAAGGGTGTGGATGCGGAAATCATCGATTTGCGCTCGCTGGTGCCACTGGACATCGAGACTGTGGAAAAGTCGGTGGAAAAAACCGGCAAATGCCTGATCGTCCACGAAGCCACACGGACATGCGGCTTCGGGGCAGAACTCTCCGCGCTGGTGCAGGAACGCTGCTTCTATCACCTCGAAGCCCCGATAGAACGGGTGACCGGTTTCGATACGCCTTATCCTCACAGCCTCGAATGGGCCTATTTCCCCGGCCCGGTCCGCATCGGCGAGGCCATCGACCGTCTGATGAAAGCCTGAAGCCATGGCAACTTACACATTCCGCCTGCCCGATATCGGTGAAGGCATTGCCGAGGCCGAGATCGTGGCCTGGCACGTCAATGTGGGCGACCGGATCGAGGAAGACGGCCGGGTGGCCGACATGATGACCGACAAGGCCACGGTCGAGATGGAAAGCCCTGTGACGGGCACGGTCGTCTCGGTCGCGGGCGAGGTGGGCGATGTTATCGCCATCGGTTCGGCGCTGGTGGTGATCGAGACCGCGGGGGAAGGGGAGGCTGAGGCGCCTGCGCCCAAGGCTGAAGTCATGGCTGAGCGCATCGAGGCTGAGAATCCTGACGCTGGCGATGTGGCAAAGATCGAGGCTGCGGCTCCCAGGCTCACGCCAGACCCGGTCGTGTCGCAGGAAGTCGAGACACCGCGCGCTCCGCCGACCCAAAGCGTGTCCGCCCATCCCAGCAAGAGTGTCTCGCCTTCGCTCGACACGAACGGGGGCGGTGCAAGGGGCGCGAAGGTTCTGGCGAGTCCCGCCGTTCGTCAGCGCGCGAAGGATCTGGGGATCGATCTGAGCGAGGTACGGCCATCAGACGAAGGTCGCATCCGCCACGCCGATCTGGACCAGTTCCTTTCTTACAATGCACAGGGCGGTTACCGCTCGGCAGGCGCAGAGCGCGGCGATGAGGTGATCAAGGTCATCGGGATGCGCCGCCGCATTGCGGAGAACATGGCGGCGTCCAAGCGCAACATCCCGCATTTCTCCTATGTCGAGGAGTGTGATGTAACCGCGCTGGAAGCCATGCGCGCGCAGCTGAACGCCAATCGCGGGGAGAAGCCGAAGCTGACCCTCTTGCCGCTGCTGATCACCGCGACCTGCCGGGCGCTGCCGCAATTTCCGATGATCAATGCCCGCTATGATGACGAGGCTGGTGTGGTCACGCGGTACGGCGCGGTGCATCTGGGAATGGCGGCGCAGACCCCTGCAGGACTGATGGTGCCGGTAATCCGCAATGCCCAGTCCCTGAACCTGTGGCAATTGGCGCGCGAGATAGCCCGACTGGCCGACGCTGCCCGTAACGGTAGCGCCAGGTCCGACGAATTGTCCGGTTCGACGTTGACGGTGACGTCGCTGGGACCGTTGGGGGGCGTCGCAACGACGCCGGTCATCAACCGCCCGGAAGTCGCGATCATCGGGCCGAACCGTATTGTGGAGCGTCCGATGTTCGTGCCCGACGGGATGGGCGGGGAGCGGATCGAGAAGCGCAAGCTGATGAATATCTCGATCAGTTGCGATCACCGCGTCGTTGACGGTCATGATGCGGCCAGCTTTGTTCAGGCGGTTAAGATGCTGATCGAAACGCCGGTACTGTTGCTGGCCGATTGATTCGTCAGGATCGGAGGCGGAGGTAGCCATGGCCAAGCTTGACCCGCGCATCGGTGACTATAGCCAAGGCAGGGGCATTCGCACAACCGATCCTTTCGCATTTCCGTGCGCTGGTGCATCGGACTGTCCCCGGCTGCGAAGAGGCGATCAAGTGGGGCATGCCGCATTTCACTCTGGGCGGGCGCAATCTGGCGGGAATGGCCGCGTTCAAAAAGCATGTTTCGATCTTTTTCCATCATGACGAGCAGCCCGGCGGGACCGGCAAGTTCCGCAAGATTGCATCGATCCAGGAACTTGCCGACGATTCGGTGATCGAGGAGCGCTTGCGCGCGGCGGTGGAGCGCTTGTCGTTGCCGCCTGCCGCAAGGACGACAAAGGCAGCAGCAGCGCCGAAGCCTGTGCCGGAAATTCCTGCGGCGTTCGCAGCGGCGTTGGGCGCAGCATCGTTGACCGAGCGTTTTGCCGCAATGCCACCCGGTTATCGGCGGGAATACATCGAATGGATCGTCGATGCGAAGACCGAGGTGACGCGCGACAAGCGCATCGTTCAAGCCGTCGCATGGATTGGCGAAGGCAAGCACCGCAACTGGAAGTACCGGAAGTGCTGATCGATCAGCGCACCACCCCGCGATAGGTCAACTGCCCACTGCCGCGCAGGGCAATTTCGCCCGGAACGCGCCAGCGCAGATGCGTGACGTCCTCAGGCGTTGCGGATCGGAGCGATCCGTCACGGTCACGCAGGCGCATCGTTTCGATGTTGCCCCACGTGCGCCCGCCATCGACAGATACCTCTTCGGTGCCATCCATGCTGCGCTGGAATGCCACTGCGCGCGGCATCGGGTTGGTCACGGTAAATTCCTGGCCACGCAGCGCCGTCCAGTTGACGACGAATATCACACGGTCACCAGGGTTGAGGCGGTCGGCGCGGGCAAGGATTCGGCTGGTGCCGCCGCCCGGTGCCGTCACGAACTTCTCGACGAAGACGTCGCTGGCAAAGCGCACCGGCGCGGCTGCATGCGCCGCCATCGGCGTACAGACAGCCGCCGCGCTGGTCGCACCCAATGCGATCGATCTGGCAATCATTGCGGCCCCCGTCGTGCGCAAACTGCGCGCATACAGGCTTTGTCACAGACAGGCTAAAACGTGGTTAACGGGCCGAAACCACGTTTTTCCGTATCGATGGGAATTGCTTCACGAACAGCGTTGACAGCCCGCCGAAGCTGCCATAGAGGCGGCGCTCCCAAGGGTGAGCGGGTGTAGCTCAGTTGGTTAGAGTATCGGCCTGTCACGCCGAGGGTCGCGGGTTCAAGTCCCGTCACTCGCGCCATTGGGAAGATAAAAAAGGCGCCTGCGGGCGCCTTTTTCTTTGGTGGTTTCATCGCGTTGTAAATGTATTCACGCATGGGCAGGATCTGCTCCCGTCCTTGCACAGCGAGGTCCGTCATGACGCCAGCGAAACTTCTTGTTCCGACATATGTGCAGTTGTTGAATGCCCTGTCGGGCTGGTTGGGCAAGGCTCAGGCGCAACTGTCTGCGGATGAGGCCGAAGCGCTTCTATCTGCGCGCCTTGCGCCGGACATGTTTCCGCTCTCCACCCAGATTCGGTTCGCTTGCGTTCAGGCGCAGGAGGGGATGGCCCGGCTGCAAGGCATGGGCTTTCCTGCTTCGATCGATGTCCTTCTGGATGAAGGGCGCAATGGGGGGACGCACCCCGGAACCATGGCTGACGCGCAGGACAGGATCAATCAGACTGTGGCGCTGGTGCAGGCTGCTGAATCAGACCAGTTTGATAATGATGGGGAAAGACCGATCGAGCATAGCCTGCCGAACGGGATGATTTTCGATCTCACGGCGGAAACTTACGCGCGGGACTGGACGCTCCCGCAATTCTATTTCCATGTGATGACCGCTTACGCCATTCTGCGCAGCGAAGGGATCAATCTGGGCAAGGCAGACTATGTCAGCCACATGTTCGCATATTTGCGCCCCGGCACCCTGCCTTCGCAACAGGACTGATGCCGAGCGATTTGCCTGCGCGGTTGTGCATGCTTCCGGTCGACGGTGGAATCGTGGATTTTCCTGCGCCGGGTATGTTGACAGCCCCGCGCGCCTGCCATAGATGCGCGGCTCCCCAAGGGGCGAGCGGGTGTAGCTCAGTTGGTTAGAGTATCGGCCTGTCACGCCGAGGGTCGCGGGTTCAAGTCCCGTCACTCGCGCCACCTTGGGGAATTTTCCCTTTCATCGCAATACCTGCCACCATTCCAATAGGCGGATGGATCATCCCCAGCGGCCGGTTTCCATCCAGATCAGGAAGCCCCGCAGCGGCAGCAGCCAGATGACGCCGAGCACGATATACGCGATGGTCTGCAACAGCACATGCCACTGGCCGATGATCGGCGATGCGGCGGCAATGGCAACCGCATAAAGCGTCAGCGCACACAACAACGCGATTATGCCCACGGGCTTGCGCCAGGTCGGCTTGTAGTCGTGCTTCATGCTGCGATCTCCCAAGGGCCATAGATTCGCGTTGGCGTTATCACGGCATGGAGCGGTCGATCGTGCGCCTCGCGCGGCAGATCGGCAATCATCTGGCAATCCCAGGCAAGACCGATGGGCAGGACGGA
This sequence comes from Novosphingobium sp. CECT 9465, assembly GCF_920987055.1. Lineage (NCBI taxonomy): Bacteria > Pseudomonadati > Pseudomonadota > Alphaproteobacteria > Sphingomonadales > Sphingomonadaceae > Novosphingobium > Novosphingobium sp. CECT 9465. The sequence continues at coordinate 1,726,181 of NZ_CAKLBX010000001.1, forward strand.
AGGATTTTCAGCCAGCCAGCGATCGTAGTGACCGCCGCCCTGGCCAAGTCGGTCACCGTTGGGCGTGAAGCCGACGAGCGGCACGAACAGCACATCGGGGACCAGTTCGGGCGCATCCGCTTCGGGTTGGGAAATGCGCTGCCACGGTCCGGGGGCCAGCATCTCCTCGACCCATGGCGACCCCCATTCCCGGAAGGTCATCGGAGAATCGCGGTCGGCGAACCACGGCAGCGCAATTCTGTGCCCCGCTTCGTGGAAATGGCGCGCATAGGCTGTGGCGGGCGCTTCACCCGGTCCGGCGAGATACACGCCGATGGTGGCTCCTTCAGGCACCAACGCCTTGACGGGGGAGGGGGGCTGTCTGAACATCAAAGCCCGAAAACGCGGGTCCATTGCGATAACGTGGGCATTGCGCTTCGCCCTGAGGTCTTTGCGCAGCGCTGATTTCGGGTCCACGCGATGCTCCGCAGCGGTTGTAAAGAGGGGGGTGACGGGCCCACCATGGGTCGTTAGCTCGGAAAATCCTCCGACGCCTCGACGTCAGGTGGGGACCGCTTGCCCAAGACCAGGATCAAGGACAGGGGCAGCCCCCTTGGATTGCTTATAGCCTCAGGGATATTCATGCGGCTCGTGCCGGGCAGATCCCGTCGTCCCTTATTTAGGCGTTCGCAGGCCCATGCTCAAGGGCGCCCCCAAGTTTTTCAAGCCGTTCGGCCAATTGATTGATGCGATCGATCGTTGCGGCGTCAATTGCGGGCGCTGGCGGAGCAACAGCGGGAGCATTCGCGGCCGGAGGCGGCGCCTGCCGGTGAGCTTCGTGCAATTCGTCGGCAAGCATCAGCGCAACAACCAGCAGCATCCGCGATTCGCTGGGCGCGCCGCCCATGCGTTGGGCGCGTTCGTCGATCATGCGGCCCAGCATCTCGACGTGGGCTTCCTCACCCTCGGCGCATGACACGGCAAAAGACCGCCCGCCGATAGGCAGGTTTACGTTGCTCATTTCGGCAGGCCTGCCAGCAGAAGGTCAAGCTGGTGCAATTCCTGCGCCACCGTGTCCTTCAGCTTGCGGTGACGGACTTTGAGAATCGCAAGTTCCTGCCCCGCCTCACCGTCATGATTGCCCTGTTGTGAAATCGCCCCCTCGACCTTCGCGAGCGCCTGCTCGAGCCGGTCCAGCGCGGCATCCAATGCTTCGGTCGCCATGGGCATGGACGCTACCACATTGTCCGTTTATCGCAACAGCGAAGCAGCCTGACGAATGGAGGAGCGTCGGACATTCACATTGCGGGACATTCCGAAACACTCTCACCATAGCCGCAGCCTTGACCGGGGGGGCTGCCGTGACCAAAGAGGCCGCGCTCCGAATCATCGGGAATCGTGCAATGGACTGTTGGATCCACCGCACGACATGGAAGGTCTTTTGCAAGCATGACACGCGAATCCGCCGGGCTGGCGCATAATCAGGAACAATTGGTCCCGATGGCCAATGCAATCCGCGCGCTGGCCATGGATGCCGTTCAGGCTGCCAATTCCGGTCACCCAGGCATGCCGATGGGCATGGCCGATGTGGCGACTGTGCTGTGGACCCAGTTCCTGAAGCACGATCCGTCTGCACCGCACTGGTCCGATCGCGATCGGTTCGTGCTTTCGGCCGGCCATGGATCGATGCTGATCTATGCGCTGCTGCACCTCACCGGCTATGCCAGCCCGACCATGGCCGACATCGCCAAGTTCCGCCAGCTGGACAGCGTTTGCGCCGGTCACCCGGAAAACTTCCTGATCGATGGCGTGGAATGCACCACCGGCCCGCTGGGGCAGGGGCTTGCCATGGCGGTTGGCATGGCGATGGCCGAGCGTCATCTCAACGCGCAGTTCGGCGATGATCTTGTCGATCACAAGACCTGGGTTGTTGCCGGTGACGGCTGCCTGATGGAAGGCATCAATCACGAAGCGATCGGACTTGCCGGTACGCTGAAGCTGGGTCGTCTCAACGTGCTGTGGGACGACAACAAGATCACCATCGATGGCGACACCTCGCTTTCGACCACCGAGGACATTCTGGGCCGCTACACCGCCAGTGGCTGGCACGTTGCATCGTGCGACGGCCATGACTTTGCCGATATCGCTCGCGCGCTCGCCGAAGCGTCCGCCGATCCGCGTCCGTCGCTGGTGGCCTGCCGCACCGTGATCGGCAAGGGCGCGCCCAACAAGCAGGGCGGGCACAACGTCCACGGCTCGCCCCTGGGCGCTGACGAGATCGCCGCCGCGCGCGATTATCTGGGCTGGACGGCAGCACCGTTCGAAGTGCCTGCCGATATTCTGGCCAACTGGCGCGCTGCCGGCATGGCAGGCCAGGCCGACCGTTCAGCATGGGAAGCCCGCGCTGCCGGCAATGCCAAGGCCGCCGAACTGGCGCGGCGCATGTCTGGTGAACTGCCTGCGGACACCGGTTATGACGCCTATGTCCAGTCGCTGATCGCCACCCCGCCCAAGGTCGCCACGCGCAAGTCGAGCGAAATGGCGCTGGAAGCCTTCACTGCAAACGTGCCGGAAATGGTCGGTGGATCGGCCGATCTTACAGGATCGAACAACACCAAGACCAAGTCGACGTTGCCGTTCACGCCCGAAAGCTATGACGGTCGCTATGTCTATTACGGCATCCGCGAATTCGGCATGGCCGCCGCGATGAACGGCATGGCGCTGCATGGCGGGGTGATCCCCTATGGCGGCACGTTCCTGATCTTCTCGGACTATTGCCGCAACGCCATCCGCATGTCAGCGTTGCAGCGCCAGCGTGTCGTCTATGTGTTGACGCATGATTCGATCGGTCTTGGCGAAGACGGTCCTACCCATCAGCCGGTCGAACATGTCATGTCCTTGCGCATGATCCCGAACCTGCTGGTGTTCCGCCCCGCCGATGCCATCGAAACGGCTGAAGCGTGGGCGCTGGCGCTGGCAAACAAGGATCGTCCTTCTGTTCTCGCGCTCACCCGCCAGAACCTTCCGCCGGTACGCTTCGATGCCGAGATGAAGAGCGCGAAGGGGGCCTATCGTCTGGTTGAAGCCAAGGGCGACCGCAAGGTCGTGCTGCTGGCAACGGGTTCGGAAGTGGCGCTGGCCATGGATGTGGCCGCCAGGCTGGAGGCACAGGGCATCGGCGTCGATGTCGTTTCGGCTCCCTGCTGGGAACTGTTCGACGAACAGGATGCCGCCTATCGCGCCGATGTGCTGCCTGCGGGCGTGCTCAAGGTTTCGATCGAGGCAGGTGTGACGCTTGGCTGGCAGAAGTATGTCGGCGATGGCCTGACCATCGGCATCGATTCGTTCGGCGCGTCGGCTCCGGCCGAAGTGCTGTTCGACCACTTCGGTCTTTCGGCTGAAAAGATTGTTCCGCAGATTCTTGCGCGGGTTTCGTAATCTAACAGGAGAACATCCCATGGCGACCAAGGTTGCAATCAACGGTTTCGGACGCATCGGGCGCAATGTTGCACGCGCCATTCTCGAACGGCCCGAATGCGGCCTTGAACTGGTCTCGATCAACGATCTGGCAGACGCCAAGGCGAACGCCCTGCTGTTCAAGCGCGACAGTGTGCATGGTGCCTTCTCTGGCGACGTTTCGGTTGATGGCAATGACCTGATCGTCAATGGCAAGCGCATTCAGGTGACCGCCGAACGCGATCCCGCCAACCTGCCGCATGCCGCCAACGGCATCGACATCGCCCTGGAATGCACGGGCTTCTTCACCACGCGCGAAGGCGGCCAGAAGCACCTTGATGCAGGCGCAAAGCGCGTGCTGATCTCGGCTCCGGGCAAGAAGGTCGACCTGACCGTCGTGTTCGGCGTGAATGACGACAAGCTGACCGGCGATCACAAGATCGTGTCGAACGCATCGTGCACCACCAACTGCCTCGCGCCGATGGCCAAGGTTCTGCATGAAGCGATCGGTATTGAACGTGGCCTGATGACCACGATCCATTCGTACACCAACGACCAGAAGATCCTCGACCAGATCCACAGCGATCCGCGCCGTGCCCGCGCTGCTGCGATGAACATGATCCCGACCAGCACCGGTGCTGCCGTGGCCGTGGGTGAAGTCCTGCCGGACCTCAAGGGCAAGCTCGACGGGTCTTCGATCCGCGTTCCCACCCCGAACGTATCGGTGGTCGACCTTACCTTCACGCCAAAGCGCGATACCACGCTTGAAGAAGTCAACGCCGTGCTCAAGGCAGCAGCCGAAGGCCCGCTCAAGGGTGTGCTGGGTTACACTGAAGAACCGCTCGTATCGATCGACTTCAACCACGATTCGCACTCGTCGACCATCGACAGCCTCGAAACCGCGGTGCTCGAAGGCAAGCTGGTGCGCGTGCTTTCGTGGTATGACAACGAATGGGGCTTCTCGAACCGCATGCTCGATACTGCGGGCGTGATGGCGAAGTTCCTCTGAGGATAGCGTGACCATGGGGCGTCTTGGCGGGATTGCACGGCACGGCCGTTCTCGCGGACCGATCGAGACGCTCCATCACGTTTCCGTGACGCAGGCCGAAGGCGTTCACGGCGATCTGCGCGGGGCGATTCGTCCCGGCAAATCGGGCCGTCGCCAGATTTCGCTCATCGAAGCCGAAAGCTGGGATGCCGCCATTGCCGAACTGGGCGACGGCGTTGACCGGGCGATGCCCTGGCATGTGCGCCGGGCAAACCTGCTGGTCGAGGGCCTGCGCCTGCCGCGTGAGGCCGGAAAAGTCATCGCCATCGGTGCCAGTCTGCGCATAGAAGTCACCTGCGAATGCGATCCGTGCAGCCGCATGGACGAAATCCTGCCCGGCCTGAAAACCGCGCTGCTGCCCGACTGGCGCGGCGGCGTGCTTGGTCGGGTGCTTACCGATGGCGAAATCGCCGTTGGCGACGAAGTGAGGATCGAGGAATGAGCTTCAAGACACTTGACGATATTGGCGATGTGACCGGCAAGGTCGTGCTGGTTCGCGAAGACCTCAATGTGCCGATGGCTGACGGCGTGGTGACGGACGATACCCGGCTGCGCGCCACGGTGGCGACACTGAACGAACTTTCGGACAAGGGTGCCAAGGTTCTGGTGCTGGCACACTTCGGTCGTCCGAAGGGGCAGCCTTCCGAAGAATTCTCGCTGAAAAAGCTGGCAACGCCGCTTTCGGGTGTGCTGGGCCGCCCGGTCAGCTACATCGACTGGGAAGGTGACAAGGCTGCCGTCGCCGCACTGGCTCCCGGCGCCATCGCCATCCTTGAAAACACGCGCTTCTTTGGTGGTGAGGAAAAGAACGATCCTGCCGTGATCGAACGCTTCGCCAGCCTTGGCGACATCTACGTCAACGACGCCTTCTCTGCTGCACATCGCGCCCACGCCTCGACCGAAGGCCTGGCTCATGCCCTCCCGGCCTATGCAGGTCGTGCGATGGAAGCCGAACTCACCGCGTTGGAAAAGGCGCTGGGCAAGCCAGAGCATCCGGTGGCAGCGGTTGTCGGCGGGGCCAAGGTTTCGACCAAGCTCGACGTGCTCAAGCACCTTGTCGGCAAGGTCGATCACCTGATCATCGGCGGCGGGATGGCCAACACCTTCCTTGCCGCGCGCGGCGTGGCGGTCGGCAAGTCGCTGTGCGAACACGATCTGACATCGACTGCCGACGAAATTCTCGCCAATGCCGAAAAGGCCGGATGCACCGTGCATCTGCCGTATGACGTTGTGGTGTCCAAGGAGTTCGCGGCCAACCCCGCCAGCTTGCGCACCTGCAACGTGCACGAAGTTGCGGCTGACGAAATGATCCTCGATGTCGGGCCGACCGCTGTCGAGGCGCTGGGCGACGTGCTGAAGACCTGCAAGACGCTGGTATGGAACGGGCCGATGGGCGCGTTCGAAACCGAGCCTTTCGATACGGCAACCGTTGCGCTGGCGCGGACCGCGGCAGCGCTCACCAAGGAAGGCTCACTGGTTTCGGTCGCGGGCGGCGGCGATACCGTGGCGGCCCTCAACCATGCGGGCGTGGGCGGCGATTTCTCGTATGTCTCGACTGCGGGCGGGGCCTTTCTCGAATGGATGGAAGGCAAGGAATTGCCCGGCGTCGCCGCATTGCAGCGATAATTTTTCAAGGCGCGTGTTGCACTGCGGCACGCGCCTTATTATGGCATGCAAAGGCATTGATATGCGTCGAGTTGCGGCGCATTATTTTTGGCGCGATTGCGCATAGGTATGCGAGGCCGGTTTTCCGCGCTTCCACGAGAAACAGGACGGGCTGATGAACACGACCGAAATGACCGCAAAGATGGCCTCCGGTAACGGCTTCATTGCCGCTCTCGACCAGTCGGGCGGCTCCACACCGAAGGCTCTGGCCGGATACGGCGTGACCGAAGATGCCTGGACCACCGAAGAGGAAATGTTCGGCCTGATCCATGACATGCGCGCGCGCATCATCCGTTCGGATGTGTTCACCGGCGAAAAGGTCATCGGCGCGATCCTGTTCGAACGCACCATGGACGGCACGGTTGACGGCAAGGGCGTTCCGGCCGCGCTGATCGAAAAGGGCGTCGTTCCCTTCATCAAGATCGACAAGGGTCTGGAAGATGAAGCCAACGGCGTCCAACTGATGAAGCCGATGCCAACGCTCGATGCGCTGCTTGAAAAGTCGAAGGCGCTTGGCGTTTATGGCACCAAGGAACGCTCGGTCATCAACTCGGCCAACCGCGAAGGCATTGCCGCCGTGGTCGCGCAGCAGTTCGAGATCGGCAAGCAGGTCCTCAGCCACGGCATGATGCCGATCATCGAACCCGAAGTGAACATCAAGAGCGAGACCCGCGCCGAATGTGACGCGATCCTGCTCGACGAGATCCTCAAGGCTCTGGATGCGCTGCCTGAAGGCACGCAGGTCATGCTCAAGCTGTCGCTGCCGATCGTGCCGTGCACTTTCGATCCGCTGGTCGCGCACCCCAAGGTGCTGCGCGTGGTTGCGCTTTCGGGCGGCTACAAGCGCCCTGAAGCCTGCGTTGAGCTGGCAAAGAACACCGGCATCATCGCCAGCTTCAGCCGCGCCCTTCTGGAAGACCTGCGCCACCAGATGACCGATGCGGAATTCGACGCCGCGCTGGGCGCTGCGATTGACGAAATCTACACCGGCTCGACGCAGAAGACGCTCGTCGCCGCATAAACCACCCGTTTGAGAGGACGGCAAAGGCGCGCCCCGTGCCCGGCAAAAGCCGGGGCGGGGCGTTTTTCTTGCGGTGCAGGCGGCGCAGCGATAAGGCGCGGGGCATGACCGACCTTGCCAGCGAACTGTATCTGATTTCCCCCCTCGCCGTTGACGGGATTTTTCCCGAACGGCTCGCCCGCGCGCTCGATGCAGGGCCGGTGGCAGCGTTCCAGTTTCGCGTAAAGGGTCTTGACGATCACGCAGCAGCACGGCTTGCCGAACCGCTCCAGCGCATCTGCGCAGACCGCGATGTTGCCTTCATCGTCAATGATTCCGTCAGCCTGGCAAAGCGTCTTGGTGCCGATGGCGTACATCTGGGCCAGAAAGACGGCGACGTGCGAGAGGCGCGCGAACGTCTTGGTCGCGATGCGCAGATCGGCGTGACCTGTCACGACAGCCGCCACCTTGCGATGGCTGCGGGCGAAGCGGGGGCAGATTACGTGGCTTTCGGCGCGTTCTTTCCGTCCGCCACCAAGGACACGGAATTTGTGGCGGCGCTGGACTTGCTGGAATGGTGGCAAGGGATCTTCGAACTGCCATGCGTGGCGATCGGCGGGATCACGCCAGCCAATTGCGGGCCGCTGGTGCAGGCCGGGGCAGATTTCATCGCTGCAAGCAATGCAGTTTGGGGTGGGGATGAAGCCGCAGCAATCGTTGCGTTCCACGAAGCCATCCGCGCCAATCCGCGTACAAGCGACGACGGCTGAAGGGAACTGTCGGAGCAGGCGGAGCGTTCAGGCCGCACAGCTTTCCGGGAGTCCAGATGTTTCGCCATGCCACAGTAGCCGCTCTCGCCCTCGTTTCCCTTGCCGCCTGCCAGTCCGAACAGCCCCAACCCGCTGCATCCGAAAAGGCGTCTTCAGCGGTTATCGACCCCATGGCGTCACGCGATCCAGCCCCTGGCGAACCCGGCGAAAAGGAGGATGTCGCGCGCCCGGTGATGCAGGCACAAGTCGTGCTGGAACGGCTCGGCTTTGCCCCCGGCGTGATCGACGGCAAGGAAGGACTCTCGACGCGTAACGCGCTGGAGGGATATCAGCAGGCGAATGGTCTGCCGGTAACGGGCAAGTTCGACCCTGCCACGATGACGTCGCTTGGCCGATGGTCGAACATTCCGGCGACCCGCGTGGTCACGATCCCGGAAGACTTTGCGCGCGGACCATTCGCGCCACTGCCGAAGGACCCTGCGGCGCAGGCGAAGCTGCCAACGCTTGGCTATGCGTCGTTTGAGGAAAAGCTGGCGGAGCGCTTCCACACCACGCCTGAGGTGCTGCGGGCGCTCAACGCCGCCGCCGCACCCCAGCCCACAGGCGCTTCGCAGGCCGCAGAACCTTCGCCAGCAATCTATGCTGCGGGCCAGAAGTTGCGTGTGCCCAATGTGGGCGCGGATTCATTCGATGCCGCGACCGTCGAGAACAAGGAATGGGCGGCCACATTGGTAAGCCTTGGCGTCGGCACGTCACAGCCCAAGGCGACGCGCATCGTCGTAAGCAAGCGCGCCGGGACATTAAAGGTCTTTGACGAGGCCGATAAACTGGTCGCTCTGTTTACGGTCACGACCGGGTCGGCCAAGGACCCGCTGCCGCTGGGCGACTGGAAGATCAACGGCAAGTCCTACAATCCGCAGTTCAGCTATGACGCCAGCCTGTTTTGGGATGTGCCCGACAGCAAGGGCGAGCACCTGTTGCCGCCGGGGCCGAACGGGCCGGTGGGTGTCGTGTGGATCGACTTGTCCAAGGAGCATTACGGCATTCATGGCACGCCCGAACCCCAGACCATCGGTCGTGCCGAAAGCCACGGGTGTGTTCGCCTGACCAACTGGGATGCGGCGCGCCTTGCGCAAATGGTCAGCGGTTCCACCAAGGTTTCGTTTGTAAGCTGATCGCGCTTCCCTCCATCGCCGTGCCGTGCAAGACAAGGCGCCTGTTGCATCGGATGGAGCGCGCATGACGGGACTGGCCGCGAGAGAATTGACCCTTCGCGGCATCGTGCTGGGGGCGGTCCTCACCGTCGTATTCACCGCCGCGAATGTTTATCTGGGGCTTCGCATCGGTCTGACTTTTGCAACGTCCATTCCGGCGGCGGTCATATCGATGGCAGTGCTGCGGGGATTTTCCGGGACAACGATCCAGGAAAACAACATCGTCCAGACCATTGCCAGCTCGGCGGGGACGCTTTCGGCCATCGTCTTCGTGCTGCCAGGTCTGGTCATGGTCGGGTGGTGGGCCGATTTTCCATACTGGGAATCGGTCGCCGTCATCGCGGTCGGCGGCGTTCTGGGCGTGATGTATTCCGTGCCGTTGCGGCGCGCGCTGGTGACAGGCTCGGATTTGCCATATCCTGAAGGTGTCGCCGCTGCCGAAGTGCTGAAGGTTGGCGCGGGCGTTGGCGGTGCTGAAGAAAACCGCAAGGGTCTTGCCGCTGTCACCGCTGGGGGCCTGCTGGCTGCTCTCTATCCCCTGCTCGCCAAGATGAAGCTGGCGGTCGAGGAAGTGGGCGGCGTGTTCAAGGTGGGCACCGGCGGATCGATGCTGTTCGGCGGCCTTTCGCTGGCGCTGGTCGGGGTCGGGCACCTTGTCGGCATCGCCGTGGGCATCGCCATGCTGACCGGTATTGCGATCAGTTTCGGGCTGTTGTTGCCGCAATTCACGGCGGGGGGTCCTCCTGCGGGCACTGAACTCGCCGATTTCGTGGGCACCGTTTTCCGCCAGAAGATCCGCTTTGTCGGCGCCGGCACCATCGGTGTTGCCGCGATCTGGACGCTGCTGCGCGTGATCGGTCCGATTGTGCGCGGCATTGCGGGGGCGCTTGCCGCAAACACGGCGCGCAAGGGCGCCGGACTGGATAGCCTCGCCCTTACCGAACGCGACATTCCGATCGGCATTGTGGGCGCTACAATTCTCCTGTCGATGATCCCGATTGCCTTGCTGCTGGCCGATTTTGCCGTCGGTGGGCCGGTGGCGGGCGCACTGGGCCTGACACTTGTTGCTTCGGTCATTTACGTGCTGGTGGCCGGGGTGATCATTGCATCGGTCTGCGGTTACATGGCAGGCCTGATCGGCGCGTCGAACAGCCCGATTTCAGGCGTCGGCATTCTGGCAGCGCTCGGCATTTCGCTTTTGCTGCTTGGCCTGTTCGGACAGGGTGGCAGTGAGGCGGACACCAAAGCGCTGGTCGCTTTCGCCCTGTTCGTCACCGCCATCGTGTTCGGCGTGGCGACGATTTCGAACGACAATCTGCAGGATCTGAAGACCGGCCAGCTTGTCGGCGCCACGCCATGGCGTCAGCAAGTGGCGCTGGTGCTGGGCGTACTGTTCGGGGCGCTGGTGATTCCGCCGATCCTCGATCTGCTCAATTCCACATTCGGCTTTCAGGGCGCGCCAGGCGCGGGTGAGAATGCCTTGTCGGCACCACAGGCAGCGCTGATCTCGGCCATTGCGCAAGGCGTTCTGGGGGGCAGCCTTGACTGGAATCTGGTCGGGCTTGGTGCAGCCATCGGCGTGGGCGTCATCAGTGTCGATGAACTGCTCAAGCGTTCCGGGCGCAGCCTTCCGCCGCTCGCCGTCGGCATGGGCATGTACCTGCCAACGCAAGTGACCATGCTGGTGATCGTGGGCGCCGTGCTCGGCCATATCTACAATCGCTGGGCGGCACGTCAGTCCGCACCGGATTTTGCCGAACGCATGGGGGTACTAACCGCAACTGGACTTATCGTTGGGGACAGCCTGTTCAATATCGCCTACGCCGCCATCGTGGCAGCAACGGACAATCCCGATGCGCTGGCTGTGGTCGAGGATTTCCCCTTCAGCCTGCCGCTGGGTGTCGCGATTTTTGCAGCGATCCTGATTTACGCCTATTGGCGGATGCGGCGTGATGCCAGGTCGGCTTAACCCGGCGTTGCGATATTGATGGGGCTGGCGTGAACGCAGCGAATGGCTGGTGCCTCGTCATCGCGGCCCTGCTCGCGCATGATTTCCTCACCATCCATGACAAAGCGCCGCCCCGAAAACGAACCGCTGGTCAACATGAGTTCGCCAGCAAGGCGAAGATACGAACCACGTGTGCCATCGGGCGCGATATAGCTTGAATCGGGCACTGTGCGGAAGCTGAGTTCAGGCTTTGCTATGGGCATGACCGTGGCGTCGCCTGGAACTTCGCAAGTCCAGTTTCCCAGTTGAAGCGTTGTCAGCTTGCCGCCGGGAACGGCGCTTGCAGACGTCGCCACGGTCAGCAGCGCAAGCGCGGGGAGGGTCATCCGTTTCATGGAAAATGCGCTAGCATGCGACGCCCGCTTGAAGCAACGGCCACGAGCGGCTAAGGGCCGCGCTTCCCTTACTTAGGCAAGGCTCTTTCCATCATGAAGATCAGCGGCGTGGACATCCGTCCGGGCAATATCCTGGAATACGAAAAGGGCATCTGGAAAGTTGCCAAGACGCAGCACACCCAGCCCGGCAAGGGCGGTGCGTTCATGCAGGTCGAGATGAAGAACCTCATCGACGGCCGCAAGACGAACGTCCGCTTTCGTAGCCAGGACACGGTCGAGCGCGTCCGTCTCGACACCAAGGACTTCCAGTTCCTTTATGCCGAGGGCGACGACCTGGTGTTCATGGACGTGGAAAACTACGACCAGATCACGCTGCCTTCCGATCTTCTCGGCGATGCCGCAGCATTCCTGCAGGACGGCATGACCGTACTGCTCGAAATGTATGACGAGCGCCCGATTTCGGTACAGTTGCCCGATCAGGTCGAAGCCACCATCGTCGAAGCCGATGCCGTGGTGAAGGGCCAGACCGCTTCTTCGTCGTACAAGCCCGCGATCCTCGACAATGGCGTGCGTGTGATGGTTCCGCCGCATATCGGCAGTGGCACCCGCATCATCGTCGACGTTTACGAACGCTCCTACGTCGGCAAGGTGGGCTGATTAGATGGCTGCTATTACTGGCCTCATCCGGGTGATGGAGCGCGCCGCGCGGAAGGCTGGCCAACGCCTGCGCCGCGATTTTGGCGAAGTCGAACACCTTCAGGTCAGCAAGAAAGGCCCCGCTGACTTCGTGTCGAAGGCCGATCAGATGGCCGAGCGCATCTTGTGGGACGAACTGCGCGAGGCACGTCCGGGCTGGGGCTTCCTGATGGAAGAAGGCGGCGAGATTCCGGGTGACGACGGCAAGCCGCGCTTCATCATCGATCCGCTCGACGGCACCAGCAACTTCCTTCACGGCATCCCCCACTTTGCGATTTCCATCGCGGTGCAGGAACCGACTCTGGACGGCAGGGGCTGGGGCGAAGTCACCGCCGGCATCGTCTACCAGCCGGTCACCGATGAAAGCTTCTGGGCGGAGAAAAGCCGGGGCGCGTGGTTGCAGGACCGCCGCCTGCGGGTTTCGGCGCGCCGCTATCTCGATGAAGCGCTGATCGCCACCGGCATCCCGTTTGCCGGGCGCGGTGATATCAACGAATGGGTGCGGATCTACGCCGAACTCGGTCCCCGGATCGCGGGCATCCGCCGCAACGGTGCGGCGTCGCTCGATCTCGCGTGGGTGGCAGCGGGCCGTTATGATGGCTATTGGGAAAGCAGCCTGCAGCCGTGGGACAGCGCCGCCGGATGCCTGCTCGTGCGCGAAGCCGGCGGTTTCGTGTCCGATTACAAGGGCCGGTCGCTGCCCATCTGCGACGAAACGATCCTTGCCGGCAATGACGCGCTCCATTCAAAGCTGCACAAGCTTTTGGCAGGATCGCTTCGCAACACTTGACGTGTCGTCAGGGGGCTGGCTAAGGCCCGTCCCCTGACGATCCCGTGCCCCTGTGGCGGAATGGTAGACGCGAACGACTCAAAATCGTTTGTAGAAATACGTGCCCGTTCGAGTCGGGCCAGGGGCACCATCCGCATAAAGCAGTTGTCTGTTCCGCCGCCGCCGGTAGCGTGCGCGCCATGAAGACCTTGCTTGCTGCCGCATCGGCCATCGCGCTTTCCGCAACACCCGCCAGCGCAGATCCATTGCGCGAGGCGATTGTGCGCGATTTGCCGGGCCTGATGGAAATTTACCGCGAATTCCACGCAAACCCGGAACTGAGCTTTCAGGAAATGCGCTCGGCCGGAAAGCTGGCGGATGAGGCGCGCAAGGCTGGATTCGAAGTGACCGAAAAGGTGGGGCAGACTGGCGTTGTGGCCATACTGCGCAACGGTTCAGGGCCTGTTGTCCTGATTCGCGCCGATATGGATGGCTTGCCGGTCATCGAGCAGACTGGCCTTGCCTTTGCTTCGAAGGTGCGCGGCACCTCCACCGCCGGGGTTGAAAGCGGCGTCATGCACGCCTGCGGCCATGATACCCACATGACGGCGTGGATCGAAGTGGCCCGGTTGATGGCCGCCAATCGCAAGGCATGGTCCGGCACCCTGGTAATGATCGGCCAGCCCGCAGAAGAAGTGGGGCTGGGCGCAAGGGCGATGCTTGCCGATGGTCTCTACACGCGTTTCCCCAAGCCGAAATACACTCTTGCCTTTCACGATACCGGCGATCTGGCATCGGGTGTGATCGGCACTGTGCCGGGTTTTGCGCTGGCAAATGTCGATAGCGTGGACCTGACCGTGCCGGGCTTGGGCGGGCATGGCGCCTATCCGCACACCACGAAAGACCCGATCGTTCTGGCAAGCGCCATCGTCACCCGGTTGCAGACGCTGGTGAGCCGTGAGACCAGCCCGTTCGAACCTTCGGTGGTAACTGTGGGCAGCTTTCATGCCGGAGCCAAGCACAACATCATCCCCGATGAAGCACACTTGCAGCTGACCGTGCGCAGCTATGGCGACGCGCAGCGGCAGCGTCTGCTCGATGGCATTGCGCGGATCGCCAAGGGCGAGGCGATGGCCGCAGGAATGCCCGACGACCGCATGCCCGGCGTGGTCGTGCGCGAACCACATACCCGCGCGACATGGAATACACCGGACTTCACCCGGAAGATTCATGCGATCCTGTCCGCAAGGCTGGGGCAGGACCGCGTCGTCGAAACAACGCCTACGATGGCCGGGGAAGACTTCGGGGAATTTGGCCGGGCGGACAGCGACAATATCGAAACGACGATCCTGTGGGTGGGCGGACGACGCGCCGACGATCTGGAAAGGGCGCGCAGGGACGGCCGCCCGCTACCGTCGCTTCACAGTCCGTTCTTCGCGCCTGAGGCCGACAAGGTCATTGCGGCAGGTGCCGAAGCGCTGGTTGTTTCTGCGATGGCGCTCATGCCGAAAGGCTAGTCGATTTCCTCTGACCCTGAACGCGCCGCCGACGATGCTGCGAGCGCTGAAACTTGCGCGGGGCTGGGCACTGTTGGCCCTTCGTTCATCCGGCGCTGCCGCTCTTCCTCAAGCCGCTTGAGATAGGCAGCGCGCTGTTCGGGTGTCATCCGGGCAAGCGCGTTCTGGTTGACCTCCACGATGATCGGCGGTGGTGCCAGCACAAGGCCTGCGGGTATCACACCGCTGTTCCCGCCTGCCGCCGACGATCCGTCCATCGGCGCGCCGAACTGGCCATGGAAGCCGCTGCCGCCCGATTTGCGTTTGCCGCCATCTTCGCGGTTATCCGCAAGGGTCGCTTTGCCGAACTTGGGCTTTTCGGCCTGCTTGATCTCGGCGGGCTTCCGGTTGTGCGCCATCGCCTGTTGCGATTCACCATCTGCAAACACCGCAACGATCGTTGAAATCGCGACGGTTGCCATCGCGAAATGACGATACATCTTCGGATCGATGCCGAGAAAGTGGGAGGATGCTACAGCCATGGTGAAGGGCCATAGCACCGCCGCGTTAACGATGATCGCAAGTCGTGTGGTTAGCGAAATCTTGCGGTTTTGGCGGCGTTTTCCGCTTGGGCGCACTTGTGTTCCAGATATGTTCCGAATAAGCAGGTGCCATGGCCAAACCGAAACGCCGCTATGTCTGCCAGGCCTGTGGTAGCGTTACGCACCGCTGGCAGGGCCAGTGTGCCGATTGCAGCGAATGGAACACGCTGGTTGAAGAAGCGCCGGAAACGGTCTTTTCGGCCAAGCATGATTTGTCCAGCGGCGGTCGGCGGGTTGCGTTCGTCTCCCTCGATGCACCGATAGCGCTGCCGCAACGGCGCAAGACGGGCATCGCAGAGTTCGACCGCGCATTGGGCGGCGGCCTTGTGCCCGGAAGTGCGATCCTGATGGGCGGCGATCCGGGGATCGGAAAATCCACGCTGCTGCTCCAGGCGTCGGCCAAGGTTGCCATGGAAGGCGGTACGGCGGTTTATATCAGCGGCGAGGAAGCTTCCGATCAAGTGCGCCTGCGCGCAGATCGCCTTGGCCTTGGCAAGGCACCGATCCGTCTTGCGGCCGCCACTTCAGTCCGGGATATTCTGACCACGCTGGGCACGATGGAGCCGCCTGCGCTGCTGGTAATCGATTCGATCCAGACGATGCATTCCGACCAGATCGAGGGTGCGCCCGGAACCGTCAGCCAGGTGCGCGGCTGCGCGTTTGAATTGATCCGTTATGCCAAGGAAACCGGTACAGCACTGGTTCTTGTCGGCCATGTGACCAAGGACGGTTCGATTGCCGGGCCGCGTGTGCTGGAACACATGGTCGATGTGGTGATGAGCTTCGAGGGAGAGCGGAGCCACCAGTACCGCATCCTGCGCGCGATCAAGAATCGCTTCGGGGCTATTGACGAAATCGGCGTGTTCGCGATGGCCGGGGCAGGGCTTGAGGAAGTGGGTAATCCTTCGCTGCTGTTCCTTTCAGGACGTGAACAGGAAGTGCCGGGCAGCGCCGTGTTTCCCGCGCTTGAAGGGACGCGCCCGGTGCTGGTGGAAATTCAGGCGCTGACCGTTCGCCTGGCCAGCGGGGCCACACCCCGTCGTGCGGTGGTGGGTTGGGACAGCGGGCGCCTTGCGATGTTGCTCGCCGTGCTTGAGGCGCGGTGCGGGTTGAATTTCTCTACGGCCGAAGTTTATCTCAATGTTGCAGGTGGTTACAGGCTGACCGATCCCGCTGCCGATCTTGCCGTTGCTGCGGCGCTGATTTCTGCGCTGTCGGACAGGCCGCTGCCCGCGGATTCGATCTGGTTTGGCGAGATTTCACTGTCTGGCGAAGTACGGCCCGTAGCGCATACCCCGGTGCGGATGCGCGAGGCGGCAAAGCTGGGATTCACCCGCGGTTGCGGCCCTGAAGCCGGCGCAGAAAAAGTCGATGGCCTTCGTTACGCCCCGCTCAGGCTGCTGCCAAATCTGGTTGACCGGGTCATGGGCGGATCATAGGCTCGGCTGCGATGACCGGGTTCGATTATGCAGTTCTGTTACTTGTAGGCATCGGCGCGGTCGGCGGATTTTTCCGCGGTTTCGTCGAAGAGGTGCTGTCGCTGGCAGCATGGTGCCTGTCGCTGTTGGCAGTCCATTATTTCCATGAACGCGCGACGTATCAGGTCACCGATTTCATCTCGAACGAGACGGGCGCCGGTGTGCTCGCATTTTTCCTGTTGCTCCTGCTGCCTTACATCGTCGTGCGCTTCGTTGCGAGACGGATGGGGACGGCGAGCAGGGATTCCGTGATCGGGCCGATAGACCGGCTGCTGGGTTTCGGGTTCGGCGCAGTCAAAGGGTTTATCATCGTCGTCCTGGGCTATTCGGTCGTGGTGTTTGCCTATGACCTTGTCTGGGGCAAGGACGGGAGACCGGACTGGATTACGGAGTCGCGCAATTATCCGTTCCTCAATGCCGCGAGCGAGGAGTTGCTGACCATGATCGGGGATCGCCGCGAAGAGGCCGCCGATCAGGCGCGCGAAGTCGCCAGGCGCAAGGCCCGTGCTGCTGCCTTGGGCGAATAGCAATGGCATCCGCGGGGCTTTATACGCCCGAAATTCTCGCTGCGGCGATGACCTTGACACAATTTCCGTGGAACGATGGTTTGGAGCGAAAAGGCTCTGCCCGCTCGCGCAGTTGTGGCAGCACGATTGAAATGGGGCTGGCATTGGACGTGCAGGGCCGGATCAGCACGATCGGGATCAGGCCGCATGCCTGCGCGGTCGGACAGGCGGCCGCATCGCTTTTCGCAAGGAACGCGATCGGGCGCGATCAGGCACAGATCGCAGCGTCGAGACAGGACCTGGCGGCGTGGCTGGCCAAAGCCGGTACGGCGCCCGATTGGCCCGGAATCGACCTGCTGGAACCTGCGCGAAACTATCCCGCGCGCCACGGGGCGATGATGCTGGCGTGGGATGCCGCGCTTGATGCGCTTTCCTGAAAGGGGCTTCCTGAAAGATCTGGCCTGAAAGGGCTGGTCCGCAAGACACCGGGCGAATGCCGGGGCGGGGCTTTCGTCAGTCAGGGGTCTTCGCTAAGGCAGCAATCACAAGAGGACAATCCGGGGGATTCTGGTGTGAGCGTTGTTGAAGGAAAGGCCGGCGCGGTTGAGCCGAGCGCTTCGGACATTCGACTGGTCATTGCCGCCAGTTCAGCCGGTACGGTGTTCGAATGGTACGATTTCTTCATTTACGGGACGCTCGCCTCGATCATCGGCAAGACCTTTTTCCCGTCAGACAATGCGACCTTGCAGGTGCTGCTGGTGTGGGCGGGTTTCGCTGTAGGGTTCGGCTTCAGGCCACTGGGCGCGATCCTGTTCGGCTATCTGGGCGACAAGCTGGGCCGGAAATACACGTTCCTTGTAACCGTCACGCTGATGGGCGTTGCCACCGCTGGCGTGGGGTTGATTCCGTCTGCGGAAACAATCGGTCTGGTTGCCCCTGCCATCGTCATCCTGCTGCGGGTGCTGCAAGGGCTGGCGCTGGGCGGGGAATACGGGGGTGCGGCGATCTACGTGGCCGAGCATGCGCCGGGTGGCAGGCGCGGGTATTACACCAGCTACATTCAGGCCAGCGTCGTGGGCGGCTTCGTGCTCAGCCTGATCGTGGTGCTGTCCAGCAAGGCATTGATGACCGAGGCTGTGTGGCTTTCATGGGGCTGGCGCGTACCGTTCCTGGTCAGCATCGCTTTGCTGGCGGTGTCATTGTGGATGCGGCTGAAGCTTTCGGAAAGCCCCGTTTTCCAGGCGATGAAGGAGCAGGGCGAACTCGCCGGCAATCCGTTTGTTGAAAGTTTCACTTATCCCGGCAACAAGCGGCGCATCTTTATTGCCCTGTTCGGAATTGCCGCGGGCCTGACCGTGATCTGGTACACGGCGATGTTTACCGGCCTCAGCTTCCTCAAGTCTGCCATGCGGGTGGAAGACACGCTGGCCGAAATCATCGTCGGCATCGGTGCGGCGGTGGGGATGGTATTTTTCATCGTATTCGGCGCACTGTCGGACCGGATCGGGCGGAAGAAGCCTATCGTGTTCGGGTATGCCGCCACGCTGCTGCTGCTCTTTCCCACTTTCTGGTTGATGGGTTCGGCGGCCAACCCCGAACTGGCCGCCGCCGCTGCGCGCAATCCGGTGGTCGTCAGCGGCCCTGACTGCAATTACAGCCCTTTTGCCTCGGAACAGGACAGCAATTGCGGAAAACTGCTGGCAGACCTCGCGGCGTCGGGCGTTACCTACAAACTTGAACCAACATCGACCTTTACGGTCACGATCGGCGCTGAGCCTTCCGATCTTTCGGGTTACCCATGGACGGAGAAGGCTGCCGTACGCGCCGATGCGCTTCAGGCCGAGTTGGGCGCCAGGGGGTATGATTTTGCGAAGGTCACGCCATCGCTGGGGCGGATCGCTGTCGTTGTCGGGGCGCTGCTGGCGCTTATGGCTTTGTCGGGCGCCACTTACGGTCCGGTTGCGGCCCTGCTTTCGGAAATGTTTCCCCCTCGTATCCGCTATAGCTCGATGTCGATCCCCTATCATCTCGGCACCGGATATTTCGGCGGCTTCCTTCCGCTCATCTCAAGCTACATCGTTGCGCGGACGGGCGACCCTTATTCCGGCCTGTGGTACACCTGGATCATCGTGCTGGTCGCACTCATCGTGTCCGTCTGGGGGCTGAAATCGGGCCTTCCCACAGATTTTACGGATGACTGACATTCCGCTGCCGCCTGCTGCACTGCGCTTGCGCATGGATGCTGGCGCCCTTGCTTCGAATTGGCGAACGCTCGATGTGATGTCCGGCACGGCTCGTGCAGGTGCAGCCGTCAAGGCCAATGCCTATGGGATCGGCGCCGCGCGCGCTTCGCGTGTGCTGGCAGATGCGGGATGCCGCGACTTTTTCGTGGCGCACTGGGGCGAAGCGCCTGATCTGCTGGCCCATGTCCCCGCGGAACACATTGCTGTTCTGCACGGCCCGACTACGATGCAGGACGCCGATTTTGCCCGCGCGACGAGGGTGCGACCGGTTTTGAACACGCTGCGACAAGTCCATTTGTGGCATGAATCCGGCGGCGGCCCGTGCCATCTCATGGTCGATACGGGCATAAATCGCCTTGGGATCAGCCGGGACGAACTGGGCGATGCGGCTATCGCTGCGCTCGACCTGGATATCTGCCTCAGCCATCTCGCCAGCGCGGATGAAGACGTTTCGCAAAATGCTGCGCAACGGCTTGCGTTCGAATCGGTCCGCCAGTCAGTCAGTGCAAGACGCTACAGCCTGGCGAACAGCGCAGGAATTGCGCTTGGGCGCACATATCACGCCGATCTCACCCGGCCTGGGCTTGCGCTTTACGGAGGTGTTGCGCGTCCCGAACTTGCAGGCAGAATCGCGCAGGTCGCGTTCCCTGAAGCAGCGGTGATCCAGGTACGTTCGCTCAAACCCGGCGATCGTGTTGGCTATAATGCTACGTTTATTGCGCAACGGCCCATGCGAGCCGGTGTTCTCGCCCTCGGCTATGCCGACGGATACCTGCGCTGCTGGTCAGGGGCGGGGAGATTTTCGTGGCAGGGTCGCGATGTGCCGGTGCTGGGCCGGATATCGATGGATCTGACGATCGTGGACCTGACCGATCTTGCGGAATGCCGCGAAGGTGATTGGCTGGAAGCGGTTTACGATCTGCCACTGGCTGCGAAAGCCAGCGGGCTATCCCAGTACGAATTACTGACGCTGATGGGCCAGCGATTTGCACGTTAAAAGGCGATTAACGATTTCTGTTAAGTTTTGTTGCGCTGCACATGCTGCACATGCTAAAAGACGAAATGTCGCAGTGGGGGCGTAAGCCATGTCCAGTGAATCAAAGTCCGGCGAAGCGGTTATAATCAAAAAATACGCTAACCGTCGCCTCTATAATACAAGTACGTCGAGCTACATAACGCTCGATCATCTCGCGCAGATGGTGAAGGAGAACGTCGATTTCAAAGTGATCGACGCGAAGACCGGCACCGATCTGACACATGCTATCCTGACGCAGATCATCATGGATGAAGAAGCGGCGGGCGAGCAGATCCTGCCAACCAACTTTCTTCGCCAGCTGATTTCGATGTATGGCAATTCCATGCAGGCGTTCCTGCCCGGATACCTTGAAGCATCGATGGATCATTTCCGCGAGAACCAGGCCAAGATGCGCAAGGCGATCGAGGAGAGCATCGGCTCGAATCCGCTGGCGCAAATTGCCCAGCGCAACATGGAAATGTTCAAGGCTGCGGCAGCGGCCTTCGTTCCGGGCGGTGTCGTCAAGGATGAGGAAAAGCCTGCTTCCGAAGGTGGCGAGCTTGACGCCCTGCGCTCGCAGATGGCGGAAATGCAGAAGAAGCTCGACCAGCTTTCCAAGTAACGCATCGTTTCCCGCAATACCCAATCTGGGCATTGCGGGAAACGCGTTTGCGCCTTAACGCGCGAGCCATGAACCAGCACTCCAAGAATTCTTCAGGCATCAAGCACGCGCTGAATGTAAAGCGCGCCGATGACTTCGCCCAATGGTATCAGGCGGTGATCGCAGAGGCTGAACTCGCCGAGGAATCCGGCGTGCGCGGCTGCATGGTCATAAAGCCGTGGGGCTATGGCATCTGGGAACGCATCCAGAAGCTGATGGATGCGCAGATCAAGGAAGCGGGCGTAGAGAACTGCTACTTCCCGCTGTTCATTCCGCTGTCCTATTTCGCCAAGGAAGCGGAACACGTTGACGGCTTTGCCAAGGAAATGGCGGTTGTCACGCACCATCGGCTGATCGCCGATGGCAATGGCGGGCTGATTCCCGATCCTGAAGCGAAGCTGGAAGAGCCGCTGGTCGTGCGCCCCACATCGGAAACGGTGATCGGGGCGGCCATGGCGCGCTGGGTGCAATCGTGGCGCGATCTTCCGCTGATGGTCAACCAGTGGGCCAACGTCGTGCGCTGGGAGATGCGTACCCGCATGTTCCTGCGCACCAGTGAATTCCTGTGGCAGGAAGGCCATACGGCTCACGCCGATGAAGCCGATGCCATGGCCGAAACCTTGCGCGCGCTGGAAATGTATCGCGCTTTTGCCGAAGGTCCGCTGGCCATGCCGGTCGTTGCCGGACCCAAGCCTGAAAACGAGCGTTTTCCCGGCGCGGTCGAGACGTTCTCGATCGAAGCGATGATGCAGGATGGCAAGGCGCTTCAGGCAGGTACGTCGCATTATCTGGGGACGACTTTCGCACAGTCGGCCGGGATCCGTTATCAGGACAAAGAAGGCCAGCAGGCGCTTGCGCACACCACCAGCTGGGGCGTGTCGACGCGGCTGATCGGCGGCGTGATCATGACGCATGGCGATGACGATGGTTTGCGGGTGCCCCCACAGGTGGCACCGCAGCAGATC
Organism: Novosphingobium sp. CECT 9465; assembly: GCF_920987055.1. NCBI lineage: Bacteria > Pseudomonadati > Pseudomonadota > Alphaproteobacteria > Sphingomonadales > Sphingomonadaceae > Novosphingobium > Novosphingobium sp. CECT 9465. Next base: position 1,748,087 of record NZ_CAKLBX010000001.1, read on the forward strand.
GTGATCCTGCCGATGTTGCGCGATAACGATGGCGATGAAGCTTTGCTCGCCTATTGCGAAGAAATTCGCACCGCGCTGGCCAGGCAGTCGGTGTTCGATGAGCGCGTCCGCGTTCTGCTCGACAAGCGTCCCGGCAAGGCGACGCAAAAGCGCTGGGCGTGGGTGAAGAAGGGTGTGCCATTGATCCTTGAGATCGGTGGCCGCGATGCTGAGGGCGGGCAGGTTTCGGTATTGCGCCGCGATCAGTTGTGGCGCGAAGATGCCAAGCCGAACTTCGTGGGGCAGGCCAGGGAAGACTTCATTGCCGGGGCTGCCGCGCAACTGGAAGCGATCCAGTCTGGACTGTTCGAAGAAGCGCGCGCGCGCCGCGATGCCCAGATCGTGCGAGACGTGACCGATCTTGCCGGGCTTGCCGCATACTTTGCCGAAAGCGCGAAGTTTCCAGGCTGGGTTCAGGTAGGCTGGTCCAAGCCGACTGGCGCCGCGCTCGACAAGGTGGTTGAACAGCTCAAGGCGCTGAAGCTGACCATCCGCAATACGCCGCTCGGTTCCGAAATGCCGACCGGCACTTGCCTGTTCACGGGCGAACCGGCGGTGGAGACGATCCTGATCGCGCGGTCATACTGACAAGGTTTGACGGGTGGTGGCGCGTGTCGCCACCCTTGTTGCGGCGCAGGCTTGGCTGGGCTGCGCGATGACGTAAGCTGGGACCATGCGCTCCCTGATCCTTCTCGTCTCGCTGGCCATATCGCCATCGGCCTTTGCCGCCCCGCCCGAACAGGCAATCTCGGAAAGCAGGATGCGGGCCGACGTTGAACGCCTGATCGGTTTCGGCACCCGTCACACGCTGTCGAGCCAGACCGATCCTGCGCGCGGCATCGGCGCAGCGCGGGCGTGGGCGGAGGCGGAATTCCGCAAGACATCGGCAGCTTGCGGCGGCTGCCTTGAAATCGCGCTCCCCGAACGAATGGTGACGGGCGACCGTGTGCCGGTGCCGACCCGGCTCGTCAATGTGGTGGCGATCCAGCGCGGGGTCGAGCGGCCGGGCGAAGTCGTGATCGTGCAGGCGCATATCGACAGCCGGGTCAGCGCCATTCTTGATGCAACCAGCGATGCGCCGGGCGCGAATGATGACGGCTCAGGCACTGCGCTGGTGCTGGAAGCCGCACGGATTTTGTCAAAACAGAAATTTGCAGGCACCATCGTCTATGCCGCGCTTTCCGGCGAGGAGCAGGGTCTGCTTGGCGGGAAATTGCTGGCCGATTACGCGGCGCAGCAAGGCTGGACGATCAAGGCCGTGCTCAACAACGATATCGTCGGCGGGTCGCGCGGGTCGGACGGTTACCGCGATGATGCCCACGTCCGCGTCCTGTCCGAAGGGCCACGCGCCGATGCAACAGACGCCTTGCGGGCGCAGATGCGGCGCTATGGTGGCGAGAATGACAGCCCTTCACGCAATATCGCGCGCTGGATCGGTGGCCTTGCCACGCAAGATGCAAACGGTCTGGCAGTGCGGCAGATCTGGCGGGCGGACCGGATGGGGCGCGGCGGAGATCAATTGCCGTTTTCCGACAAGGGCTACCCCGCGATTCGTCTGACCGTGGCGGTGGAGGACTACGAACATCAGCATCAGGACGTGCGGGTGGAGAAGGGCATAAAGTTCGGCGACACCATCGATGAGATGGATTTTGCATACCTCGCCAAGGTCACGCAGCTGAATGTCCGCGCGCTGGCAGCGCTGGCCGCTGCGCCGATGCCGCCCGGACCGACAATGAAAGGTGCAGTCCAGACCTCGACAGAGCTTGAATGGAAGGCAGTTCCCGGAGCGGTTCGCTATAGAGTATGGCAACGCCGCACCGATGCGGCAGCGTGGGAAGCAGTGGTTGCGGAGACTGCCATGCTTTCTGTCACCCTGCCTGGCGTACGGGCCGACGACTGGTTGTTCGGGGTGAGCGCGATCAGTGCCAGCGGCGCCGAAAGTCCGGTTGCTTCTGCGGTGCCAGGCGGACAATTCGCGCCGCTACCCAAGCCCTGATCACCGCTTGCCATAGCCGATGTGAGGGACCACATGCCGGAAATGGTAAATAGCAAATATCCGCCCAGGTCCGCAGCCAAGCCTGCGGTGAAGTTCGCGCAAGGTCTGCCATCGCGTGAACAGATCCTCGATTTCATTGCACAGTCGGATGAACCCGCAGGCAAGCGCGAGATATCCAAGGCATTCGGCCTTCGCGGGACGGAGAAGATTGCGCTCAAGGCCTTGCTCAAGGACATGGCCGAAGAGGGTCTGATCGACGGGAACCGCAGCGCGTTCCACGCCATGGGCGGTGTTCCGCGGGTGACGGTGCTCCGCGTACTCGAAATCGAGGATGGCGAGGCTTATGCCATTCCTGAAACCTGGCAGCCCGATGACGCCAGCCCGCCGCCACGCCTGCGCATTGTGGAACCGCGCGGCAAAGTGCGTGACCGTCAGGCCGCGCTGAAGGTTGGCGACCGTGTGCTGGCGCGCACTGAGGAAGCAGGCAGGGGCTGGATTGCCCATCCGATGAAAAAGCTTGCTGTCGCCGATGAGCAGGTGCTGGGCGTGGTGGAGCTTGACGGTACGGGCAAGGGCTGGCTCGCTCCGGTAGACAAGCGTGTGCGCAATGCCGTGCAGATTTCCGATCTGGCCGGAGCGGAAGCCGGGCAACTGGTCCTTGCCGAACCTGCCGGTCGCTCACCGCGATCGGGCGTCCGGGTTACGGCTATTCTGGGCGATCCGCTGGCGCCGCGCGCGTTCAGCCTCATCGCCATCCACAAGCACGGCATCCCGTTCGTCTTTCCACAGGCGACGCTGGACGAGGGCAATATTGCCGCCAAGCTGCCACTCAGCGAAGAGCATCGGGAGGACTTGCGGCACCTGCCGATCGTCGCGATTGACCCCAGCGATGCCCGCGACCACGATGATGCCATCTGGGCAGAACCCGATGGCGAGGGTGGCTTCCGTGCGCTCGTCGCCATTGCCGATGTCAGCTTTTATGTGCGCCCCGGCGGGCAGATCGACCGGGAAGCCCGCAAGCGCGGCAACTCGGTCTATTTCCCGGACCGAGTCGTTCCCATGCTGCCCGAAGTATTGAGCGCGGACGTCTGCTCGCTGAAAGCAGGCGCCGATCGTGCGGCCATGGCCTGCCATTTGTCCATCGATGCCCAAGGCCGGATCAAGGAATGGCGCTTCACGCGCGCGCTGGTGCGGATCGCTGAAGTCATCGCCTATGAAGAAGCACAGCGGCGAATCGATTCTGGCGAAGCTGCACCGCATCTGACGAATTTGTGGGACGCATGGCGTTTGCTGGAACAGGCGCGCAAGGATCGTGACCCGCTCGACCTTGACCTTCCTGAGCGCCGGGTCGTGCTCGATGCCAATGGCAAGATCGCCGAAATCGCGCTGCGCGAACGGCTCGACGCCCATCGCGTGGTCGAGGACTTTATGATCGCGGCGAACGTGGCGGCGGCCAAGGCGCTGGAGGCCAAGGTCGCGCCGGTGGTTTACCGCATCCACGAACCGCCGAGCCGCGAAAAGCTGATCGCGCTCAAGGAGTATCTCGCCACATTCGACCGCAAGCTGGCGCTGGGGCAGGTGATTACGCCGACCCTGTTCAACCGCATGCTGAAGGACGTTTCGGACGAAACCGAGAAGGCGCTGGTGATGGAGGCGGTCCTGCGCAGCCAGACCCAGGCCTATTACGGACCGCGCAACGCCGGGCACTTCGGGCTGGCGCTGGGCAGCTACGCGCATTTCACGTCACCCATTCGCCGCTATTCGGACCTGCTCGTCCATCGTGCGCTGGTGGACGCCTACAAATTGGAGCAACCCCGTCCTCAGGCCGATGTGCCTGCGACATCGGGACTTTCCGATCGGGACAGGTCTGATCTCGGACGGGTTTCGGATGCGCTCAGCGTGGCGGAACGTCGCGCGATGGAGGCAGAGCGCGATACGATCGACCGCTATGTGGCAGCATGGCTATCGGGCAAGGTCGGCGAGGTTTTCGACACCCGCATTACCGGCGTACAGAAGTTCGGTCTGTTCGCCACGATCATCGGCCTTGGCGGGGACGGGCTGGTGCCGGTTTCAACACTGGGTGCCGAACGGTTCGGTTATGACGAAAAGGCGCAGCGCCTGATCGGCGAATCGACCGGCGTACAGTTCAGCATGGGAATGATTCTCAAGCTGCGGCTTGCCGAAGCCAATCCATTGACAGGTGCGTTGAAGTTCGAGCCGGTCGACGCTGGCGAAGGCAGTCATCGGATCGAACGCCGCGGGACCCGCACCGAACACAAACCGCGCGACAAGAGCGGCAAGTTCAAGGGTCCTCATGTCGCTGGAAAGCGCGGGCGGCCATCGAACATCCGGCATCAGGGAAAAGGCAAGCGCTAACCCGTGCGTCAGCTCACGCGGTCGATTGTCTCGTCATCTAGGCCGCCGGGCACGATCATCAGCGGGCAGGGGAGCTGCCCGGCGATTCCGGCAAAGTGCGTGACCAGTGGACCCGGCCCACTATCGGTAGCCGCGCCAAGCACCAGTGCAGAAACTTCAGGATGTTCAGCCAGATAGGCGCGGACGACTTGCGGGCCATCGCCCTGCATGACCGAGATCACCGGGGTCAGACCCGATTCCGAGGCAAGGCTGCCTGCCGCGGTCATCGCCAGAACTTCGGCCCGATCGCGCGCCTCTTCCTCGATTGTCGCCTGCACACCGCCAAAAGCGACGAATTCCTGACGTGGAACAAGCGCGAGGATGTGCACCGTGCCTGCGGTCCGCACGGCGCGGCGTGCGGCAAAACGCAATGCGGCGCGCGCTTCCTCGGTATCGTCCATGATCACGAGGTAGATGCGTTGTGGCATGATCCTGATCCTTCCAGCGCACAGATATCGGCAAATTCGTATGCGGCGCAAGCTGCAAGCCACTTGACCCGACGCGCCATGCTGGTGAAATGGGGGCGACAAAAGATGCAAGGGAGGTTTTCGTTCCGGCGGCCTTTCCCCTGCGCCATCAGGACACGGAAAAACAACCCATGCCCATCGCAATCAAGATGCCCGCCCTTTCCCCCACGATGGAGGAAGGCACACTTGCAAAGTGGCTGGTGAAGGTGGGTGACAAGGTTGCCTCTGGCGACATCATGGCCGAGATCGAGACGGACAAGGTGACGATGGAATTCGAGGCGGTCGACGAAGGCACGATCGTTTCGATAGACGTCGCCGAAGGCAGCGAAGGCGTCAAGGTCGGCACGGTGATCGCGATGATCGCTGGCGAGGACGAGGACGCCAGCGCGCCCGCCCCGGCAGCAAAGGCCGCTCCTGCCCCCACGCCCAAAGCAGAAGCCGCTCCCGCACCAGCCCCGGCACCCCCTGCGGCTCCCACAACGGCTGCTGCACCGAAGGGTGAACGCCTGATTGCCAGCCCGCTCGCCAAACGCATCGCGGCGGAAAAGGGCATCGATCTTTCGGGCGTGACCGGCTCCGGTCCCAACGGTCGGATTATCCGTGCCGATGTGGAAGGCGCCAAGGCTGCGCCCGCACCAGCATCTGCACCTGCCGCTCCTGCCGTTGCACCGGCAGCGACACCTGCTCCTGCTCCTGCGGCTCCGGCAGCGGTTCCCGACTTCGGTATTCCCTACGAAGCGTCGAAGCTCAACAACGTGCGCAAGACCATCGCACGTCGCCTGACCGAGGCCAAGCAGACGATCCCGCACATCTATCTTACCGTCGACATCCGGCTTGATGCCCTGCTCAAGCTGCGCGGACAGCTCAACACGGCGCTGGAAGCGCAGGGTGTGAAGCTTTCGGTCAACGACCTTCTCGTCAAGGCATTGGCCAAGGCGCTGATGCAGGTGCCCAAGTGCAACGTCAGCTTTGCGGGCGATGAACTGCGCAGCTTTACCCGCGCCGATATCTCGGTTGCCGTGGCTGCGCCTTCGGGCCTGATTACGCCGATCATCGTGGATGCCGGGGCCAAGTCGGTCTCGGCCATCGCCACCGAGATGAAGACGCTTGCGGGCAAGGCGCGCGAAGGCAAGCTGCAACCGCACGAATACCAGGGTGGCACCGCGTCGCTTTCCAACCTCGGCATGTTCGGCATCAAGAACTTCGATGCCGTCATCAACCCGCCGCAGGGCATGATCATGGCGGTCGGTGCGGGCGAACAGCGCCCCTATGTGATCGATGGCGCGCTTGGCATCGCCACGGTCATGTCGGCCACCGGCAGTTTCGATCACCGCGCCATCGACGGGGCAGACGGGGCCGAACTGATGCAGGCGTTCAAGGCGCTGATCGAGAACCCGCTTGGGCTGGTCGCCTGACATAACTGCGAGCGGCCTCGCGCCGCCCGCTTCGCTGGATCATGGGCCACTGGCCTGAAGGAGCATTTGCGTGGCTGACCAATACGACGTCATCGTTCTCGGTTCTGGACCTGGCGGCTATGTGGCCGCGATCCGGTGCGCGCAACTGGGCCTCAAGACGGCGATCGTGGAGCGCGAGAACCTTGGCGGCATCTGCCTCAACTGGGGTTGCATTCCCACCAAGGCGCTGCTGCGCTCGGCCGAAGTGCTCAACCACATGAAGCACGCTGCTGCCTATGGCCTTGCCGCCGACAATATCCGCGCGGATCTCGATGCCGTGGTCAAGCGTTCACGCGGGGTGGCAAAGCAGCTCAATCAGGGCGTTACGCACCTGATGAAGAAGAACAAGATCGCCGTGCACATGGGCAGCGGCGTACTCAAAAGCGCGACGTCGGTCGAAGTTACCGGCGACAAGGGCGCCGAAACGATTTCTGCAAAGCATGTGATCGTCGCAACCGGCGCGCGCGCGCGCGACCTGCCGTTCGCCAAGGCCGATGGCGAGAGGGTTTGGACGTATCGCCACGCTATGACGCCCAAGGTCATGCCGACCAGACTGCTGGTCATCGGATCGGGTGCCATCGGCATAGAGTTCGCCAGCTTCTATAACGACATGGGGGCTGACGTGACAGTCGTGGAGATGATGGACCGCGTGGTCCCTGTCGAGGACGCCGATGTCTCGGCCTTCCTTGAAAAGGCGCTGGTAAAGCAGGGCATGACAATCATGACGGGCGCGGGCGTCGAAAGTCTTGCCGTCTCCGCTTCAGGGGTGAAGGCGAAGATAAAGGGCAAGGATGGCAAGGTTGCCGAAGGCGATTACAGCCACGTCATCGTCGCCGTGGGCATTGCGCCCAACACCGAGAACATCGGCCTCGAAGCGCTGGGCGTAAAGGCTGAGCGCGGGATCATCGCCATTGATGGCTATGGCCGGACGAACGTCAAAAATCTGTGGGCCATTGGCGACGTGACGCCCGGCCCATGGCTGGCGCACAAGGCAAGCCATGAAGGCGTGATCGCGGCTGAAGCCATCGCGGCGGAACTGGGCAACAAGGATGTGCATCCGCATCCGATGGATCGCGGCAACATCCCCGGCTGCACCTATTGCCACCCGCAGATTGCCAGCGTGGGCCTTACCGAAGCAAAAGCCAGGGAAGCGGGCTACACGCTCAAGGTCGGCACATTCCCGTTCATCGGCAACGGCAAGGCAATTGCGCTGGGCGAACCCGAAGGCTTCGTGAAGACCGTGTTCGACGCGAAAACCGGCGAACTGCTGGGCGCGCACATGATCGGTGCGGAAGTGACCGAGATGATCCAGGGCTACGTGATCGGCAAGACGCTGGAGACGACGGAAGCCGAACTGATGCACACGGTGTTTCCGCACCCCACAATCAGCGAATCCATGCACGAAAGCGTGCTGGCCGCTTACGGACGGGCGATCCATATCTGAGGTTTGGCGAATAAAGCCCGCAAAACAACTGGAGGACTGCGGAATTCTTTGTCCGCACTCCTCCAGGGAAAACCTCCAGCAAACTGTCAGATTGCGAACCGGACACCGACCAGCATCCCGTATTTCTGTCCGGTGCCACTGAGGGTGATAGCATTACATGGAAGCATGGTGCGCGTTCACTGGAAGCGAGGATCGCCAGTGTTTCGCTGGACGGGCTTCTCTAGGCCGTAGACTCATAAACGCGCAGCCACAGGCGCATTGAGGCGAGTTGGACCATGGCCAGAAAGTTTTCGGCCAACTTGTCGTAGCGGGTAGCTACTCTGCGGAAGTGCTTCAATTTGGAGAAATAGCGTTCGATCAGGTTCCGCTCGCGGTACAGCCATGTGCTGAAGTACGGTTTCGACTTCCGGTTTGCCTTGGGCGGAATGTTGGCAAACGATCCCTTTTCGCGGAGAGACGCTCGGATACGATCGGCGTCATACGCCTTGTCTGCCAGCACGATTGTTCCGGCGCCAACGTGATTGAGTAGATCGTCAGCCGCTTGCCCGTCGTGGCTTTGCCCGGCAGTCAGGCTGAGCCGGATCGGGAGGCCTTGCCCATCGACGACCGCGTGGATTTTGGTGGTGAGCCCGCCTCGGGAGCGACCGAGACAATGATCTCGATCCCCCTTTTTGCCGTCGCAGCCTGTTGGTGCGCCCGGATGGAAGTGCTGTCGATCATCTGGATATCGCCATCATGGGCGGCGGTGATGGCGTCCATCATTCGATCCCACACACCGGCTTTTCGCCATCGCACGAAGCGATTGTAGCAGGTTGTGCGCGGGCCATAGCGTTCCGGCAAGTCTCGCCACGGCGCCCCTGACCGCAGCACCCAGAAGATGCCATTCAGCACACGCCGGTCATCGACACGTGGCACGCCTCTAGGCTTGTTGGGCAACATTGGTTCGATCACACGCCACTCGAAATCGGTCAGGTCATATCGGCTCATCCAGTCCCTGAATCAGCTTTCGCTCAACAAGGAAAGGCGTGTTACGATGAACCCTATGAAGCCCTGGATGTCTTGGACGCTATTCTTCTTTGCCGCTGCCTTGATCGCATTCTTCAGCGGTGAGCAGTGGAACACCCGACTTATCGTGTTCCTGATTCTGACAATTCCGATTGTCATCTGGGCGGTGCGACAGATCAAGAAGGCTCAGACACCGTCGCGTTAATGGGTTCACGGCCTAGATGCAACCTGTCATCGGAAAGCTCTAGCGCCAAGTGCTCGGTCGGGGCATGGAGTGCATATGAGCGACGCGGCATTCGGAGTTGGCATCTATACCGTCGGTGAGGCGGCGCGGATGATTGACATGCCCGCGCGCAATCTCAGGCGCTGGCTTTCCGGCTATGACCATGATGGCAAGCATGAAGCACCTCTTTGGCACCCTCAATATGACATTGAAGATGACGAATCGCTGATCATTGGTTTCCGCGATTTAGTCGAGGCTCGCATTGTAAATTCCTTGCGCGGGCTGCGAATTGGACTGCCCACGATCCGGCGCTGCATTGCTCGCGCGCGCGATCTCATTGGCGATGATCGTCCTTTCTCGACTAGGCAGTTCAAAACAGACGGAAAATCTCTGTTTCTGGAAATATGGCGCGACGTTGGCGAACCCGAATTGATAGATCTTCGGAGTCTCCAAGGTGTTTTCTCTCGCATTGTCGCCCCTAGTCTCACTGGACTAGAGTTTGACGATGAGGCTGCTCGCCGCTGGTGGCTTTTAGACGGAAAGCGAACAATTGTTGCCGACCCGGAGCGTTCGTTTGGCCAGCCGATTGTGGCCGAGTCTGGTATTCCAACAGAGCGGCTGGCGCAGGCTGTGAGAGCAGAAGGCTCTGTGGAGGCTGTGGCGAAGTTGTTTGAGTTGCGACCGAAATTGATCCGGGATGCACTTGAATACGAAATGACGCACGCTCCCCGTAAGGCCGCGTGAAACTGCTCGTTGATAACATGTTCCCGGCACGGCTGGGGCGCGGGCTAGGCCAGCTTTTTTCTGGCTATCACCACGTTGAGCACATCAAAGACAAATTCAACACTGGCTCTTTGACGGACGAAGAATGGATAGTCCGACTAGGCAAAGAAGGGGGCTGGGCGGTTCTGTCCGGTGATCGCCGGATTGTTTCTAAACGACCATCCCGCGATTTGTTTCTTAGGAACAATCTTGTTGGATTTTTCCCGCTGCCAGCCGTCATAGACATGCCATTTACCAAGCAAACTGCCCGAATACTTACGGTATGGCCAGTAATGGAGGCGATCACGACTTCAACCGATCGCGGATGCTTCACGATTGGTGCTTCCGGCTTGAAACTGCAAGGCCTCTAGCAACTGATCTATTGGGGAGCCTTTATGGGAACTGCACCCTCAAATTTGAAAAACTCTAATTAAATCAATAGGAATTGGCGGACAGGGTGGGATTCGAACCCACGGTGAGCTTCCACCCACGACGGTTTTCAAGACCGTTGCCTTAAACCACTCGGCCACCTGTCCGCACGATTTTGGCGCCCTGAATCAGCGACAGCCAGAATCGCTTTGCCGTTAGCGGCTTCGCGGTCGGTCGCAAAGGGGATTCCCATCGCAAACTATCCGTGCGACACCGAGGCATGAAATTTTCAACGGGTATGAAGGCATTCCGAGCCGCGTTCGTGGCGGCGCTGGCGCTTGGGCTTGCTGGGCCGGCTTCCGGGCAGGTCGATGCGGAAGAAGCGGGTTTTCAGGGTTATCTTCAGCTTCTGGCCGCCAGAGCGCGGGGTGAAGGCGTACGAGAATCGACAATCTCGCAAGTGATGGCCGGGCTGACGCTCAACCAGCGGGTGATCCAGCTCGATCGCAGTCAGCCCGGATCGACGACCGGCACGATTCCGGCGTTCGAACCCTACCGTCGCAGCCATGTCGACGCTTCGAGGATTGCGCGGGGCAGGCGACAATTTGCTGCGGCCGTAGGGCAGCTTGGCTCGATCGAGCGACGCTATGGCGTACCGGGACCGATCATGCTGGCGATCTGGGGCCACGAAACCGATTACGGCGGCTATACCGGGAACTTCGACCTTCCGCGCGCGCTGGCCTCGCTGGCCTATGAAGGCCGCCGCCGCGAACTGTTTGCCGATGAATTTATCGCGGCCATGAAAATGGTTGACCGGGGAGTGCCGCGTTCGAAGCTGGTGGGTAGCTGGGCAGGCGCCTTTGGCAACCCGCAGTTCCTGCCGTCTGTCTATCTTCGCGTTGCGCAGGACGGCGATGGCGATGGCTTTGCCGACATCTGGAACAATCGCACCGATACGCTTGCCTCGATCGCCAATTACTTCCGTGATGCCGGTTGGCGGACGGGCCAGCCATGGGGCGTGGCGGTGACCGTGCCGGACGGGCTGGATCGCACAAGCCTTGGCACAACATTGAAGAGTCCGCGTTGCGTCCGTGTTTTCGACCGGCACACAGGATGGAAGACCATCCGCGAATGGCGGGCACTGGGACTCTTTCCAAAATCCGGCAATTGGCCTGCGGATGATGTGATGGCCAGCCTGCTCGAACCTGATGGGCGCGGGAAGACTGCCTATCTGCTAACCGGAAATTATAGGGTTATCCTCGATTACAACTGCTCGAACTTTTACGCCTTGTCCGTGGGACTTCTTGCAGATGAAATCAGCCGCTAGCTGGATTGCCCTTTCCGCCGTCGTTGCAACTGCCGCCTGTGGTGGCGCAAATGACGAAATTGCGCCAGTTTCCGCCGCGGAAGTGCGTGGGCCTGCGGGGGACTACCCCATGGTTCTGGGCGAGCCATTCATGATCGACGGCGTGACCTACACGCCCGCCGATACGCTCAATTACGATTCGGTCGGCTATGCCGAAACAGATGCAGCAGAGGGCATCAGCGGGTCGCACCGTACGCTTCCCTTGCCCAGCTATGTCGAGGTCACCTCGCTTGAGACCGGCCGAACGATCCTTGTGCGGATGACCCGGCGTGGCCCGATGCAGGGCAGCAACCTCGTTTCGCTGTCGCCTCAGGCATGGGCGCAACTTGGCGCGCCGCCAATGTCGCGGCTTCCCGTGCGGGTGCGCCGGGTCAACCCGCCAGAAGTCGAACGCGCGTTGCTGCGCAGCGGATCGCAGGCGCCCGCGCGAATGGACACGCCGCCGGGCCTGCTCGCGGTATTGAAGCGCAAGCTTGGGATCGCGCCAGCGCCAGGTCTGGCTGCAACGCCGCCTGCCCCTGCCGAGGCGGGGAAAGCAGTTAGCGTGCCTGCGGCGGCGGCCTTACCAAGAGCTGCCGCGAAGCCATTGCCCAAATTGCCTGCTCCTGCGTCTACGGCAACAGCAGCGATGCCCGCGCCGAAACCGGAGGCAAAGCCGGTTGCCACTGCCGAAACCGGTCTGTTCGTTCAGGTCGGCGCTTTTTCTTCGAAAGATCGTGCCGAAGCCGCAGCCAGAAGCGTTGGCGGTTCAGCCGCGCAGGCGGGAAAGTTCTGGCGTGTGCGAACCGGGCCGTACAAGGATCGTGGACAAGCAGATGCAGCGCTGGCGAAGGCGCGGCGGTCGGGCTATGCCGATGCCCAGGTCGTGACCGTGCCTTGAATGCTTGAGGCGCTCGGCGGCCCTGGATGACGTCGGGGAATGTGTCTTGCCTTCTAAACTGGTTGCAACTGCGGTAAGTGCCAGCCTTGCGGCAATCCCGGTAAAGGCCGCTGCGCCTCAACCTTTTGCCACACCGCCTGAACTGGCAATGCCGGTAATCGATGCGCCGATTGCATTGCTGGTCGATGTGGGATCGGGTCGGGTGCTTTATGCGCGCGATGCACACCGTCGCTTTGTTCCAGCATCCATAACCAAGATCATGACCAGCTATGTCGCCTTCGACATGCTGACCAAGGGCAAGTTGCGGCTTGACCAGCGGATTCCGGTCCGCCCGGAAACATTCCGGCAATGGAACCATGTCGGCAGCACGATGTTCATACCCGCCAACGCCACGCCAACCGTCGCCGAACTGCTGGAGGGCATCGTCACCGTTTCGGCAAACGATGCCTGCGTCGTGCTGGCAGAAGGCGCAACCGGTTCTGTTCCGGCATTCACGGCGCTGATGAACGCCGCTGCCGCCGACCTCGGCATGCGCGACAGCCATTTCAACACACCGAACGGATGGATGGACGAAGGCCAGACTTATGTCTCGGCGGCAGATCTGGCAACGCTCAGCAGTGCGTTGATGACCCGGTTTCCAGACCTTTATCGTCAGTTCTACGGTCATTCACAGATGACGTGGAATGGCATCACCCAGCCCAATCACAACCCGCTTTATGGCATTACCGAGGGCGCGGACGGGGTGAAGACCGGCTTCACCAATGAAGCGGGCTATGGCTTCGTTGGGTCAGCCGAGCGCAAGGGCCGCCGACTGGTGATGGTCCTTGGCGGGTATGACCGGCCGAAGGATCGTGGCCGGCAATCGCGCGATTTCATCGAGTGGGGGTTTTCGGCCTGGGCCGCGCAACCGCTTTTTGCCAAAGGTGCGCGCGTGGGCGAGGCGGAGGTGCAGGGCGGGCTTGAACGTACCGTCCCATTGATCGCGCCCCGTGCGCTTTCGGTAACCTCGCCAGCGGGGCGCAAAACGGCGTACACGCTGTCCATTCGCTACAAGGGTCCGCTGAAGGCTCCGATCGCGGCGGGAGAGACGGTTGCCAGCCTGCTTGTGCGGGTTCCGGGTGAACCTGTCCATGCCTTGCCGCTTGTCGCTGGCGAATCCGTGCCCAGGGGAGGCCTCTCCGCCCGGATGCGCGATGGCGCGATGCGGATCGTGGGACTGTGATCGCAGGCCGTTTCATCGCGCTTGAAGGCGGGGAAGGCGTCGGCAAATCCACGCAGGCGCGATTGCTGGCGCAAGATTTGCGCGCGCGCGGTTTTGACGTGGTGATCACCCGCGAACCGGGCGGCACCGCCGGGGCAGAAACCATCCGCTCCCTGTTGCTCACCACCGAAGGCGAAGGCTGGGGTGCGCGGGCCGAGGCACTGCTGTTCGCAGCCGCCCGCGCCGATCATGTCGAAAAGCTCATCCGTCCCGCTCTGGCGCGCGGTGCATGGGTGATCTGCGATCGCTATGTGGACAGCAGCCGGGCCTATCAGGGCGGTGCAGGGGGCCTTTCCGATGCCGATGTGCTGGCGCTCCACGGCATCGGCAGCGAAGGCCTGCTACCGGACCGGACATTGTTGCTGACGATCGATCCGGCAGTTTCGGCGCAGCGTCTCGCACTGCGAGACGGCGACAGCGCGGATCGCATCGGCGGGCGCGATGCGCGGTATCACGCTGGCGTGGCGGCGGCGTTCCTTCGGTTTGCTGCCGAAGAATCGCGACGATTCGCCGTTATCAATGCGCAAGGCACACCCGATGAAGTTGCCCGGCGCGCTTTCGCCGCAATTGCCGACCTGATTGCGCAATGACCGCGCTGATCGGCCATGATGACGCCTGGCGGGAATGGCATGCCGCGATGGCTGGCAGTCGCATGCATCACGGGTGGATACTTTCCGGGCGCGAAGGGCTGGGCAAGTCCATGTTTGCGCATGCAGCGGCGGCTGAACTGATGGCAGAGCAGGGCGTGTCACAGCCACCTGTCGAAATGCACCCGGACATTCTCACGCTGCGCCCGCTCCCCGCCAATGATGACGAGGTGAAGAAACGCGACGACGGCAAGGCCTTCCTGACCAAGCGGAACATCTCGGTCGATCAGGTGCGCGAAATCCAGCGCCGCCTGAACACGCGGCCGACTCTGGGTTCGCGGCGCGCGGTAATCATCGACGCCGCCGATCAGCTTGAGAAGGGCGCGGTCAATGCCCTGCTCAAGAGCCTTGAAGAGCCGCCCCAAGGCACGTTTTTCCTGCTTGTCGTCCATGCGCTCGGACGCTTGCTGCCCACTGTCCGATCACGCTGCCAGATCCTGCGTTTCCACACGCTGACCGATGCTGAAGTGGCCCGCGCGCTCGACTCCGTGGCACCGCAACTCGACAGTGCGACAAGAACCGCCGCGCTCGCCGTTGCCGGAGGATCGCCGGGAGCGGCGCTCGCCTTCGCCGAACAGGATCTTGCCAAGGCACAGGCCATCTTCACCAGCCTTGTCGAACGTGGCGATCCCGACCTTGCATTGCGCGGAGCGTTGGCAGGGGCGCTCGGCGCTCGGCCGGATCGCGAACGGCAGATGGCTGCGATAGAGGCCGCACGGATGACCGTCGTGCGCGCTCTGGCTCATGCCAGCGATACGGCAACGCTGCGCCTGGTCGAGGCGCATGCGCGTCTGGTCAAGCTGGCGGCCGAGGCCCCGATCTACAACTTCGATACTGGAATGCTGCTGATGGAAATCGGCTCCTTGCTGGCATCGGCCGCGCCGACTAGGGAAGACGTTCGATAAGACGCAGAATCCTTGCACGAGCGCGACGCATGAAAGTGACCGGCCCGATGGGCGAACCCTTCTACATTACCACTGCCATTTCCTATCCCAACGGCAAGCCGCACATCGGCCATGCTTATGAAGCCATTGCGGCAGACGTCATCGCCCGGTTCCAGCGGGCGATGGGGCGCGATGTCCGGTTCCAGACCGGCACCGACGAACATGGCCTGAAGATGATGCAGAAGGCACGCGACCTCGGCATCACGCCAAAACAGCTGAGCGACGAAATGTCATCGCATTTCATTGCGATGTGTGACGAACTCAATGTATCGTACGATGTCTTTCTGCGTACCACCGAAGATCGCCATCATGCGGCATCTCAGGAATTATGGCGCAGGCTCGAAGCCAATGGTGATCTCTACCTCGATCGCTACGAAGGCTGGTATTCGGTGCGCGATGAAGCGTTCTACGATGAAAGCGAACTTGTTGCAGGGGAAAGGGGTGAAAAACTTTCCCCGCAAGGCACCCCGGTCGAATGGACGGTTGAGGAAAGCTGGTTCTTCCGCCTGTCGAAATATACCGAACCGCTGCTTCAGCTTTACAATGGCCAACCCCAGTTCATCCAGCCCGACGGCCGCCGCAACGAAGTGATGCGTTTCGTCGAAGGTGGTTTGCGCGATCTTTCGGTTTCGCGGACCAGTTTCGATTGGGGCGTGAAAGTGCCCGGCAGCGATGGCCATGTCATGTACGTGTGGGTCGATGCCCTGACAAACTACCTCACCGGCTTGGGCTTTCCAGACGAAAACGGCGATTTTGCAAGATATTGGCCTGCAAATCTCCATTTGATCGGCAAGGATATCGTCCGTTTCCACGCCGTGTACTGGCCTGCCATTCTGATGAGCGCGGGCCTGGCCGTGCCCGCGCAAGTGTTCGGCCATGGCTTCCTGCTCAATCGCGGCCAGAAGGAATCGAAATCGCTGGGCAATGTCACCGATCCGCTGGAACTGGCGGAGCGTTTCGGTGTCGACCCGCTACGCTATTTCCTGATGCGCGAAGTGGCATTCGGGCAGGATGGTTCCTATTCGCCCGAAGCGATCGTGACCCGCTGCAACGCTGAACTGGCGAACAGCTACGGCAATCTTGTTCAGCGCGTTCTGTCCATGATTTTCAAAAACATGCATGGTGAACTTGAAGCGTTTCCGAGCATTGCTGCCGATGACGCGCTATTGGCAATGGTTTTCGCCGCCTGCCGCGAGGAACTGCCTTGTGCGTTTGCCGAACTCAATTTTTCCGGCGGGATCGACGCCTGGATGCGCGCGGTGTTTGCGTGCAATGCCTATGTCGATGAACAAGCGCCCTGGACATTGCGCAAGACCGATCCCGACCGGATGAAGGCTGTCCTGCTCACGCTGTTCATGGCCATCCGCGATCTTACCATCGCAATTTCCCCTGTTGTTCCAAGTTCCGCTGCGAAGGTGTTGGATCAAATCGGAATTCCGCTGGAGGAACGTGGGTTCCCCGCCCTGACCGATGCCGATTGGTTCATGGCGCGTGTCGCCACAGGGGAGAAGCTGGGCCAGCCGACACCGGCATTCCCGCGCCTGGAACTGCCTGAGGATGCGACCGCCGCATGATGCTGATCGATTCGCACTGTCATCTCAATTACAAGGGTCTGGTCGAAGATCAGGCCCAGGTGCTTGGCCGTGCGCGCGAAACCGGGGTGCGCGGGTTCCTCAACATCTCGACCCGGCAGAGCGAATGGGCCGCCATCGTCGCAACGGCAGAACGCGAAAGCGATGTATGGGCCAGTATCGGCATTCATCCGCATGAAGCCGATGCCCATGCCGATCTTGGTGAAGCGGCATTGCTGGACGCTGCTTGCCATCCGCGTGTGATCGGTATTGGCGAAACCGGGCTGGATTACTATTACGATCATTCAGACCGCCAGGTTCAGCAAGACCTGTTCCGGGTGCATATCCGGGTCGCGCGCGAAACCGGACTGCCGCTGATCATTCACACGCGCGAAGCCGAGGATGACACGACGCGGATCATCGAGGACGAAATGGGGAAGGGGGCCTTTCCTGCACTGATCCACTGCTTCACCGCATCGGCAGACTTTGGCAAGCGCATGCTGGAACTTGGCCTCACAATTTCGATTTCCGGGATCGTGACATTCAAGAATGCTAAAGACTTGCAGGCCATTTCTGCTGAACTTCCTGAAGACCGGCTACTGGTGGAAACGGATGCGCCATTCCTCGCGCCGGTGCCGCATCGCGGTAAGACCTGCGAGCCTGCCTTTGTCGCCGATACGTGCGCCTTCGTGGCCGGACTTCGTGGCATGACCAGCGGAGCGCTCGCCGATGTGACCGGAGCAAACTTCTTTCGCCTGTTTTCAAAGGCGTCACTGTGAAGTTGCTTGTTCTGGGATCGGGTACATCGACAGGTGTACCGCGCATCGGCAACGACTGGGGTGATTGTGATCCTGCCGAACCGCGCAACCGGCGCAGTCGGGTCGCCATCATGGTCCAGGGCAATGACGGCAGCCGCCTGCTGGTCGACACGCCAACCGACTTGCGCCAGCAATTCCTGTCGTGCGGGATCGACAGTGTTGACGGCGTATTGTGGACGCACGATCACGCCGATCATTGTCACGGAATCGATGACCTGAGGCCGCTGCGCTATGGCCGTGCCGGACCGATTCCGGGCTATGCCGCAGCGGAGACGGTGCGCCGCTTGCGCCAGCGCTTCGGCTATGTGTTTGCTGGGCAGCATGGCTATCACACGCTGTGCGAGATCGATAACCTTGATCGGGTACGCATGATTTGCGGCATTGGGATCAACCACTGCCAGATGCCGCACGGTCCCGCGCAATCGACGGCGTTTCGTTTCGATCAAGACGGAAAATCAATTGGTTACGCGACGGACTTCAGCGAGATTACCGCCGAGATGGTCGCGTTGTTCGATCGCGTGGACGTACTCGTCGTGGATTGCCTGCGTCGGAAACCGCATCCCACGCACGCGCATCTCGACATGTCGCTCGAATTGATCGAGGCTGCGCGCGTCGGCCAGGGCATCCTCACGCATCTCGACAAGTCGATGGATTATCGGACACTGTGTGCCGAAACGCCCAGTCATGTTCAGCCGGCATTCGACGGGATGGAGATCGAGATTTGAGCGGCGACGACATCGTCAGGATGATCGGGATCATCGGGGCGCTGGTGCTTGTTTCAGCGGGGCTCCGCGGACGCCAGATCGGGTTGTCGGATGGGTTGCGCATGGCAGCGCTTTGGGCATTCGTGTTCGTAGCAGCGGCTTTGACGTTTTCAGTTCTGGGCTGGTAAATCGGCGACAAAGTCGATGTTAATTTTACATAATCTCTATTATCAATCCGCTGGACATGGATCGGGGCGCGGTGGATTCTATCTGGAAGTGCGAATTTCGAGGATTTCTGGGACTTTGAGAGTCCCTCTCGGAAGGATGCCCCATGTCGCGAAGCTACCACCAACTGGACCTGGACGAGCGCGAACTGATTTTTCGCATGCGTGATGCGCGTACGCCGGTACGGCAAATTGCCGCTCGCCTCGGGCGGCACGTCTCGACGATTTATCGCGAGTTGAAGCGGAACTTCTTCTACGATGAAGACGCATGGTTTCGGGGTTACTTTCCCCGGGTCGCGCATCGCATAGCGCGATCGCGACGGATGTGCGGCGGCAAGATCGCGCGCAATGCAGTCCTGGCCACCAGCATTGCCGAAGGCCTGCGCCTGGCGTGGTCGCCTGAGCAAATAGCCGGTCACGCCCGGATGGCCGATGGTGACGCCAAGGTCTGCCACGAAACGATCTACCAGTACGTCTACAGCCCCGAAGGTCGCCGGCAAGATCTGTGGCGGCACCTGCCTCGAGCTCGCAAGAACCGGCGAAGGCGTTATGCGCGAAAACCCCGGGGTCTCAACATACCTCTCGCCAATACCATTGCGGAGCGTCCCGTGGAGATCGGCTCACGAGCCAGTTACGGTCATTGGGAGGGTGATCTGGTCGCGTTCCGCAAGGAATTTGGCAAGGCGAACCTCACCTCACTGGTCGAACGGCGGAGCCGATTTATCGTGCTCATCCGCAACCCAAGTCGGCACTCTTCCGGCGTGATGACCGGTATCGAACGCTGTTTGCGCCCCCTTCCCCCCGCATTGCGGCGCTCGATCACATTCGATCGCGGCACGGAGTTCTCAGGCTACAGAGCGCTCAAGACAAGCCTTGGCGTCGATGCCTACTTCTGCAAACCGTCGGCACCCTGGCAGAAGGGCAGCGTTGAAAACGGCAATGGCCGCCTAAGGCGTTTCCTGCCTCTCGATACGGATCTGGCAGAAATCCCGGACAGCCATCTGCAATCCGTAGCCGACCGCCTCAATCGCACGCCGAGGAAGTGCCTTGGCTACAGAACACCTTTGGACGTCCTGACCGAGGAGATCATCAGAGCCGGATGAAATTTTGCCGCCGGGGGTGGGGCTCGCCCCACCCCCGGCAAAGTGCTACCCAACCAATCGACTTTCGCACCTCAAATGGAAATCACACCGTTCTTCTTCCCAATGCCCGTTTCACGAGGCCCCTACATGGCAAATTCCAACCTGATCCGCTTGCTCTCGATCATGGCGCGCCTGCGTGATCGGGAACGCGGCTGCGAATGGGACTGCGCGCAGACCTTCGAGACCATCGCACCTTACACGATCGAGGAAGCTTACGAAGTCGCCGATGCCATCGCACGTGCTGACATGCCGTCGCTCCGTGAGGAATTGGGTGATCTGCTGCTCCAGGTCGTGTTCCATTCTCGCATGGCCGAAGAACAAGGTCTGTTCGCCTTTGACGATGTGGCCGCAGCCATTGCGGACAAGATGGAAGCGCGCCATCCCCACGTCTTTGGTGGTGAGACCGACGCGGGCCAATCGCGTGACGAGCGCTGGGAAGCAGCCAAGGCCGCCGAACGTGCAGCCAAGGGAGCGTCGAGCGCAATGGATGGCGTCGCTATAGCGCTCCCGGCCTTGATGCGCGCCGAAAAGCTGCAAAAGCGCGCTGCACGGCAGGGCTTCGATTGGGCGGACGCTCATGGTGCTGCAGAAAAGGTCACCGAGGAACTGGAGGAATTGCATGATGCCCGTTCTCACGAAGACCGTGTGGCCGAGGCCGGCGACCTGTTGTTTGCTGCCGTCAACGTCGCGCGGAAGTATGGCGTAGCGCCCGAAGATGCCTTGCGCACAGCCAATGCCAAGTTCGAGCGTCGCTTCCGGGCTATGGAAGCCTTGGCCGAGGGCGGTTTCGCCACCCTTTCGCTCAACGATCAGGAAGCGCTGTGGCAGGCCGTAAAGCGATCAGAGGCTGGTGAAGCGGCCTAGTTCCCTGGGCGTGAGGCGCACCTTTATCCGCATGGCCGGTTCGCCCCCCTCACCATCCAGTTGATGTTCTTCAACGATATCGCCGTGCGCGTGAAGCCATGCGAGCCGCTGTCCGTCTGAAAGCGGAACAGTCAAATCGAGCGTCTGGGCAGCGCCGGTCAGCATTTCACCGAGCTTTTCCAGAAACGCCTCCACCCCCTCGCCCGTCAGTGCCGAAAGCGGGGCGGTCGGAATGTCGGCGACCTTGGCGGCGATGATGTCCTTGCGCATCGCCTGCTCTTGCGCCGTCAGCAAGTCCCACTTGTTCCATACCTCGATGACCGGAATGGCGGTGCCGCCATCGGCATTCACGCCAAGGTCCGCTAGGATCTGCTCGACTTCGGCCTTCTGGTCAGCCGTCGCCGGATTGGCGACATCGCGAACGTGCACGATAATGTCGGCAGCGGTCACTTCTTCCAGCGTGGCGCGGAAAGCGGCGACGAGTTGTGTCGGCAAGTCGGAGATGAACCCGACGGTGTCCGACAGGATGGCCTTGTCCACACCGGGGAGCCGGATCGCGCGCATCGTGGGATCAAGTGTGGCGAACAGCAGATCCTCGGCCATGACCGTTGCGCCAGTCAGGCGGTTGAACAGCGTCGATTTTCCAGCGTTGGTGTAGCCGACCAGCGCAACTACGGGCCACGGCGCACGCTGGCGTCTTTCGCGATGCAAGCCGCGCGTACGGCGAACCTGTTCGAGTTCCCGACGCAGGCGCGCCATGCGGTTTCGGATCAGGCGACGGTCAGCCTCGATCTGGGTTTCGCCCGGCCCACCCAGAAAGCCGAAGCCGCCGCGCTGGCGTTCAAGGTGCGTCCATGATCGGACCAGCCGCCCCGCCTGATAATCGAGATGAGCGAGTTCGACTTGAAGCCGACCTTCCGCAGTCGCCGCGCGCTCCCCGAATATTTCAAGGATCAAGCCGGTTCGGTCGATCACCTTGCGCTTGAGCTTGTCTTCCAGATTGCGCTGCTGGATGGCTGAAAGCGCCCCGTCCACAATCACGAGTTCGGCATCGGACTGATTGCAGGCAACGCCGATGCGCTCCACCTGCCCTTCGCCGAACAGTGTTGCAGGCCGGACGGCACGGATCGGCAGGATGAACGAATCCACCACCTCGATGCCGATCGCACGGGCAAGGCCCTGCCCTTCTTCGAGCCGGGATTCAGCATCTGTGCCGAAGCCGCCCCCCCGTTGCTTGATATCGGGGAGGACGACTACGGCACGCGCGCCACGGGTGACTTCACCGGCAACGTCGCCGGTATTATTGCCAAATTCGAAAGTGCTCAGGAATCCTCGCCATCCCAGTCGCCGGTAAGATCAACGTGACCGGCAGGCTGAATTGTAGAAACGGCATGCTTGTAGGCGAGTTGGACATAGCCTTCGCGCTCAAGCAGCATGCAGAAAAGATCGTAAGACGCCACTTTGCCCTGCAGCATCACGCCGTTGACCAGGAACATGGTCACCTGAACGCCGGAATCGCGCACACTCGACAGGAACACTTCCTGTAGCAAACGCGCCTTCTTGCCGTTTTCCTCGCCAGATGTCTGGAAGTGGGCAACCGACAACTGCTGACCCGGCATGATCGTGGAAATGGCATGCTTGTAAACAAGCTGAGACTGGCCATCCCTGCGTAAAAGGATCGAGAAATTGTCGAACCAGGTGACGATTCCCTGTAGCTTGACGCCCTTTACCAGGAACATCGTGACAGGAACCTTGTTCTTGCGGAGATGATTGAGGAACAGATCCTGAAGGTTCTGGCCCTTGCCGCCGGTAGGTCCCGATGCAGGGGCAGGCGTTGCGCCTTCCACTACAGGAGCAGGTTCAGCCTTCGCGCGCGGGCGTGCGGTAAGCGTTTTTCCGGTCATTTCTCGTGACTCCGTTTTCTATTGGCTTGGCCCGTTAAATAGGCCTCGCGATCTGGCCGTTACAGCTTGCGCTGCAATTGCCGGGTTCATCATGATTGTATGTCGCCATTCGCTTCAGGTAAACCTGGGAAATGGCGCATGGCTCCTAATTCATGCGTATGCGCACACCTACTCGTCATCCTCGCCTTCACGCCGATCAGCCATGCCGAGCAGCTTGAGCTTGCGATGCAGGGCTGATCGCTCCATCCCGATAAAGCTCGCCGTCTTCGAAATATTGCCCGAAAACCGCCTGATCTGGACCTTCAGGTACTCCCTCTCGAAGTTCTCGCGCGCCTCGCGCAGGGGCACACCCATCAATGCCGAGCCGCCGGATTCGCCGCCCATCGGCGTGGCCACAATTTCCGACGGGAGCATATCGCCATCGATCCGCGCCAGCCTGTCACGCGGGGCAAGGATGATCGTGCGCTCTATCACATTGCGCAACTGGCGGACGTTGCCCGGCCAGTCGTAGCTTTGCAGCGCCGCCATGGCTTCAGGCGTAACCGCGGGGGGGGCAACGCCCTGTTCATTGGCATATCGCGCGAAGAAATGGTCAACCAGTGGCGGAATATCCTCGCGCCGCTCAATCAGTGACGGAATCGCAACGGGTACGACGTTCAGCCGATAATAGAGATCCTCACGGAAGCGCCGCTCGGCAATTTCCTTTTCCAGCGGTCGCGAAGAGGATGAGACGACCCGCACATCGACGCGCAACTGCCGATGCCCCCCGACACGCGCAAACGCCTGTTCGGTCAGCACCCGCAGGATGCGCGCCTGGCTCGATGCAGGCATGTCCGAAACCTCGTCGAGGAACAGCGTTCCACCGTCGGCCATTTCCAGAAGGCCCGCGCGGACGAGTTTGCCGTCCACTTCCTCGCCAAACAGTTCCTGCTCGAAACGCTCTGGTGTTATCCGCGCGGAATTGACCGTGACAAAGGCATTCTGCGCACGTGGGCTCCATGAATGGAGCAGGCGCGCGGCCACCTCCTTGCCCGATCCGGCAGGCCCCGTGATCAGCAGCCGACTGCCGGTATTGGCAACCCGCTTCAGCGTGGCCCTGACCTGGTTGATCGCCGTGCTGTTGCCGGTGAATTCGTCAGCCATGACGAAACCCTGGCGAAGGCGCGCGTTTTCGCGGCGCAAGCGCTCTGTCTCGGTCGCGCGCTCCACCAGCAGCAACAGACGTTCGGCTTCGAAGGGCTTTTCGAGAAAGTCCATCGCGCCGCGACTGATCGCCGAAACCGCGGTGTCGATATTGCCATGGCCCGAAAAGATGATCACCGGGAGTTCGGGTTCGCGCTTCTTGATCTCGTCGAGCACTTCCAAGCCGTCCATCGGACTGCCGTGAAGCCACACGTCGAGCAGCACGAGACTGGGGCGACGCTCATCGATTGCGGCAAGGGCTGCGGTGCTGTCGGCCGCCAGGCGGCAGCCATAGCCTTCGTCGCTCAGCACACCCGCCACCAGTTCCCTGATGTCGCGTTCATCGTCGACGATGAGGATATCGAGTGCCATGTTGGGTCCTGTCAGTCCTGTTCGGTGCCGGTGTTGGCAGAGTTCAATAGCGGGTCGCGGGCGAAGGTCATGGTAACGCGGGTGCCCCCGGCAGGCTCGGCAATGAAGGCCATCTCGCCGCCATGTTCCTCCACGATCTTGTGGACGATTGCGAGGCCGAGGCCGGTGCCCTTCTCACGGGTCGTCATGTAGGGTTCCAGAATGCGTTCGCGCTCTGCGGGCAAACCGATGCCATTGTCCGTCACGCTGACGGTTACAGCCTCATCGTTGCCGGAAAGTGCAACCGTGATCTTTCCACGGTAATCAACATCCGCAGTTTTTGATTTTGTTTCAATCGCTTCAACGGCATTCTTCAGGACGTTGGTCATGCACTGACCAAACTGGTGTCGATCACATTGAAGCGGATAGTGCGGCTCTTCGCCGGAAAAGCTGTAGGCGATCCGGGTGTGTGCGACTTCTTGCAGGAACAGCGATTGCCGCACCAGGTCACTGGCGTCTTCCGCACGGAACACAGGCTTGGGCAGCCGCGCGAATGAGGAGAATTCATCGACCATCTTGCGCAGGTCACCCACCTGCCGGATGATGGTGGCGGTCAGTTCCTCGAACAGTTCGGGGTCGGTCTCGATCTGGCGGCCATAGCGTCGGCGCAAGCGTTCCGTAGCCAGCTGGATCGGCGTCAGAGGATTCTTGATCTCATGCGCGATGCGCCGCGCCACGTCTGACCACGCCGCGCGCCGCTGGTCCAGCAACTGACGCGTGATGTCCTCGAACGTGATGACATGCCCGTTGCTGTCCTTGGCCACGCGGACCGCCAGAGTCCGCAGGTCCCCGGCCAATGGATGCTGGATCACGTTGTTGGGCTGGCCCGATGCGACCAGTTGGGCGAACACCGGCGAAACTTCGGCGAGGGGCTTTCCGATCGGCGTCTCGGCGTCGGGTGCCAGCAGCAAACGTGCGGCGGAAGAATTGATCAATTGGATACCACCGTCGCGCCCGATCGAGACGATTCCGGCGGTGATCGATTCCAGCACCGCTTCGATGAAGGCGCGACGGACTTCAAGCTGCGCGTTGGCCGACACGAGCGCCTGCGTCTGCCCCTCCAGTTGCCGGGTCATGCGGTTGAATGCGCGGGCCAGCAGGCCGATCTCATCAGTGCCGCTGCTTTGCGCCACGCGCATCGCGAAATTGCCGCTGCCGATGGTGCGCGCAGCGGATACGAGTTCGGCCAGCGGGGCCACCTGCCGGTCGGCAAAGCGCAATGCGGCCCACACCGCCACCCCGACCAGGGCGAGGCTGATGAAGAACAGCGCAATGTTGAACCGCAATTGCAACGCGCGCGCGCGCGTCGTCAGCATGTCATAGGCCTTGAGCACGGTCTGCGCCCGTTCCCACTGCTCAAGCGCCAAGGCGTTCGAATTGCGCGCCGCGTAAAGGTAGATGCCCCTGCTCTTGTCGACCGGCGTGACCGCTTCGATCCTTTGCGCGGACGCGTTCACCACCACCGCCTCACCCGCATCGAGCCGCTTGAGATCGGCCGCCGAAACGCGCTGCCGATTGTCCGACTTTTCGGGATCGACGATCGCTGCCGTCCGCAGCGAGCCATCGGGCGCACGTTCGAGAATGGCGGATTCGTTCAACTGGCGACTGAGAACCTGGAATGAATAGCCTTCGGCAAATTCGGTAGAGGTGATCGCAGCCTGATCGAGATAGTCGCGGATGTCGCCGGCCATGGTGACGGTCTCGTTGCCGACATCGCGCAACTTGTCTTCGTAATAGCCGCGCGCAAGCTGATTTGCATTTTCCAGCATCCCGCGCGAATTGTCGGAAAACCAGAACTCGACGCCCGATTGGAACAGGATCGAGGCAAAGACCACGACCAGCAGCGTCGGCACCGCCGCAATGAGGGAGAACAGCCAGACGAGCCGAACGTGCAATCGGCCGCTGGAACCCAGGACGCTGCGCGTCGCCCGATGAATGGCGAGGCGCCGGCCGCCAAGCACGAGCAATCCCATTGCCGGAACCAGGGTGCCGATCAGCAATGTGGATGTCAGCCGCGAAGGCAGTATCTGGCCTTCGCCGCTCGATCCCGTCAGGGTCAGCCAGCTGACCGCGATCATCAGGGCAAAGACAGCCGATGTGGCAAGTTCGAGCAGCAGCAGGATATTGGCGCGCCTGAGGCTGACAAGCACACGCCGCCACCACCGTGGCATGCGACGTACTTTTGCTGACCCCTTTTGCTGCATAGTTGCCATATAACAACACCCCCTGTTGCAAGATTGCAAGAGGAAACCGACGAGCGTCGGTGGCGGTGCTGCAAGGCGAGTGAATCAGTCCCTGATTGCGTAGTCGTCGATTGAAATACCAAGATCGGACAATCGCTTGCGCAAGGTATTGCGATTGATTCCGAGGATTTGAGCGGCGCGAAGCTGATTGCCGCCGGTCTGGCCAAGCGTGTTGATGAACAACGGACGCTCAAATGCAGCAAGGGCTGCATCGTAAACCTCCCCCGGCTCAGGCGCGTTTACTTTAAGCCAATGGGTGACCGCCTGTTCCAGGTCGGCAGGGCCGCTGCCGGTCGGTTCGGTCATTCTTGCAGGCGTTCCGTTGTCGGTCTGCGCCAGCAACGGTTCGATGGACGCTGCGTCGATCACTTCGTCGCGCGCCAGAAGAGCAAGGCGATAGATGAAGTTGCGCAGTTCGCGCACGTTGCCGCGCCATGGTTGCTGCGCGAGAATATGGGCGCCGGCTTCGGTAAGGTGCCGTCGCGGCAGGCCCTCTGCGGCAGCCCGCGCAAGGAAATGGCGCGAAAGGGCTTCGATATCGTCAACCCGGTCGCGCAGCGGCGGCAGTTCGATGGGCACGACTGCAAGCCGGTAATAAAGATCTTCGCGGAAGGTGCCCGCGGCGATCATCGGCAGGAGATCGCGGTTGGTGGCGGCAACGATCCGGCAATCCAGTGTGATCTCGTCGCGCCCGCCCACCCGGCGAATCCTGCCCGATTGCAGTGCCCGCAACAACCGGGTCTGGGCCTGCATCGGCATGTCGCCGATTTCATCGAGGAACAGCGTCCCGCCGCTCGCCTGCTCGAACTTGCCTATGGATCGCGCTACAGCCCCCGTAAAGGCACCTTTTTCGTGCCCGAACAGCTCGCTCTCGATCAATTCTCCCGGAATTGCCGCCGTGTTTACCGCAATGAACGGGCCAGACCGGCGGTTGCCCAACTGATGAATGGCTTCTGCGACCAGTTCCTTGCCCGTGCCGGATTCACCCAGGATCAGAACCGTGAGATCATTGCGCAGGACGCGGGTGATCATGCGATAGACCGCCTGCATTGCCGCGCTGCGGCCCACCAGCGGCAATCCTTGCGGTACATCCTGCGGCACGTCAAACGCTTCGGCTTCTGCCTTGCCGATGGCCTGCGTCACCGTGCGGATCAATTCTTCCAGATCGAACGGTTTCGGGAAATATTCGAACGCTCCGGTGTCACTGGCACGAACCGCGGTATCGAGCGTGTTCTGGGCAGACAGAATGATGATCGGCAGGCCCGGATCGGCTTCACGCACCCGCCCGATGGTTTCGATACCGTCGCCATCGGTCAGCATTACATCGGTCAGCAGCAGGCGATAGGCATGGCCCGCAAGAAACCTGTCGCGCCCTGCAATGGAATCGCAGTGATCGACGGTAAAGCCTTCGGCTTCCAGCGCGGCGGTGATGACCAGCGCAATCGAAGCGTCGTCTTCGACCAGCAGGATGCGCTTGCTCATACCACGTCTACCGATCCAGCCACGGGCAAATGCACGCGAAAGTGGGTCCATCCGCCCAGTTCATCGCGATCATGGGTGATGCGGCCGTTCATCTCGCGCACCAGTTTCTGCACCAGCGCCAGCCCCAGCCCCTGTCCATTCTTCTTGCCGGTCACGAAAGGTTCGAAAATGTGATCGCGCAATGCCTGATCGATGCCCGGTCCGTTATCGGAAACGCGCAGTTCGATCGGCAGGCGCAACGGTTTTCCACCCGGCCCTGCATGCAACTGGATACCGCTGGCAAAGCGTGTGCGAACCACAATCCGTGGCGCCGATTGCTCGTGGCAGGCCTCGCGTGCATTGCTCATCAGGTTCAGCAGCACCTGAACCAGCGAATCCGGGTTGGCCATGATCGGCGGCAGCGAAGGATCGAACTCTTCCTCGATGGCCACGGGTCCCGGAGCGCCAGCGGCGATTACCGCCTGTGCCCGTCGCACGGCTTCATGCAGGTTGCACGATTGCGCAGGCTCGGTGCGGCGGCGCGAGAGCGATTGCATCTGGTCGATCAGCTTGGCGATACGGTCCACCTCGGCCGTGATCAGGCCGGTCATTGCACGGTCCCGCTCGGACAGTTTGCGATCAAGCAACTGTGCCGCGCCGCGAATGCCTGCCAGCGGGTTCTTGATCTCATGCGCCAGCACTTCAGGCGCGCGCAGGGCTATGCCTTCCCCCCCGCCCGCGCCCCGCCCGTCACCGGATAGGGCTTCCACGCCGACGCCTTCGTGGAGCATCAGCAATTGCCAGCCAGGACAATAATTCACGGGGCTGGTCATCACGTCGAACCGGCGCGGTGCCTGCCCCCTGATCTGCACGCGCACCCCGCGCGCGAACAGCTGCGCCTCGCCCTCGGCCAGACGGCCCAGGATCAGCGGTTCGTCGAATTCGAACAGCTCAGCCACCGATTTGCCAAGAAGGCGCCGGGCGCCCTGCCCCATCAGTTGCTCCGCTGCAGGGTTCACGGCCGCAACGATCAGGTCTGGATCAAGCTGAAGCAAGGCCAGCGGCAGGCTGGCCACAACGCGCTTCGGATCGGGCTTCTGGCTCGGTTCCTGCCGTCGCCAATCCGGGAGCGCTATCATGCCGCTGCGCGCCGCTCCGCCGGAGCATCCGCGCCATGCGCCAGCTGGTGTTCGATAGCGCGGCCATAGAAGTCTGCAAGGCTGGCAAGAACTGCGTCAGGATCGTCGATGAAGTTCACCTTGTTGCGGAAGTCGGCCGATCCATGCAGCCCCTTGGTGTACCAGCCAAGGTGCTTTCGCGCCATGTTTACACCCGTCACCGCGCCATAATGCGCCTGCATCGCGTGATAGTGCTCCACGATCAGTGCGTATTGTTCGGGCAAGGTCGGGTCGGACATCCGCTCACCCGTTTGCAGCCAGTGCATCATCTGCCCCAGCAGCCAGGGACGGCCATAGGAACCGCGCCCGATCATCACGCCATCGGCCCCGCTCTGCTCTATTGCAAGTGCCACATCCTCGATCGTGCAGATGTCGCCATTGACGAGCACCGGCACCGAAACCGCATCCTTCACCCGGCGCACAAAGCCCCAATCGGCATTGCCCTTGTAAAGCTGGTTGCGGGTGCGGCCATGGACCGTGATCATCTTCGCGCCCAGATCCTCGGCAATCCGCGCGAGTTCGGGCGCGTTGAGGCTGTCATGGCACCAGCCCATGCGCATCTTGACCGTGACTGGTACGTTCACGGCCTTCACCGTTGCCTCGATCAGCCGCGTGGCCAGCGGAATATCGCGCATCAATGCCGAACCCGCATCGCCGTTGACGACCTTGCGCACCGGACAGCCCATGTTGATGTCGATGATCGCCGCGCCCTTGTCTTCCGAAAGCTTGGCAGCCTCGCCCATCTGAACCGGATCGCAGCCGACAAGCTGCATCGAAACCGGCTCCTCGGTCGGATGCCAGGCGGCCTTCTGGATCGACTGGCGCGTTTCGCGGATCGCGGCGGGACTGGCGATCATCTCGGTCACGTTCAGCCCCGATCCGAAGCGGCGAACGATGGTGCGGAATGGCAGGTCCGAAACCCCGGTCATCGGGGCGAGCACCACCGGCCAGTCGACGGTGACGGGACCGACCTTGATGGGCTTGAGCTGAGGAGGAACCGGAACTTCGGACATGCGTAAATCTGCCTAAAAAACAGGCACGCGCATAGTCGATTGCAGGCAGGACGGCAAGGCTGTTGCTCCTTGCCGCCCTGCGCTGGTAGAGGCGCGCCGAATGAACGCGTCATCCTCACTTTCCGCCGGAAGCACCGCAGCCATCGTCGTGGCAGCCGGCAAGGGCTTGCGCACCGGCGGTGACGTGCCCAAGCAATTCGTGTCATGGCGCGCAAAGCCCTTGCTGCGCCATTGCGTGGAAGCGCTGGCCAAAGCCGGAATCTCGCCCATCGTCATCGCCATCCCGCCAGGCTGGGATGATGTAGCGGCGGCTTCAGTGATCGGAATTGCAGGCGTCCGTTTTGTCCATGGCGGTGAGACCCGGCAGGAATCGGTCCGTCATTCGCTGGAAGCCCTCACCGCAGAATTCCCTGCCCGCGTGCTTATCCACGATGCCGCTCGTCCAGTGCTGCCTGCCCATGTGATCGATGGTCTGCTTGCCGCGCTGGCCGAACATGATGCCGCGATTCCCGTGTTGCCGACAGTTGACAGCATGGTCCGCGGCGAACATGGCCTGAGGGCGGAAACCGTGAACCGCGATGGACTCTATCGCGTACAGACCCCCCAGGCCTTTGCGTTCAAGGCGATTCTCGAAGCGCATCGCCAGTGGGATGGTGCACCTGATGCCGGAGACGACGCGCAAGTCGCCGTCGCGGCGGGGCTGGCCGTTGCTCTTACCCCCGGTGATGAAGCCTTGCGCAAGGTGACGTTCGCAGCAGACTTGCAGGAGCAACCGATGAACCGCCCGCCCCGCACCGGCATGGGTTTTGATGTCCATCGCCTTGTCGAAGGCGAAGACTTGTGGCTGTGCGGGGTCAAGGTTCCCCACGCAAAGGGCCTTTCCGGCCATTCCGATGCCGACGTTGCCATTCACGCGTTGGTCGATGCACTGCTCGGCGCGATAGCGGCGGGCGACATTGGCGATCACTTTCCGCCTTCCGATGCACAGTGGAAAGGCGCCTCGTCCGATCGTTTCCTTGTCCATGCCCATCAGCTTGTCATCGAAGCGGGCTATCGCATCGCCAATGTCGATGTGACGATCATCTGCGAGGCACCCCGGATCGGTCCGCACAAACTGGCAATGCGCCAGGCGCTTGCCCGCATTCTCAGGATTGCCTTGGGGGCCGTCTCGGTCAAGGCGACGACCACCGAACGTCTGGGCACCACCGGGCGCGGCGAAGGAATTGCAGCGCAGGCCGTTGTCACCGTTTTTGCGGATTGACCGTGCAGGAGTTGAACCGATGAAGCTTTCCCGGACCATATTTGCAACAGGTGCCCTCATCGCACTCGCGCAGGCGCAGGTTGCCCACGCAGCCGCAAACAACGCCTGCCTCAGCGAGGCCGAAGTGGGCGGCATGATCAGCTACGCCCTGCCTTCGGTGCTTGACGGGGCGATGAAGGCCTGCAAGCCGCACTTGTCGTCCAGCGGCTTTTTCGCCACGCGCGGCAGTGCCTTCGCCGGGCAATATGCCGCGCGCAAGGATACAAGCTGGCCGATCGCCAAGAACGCATTCCTCAAGCTTGGGGGCACCAAGGACGCCTCGCTGAACAACACGCTCAAGGCGCTGCCCGATAGCGCCCTGCAACCTTTCGTCGAAGCGATGGTTTCGGAAATGGTCGGTGGTGAAATCAAGCCGGATCAATGCACCGCCATCGAACGTGGCGTACGCATCCTGTCTCCGCTTCCTGCTGAAAACACCGCGGAACTGATCACGTTCGTGGTCGTGCTGGCGGACAAACCGAAAAACGGCAAGCCGTCGTCGCTGCCGATCTGCAAGGCTGCGAACTGATATCATGGACAGTATTCTTCCCGCCGAAATCGGCAATCTTGCGCGCCGCGTGATCGAGGAAAACGCCAAGCTCGGCCGCAAACTTGCCGTGGCCGAAAGCTGCACCGGCGGGCTGGTTGCTGCTGCGCTGACCGAAATTCCGGGAAGCTCTGCGGTGCTCGATCGCGGATTTGTGACCTATTCTAACGAATCGAAGATGCAGGTTCTGGGTGTGTCCGAA
The DNA here is from genome assembly GCF_920987055.1 of Novosphingobium sp. CECT 9465. NCBI lineage: Bacteria > Pseudomonadati > Pseudomonadota > Alphaproteobacteria > Sphingomonadales > Sphingomonadaceae > Novosphingobium > Novosphingobium sp. CECT 9465. The sequence continues at coordinate 1,780,123 of NZ_CAKLBX010000001.1, forward strand.
GACGTGATCGACACGTTCGGCGCGGTTTCCATCGCGGTTGCATGGTCGATGGCGCAAGGCGCGCTCAAGAAGTCGGGCGCCGATGTTGCCGTGGCCATTACCGGCGTGGCGGGGCCGGATGGCGGCTCGGATCAGAAGCCGGTCGGCACGGTCGTCTTTGCCTGCGCCCGCAAGGACGAAGATCCTGAAGCGACCAATGCCGAACTGAAGTTCTTCGATGGCGTCAAGACGCGCGCCGACGTGCGTTATCAGGCGACGCTGGTAGCGCTGGAACTGCTGTTGCCGTAAAGCTGCTCCGCCCGCTTTTCGAACGCGGCCACCATCTTGCGAAATGCGCTGTCGAGATACTGGCCCGCCAGCTTTTCGAAGATGGCGTTGCGAAAAGCGAAATCGACGCAGAAATCGACGGTACACCCGCCATTTGCAGCCGGAGTGAACGTCCAGTCGTTTTCTAGGCTCTTCAGCGGGCCTTCGATATATTCGACCTTGATCGTGCGCGGGCGATCCTTGACCACGCGCGAGGTGAACTTTTCGCGCAGCGCGCTGAACCCCACCAGCATATCGGCAATCATCACCGTCTCGCTGTCAGACTTGATCCGAGTGGCTACCACCCAGGGCAGGAATTCGGCATAGCGGCGCACGTCGGCGACCAGATCGTATATCTGTTCGGCCGACCATGGCAGTTCGCGCGTTTCGACGATGTGCGGCAAGGGACTGTCCTTTGCCTCAGGCCTTTTGCGAAGCCTTGGCGAGCTGTGCTTCACGCGCGGCGCGCATCTGCCGAAAATCGTCGCCGGCGTGATAGCTCGATCGTGTCAGCGGGCTTGCCGCAACTTGCAGGAATCCCTTGGCGCGGGCAATTGCGCCATAAGCGTCGAAGGCTTTCGGCGTTACGAATTCGATCACCTTGGCATGCTTGGGCGTGGGCTGGAGGTATTGCCCCATGGTCAGGAAATCGATCTGCGCGCTGCGCATGTCATCCATCACCTGATGCACTTCGAGACGCTGTTCGCCCAGCCCCAGCATCACGCCCGACTTGGTGAAAATGCGCGGATCATGCCGCTTGACCTGCTCCAGCAGTCGCAACGAGGCATAGTAGCGCGCGCCGGGGCGGATCGTCGGATAGAGGCGGGGAACCGTTTCAAGGTTGTGATTATACACATCCGGCCCGGCATCGACGATCGCCTCGACGGCGGCCTCCATCTTGTTGCGGAAATCGGGCGTCAGGATTTCTATGGTTGTGTCCGGCGTCATTTCCCGCAGCGCCTTGATCACCTTGACGAAGTGGCCCGCACCGCCATCCGGCAGATCATCCCGGTCGACCGACGTGATGACGATGTGCGTCAGCCCCATCTTGGCCGCTGCCGTGGCGACATTGATCGGCTCCAGCGGGTCGACCGCGCGGGGCATCCCGGTCTTGACGTTGCAGAACGCACAGGCGCGTGTGCACACATCGCCCAGTATCATCACCGTGGCGTGCTTCTTGGTCCAGCATTCCCCGATATTGGGACAGGCTGCCTCTTCACAGACCGTATTCAGTCCCAATTCGCGCATCAGGGTGCGCGTTTCGCCATAGCCCTTGCTGGTAGGGGCCTTGACGCGGATCCAGTCAGGCTTGCGCTGGCGTTCGGGGCGCGGAACGGGGTTGGAGGCTAAGTCGTTCATCACGACCAGATAGGCGCAACTTCCAGCACTTGAAAGTCCCAATCTATGCGAGCATTAGCGCAAGGCATGAACCATGAAGTCACACCCGAACTCGATCGGCTGATTGCCGGATACCGCCGCTTCCGTGAACAGGCCTGGCACCCCAGGCTTGAACGCTGGGCGGAACTGAACGACGGCCAGCAACCGCAAACCATGGTTATCGCCTGTTCAGACAGCCGGGTAGATCCGGCGCAGATATTCGATGTCGATCCCGGCGAGATATTTGTCGTTCGCAATGTCGCGGCCATGGTCCCGCCATTCGAGACGACACCGGGCCATCACGGCGTTTCAGCGGCATTGGAATTTGCGGTGCAGGTCCTGAAGGTCAAGGAAATCCTCGTCATGGGACACGGCCTTTGCGGGGGCTGCAAGGCGGCCCTGACGCAGGATCTCAAAGGCACAGAGCCAGGCGAAGGCGGCTTTATCGCTGACTGGATTTCGTTGCTCGACGGCGTCCGGGACGAGGTCGTCAACACGCATGGCACCACTGGCCGAGACGCGGAACGGGCGATGGAGCACGCCGGCGTTCGCGCCAGCATCGCCAACCTGCGCACGTTTCCCTGCGTGAAGCGCAAGGAGTCGCGTGGCGAATTGCGCTTGCGCGGGGCATTTTTCGCCATTTCCGACGGCCTGTTGCACATTCTTGATGAATCGACCGGAGATTTTTCTCCGGTAAGGTAAGGCGGCAGCGCATCGCTATTCAAATCAAACAGGGCGGCCCGTGCAGGCCGCCCTTTTCATTCACTACGCTTTGGAACCGATCAAGGCATCGCCTGTGTGGTGGCAAAGGCCGACCACAACCGGGCCAGCGGTGCGCGAACGCCGCCAACCTGTGCGAACGAAGCCTTGGCTTCTTCGAACTTGTCCAGATCGACTTGCGCGATGCCCAGGCGGGTCAGCGCGCGATCCTTGTCGATACCGCCTTTTTCGATCGCCATCTTGTACATTTCCTCAGCCTTTGCGGCTTCGTCGTACGAGAGGTAGGCGTCGGCCATGGCCATCGCGCTCTTGCCGTCCTTGCCCGCGCGGGCTTCACGATCCAGTGCAGGCAGCGAAGCCTTGTCCGGTCCGATACGGCCCTTGGCCTGCGACATGGCGTCCGCCAGGAATGGGTCGTTCGCCTTCAGCACACCGGCCTTGAGACCCATGTCACCAACCTTGACCACTTCGCCAGGCAGACGACGAGGGTCAGCTGCTTCGATGTATTCGACATATTCGCGCTCAACGTACTTCGGATCGTTCTGCAGCCCGCCCGAACGCAGCAGCAACCGGCCCAGATCCAGTGATTCCTGATTGGTGAAGGTGCCGAATTCGCGCACCAACTGCGCAGCCGCCAGCCAGTTGAGTGCGTTCGGATAGTTTTCGACCATCATCGTCGACCATGCGACAGCCTGCGGCCCCAGCTTGTTCTGATACGCGATCACGTTGGCGCGCTTGAACCAGCCTTCGGGAACCGGTGCACCAGCAGCCTTGCGCGCAGTGACAGCCATGTTGAGCGCCTCGAGCGCCTGCGGGTACTGCTTCTGCTGGGCATAGGCGTCAGCCAGCAATTCGGCGGCGCTTTCATCCTGGTAGTTTGCCTGGACGACCGGAGTCAGCGCAGCAATCGCGGCAGGAAAATCCTTGTTGCCATAGGCAAAGTTACCAAGGAAGAACTGGTATTCCATCATCTTGTCAGCCGGAACCAGTCCGCTGTCGAGCATGTTCTTCATGCCGCGCTGGCGCATGGCAACATCGTTCAGCGTGCCGCCGATGCTCACACCCCAGCCACCAGCGGCCATGCGATCAAGCGGGGTCTTCACGGCTGCTTCCGCAGCGCCCAATTCCGCCGTCGCATTGGCAAGAAGCGCCTTCTGCTCATCGGCCGAAGCGCCCTTCTTCTTGGCTTCGTCCAGCGCGGTCATGGTTTTCTGGATAGGGCCGGCCGCTGCAACGAACTCCTTCGAGTACGATCCCTTGGCGTCCTTCTTTTCCTTTTCCTTGGCAACCGCTGCGGTCGCGCCGACGGTCAATGCGCCTGCGCCGATGCCGGTGGCGAGCACAAGGGCCATGGCCGTCTTGCCGATCAACCCAAAAGTAGCACGCATAAAATCTCGTCTCCTGTTCGACCGGATGCGGCGGCGGGGGAACTTGCCCCGCACCATGGCGCACCCTGTGTCCTCTCACCTTCAGACGTTCCGCATGTGGCGCGGAATTTCGGCCTTGGCAACGGGGTGAGCGCTATCCTTTTCACCTTGAACGTCAATTGAATGACACCTCGTCCGAATATTCAGGCAATCCGTCGCAAGTGTGGAAAACCGGGGCCAAAACCGGGGCATCCGGCCGGTCTTGCTGGTCATCGCGGGTCATTTGTCCTAGGGCCTGACGCATCCTTGAAACAAAAACGAAAAAGCCACCACAGTGAGCGACGATACCACCATCATCGACCCCCCCGTCCCTGCGCCCGAAGGCGAATTCCAGCGGATCGACATCGTCGATGAAATGAAGACCAGCTACCTCGATTACGCGATGAGCGTGATCGTCAGCCGCGCACTGCCCGATGTGCGCGATGGGCTGAAGCCGGTCCACCGTCGCATCCTGTGGACCAGCCACGAAAACGGCTTCGTCTCCACGAAGGCCTATCGCAAATCGGCACGTATCGTTGGCGATACGATGGGCAAATATCACCCGCATGGCGATAGCGCGATCTACGATGCCCTTGCGCGCATGACGCAGGACTGGTCGATGCGGCTGCCGCTGCTCGATGGTCAGGGCAACTTCGGCTCGATGGACCCCGATCCCCCGGCCTCGATGCGTTATACCGAAGTGCGCCTTGCCAAGGTTGCGGATTCGCTGCTGGCCGATATTGAAAAAGACACGGTCGATTTCACGCCTAACTATGATGGTTCGGAGCATGAGCCGCAGGTCCTCCCCGCGCGCTTCCCCAACCTGCTGGTCAATGGCGCTGGCGGTATTGCAGTCGGGATGGCGACCAACATCCCGCCGCACAATCTGGGCGAAGTGATTGACGGCTGCCTTGCCTATATGGACAACCCGCTGATCACGATCGACGAACTGATCCAGATCATCCCGGCCCCCGACTTTCCAACCGCCCCCTTGATCCTCGGCCTGTCGGGCGCGCGCAAGGCCTACCACGAAGGCCGCGGTTCCATCATCATGCGCGCCCGCCACAAGGTTGAGGAAGCGCGCGGTGATCGCCGGGCCATCGTGCTCACCTCGATCCCCTATCAGGTCGGCAAATCGGGCCTTGTCGAAAAGCTGGCCGAAGCCGCCAAGGACAAGCGTATCGAAGGCGTCTCGGATATCCGCGATGAATCGAGCCGCGAAGGCGTGCGCGTGGTCATCGAACTGAAGCGCGATGCCACGCCTGAAGTCGTGCTCAACCAGATCTGGCGCAATACGCCGGCACAATCCAGCTTCCCGGCCAACATGCTGGCAATCCGTGGTGGCCGGCCTGAGGTTCTGAACCTCAAGGACATCATCGAAACTTTCGTCCGCTTCCGCGAAGAGGTCATCACCCGCCGCACCAAGTTCGAACTGAACAAGGCGCGGGACCGCGCCCATATCCTGCTCGGCCTCGTCATCGCGGTGACCAACCTCGATGAAGTGGTGCGGATCATCCGCGGTTCGCCCAACCCCGCTGCCGCGCGTGAAACGCTGATCGCGCGCGAATGGCCGATGGGCGAGATCGCGCCTTATATCAAGCTGGTGGAGGCGATCGAAGACATTGGCGTGGCCGATGCCGCAACCTATCGCCTGTCCGATGTGCAGGTCCGCGCGATCCTCGAACTGCGCCTGCACCGCCTGACCGCGCTGGGCCGTGACGATATCGGCGGCGAACTCGAAGGCCTTGCTGTCGCCATCACCGAATACCTTTCGATTCTGGCAGATCGTGTAAAGCTCTACGGCGTGATGCGTCAGGAATTTCTGGAAGTCCGCCAGGCCTACGCAACGCCGCGCCTGTCTGAAATCATGCCTGCTGCCGATGGCATCGAGGACGAAGACCTGATCGAGCGCGAGGACATGGTCGTCACGATCACGCTCGACGGTTATATCAAGCGCACCCCCCTCTCGACCTTCCGCGCGCAAAACCGTGGTGGCAAAGGTCGCAGCGGCATGGCGACGAAGGAAGAAGACGCCGTCGCCACGATGTTCGTCACCAGCACGCATACGCCGGTGCTGTTCTTCTCCACCGCAGGCAAAGTCTATCGGCTCAAGGTGTGGCGTCTGCCCGAAGGCGGGCCGACCACGCGTGGACGGCCGGTCGTCAACCTGCTCCCGGCGCTCGACAAGGACGAGACCATCGCCACCGTTCTGCCCTTGCCAGAGGACGAGGCCGAATGGGGCAAGCTTTCGGTGGTGTTCGCCACGGCCAAGGGCAACGTCCGCCGCAATTCGATGGACGCCTTCGCCAATATCCCGTCGAACGGCAAGTTCGCGATGAAGTTCGACGCAGATGAAGACGGTACGCCCAACACCGATCGCCTGATCGGCGTGGCCCTGCTCGAAGCTGCCGACGACGTGCTGCTCGCCACGCGGGCAGGCAAGGCCATACGCTTTGCCGGCGATGAAGTGCGCGAATTCACCAGCCGTACCTCCACTGGTGTTCGCGGCATGACGCTCAAGGGCGATGATGAAGTCATCTCGCTCTCGATCCTCCACCGCGTCGGCGCCAACCCGGACGAGCGCGAGGAATACCTCCGCTTCGCTCCGTGGAAAGGCGAAAAGGACGGCGAGATGGCGGATCAGGAACGCTATGCCTTCATGGCCGAGCGTGAACAGTTCATCCTCACCGTGTGCGCCAACGGCTATGGCAAGCTGTCGTCTGCCTATGAATATCGCCGTACGGGGCGCGGTGGCCAGGGCATCACCAATATCGACAATATCGGTCGCAACGGCCCGGTCGTCGCCAGCTTCCCGGCAACCCAGGCCGATCAGCTGATGCTGGTGACCGATCAGGCCAAGTTGATCCGCCTGCCGTTGTCGTCGCTCCGCGTGATCGGGCGTGGATCAGCAGGCGTCCGGTTGTTCACCGTGGCCGATAGCGAACACGTCGTCAGTGCAGTGCGCCTTGCCGAAGACACCGAAGCAATCGATGAAGTCGAAGCTGACATGGGTGAGGCAGGTTCAGACGAGAACGCACCGGAATGAGCGAGTTGCCCACCGTCGCTTACAAGGTGCTGACCGGCGCGCAGATGGCCGCGCTGGAAGCCGATGGCACGTTCAAGGGCGCGCCGGTCGATCTTGTGGATGGCTACATCCACCTGTCGACCGCCGCGCAATTGACCGAAACGGTGGACAAGCACTTCGCCGGGCAAAGCGACCTGCGTGTCGTGGCGGTCGATCTCGATGCGCTTGGTGACGCCGTCCGGTGGGAGCCGTCACGCGGCGGGCAATTGTTCCCGCATATCTATGCCGAAATGCCCCTGAACGCGGCCCTGGCCTATGGTCCGCTTGAGCGCGATGCGGATGGACGGGTTGAACTGCCCGTCGCGGGTTAGCCTGCGCTGAACGTGCCTCGCTTGCGCAAGGTGGCGATCACCCCTGTGCAAATCAGGAACTGCCCGAAATAATACAGCGGCCAGATCAGCATGCCCGGCAGGGCGCTACGTGCCCAAGGCCCCATCTGCGCGAAAATCAGCAGATCCGAAGCGACAAACATCATCGCTCCCACGCCCACGCGATAGCGCTGAAAATTGCTCAGCCAGGCGGCCGCAGCCATCCCGGCAAGGCCCAGCGCATAAAGCGTCACATCCATCGCATGGGTCAATTGCCATGAAATCATCGGGACGCCGATCAGCGTGGCAATTGCTGCGGATTTCTGGCTTGCCGTCAGATAGGTCCGCCGATGCCGCAGATAGAGCGCTATCGCCACAAGATGCCCCAGCAGAAACGCCGTCGCGCCGCCGACAAAGAACACCTCCAGCGCCATGTCGCCAACCGCGCCCAGCGCCATGATCAGCGCCAGAAGATGCGCGTCGCGGGAAGGATGATGTGCCCACGCATAGACCGCCAGCAACGCTACGCCCGCGCCCTTCCACACGATCAGCCATAGTCCCGGCACCTGACCCTTGGCCGCCAGCCAGTAGCTCACACCCGCAACCAGGCTGGCAACAAGCCACGGACGTTTTTCGATCAGCGCACGACCTGGCACGTGGTCCCTTCCCTCTTGTTCCTACGTCGGTCTTGCCGCAGCGCCACCGCAATGCCAAGGGCAAGCCATGACACATCAGGTCCACATTATTGGCGGCGGCATGGCCGGAAGCGAAGCGGCGTGGCAGCTTGCGCGGCGCCGCATTCGGGTGCGGCTTTCGGAAATGCGCGGAAGCGGCGATACGACGGCGGCTCACAACGGCGATGGTCTCGCCGAACTGGTCTGCTCTAATTCCTTCCGCTCCGATGATCACGAAAAGAACGCCGTGGGCCTGCTACACCATGAAATGCGCGGCTGCGACAGCCTGCTGATGGCCGCTGCCGAAAAGGCGCGCGTTCCGGCCGGCTCCGCGCTGGCGGTGGACCGCGACGCATTTTCCGCTGAAGTCGAACGCGCCCTTGCTGCACAACCGACACTGGAAATCGTGCGCGAACGCGTGGACGTTCTGCCCTCCGATGGCCTGACCATCGTGGCGACAGGTCCCCTCACGGCGCCCGCCCTCGCTGGCAGCATCGGCGCGGCAACGGGCGCAGACTCGCTTGCGTTCTTCGATGCCATCGCACCCATCGTCTATCGCGATTCCATAAACATGGACGTGGCGTGGATGGCCTCGCGCTGGGACAAGGGCGCCGAAGCCTCACTGGCGCTGGGCGGTGACGGGCGCGACTACATCAACTGCCCGATGACGCGCGAGCAGTATGAGGCCTTCTGGGCCGAGCTGGTCAACGGTGAGAAAACCGAGTTCAAGGAGTGGGAAGCGAACACGCCCTATTTCGATGGCTGCATGCCGGTTGAGGTCATGGCGGCGCGCGGCGTGGAGACGCTGCGCTTCGGCCCGATGAAGCCGGTCGGCCTCGACAACCCCCACTGGGCCACGCCCGAACATCCCAATGGCCGATGGCCCTATGCCGTGGTGCAATTGCGCCAGGATAACAAGCTGGGCACACTGTGGAACATGGTCGGCTTCCAGACCAAGCTGAAACATGCCGAACAAGTCCGCGTGTTTCGCACGATCCCCGGCCTTGAAAACGCCGAATTCGCGCGGCTCGGCGGGTTGCATCGCAACACCTTTCTCAATTCGCCCACGTTGCTGGACCGCCAATTGCGCCTGAAGTCCGCCCCGCACATCCGTTTTGCCGGGCAGATCACCGGATGCGAAGGTTATGTGGAAAGTGCATCGGTCGGCCTGCTGGCCGGCCTGATGACGGCGGCGCAGATCACCGGGCACGACTGGACCCCGCCGCCACGCACCACGGCGCTAGGCGCGCTGCTTTCGCACATCACCGGCGATGCCGAGGCCGAGACCTATCAGCCGATGAACGTCAATTTCGGGCTGTTCCCGCCCCTGCATGATGTGAAGAAAAAGGCACGCAAGGAGGCCTATACCGAACGCGGCAAGGCCGACATGACAGTATGGATCGCCACTCTGCCCTGAATCTCACTTGCAGGCGCATTTCTGCTTTTGTCTGGGCTTCGGCTTGGGCCGCGTCGTCGCAAACTCCTCACGGCTCAGCCACAAGTCCGCGTTGCCATCGGCAAACCTGAACTTGTCCACCGTGGTATGTGCCCATTCCTCGAAGGTCAGCAGATTGTTGCCATCCTTGTCGAGCTTGCGAAAATCCTTGGCGCGCGCCGCCAGCATTTCATTGCGGGTAATGCGGCCGTCCCGATCCTTGTCGAGCATGTTGAACCGCTTCGTCTCGCGCCCCACCTCGGTCGCCTCTGGCGGGGCGACGCCGACAAGCCCCTCGACATCGGCGGTGGGCAATTCTTCAGGCTCTGCTTCGGGCGCATCCTGAACGGGCAAGGCAGGCGCTTCGCCAAAGCCCGTTTCCGCGCGGCCTTGCCACCAGAACACCCCGGCGGCGACCAGCATAAGGGCTGCCAGCCCGCCCAGCAAACCACGCAGCATGTCCAACACTCCAGAACCGGAGCATCGACTTAGCCTGTCTCGCCTGCCCGATGCAGCGGGAAATCGTTCCGCTTTGGCAGGATTTCAGCGGCCCAGCAATCCGACCCGCATCAGCACGGCAAAGTCAGTCAGCGATCGGCTTGCGCCACCGCTCTGCTCCCGCACAGCAAAGGCGCGCAGCACCGACAGGGGCCGCATCTTGCGCGAGAGACGCGGCACCGAGGCAACTGGCAGGACAGGGTCAATCATTTGCCTGGCAACCAGCCTCACCGCTTCGCCATCTGCGGCATTCACAAGCCGCGCCAACGCCTCGAACGCTGCGATCCGTGCCGTAGCCAGCGCTCCGCCGCCATCCTCGCCTACGACCGCCGCTTCCCAACCATCCACCAGTCCGATCAGCGCGGCGGCCTCCGGCTCCCACACGTGCAACCGCAATAGCAGCGGTTCGCCCTTGGGCCATTTCGCGGCAGGTTCAGTCAACCGGTCGCGCCACCACGCCAGCCGGATCTGGATCATCAACGGTTCGCGGCCGGGCCGTGCGGTATCGGCAAGCCGGTGCTGCAAAAGCAGCAACGCCTCCCACGCCGGTCGCGCCGATTTGTCGGCATAGACCAGCGCCAGGCGCTCGACCGGATCGAGCGTATCAGCAGGGTCTGGCGGGCTGGGTGGCATGCTTGAATGACCTTCGGTTCGGGTGGAGCCTATGGCGCTCCCGGTCCCGCCACGCAACGCGAACTATCCGGCATGTGCTTTTTATGGAATGCCCCGAACCATCAAGCACCAGGGGCACGCACCCATTTTTCCGATGAGTTAACGATAAATCGACCGCCGGAGCACGACGATTCACGGGTATTATATCCATATTAACCATGATCGTTTCCCGTTATCTTACGCGTTATCCCTTAGCGCGGTCCCATGGACCAAGGCTTTCCATCCCGGCACCGGCCCATGCACACCGCAAAGGCGTTTGGCAGGGCAGCCGCGCGCGCGCTCGCCGCGTTGCTGCACGATCGGTCCGGGAACGCCCTGATGATCCTGGCCTTTGCCGTGGTCCCCCTGCTCGCGCTCGTCGGATCGAGCATAGACATGGGTCGCGCCTACCTCGTCCAGTCGCGGCTCCAGCAGGCTTGCGATGCGGGTGTGCTCGGCGCCCGCAAGGAAATGGGCGCGATCGAGAATTTCGATGTCGATCGTGACAGCGCCGCGATCACGACCAAGGGCAATCGCTTCTTCAACGTGAACTTCGCCGACGGTATCTACAATTCGATCGACCGCACGTTCGAAATGGCGGTCGAGGACGACATGTCGATCAGCGGCACCGCCTCCGTCATCGTCCCGACCGACATCATGCAGTTCTTCGGCAAGGACGAAATCACCGTCGATGTCGATTGCCGCGCCGAACTCAGCATCCCCAACACGGATATCATGATGGCGCTTGATGTCACCGGCTCGATGGCGGAAAGCACACCCGACGATTCCTCACCGAAGATCACCGTGCTGAAGGCCGTGGTGAAGCAGTTCTTTGCCACCATGGAGGCGACCAAACAGCCCGAAAGCCGCATCCGCTATGGCTTCGTGCCCTATTCCACCAACGTCAACGTGGGCAGTCTGCTCAAGGACGAATGGGTTGTCGATTCGTGGACTTATCCATCACGAACACTGACCGGCACCGGCACAAGTGGCGGGTTGTACGGATATTACAGCGCTGTCTCGCCGGTTTCAGGCACATATGGCACGACCACCTCGACATTCGCGGCGACCCGCGCACCAGACGGGAGCTATTCGTGCAACCGCCCCGCCAACACGATGACCACCAACACGGTGCTGGTCTCCACCACTACCGAAGCCGTGACCAACCCCAACGGCACACGCACTTACTACACCTACAACCGTACGCGGAACGGCAATGTCTATTCGGCCAGTCTTTCGGGAACCACCTGTACGCTCTCGACCACGGCCTATGTGAATTACATCGACACCTACAAGTACATTACCGAACCCGGCGTGGGCACCGGAACCGCATGGCTGTACAAGGACATCACCAAGGATACCTCAGCCTGGCGCACGGAAACCAACGGCTGCATCGAGGAGCGCTCGACCTACGAGATTGACGACTACGATAACGTCGATCTTACGCGCGCTTACGATCTGGATATCGATCTTGTCCCGGATTCAGCTGATCCTGATACGCAATGGCGGCCAATGTACACGTCGCTGATCTATGAACGGGCAAAGCCGTGGAGCGGCGGCGGCTCGTTCAGCACGGCCGAAGTTACCACCAATCAGGAATATATTTCGCCCTACGTTGCAGGTTTTGCGGCTTGCCCCACAGCGGCGAAGAAGTTGCAGGTCTGGACGCAGGATGATTTCGATACCTACATCGACGGACTGGTCGCTGCGGGCAGCACGTATCACGATATCGGCATGATCTGGGCCGCCCGCCTGTTATCGGGCACCGGAATATTCGCTGCGGAAAATGCCGATACATCGGCCCGCCAGCGTACAAGCCGTCACCTGATCTTCCTGACCGACGGACAGACCTCGTCGCTTGACGTCAGCTACAGTTCCTACGGCGTCGAACCCTTGGCAAAACGCCGATGGAGCGAGACATCGCCGCTGACGCTTACCGAGACCATCGAGAAGCGATTCTCGTTCGTGTGCGATCAGGCCAAGAACAAGACCATGACCGTCTGGTTCGTCGCGTTCGGCACAGATCTCAATCCGATGATGACGCAGTGCGCAGGCGAAGGCCATTACTTCAGGGCCGGAAACGCAACGGAACTGGAAGACGCCTTCCGCAAGATCGCCAAGTCGATCGGTGATCTCAGGCTTTCGCAATGATGCGCGGCAAAGCCCTTTATCCGGTCGGCGGTGATGAAGCAGGCTCTGCGGCAGTCGAATTTGCGCTGATTTCGCCGGCGCTGGTGTTGGTGCTGATGGGCCTGTTCGATATGGGTTACACGCTCTACGCCGGGGTCATGCTGCAAGGTGCGATCCAGCAGGCAGCACGGACCTCCACTGTCGAAGGTGCCGGAACCGCGCTCACGTCGATTGACGATGATGTCGAAAGCCAGATCCGCCGGGTCGTTCCCAATGCCGAAATCGAATTCAAGCGGAAGGCCTATTCGAATTTTTCGGACGTGGCCCTGCCCGAAGATTTTACCGATACCAACGCCAACGGCGTATGCGATGCGAACGAACCGTTCGAAGACGCCAACGGCAGTGGGACCTGGGATCGCGATCGCGGTGCCGATGGCCTTGGCGGCGCACGCGATGCGGTGCTCTATACGGTCAGCATGACATACCGCAGGCCGTTTCCGATGGCCTCCCTGATCGGCCTGTCTGAAAACGTCTCTGCGCAAGCCAGCACCGTGCTGCGCAACCAGCCTTACGATCTTCAGAACAGCCTCGCCAAGCTGGGGAACTGCGAATGAGCCACCCGGTTCCTTTCCTCACCCGGTTGCGCAAAAACGCATCGGGTGTCGCCGCCGTCGAATTCGCGCTCGGCCTGCCGATGATCCTGACATTGGGCTTGTGGGGTGCGGAGTTGGGCAATCTTGCGGTCACGCATATGCGTGTCAGCCAGGTCGCCATGCAGGTTGCCGACAACGGTTCGCGAGTTGGCGATGTATCGATGCTCGAAAACCTCAAGATATATGAGAGCGATATCAACGACCTGCTGGTGGGCGCAAAGGTCCAGGGCGGCGGACTGGATCTGTTCGAAAACGGCCGCGTCGTCATCAGCAGCCTTGAAGTGGTCGATGGCACCGAAGACACCCAGTACATCCACTGGCAGCGTTGCAAGGGCAAGCGCAACTTCCAGTCGCGCTACGGCCCTGCCGGCACTGGCGCCGACGGATCATTGAGCGGGATGGGACCTGCGGGCGACGAGGTTACCGCAAGCAAGGACGAGGCCGTCATCTTCGTCGAGATCGAATATGCCTATCAGCCCATCGTTTCGGCAAAGTTCGTGCCTGCCAGCCCCATTCGCGTAACCGCTGCCTTCAACGTCCGCGACGACCGCGACCTTACCCAGATATACCAGCGCGATGCAGGTGAGCCAGATCCCGTTGCAGACTGTAACGTCTACACCGGATAAAAAGAGGGCGCGCAGTCACCCGCACGCCCTCTCAATTCCGTAGCAGGACGGCTTCAGCGATAGCAGACCTTGCGCACCGCGTCGGCAATGCGGCCAGCATCGATCAGCGCTGCCTTCTCAAGATTGGCGGCATAAGGCAGCGGCACGTCTTCGTTGCAGACGCGCAGGACCGGGGCATCGAGATGATCGAAGCCTTCTTCCATGCAGATCGCCATGATTTCCGAAGCGATGGAACAGACGGGGAAACCCTCTTCCGCCACGACAAGCCGGTTGGTCTTGGCAAGCGAAGCCAGGACGGTATCCTTGTCCAGCGGGCGCAAGGTGCGCAAGTCGACCACCTCGGCATCAATTCCTTCGGCAGCCAGCGTTGCCGCAGCTTCCAGCGCAAGTCCGACGCCGATCGAATAGGATACGATTGTCACGTCCTTGCCTTCACGGACGATCCGCGCCTTGCCGATGGGCAGGACGAAATCATCCATCTGCGGCACATCGAACGTGCGGCCATAAACGAGTTCGTTTTCAAGGAACACGACCGGGTCTTCGCTGCGGATCGCCGCCTTGAGCAAGCCCTTGGCGTCAGCCGCGTCATAAGGCGCGATCACGATCAGGCCGGGCACGTTGGCGTACCACGGTCCGTAATTCTGTGAATGCTGCGCGCCAACGCGACTGGCCGCGCCATTGGGACCGCGGAACACGATCGGGCAACGCATCTGGCCGCCGGACATGTAATTGGTCTTTGCCGCCGAATTGATGATGTGATCGATCGCTTGCATGGCGAAGTTGAACGTCATGAATTCGATCACAGGACGCAGGCCGCCCATCGCGGCGCCCGTACCGATCCCGGCAAAGCCATATTCGGTGATCGGCGTATCGATCACCCGCTGCGGGCCGAACTCGTCGAGCAGGCCCTGGGTCACCTTGTACGCGCCCTGATATTCGGCCACTTCCTCGCCCATCACGAAGATACGGTCGTCGGCGCGCATTTCCTCCGCCATGGCATCGCGCAGCGCTTCGCGCACGGTCGTGCCGACCATGGCCGTGCCTGCCGGCACTTCGGGATCGGCTGCGGCGGCCGGAACCGGGGCGACGGCAGGCTTTGCGGGCGCCGGTGCTTCGGATTCTGCGGCTTTCTGCGCAACGGCTGGGGTCGCCACCGGGGCAGGCGCGGCCTCTTCGCCTTCACCCTGGATCGTGGCGATCACGGTGCCGACCTTCACGCCTTCGGTGCCCTCTGCGATCAGGATTTCGGCAATCGTGCCTTCGTCCACCGCCTCGAATTCCATCGTCGCCTTGTCGGTCTCGATTTCAGCGAGGATGTCGCCGGATTTCACTTCATCACCGGCCTTGACCAGCCACTTGGCAAGGGTGCCCTCCTCCATCGTCGGAGAGAGAGCGGGCATCTTCAGTTCGATCGCCATCTCAGTACTTCCCCACCAGCACATCGGTATAAAGCTCGGCCGCATCCGGCTCTGGTGAGCTTTCCGCGAAATCTGCCGCCTGCGCGACAGTCTGGCGAATGCGCTTGTCGATTTCCTTGATCTTGTCTTCGGTCACGCCACGCTTGATCAGTTCGGCCTTGGCCGCCTCGATCGGATCGTGATTGTCGCGCATGTCCTGCACTTCTTCACGGCTGCGGTACTTCGCCGGGTCCGACATCGAATGCCCGCGATAACGGTAGGTCTTGAGTTCCATCAGCACCGGACCATTGCCCGCGCGGACATATTCCAGCGCCACTTGCGCGGCCTGCCGCACTTCCAGCACGTCCATGCCGTTCACGTCCATGCCCGGAATGCGGAACGCGGTGCCGCGGCGGTAGAAATGCGTTTCAGCCGATCCGCGCTTGACCGCGGTGCCCATGGCATAGCCGTTGTTTTCCACCACGAAGATGATCGGCAGCTTCCACAGCGCCGCCATGTTGAAGGTTTCGTAAACCTGTCCCTGGTTCGATGCGCCATCGCCGAAATAGGCCATGCACACGCCACCATCGCCCCGGTACTTGTGCGCAAAGGCAAGCCCTGCACCCAGCGAGACTTGCGCGCCGACGATGCCGTGACCACCGAAAAATTTGTGTTCGGTGCTGAACATGTGCATCGAACCGCCCTTCCCGCGCGAAATGCCTGCGCCGCGCCCGGTCAGTTCAGCCATGATGACATTGGGATCGATGCCATAGGCCAGCATGTGGCCATGATCGCGATACCCGGTGATCACGCTGTCGTGGCCTTCCTGCAACGCCGATTGCAGGCCCACCGCCACGGCTTCCTGGCCAATGTACAGGTGGCAGAACCCGCCGATCAGACCCAGTCCGTAAAGCTGGCCCGCCTTTTCCTCAAAACGCCGGATCAGGACCATCTGCTCGTAGAACTTCATCAGTTCTTCGTCGGATGCGTCATAGCGCTTGTTGTTCGCATGGGCCTGCTGGAGGCTGTGCAGCGCGAAGGCCGCTTCATCGGCCACGGACGAGGCAATGACGGGTTGACCTGCCACATCTGACGCGGCGGCGGGGTTCACGGCGGGCTTGATGGCTCTGGGCCTGGCGGGCTTTGCCAAGTCTGGGTTTCCTTTTCTGGCACCTCAGGTTCCGTAAGGTCGGAACGCATGCAGATTCCTATACCTGAGACCGGCCCGTTCGCAACGCTGTTCGATCGTCACGAACCTTTTGCGGATACCTATGCCAATTTCGCAAACCGCAACGGTTCGCCTTTCGCAGCCGCAGCATATCAGAACACAAAAAAGCCCGCACATGGCGGGCTTTATGGAACAGGCTGGTGGCGGTTGGTGCACCCGGAACGATTCGAACGTCCGGCCCTCAGATTCGTAGTCTGATGCTCTATCCAGCTGAGCTACGGGTGCCCACCAACATTATGTGGAACGCACTTTCATGCGATCCTTTCCCACATTTTCTCCATCGGGAGAGAATGGTGCACCCGGAACGATTCGAACGTCCGGCCCTCAGATTCGTAGTCTGATGCTCTATCCAGCTGAGCTACGGGTGCTGGGAGACGCGCCTTTAGGCAGGTCTTTTCCCTTTGGCAACCCCTTCAAGCAAGGGAATCAACGCCTGCGCCAGAGGCACGTCGAGTGGAGGCATCGGCAGGGTGCAGAACATGTCTGGAGACACCCATGCAATCTGCGTCCCCGTCTCCAGCGCTGCGGGAACACCTTGCCAGTGACGTGTCGTGTACAACAGCAACAGCAACGATCGCTTGCCCGCGCCTGCCCGGTCACTCGCAAAGGTCAGCGGCACCAGATCGGGCTTGGCGACCGCCACGCCCAGTTCTTCGTCGATTTCCCTTACAAGCGCTTCTTCAGGTGTTTCACCTGCATCCAGCTTCCCGCCCGGAAACTCCCAAAGCCCGCCGTGTGCCTTGTTGGGAGGCCGCTGCTGCACCAGCACCTTTCCTTCGCCCGACACCATCGCAAGCGCGACCACGATCAGCACTGTCGACATTTCTTCCATCACGTGTGGTTCCATCAACCTTTTCTTAGGCACCTGCGCATAGAACCGACCGTGCCGCAATCTTGGGAATGATCGTGAAGAACCTGCTTCTGAAAGTCTTTCGCAGTGAAAGCGGTGCCACTGCCATCGAATATGGCTTGCTGATCGCATGTATCGGCATGGCCACGGTTTTTGGCATGAAGTCGTTCTCAGATTCGATGTACAACATGTACCTCACCGTCAATGAGAATACTGCCCAGAAAGTTGCGGGCAATTAACGGCTTCTTAGGCTTTGATACGTACCTCTACGAATGCTCGCTCCGGGGACAAAATTGGGGCGGGACGGGAATGAAGACACACTCTAGGAGACCGACCATGAAGCTTTTCCGCAACCTGCTCGCCAACAACGAAGGCGCCACTGCAATCGAATACGGCCTGATCGCAGCTCTCGTCGCTGTTGCCGCCATCGGCGCAATGGGTGCCCTGGGTGACTCGCTGGGCAACACCTTCAACGGTGTTTCGGACGAAATGGACAACGCGCTTCCTGAAGCTTAATAGCGCGAGGCGCCCAAAGCGGCGCCGATCCAGACCAGAAAGAAGGGCGTCCCTCACGGGGCGCCCTTTTTCGTTGGCGATCATGGCGTTTGCAAACATTACGTCGTCATTGCGAGGTGGCGAAGCCGACGAAGCAATCCAGAGTCTGCGCTAACCACTCTGGATTGCTTCACCTCGCTGCGCGAGGCTCGCAATGACGAAGCTATGACTTGTATTTGCAAGCGACATAATCGCGTTTTCGTTGGCGACCATGGCATCTGCCAAGCCCTGTGGAATCGCCGATTCCGCCGCACTCAATAGATGACGATCTTGACCTTCTGCCCCGCAGCCAGCTTGCTCGACGCGGTCAGCCCGTTCAGCACAAGAAACCGCTCCAGCGCCTTGTCAGTATAGGCCATCCGCTTCGCCATCGTTTGCACAGTGTCGCCAGCCTTTACAGTCACCACCGACAATTTGCGGGGACGAACGGCGGAAGCCTCGGTTGCGCTGATGCGCCTGATCGATCTGAACATTGTATCGAACTGCGATGCCTGCCCGGCCTGGCTGATCGTGGCGAAATGGAACGCCTGATTTGGCGCCCATTCATAAGCGAACACGACAACGTCCACCTGACCGCTGCCACTTGTTGCGCGCGTTGCACCATAGGCAGCCTTGATACCGTTGACGGTGGTGGTCTGGACGGAATCGGGGCGCATCTGCTGATCGCTCAACCCGGCAAACACGGTGTTCACATAAGCGCTGAGATCGCCGCCATAGGCCGCCGTAGAAAACTCGCCCTTGCCGCTTTGACCAGAGATGGAAACCGCGCGCGTACCATTCACCAGATAAAAGCCATTTGGCGCCTGAAACGCCATGCGGAATGCCGGGTGCGTGAAGTTCGAGCCGTCGACGATGCCCTGCGCCGGATCATCGCCATACGTCAGGCCGTTAACGCCCGCGAGGAAGACATCGCGGTTGGTCTTTCCGGGTTTCGTGCCCGCCCGCGTCAGCGCTGCGCGAACGCGCGATGCCGGATCAGGGTGAGTGCTTGCCCACTCCGGCACCTGATTCGTGGTGCCCTTGATGCTTGCGTCCAGCGCATTCTGGTTCGCGAGGCTTTGCAGGACCGATGACATCGCCCGCGGATCGTATCCGGCCCGTTGGAGATAGGTTATTCCCAGGTTGTCAGCCTCTGTTTCCTGCCCGCGCGAATATTTGAGCGTGAGCAACTGGCTGCCCGTCGAGAAAATCTTCTGCCCGATCTGGCCCAGCGCATTATTGCCAAGGATTGCACCCGAAAGCAGCGTACCCAACGCTCCGATGATCGAATTGCGCGTCGCCGCGCTCTGCCGCTTGGCCGCATGGCGCGCGGCCACATGGCCCACTTCATGGCCCAGAACACCGGCCAGTTCGGCCTCGTTGTTCATCAGCGCCGCCAGTTGGCGCGTCACATAGACGTACCCGCCCGGAATGGCGAAAGCATTGTTTACCGGGGAGTTGAGCAAGGTGACGGTAAAATCGCCCTTGGCATTGCTGAGGCCCGATTGCACCGCGATGGTCTTGCCCACGTTCTGCACATAGGTCGCCTGGGTGCCCGTCATGGCCCCGCCGAATTCCTGCAAAAGCTGCGGATGCGCCTCGGCCCCCTGCTTGCGATCAGCGGCGCTGATTGACTGGATTGCGCCTTGCGCGCTGGCTGGATTGCCATTCTGCCCGGCACAAGCAGGCAGGATTACCGCCGCTGCTGCGGAAACTGTCAGGATTGCAGCGCGTGAACGAAAATTGACGGGCATCGGTCTCTCCCTGTCGGCCAAGCGTTATGGAACGCCTGCGCCCTGATGGACGTCGTAACAACCCGCTTGTCGCAAATAGAGTTCCCCAGCGCCAGAGTCTCGTGACGTCAGGCGCCGATGCGCAGGAACCGCTCCGCGCGCAGCGCCCGCAATTCGTCAGCGGTCCTGCCCGAAAGCGCGTCCAGTTCCTCGCCAATCGCCGCGCCCAATGTGGCACAGGCAAGCGCAGGATCGCGATGCGCCCCCCCCACTGGTTCACGCACGATCCGGTCGATCACGCCCAGCCCCAGCAGGTCCTGCGCCGTTACCTTCATCGCCTCCGCAGCATCTGCCGCCTTTTCGGACGTGCGCCACAGAATCGAAGCGCAACCTTCGGGCGAGATCACCGAATAGATCGCATGTTCCAGCATCAGCACGCGCTCGGCGCTCGCCAGCGCAACCGCGCCGCCCGATCCGCCTTCACCAACGATCGTTGCCACCATCGGCACACCAAGGCCAAGGCAGGCCTCGGTCGAACGGGCGATGGCTTCCGCCTGCCCGCGCTCTTCGGCTTCAACGCCGGGAAACGCGCCGGACGTGTCGACCAGCGTCACCACCGGCAGCCCGAATCGGCTTGCCATTTCCATCAGGCGGATCGCCTTGCGATATCCCTCAGGCTTGCCCATGCCGAAGTTGTGGCGGATGCGGCTTTGCGTATCGTTGCCCTTCTCGTGCCCGATCAGCATCACGCGACGCTCGCCCAGCCTGGCAAAGCCGCCGACGATGGCCTGATCCTCGCCATAAAGGCGATCGCCGCCCAGCGGCAGGAAATCGGTAAAGATTGCCTCGACATAATCCTTGAAGTGCGGGCGCGCAGGGTGACGCGCCACTTGCGTCTTCTGCCACGGCGTCAGCGCCTTGTACGTGCTGGCCAGTAGTTCGGCAGACTTGGCTTCAAGCCGCCGGATCTCGGAACTGATGTCAATATCCCCGCCCTGCGCGGTCTGGCGCAGTTCGGCGATGCGGGCTTCGAGCGCGGCGACCGGCTTTTCGAACTCGAGATAGGAAATCATGCCGCTTCCGCTAAGCGCGCGCGCGGCTCTGGTCAACCGGTAGACGCGTTGCCAAGCGGATGACGCTGATTGACCAGCGCCACAAGGCGGGCCGAATCGACGTGAGTGTAAATCTGCGTCGTGGCGATGTCGGCGTGGCCCAGAAGGGTCTGGAGGACGCGAAGATCGGCTCCGCCCTCCAGCAAATGCGTGGCAAATGCATGGCGCAACACGTGCGGGCTGACGGTTTCCGGGTCAAGCCCCGCCCGCCCCGCCAGATCGCGCAGAAGCTGAAACAGCCGTACCCGCGACAAGTGTCCGCCTTTGGGGCTGGGAAAAACGAAGCGCCCCCCCTTCCCCCGGATCGCCAGCCATTCGGACAGCGCCCGCACTGCCCGCGCGGAAACCGGCACCATCCGCTGCACCCCGCCTTTTCCGGTGATCGTCAGGAAAGGCGCATCGCGCGGAACGGCGGCTATCGGCAATGAAACAAGCTCTGTCGCGCGCAAGCCCGATCCGTAGAGCAGCTCCAGCAACGCCAGCAGCCGCAAGCCCTCAGGCGTCCCGGCGCAGGCATCTGCTTCTGCCGTTGCAAACAAGGCAGAAATCGCGGCATGATCGAGCAACCGGGGCAAGGGCCGACGCGTCCGCGGGCGGGGAAGCGCCGAGGACGGATCGTCCTCGCGCAGACCCTCATCCACCAGAAACCCGTAGAACTGTCGCAGCGCCGATGCCTTGCGCGCCAGTGATGACGGGGCAAGATCGGCCCATGCGGCCGCCAGCCCGGCAATATCATCGCGGCCTGCACCTGCCAGCTCGCCAACAGTCTGTGCGGCCTGCGCCAGATCGCGGCGATAGGCCGCGAGCGTATTGGCCGCCGCCCCGCGCTGCGCCGCCAGCATCGCCAGAAAACTCTCGACCTCCGGTTCGGCTGGGGCCTTTGTCACCGTCAGACGCGCGAGACTGCTTCGGCTGCGATCATCCGCGCCTCGCCATCCAGCCCCACGCGATGCAGCGCAGAAACGATGTGATAGAGATGCAGCGGCGTCATCCGGTCCCAGCGTTCCCCTTGCATGCCGAATGCAGCCAGTAGCGAAACCAGCGCCGGATTGTTCGATGCCGCCGCCGCGTCGATGGCGCGGGTCCAGCGGGTCTGGCGGGTCAGATCGACGCTCAGCTTTTCGGCAAAGCCGCGCGCGGCTCCGGCATCGACCCGCTCAAGCCCCATCAGGCCCGCCAGCAGGAACTGCGACCGCAGAGCGCCTTCCGAATCGTCCTCGTCTGCAAAGGTATTGAGGCCTTCATTGCCGACCTGTGTTGCCCGGCCAGGATTGGCGATGACCGCCAGTCCCCATCCTTCGCTGCCAACAGGCAGAAACGGCGCCCATTTCAAGGCATTGCGATCCAGTCCCGCGGTCAACATCGATGCCACCAGCGATGCCGCGCTGTCTGACAACGCTTCGCTGGGTACAAGCCGCGCTGCCGCATGGGATGTCAGCACCAGCCCCGAATAGGCCCGGTCGGGATCGCTGCCATCGCCCCACAGGCTGCGGATCGCCTCCATGCGGTCGCTTGCGGCCTTGGCAACATACGCGCTGCGCAGCGTCTCTGATCGCTTGGTCCATTCGTCTGTGTCACCGCTTGCCGCATTGGCATCGCGCAGCGCATACAACTGGCTGTAGAGGTCGATCATCGCCTGCGCCGACAGAATCCCGCGCGCGGCTGCCACGTCGGCTGCCGCTGCGCGCGAAGCCAGCGGCAGCATCGGCGCGCGAACCGCTGTCAAAGCATAGGCTGCGCCTGCATTCCTGCGCAGCGCTTCAGGCGGTTCGAGACCTGTCGCGAACGACATGCCGATGCTCCACGGCGTCAGGTTTTCAATGCCGTCCCATTCGATTTTCACCGCCCGCCGCGCGTTCAGCGCCGCACCGGCGAATTTCTGCGCCAGCAGAATGTCGGTCTTGTTTGCCGTCCCCCGGCGCAGGGCGCGATCGAGCTGCGCCATGCCCGACGATCCCTCGTCCGCAAAGGCAGAACATATCGCCCGCGTAAGGTCCCATTCCCAGCCCGGACGCCCCGATGCGGTCAACGCCGTAATCGGACACAGACCAACCGGATCGGACGTAGCGAGAAAGCTCGCCATTGCCGCGTCTTCCAGATCGCGCGTGAAATTGCCGCTGTCCACCGACTGCACCAGCGCCCGCGCTGCATCGGCCTCGCCCATGCGCAGCAGCAGTTGCGCGCGGATCGCGGCCCAGTCTGCACCGTTCATCCCCACCGGCGTCGCAAGCCGGCTTGCCAGAGCGCGCCGCGCAAGGATGTGCCCCCAGCGCGAAACAAAGCGCCCGCGCGTACCGGCTATCACACCTTTGACGAAAGGCCCGTTCAGGTAATGCGTGGACGCCGCCGGAAATCCGCCTTCGCGCTGGTCGATCACGCCCACGATATCAAGGCTGCGCTGCCCCGATGGCGGAATGTCGAACTTCGGCTTGGCAGATTCGATGAGCTTTTCCAGCAATGCCGGATCGATCGAATTGAGCAGAGCCTGGTCTCCGCCGCCCGATACCCTTCCATTCGGCACGGACCCTGCGGAAGGAACCGGCTGCACCACCGGCGTCGAAGTGGGCGTGATCGTACCGGCCGGAGTAGCTGCGGTGGCACTCGCCGAAGGTCGTGGCGCAGGTGTCGTCGCCCGCGCCGGAGCAGAAGATCGCTGGGGAGCCGGGCGCGCAGGTGCTGGCGCATTGTCGAACCCCGGCGGCAGCAGCGATTCCTGCGCAACCAGCGTCCCGGAAATCGCCGCAAGCGCCGCAACGCCGCCAAACCAGAGCGCGCGCCGGGTCATTGTGCCGTCGCTCCGGCGCTTACCGGCTGTTCGATCCATCGCATCGGCTGCGCCCCACCCTTGATCCAAGCCATCACCACGATAGCAGCCAGCACCACTGCGCCAACCGCTGCAATCATCTTCTTCACGCGCATTACGCTCCCGGCAGGCGCAAACGCCAGCAAAGTGTTCCTGCAGGCGATACTTGCAACGGGCACTAGCGCAAGTATAGGCGACCCGGCAATGGAACTTGGCGCAGCCCCCCTCAGCTCGTCCGAAATCGCCCGCATCGCGCGGCGGATCGACCGGCCGTTGGTGCTTGTCGGGATGATGGGCGTTGGCAAGACCACCATCGGGCGCAAGCTCGCATCGATGCTCCACCTGCCATTTGTCGATGCCGACGAAGAGATCGAGCGCGCGGCACATATGCCGATCCCTGAAATCTTTGCAACCTATGGCGAATCCTACTTCCGCGATGGCGAACGGCGCGTAATCGCGCGGCTTGTCGGCACCGGTCGTTATGTCGATCGCAAAGTGCTGTCGACCGGAGGGGGTGCCTTTGTCGATGCCGCGACCCGCGCCCTCGTGCTGGACAAGGCCATCGCCGTCTGGCTCGACAGCGATGTGGAAACCCTTGTCGAACGCGTTGCCCGCAAGGCAAACCGGCCCTTGCTGAAGAACGGCGATCCACGCGCAATCATCAGTCGCCTGAAGGATGAGCGTGAACAATTCTATTCACAGGCGCCCATTCACGTCATCAGCACAACGCACCCGCACCAGGTAACCGCTTCGCGCATTCTCAGGGCAATCGACCAATGGCTGTAATCCCCGTCGCCATCGCAGGCGCACCCTATGAAGTGCGGATACAAGCTGGCGTTCTGGCCCGCGCTGGCGAACATTGCCGACCTTTCCTGCGCAAGGATCGCGTGTCCGTGATCACCGATGAAAATGTCGCGGGTCAGTGGCGTCAAACCGTTGCCGCTTCGTTCGATGCTGCCGGTATCCGCAGCGAATGGCTGGTCCTGCCCGCGGGGGAAAGCACAAAAAGCTGGGAACACCTTGCGCGCACGGTCGACTGGCTGCTGGAACAGGAGGTCGAGCGCAAGGACCGGATCGTCGCGCTTGGCGGCGGCGTGATCGGCGACCTGACCGGCTTTGCCGCGTCCATCGTCAAGCGGGGCTGCGGCTTCATCCAGATCCCCACCACGCTGCTGGCGCAAGTTGATTCCAGCGTTGGTGGCAAGACCGCGATCAACACGCCCGCGGGCAAGAACCTCGTCGGCGCGTTCCATCAGCCCGCGCTGGTGCTTGCCGATCCGCTGGCTCTCGATACGCTGCCCTTGCGCGATGTTCGCGCGGGCTATGCCGAAGTGGTCAAGTACGGCTTGATCGACGATCCGGCGTTCTTCCAATGGTGCGAGGCCCATGGCGCGAGTGTGCTGGCGGGCGATCATGCCGCGCGCGAATACGCCATCGCGCACAGCGTTGCGGCCAAGGCGCGGATCGTGGCGGCGGACGAAAAGGAAACCGCAGGCGTTCGCGCCCTGCTCAACCTCGGCCATACGTTCGGTCATGCGCTTGAAGCCGAAACCGGCTTTTCCGACCGCCTTCTCCATGGCGAAGGCGTTGCGCTCGGCATGGTACTTGCCGCCCGTTTTTCAGCACGGCAGGGAATGATGAGCGGCGAGGATGCCCAGCGCGTCGTCGCCCATATCGGCGCGGTGGGCTTGCCTGCATCGCTTCTGGCCCTTGGCCTCACATGCAACGGTCGGCAGCTTGCCGATCACATGCTGCATGACAAGAAAATGGACGCAGGCACCCTGCCGTTCCTGCTGATGCGCGGGATCGGCCAGACGTTCCTTGCAAACGATGTCGATCTTGCCGATGTCGCGGCGTTCCTTGACGAGGAACTTACCCCCCCTTAAGCGCGGTAAGGACCGGCCTACTTTCCGGCGAACAGCGGTTTGCGCTTTTCCAGGAATGCGGCAGTGCCCTCATGCGCATCGGCGCTGTCGCCTGCGCGCTTCTGGCCCTCGGCTTCGGTCTGCAACGCGCTGGCATAGTCCGCCATGAGCGCCGCGTTCAGGTTCTGCCGCATGATCCCCAGCGCCACCGTCGGCCCGGCAGCCAGCCTGGAGGCCAGCGCCAGCGCCGCGTCCTGCAATTCGTCATCGTCCACGGCTTTGTAGATCAGGCCCCAATCCTCGGCCATTTCCGCACCGATCTTTTCGCCCAGCATCATCATGCGGGTGGCCCGCGCCTTGCCGATCATGCGGGGCAAAGTCCACGATGCGCCGCCATCGGGAACCAGCCCGATGTTGACGAACGCCTGCAGGAAATAGGCGCCACGCGCCGCCAGTACGAAATCTGCTGCCAGTGCTATCGAACAGCCGATCCCGGCAGCCGCGCCATTCACCGCGCAAATCAACGGCACATCAAGCCGGGCCAGCGCCAGCATCATGGGATTATACGCTTGTGCAAGGGCGTCATGGGCACCCTGACCGCCGGCGATGGAACTGCTGCCCTCCGCCGCAAGATCGGCCCCGGAACAGAAAGCACGGCCCGCTCCCGTAATCAGCACCGCACGCGCACCATCAAGCGAGGCCACGGCACCGGCAATCTCCAAGGCCATCGATGGCGGGCAGGCATTCAGGCGATCGGGGCGATTCAGCGTGATTTTCAGGACATCGCCGATCCGCTCTGCGAGAATGGTCTTGTATTCCATCGTGAACACCCTTGTCAGCCTTGGCACTTGGCCGCACCTACCCGCTCGTCAGACCAATTGCCATCATGTGCCGTGCTTCTGGGCAAATGCGGCCGCTGCGCCAAACAGGCCCGGCTGGGGATGCGTGATCAGCTTCACCGGGATTGCCGCCATCAGTCCCTCGAACCGGCCCTTGGCCCGAAAGCGGTCAGCAAAGCCGGACTGGATCAGCACATCCTTGATCCGCAAACCAAGCCCCCCAGCCATGACCACCCCGGTCGCGCCATGCGCCAGCGCCAGATCACCGGCAACACTGCCCAGCGAAAGGCAGAAGCGGTCAACCGCCGCCGCTGCCAGGCTGTCCTTGCCCGCTGTGCCCAGTTCCCACAATTCGCGGTCGGAATGCGGCGTGAACGGCCCGCCGTGCAAAAGCGCCAGCGCCTCATAAATATCAACTATTCCCGGCCCTGCCACCACGCGTTCCACCGAAACGCGGCGATGACGCTTGCGCAGGCCCGCAAGTATCGCGTCCTCGATGGAATCGAGCGGCGCGAAATCGATGTGCCCGCCTTCGGTTGGCTGAACACGATACTGCGCGCCATCGCGCCACAATTGCGCAACACCAAGGCCGGTGCCGGGTCCCACCACGCTGATCACGCCCTGCCTTGGCAATGCCACGTCAGGGCCACTCAGATGGACGAAATGCGTACTGTCGGCTTGCGCCACGGCATGCGCCACAGCGGCGAAATCATTGACCACCACATAGGCATCAGCACCCAGTTTTTCAGGGATCAACGCAGGACGGATGATCCAGGGATTGTTGGTGAAGCGGATGATTTCCCCGCCAACTGGCCCCGCCACCGCGATGGCCGCAGCCCTGGGCAGACCACCGCCCGCGATCCGGCCGAACTCTTCCCAGGCAAGCTGAAACGATCCATGCTCGGCGGTCTTGAGCGTAACCGCATCCCCCAGCGACACGACCCGGCCATCGGCCACTTCGGCCACCGCAAAACGCGCGTGGGTTCCGCCAATGTCGACGGCAACAACCTTCATCCTGTCCCCCAACGGCGGATGCCCGCCATTCCAGTCAACGTCCGGTCCAGTCAAAGTCCGGCGGCTGCCAGCATGGCCGAACCACCGCGCTCGGCAGGGTCCGAATGGCGCCGCATCAGCGCGAACAGTTCGCGGCCCACGCCCTCGGCATTGCCCGAAGCAACAGCCTGCTCCCGCGCGTTCCATTCTGCAGCAGACACCAGTGCTTCCAGCATGCCGCTGTCGGCGCAAACGCGCACCACATCGCCATCGCGCAGCTTTGCCAGCGGCCCGCCGTGATAGGCCTCAGGCGAGACGTGGATCGCCGCCGGAACCTTGCCGGAAGCGCCCGACATGCGTCCATCGGTCACCAGCGCCACCTTGAACCCGCGATCCTGGAGCACGCCCAGCGGCGGCGTCAGCTTGTGCAGTTCGGGCATGCCATTCGCGCCGGGTCCCTGAAACCGGACGACCACAACCACATCACGCTCCAGTTCGCCCGCCTTGAACGCGGCGAGTACGTCGTTCTGTTCGTGGAACACCCGGCACGGTGCCTCGATGGTCCAGCGGGAAGGATCGACCGCGCTTACCTTGATCGTTCCGCGCCCCAGATTGCCCTTGAGCAGGCGGAAACCACCCTCTGCCTGAAATGGCGCTTCCACCGGGCGCAGCATCTTGTCATCGCCCGAAGTGGCCGGAGCTGGGTTCCAGCGTAGCGCATCACCGTCCATCACCGGCTCCTGCGCGCCTTCGGCCAGCGATGCGCCATAGACCGTGCGGATATCGGCATGGGCGAGGCCCGAACCGATCAATTCGCGGATCACGTAAGGCATACCCCCGGCAGCGGCAAAGGCATTCACATCGCCCGCTCCGTTGGGATAGACATTGGCGATCAGCGGCACCACGCGGCTCAATTCATCCATGTCGTCCCAGTCGATCTGGATGCCCGCCGCCCGTGCGATGGCAGGCAGATGAATGACATGGTTGGTCGATCCGCCCGTCGCCAGCAGCCCGACGATGGCGTTGACGATGGCCTTTTCATCCACGCATACGCCCAGCGGGCGATAATCGTCACCGTCCCAACCGATCTGCGCCACGCGATGCACGGCGGCGCGGGTCAATTCCTGGCGCAGCTTCAGGCCGGGCTGGACGAAGCTTGATCCGGGCATATGCAGCCCCATCATCTCCATCATCATCTGGTTGGAATTCGCCGTGCCGTAGAACGTGCAGGTGCCTGCGGTATGATAACTGGCGCTCTCGCTTTCCAGCAGTTCGTCGCGCCCCACCTTGCCCTCGGCGTAAAGCTGGCGGACGCGCACCTTTTCCTTGTTGGCAAGCCCGCTCGGCATCGGTCCTGCGGGCACGAGGATTGTCGGCAGGTGACCGAAGCGCAGCGATCCGATCAGCAGGCCGGGCACGATCTTGTCGCAAATGCCCAGCAACAGCGCGCCTTCGAACATCGCATGGCTTAATCCCACCACTGCTGCCATGGCGATCACATCGCGGCTGAACAGCGATAGCTCCATCGAATCCTGCCCTTGCGTCACGCCATCGCACATGGCCGGAACCCCGCCCGCCACTTGTGCCGTCGCCCCCACTTCGCGCGCAAAAAGCTTGATCTGTTCAGGATAGCGGCCATAGGGCTGATGCGCCGAAAGCATGTCGTTATAAGCGGTGACGATGCCGATGTTCATCGTCTTGCCCGATTTGATCAGGGCCTTGTCATCACCCGCCGCAGCAAAGCCATGCGCCAGATTTCCGCATGAAAGCTGTGGCCGGTTCAGCCCGCTGTTTCGCGCCCGTTCGATCAAATCAAGATAGGCCGCGCGCGATCCGCGCGAGCGTTCGATGATCCGTTGCGTAACGCGCTCGACAGTGGGGTTCATGGCCATCATTCGCTCCAGTAAATCGTGACCGGCGGGCCGCACCCGCGCAGGAAATCCGCCACGGGATAACTATCGTCCCCCGCCAGTACGCGTTCGATCAGCGCCTTTTTCGATGCCCCTGTCACAACAAGGATAATCGCCTTTGCGGCTTTCAGCGCGGGAACGGTCAACGTCAGCCTGTCGAACGGCGCTTCGGGCGGCAAGGGGATCGGCGTTGTGGCCATCACCGTGGGGCCGGGACGGACGTGGGCCGCCATTTCGGGAAACAGCGAGGCGACATGCCCGTCCTCGCCCATGCCCAGCCACACCAGATCGAACGGTGCAACCTCAGCGCCTTCCACAAGCCGTTCGAATGCGGCGCCTGAACTGCCCAGCGCGGCGAAAATCTTGCCGAAATTGCTGGCGGGATGATCGTCAGGAACGCAGCGATCATCGGTCAGCGCAATCGTCACGCTGCCCCAGTCGAGCGGCCGGTCCTTCAATAGCGCCAGGACCTTGATCGGCGTCGATCCACCGGTAAACGCGATTCGTTTGTGGCCGGGTGCCGATACGGCCTGTGCGATCCGCTCGGCCACCGCCGCCGCATCGCCCGGCTCGGCCCAGGTCACCGTCACAGGCGCAAGGTCAGTCATTCCAGCTTCGTCCGTCGCGTTCTGTCAGTGCAATCGCGGCGTTCGGGCCCCAGCTTCCGGCGACATAGGGTTTGGCCTCCATGTCCGTTTCGGCCCAGACCTTGCGGATGCCGTCCACCCAGCGCCACTGCGCTTCAACTTCATCGCGGCGCACGAACAGGGTCTGTTCGCCCTCGATCAGATCGAGCAGCAGGCGTTCATAGGCGATGCGTCGCCGCGCCTTGGCAAACGCGGTGGTCAGCGACAGGTCGAGATTGACCTCGCGCAAGGTGATGCCGCCTCGGTCCAGCCCCGGCTCCTTGGCCATGACCTGCAACCGCACATATTCTTCCGGCTGCAAGCGGATGACCAGCCGGTTGGCGCGCAGCCGCCCGCCGCGTTCCGCAAAGACATTGTGCGGCACCGGCTTGAACTCGACCACGATTTCGCTGCGCCGTTCGCTCAGCCGCTTGCCGGTGCGCAAATAGAACGGCACCCCGGTCCAGCGCCAGTTGTCTACATGGGCCTTGATCGAAACGAAGGTTTCGGTTTCCGACTGTTCGCCAAGGTCTTCCTGATACCCGTTGACCGAAGCACCCCTGACCGCGCCCGACCGATACTGTCCGCGCACCATTTCCTCGGCCTTCACCGGACGCAGGGCGCGCAGCACTTTTACCTTTTCGTCGCGGATCGATGTGGCATCCAGATTGGCGGGTGGTTCCATCGCGGTCAGTGCCAGCAATTGCAGCATGTGATTTTGCACCATGTCGCGCAGCGCGCCGGTATCGTCGTAAAACCCCTTGCGCCCTTCAAGACCGACCGTTTCACTGACCGTGATCTGCACATGATCGATCCCGCCTGAATTCCACAACGGTTCGAACATCATGTTGGCAAAGCGCAGCGCCATAAGGTTCTGGACCGTTTCCTTGCCAAGGTAATGGTCGATGCGGAAGATCTGTTCCTCGGCAAAGGCGGCGGCCACCGCATCGTTGATCCGCGTGGATGATGCCAGATCGTTGCCCAGCGGCTTTTCAAGCCCGATCCGCACGTTGCCATGGGCAAGGCCCGAACGGCGCAAGCCCTCGATCGTCGGCTCGAACAGAAAGGGCGCGGTCGAAAGAAAGATCGAAAGCCCGCACGACGTATCGCCCAGCTTGGCGGCAAGACCGCCAAACCCGTCAACATCCGAAGCATCGAGCGTCTGGTATTCAAGCCGATCGAGGAAAGACGCCAGCTTGGCCTCGTCGCGCCGGTCATCGGGCAGGAACTCCGCCAGCGCCTCACGTGCAAATTCGCGAAATTCCGCATCGTCATGTTCCGAACGCGCGGTGCCCACTATGCGCAAGTCGGGGCGGATCAGTTCATCTTCGTGCAGCGCGTAAAGCGAAGGCAGCAGCATCCGGCGCGAAAGATCGCCGGTTGCACCGAACAATAGCAGCGCGGAACAGCTTGTCTGTATCATCGGCGCAATTCTCCCATGGCGTTGCAGGCCGTAGTACCGGGGCATCCGCCGCACTGCGACACTGCCCTAGCCCCATAAACATCCCGGTTCAGCACGCATAAGTATGCAGGATAGCTATGCATGGAAAAGCGGGCACCGATGATTGTGCATCGCACCATCGCAAACCGCAATCCCGCACGATACTACAACTTCCGATCAGGTCGGCATCAGGGGCGTTCTTCGATGATCAATGCTCCGAAGGGTGGCAATTGCCCGATCGAAGCACCATTGACCGCGCTCAGCACGGTTCCGTCCTCGCCCAATCCGGCGGGCCATGCAACCGCCCTGCCCGAAAGATTGAATAGCGCCGCAATCACCTGATGGCCCGATTTTCGCCGCACTGCCAGCAAGCTGTCATCTGCATGTAGCACCGTGAAATTCCCGATGCGCAAGGCCGGACACTCACGCCGCAAGCGCACAAGCGCAGTTGTCAGGTTCAGCATCGACCCGGTGTCGGCTTCCTGCCGGTCCACCGCACGGGCAAGGTTGTCCTCCCCCACAGGCAGCCACGGCGCACCCGATGTAAAGCCCCCCTCGGCCAGTTGCACCTGCCAGGGCATCGGTGTGCGCGCACCATCGCGCGATAGCGTCAGTGGCCAGTTGGCAATGGCTTCGGGATCCTGCAATTGCTCGAACGGAATATCCACCTGCGTCAAGCCAAGCTCTTCGCCCTGATAGACGATGATGTTGCCGCGCAACGTGGCAAACAACATTGCCTTGATCCGGCCGAACGCCTCGCGTTCCTCCGGCAAACACCAGCGCGAAAGCGCGCGCGGCGCATCGTGATTCTCAAAAGCCCAGCTCGGCCAGCCCATGCCCGGCTCATCCGGCCATTTCGCCACGGCCTGCCCCACAAACCGGGGCGTCAATGCGGGTGCATAAAGGAAATCGAAGCCATAGGCGCTGTTGAGATGCGTCTCTCCGGCGGTGTAGGCCTTCATTTCCGCTTCGGCCAGATCGCCACCCACTTCGGCCACGGTGAACACCGCGCCATATTCGTCACAGACTTGGCGTACGCGCTCGATAAACGTCAGGATGCCGGGATGCGACTGGTTGAATATCTTCAACTGGAAATCGAACGGTCGCGTCTTGCGCCGCCCGTCATCCGGGGCGGGCGGATTATCGCGCATCTCCAGATCGTGCATCAGGAAGTTCAGTGCATCCAGCCTGAACCCGTCCACGCCCCGATCCAGCCAGAACCGCATTGCCCCCAGCAGCGCTTCCTGCACTTGGGGGTTGTGCGCGTTCACCTGCGGCTGGCTTGAAAGGAAATTGTGCAGGTAATACTGGCACCGCCGCGCATCCCACGTCCACGCCGGGCCTCCGAATACCGATTGCCAGTTCGTCGGCGGCGATCCATCCGGCTTGGGTTCGGCCCATACATACCAGTCGGCGCGCGGATTGGTGCGATCCTGCCGACTTTCCACGAACCATGAATGTTCGTCAGACGTATGCGCGAATACCTGGTCGATGGTCACCTTGATGCCAAGCTCATGCGCCCGCTTCACCAGCACATCGAAATCGGCAAGCGTTCCGAAGATCGGATCGACATCGCAATAATCGGCCACATCATAGCCGAAGTCCTTCATCGGCGATTTGAAGAACGGCGAAATCCATATGGCATCGACGCCAAGCCGCGCCACATGCTCCAGACGCGAAGTGATTCCGGGGAGGTCGCCGATCCCGTCTCCATTCGAATCGCAGAAGCTGCGCGGGTAGATCTGGTAGATCGCCGCCCCCTTCCACCATGGCGCACTTTCGCTGGCTTCAGGGGCATTCGTGCGTTCGGGGCCGGATGTCATGGCTGTGCAGTTCCCAACGGGGCATGGATACCTGCGCAGGGCTGCCAAAGGCCAGCCAATCAGGCAACACCTTCTGTCAGCAATCGTATGCGCAGAAGGCGATATGCTGTTCACTTACACGGTGAGCCGAACCAACTACGCCTCCACCACCATCGGCATCGCCACCTGAAACGCCTCAGGCCGCCGGATCTATCAGCACCTTGCACTGGCTGGTCCGGCGGCGCAGGCTTTCGAATATGTCGGGCGTCGCACCCAGAGAGATCGTATCGGTCACCAGCAGGCGCGGCTCCACCGCCCCGCGATCCAGCGCATCGAGCGCCGCTTCATATTCCTGCCGTGTGAAAAATGCCGATGTCACAAGTTTCACTTGCTTGGATAGCATCGCAAAGCTGTTGAACGTATCAGGCCGGGTGCATAGGCCGAGCAGGAGGATGGTGCCATCATGGCGCACTTGCTCCACCGCTTGCGCGATCAGTCCCGGCACCCCGACGCATTCGAACACAACGTCCGCCTTGCCACCCAGCGCGCGCTCCGCCGCCCCGACCGGATCGGCAGGCTCCACCACAAAATCATGCGCGCCCATCTGCGAGGCCCGCATGCGCTGCCATTCACTCAGGTCCTGCACGACCACGCGCCCCGCTCCGAACCGCCTTGCCCAGAAGGCCACGGCAAGCCCGATCGGTCCCGCGCCGAGCACCAGCACCCTGTCGCCGATCGTCATCCGGCTCAGCGCAATCCCATGCAGCGCCACCGCCAGTGGCTCGACAATCGCCCCGTCTGCAAGGCTGGCGCTTTGTGGCAGGCGGATGCACTGGTTCGGGCGGGTCAGCGCGTATTCGGCATAGCCGCCGCCCTGCAGCCCGAACGCTTGGCACCACTGCACCGCGCCGGTCCTGCACGCATGGCACTGCCCGCAGCTTTTCAGCGGGATGACCGAAACCAGATCGCCGGTCGCCAGCCCTTCCACACCCTTGCCCAGCGCAACTACCTCGCCCGCGAATTCGTGGCCGAGGATCGAACCGGCACCCTGTCCGTATGCCGGGTCCTCGGTCATATGCAGATCCGATCCGCAGATGCCGCAGCGCCCCACCTTGACCACCACATCGCCTTCGCCCGGCACCGGGTCGGGTACGGTTTCCAGCATCAAGGGCTGGTGCAGCCCCTGCATCACGGCGGCGCGCATGGTCTGGTCCCTACTTGAACTTGCCGAGCATCATGCCACCGTCGATCACGCAGTGGCTGCCCGTCATGTAATCCGATGCATCCGATGCCAGCAGCAATGCCAATGGCTTCAGCTGATCGGTTTCCGCAACTTTGCCCAGCGGCACGATGGCATCCCACGCGGCTCGCGCTACCGGGTCTTTCTTCAGCCAGCCACCGCCGATGTTGGTCACAAACGGCCCCGGCGCGATGGCGTTTATGCGGATGCCGAACTCGGCCAGTTCCAGCCCCAGCGCGCGCACCATGTGCAGCACCCCGGCCTTGGCGGGCATATAGGGAAGCCCCACAATCGGCTCTGTCACCAGCCCCGCATTCGATGCGGTCGCGATGATCGCACCGCCGCTCCGGCCATTGCGCCTGCCGTCCTGCTTCATGATCCGCACCGCGTTGCTCACGGTATAGAACACCCCGTTCAGGTTGATCTGGATCGACCGGTCCCAGCGCTTGGGATCATACGTATCGACCTGCCCATCGGGATTGCGATGCCCGGCCGGATTCCAGAAACCTGCGCCTGTATCGACACCCGCATTGGCAAAGCAGATATCCAGTCCGCCATAGGCTGCATCGTGCGCGTCGAACGCCGCGGCAACCTGATCCCAGTCCGAAACATCGACCTTTGCTGCGCGAACCTCGGCACCTGCCGCCCGCAATCGCGCCGCCTCGCGCTCGGCTCCGTCGGCATCGATATCGGCCAGCGTCACCAGCGCACCGGCCTCCGCCATCGCCTCGGCATAGGCCAGCCCTATGCCCGATGCTGCACCGGTCACGAAGGCGCTGCGGCCCTTGATGTCGAACCTGTCGAGCGTTCCCATTGGCATCCCCATGTTCATTTCAATTCAGGCTTGCACCCAGGTAGCCACCGTCAGAGGTAAAGCGCCGGATTGATCGCAATCCCATGCTCTTTGCAGTAGCTCTCGTAGTGATTCATGAACCACCACACGTCGAGCGTTTCGACATGGTTGCCGTGCTCGTCGAAAAACTCGTTTGCGCCCTGCATGTGGAACAGCGCCTTCATCCCGTTTGGATCGTCGGTAACCAGCGTGTGTGCCGTGCCCGGCGTTTCGGTGATGAATTCGCCGGCGCGGCAGATCCAGTCGTATTCAAGGTAACGGAACGATCCCTCCAGCCCCACCGCCCACACCTTGCCGCCGTGCTTGTGGGTGCCGATCACACCCGGACCCTTGATCCACAGGATGTTGACGTAGATGTTCTCCCGAACGTCGAAGGCCAGATGCCGGATCGCCGCATTCGGCCCGAACGGAACCCACGGGCTTTCGGCATCGGATGATCCGACATAGGTCCCTTCCACGCCCCTGGCGCGGATCAGGTCGCCGTACAGTTCCGGCACTTCTACAATCTTGTATGCCCCGGATGGGGGCGCTTTCATCGTGCCCATATGGTCCTCAGAGATAAAGCTTGGGGTTGATCGCAATGCCGTGCTCGCGGCAGTGCGTTTCGTAGTGATTGATGAACCACCACACATCGGTGGTATCCACCAGCACGGCATTCTCGTCGTAGAAGTCGATCGGGCCTTGCATCCATCCGAACAGCTTGCAGCCCTGCGGATGGTCGGTCACCAGCGTGTGACTTTCGCCCGGCGTCTCCAGGATCAGCCCGCCCGGCGATGCCACCCAATCATATTCGAGATAGCGTACGCTGCCTTCAAGGCAGACCATGGTGATCGTGCCGCGATGGAAATGCGTGCCGATCACGCCCGGCCCCTTCACCCACAGGATGTTCGAGAACAGCCCTTGCCGCACATCGAACGCCAGATGCTTGATCGCAGCATTATCGCCGAATGGCACCCACGGGCTGTCCACATCGGTCTGCGCATCGATATAGCGCCCGCCGGGGCTGAGCCGCGCCACCAGTTCCTTGTGCGCAAACGGCACGTCAACGATCTCGGCCTTGCTCGAAGGCGGCGCGGTCATCACGGTCATGGGAAATCCTCTCAGCGGATCAGGGTGTCGACATAATCGGCGCCTATGCCGACCTTGTCGTAATGTTCGCGCGCGGCCTTGATGTAGTCGAACACATCGTAATGGCCGGTGGTGTTGCCATCCTCGTCCAGCCACATCAGCGGGCCGGAAACGACGAAGAACACTTTCATCGGATCTTCGTGTTCATAACAGACCAGCGTGTGGCTCTCGCCCGGCGTTTCGTACACGAAATCGCCTGCGGTCGCGGTCCAGTCGTGTTCGAGATAGGCCCACTTGCCGCTGATGGTATAGGCCCAGATCGGATGCGGGTGGTAATGGCGGTTCACCAGTCCCGCCTCCTTGCTCATCAGCACATCAGCCCACATGTTTTTCGATGGGCTGATCCACACCGGCTTGGAAAACACTGTTTCCGAAATCGGCACCCAATAGCGTTCGTCGCCCTCGGCAATCTTGGGCAGATAGACTTCCGGCAGGCTGCCCTCGCGGAACACTTTTTCCACCGGCTTCAAGTCTCTCCAGAATTCCGTGTGTGCCGCTTCAGGCATGGTCTCTCTCCAGATCGTCCGGGCGGAGCGGAACTCCGCCCGGAACCTTCATGTTATGCTTAGAACTCGACGCCAAGACGCGCGTACCATTCGCGCGGGCGGCTGTACGTGCCGTAGAACTGGCCACCGGCGATCTGCGCCTGCCCGGTCACCAGATACCGCTCGTCGGTGAGGTTGGTCGCGCCCACTGTCACGTCCCAGCTTCCGCCCGACTTGTAGGTTATGCTGCCATTGACAATGTCGGTCGGTGCACGCTGCAGGAGATAGGCCCGCTCCGTATCGTTCCAAAGCGCCGAACTGTGCGTGTAGTCCGCCAGTACGACCAGCCTGGAGTCACCACCAAGACCCACTTCATAACGCGGGCTGATGTTGAATTTCCATTTGGGCGTCTTGGGCAGATCGCCACCGGGGATCACGCCTGCCTGGAACGGATTGGGCGCAACCTGCGCGCCTGCCAGGACCGAGGTGTAATAGGCGTCTGTGTATCCGACCGAAGCGTTGATCAGGAACCCATCGACTGGCGCTGCAACCACCTCGACTTCGAAGCCCTTGATCCGCGCGTCGCCTGCGTTCTGGATGGTGGGGGATACGCCCTGCTGGAAGTTCAGCTGGATACCCTTGTATTCGGTCGTGAACGCTGCCGCATTGATCTGCAGGCGACGATCGAGCAGCGTCGACTTGATGCCCACCTCCCAGGTCGTTGCCTTTTCCTCGTCAAAATCCGGGGCTGTGGGCAGCGGATTGGAAAGGCGCGTGGTCCAGCCGCCGGTCTTGTACCCCTTCGACCAGCTGGCGTAGAGCATCACGTCGTCAACCGGATGATACTGTACGCCGATCTTGGGCGAAAAATTGCTGAACGCCTTTTTCTGCCTGCCCGCAATGTAGTAGCGCAGCGGCTCACCCGGATTGGGGAACCCCGCAGCAATGCGGCAGGCGTCGGAGATCGGGTTGATCGAAGCGCATTCAGGAACACCTACCTGATTCAGAATCTTGTAGGTCAGACCGTTGGCATCGCCCTGGAAGCCTTCAAATTCCTTGTCTTCCTTGGTATATCGGCCGCCGATCGTAATGCCGAACTGCTCGGTTGGCCGATAATCGATCTGACCGAAGAACGCGTAGTTCTTGGTGGACAGGTCGTTCGGCCCATCGACCTGAAGCAGACCTTCGGCGAAAGTCACATAGTCGTGCAGATCTCCCGCTTCCTTGAAGAAGTATGCGCCCAGCACATAGTTCAGCTTCTTGTCCAGCGCCGAGCCGTTGAGTTGCAGTTCCTGGCTGAATTGATACTGGTTCATCGTGAAGCTGGTGTGCAGGAAGTTGAGCGGCGAACCGTCAATGTCCATCCCCACATTCCAGTGCAATTCGCGGTAGGCCGTGATCGACTTCAGCATCACGGTGTCGGAAAGATCGAACTCGACCGTGCCCGAACCACCGTATGACGTCAGCTTCGAATAGTTGTTGCCATTGGCGTAGCTGGTGTCGATGTCGCTGGTGACGAAGCGGTTGTCGTAAGGCAGGCGGTCGTTGTTCGGATCGGCGTCCACGTTCACGCCGAACACGGTCGGGTTGTCGAAGATCGAGGTAAGGCCGCCGATCCCGCCAAGATAGGCAAATGAAGGCGGGCCGCCGCCGCAATCGCCAACGACAATGCCCTCGATTGCGCAGTTATACGTCCCGGCAAAAACGGCAGGGGTTGTGCTTATCACGCGGTTGGCAAGCTGGGACTGATCCACCTTCATGTAATCGCCCGAAAGCGAGACCCGGAAATTCGACTTGTTGTCGAAACGCAGCTTGCCACGCAGGTTCCAGGTATTGTCGCCGCCTTCACTGCCGTATCCGATGTTGCCGTAACCTGCGGCCTTGTAATTCGTGACGGGTGTGGAATCGAAGTTCGATGCCCCTGGAAACGGAATGCGCTTGACGTAGCCATCGCGGTTCTTGGTGGCAAAGCTCACCGAAGCCGCAAGGCTTTCGGACAGCGGCAGGTCAACCGTTCCACGCGTTTGCAGCAGGCCGAAGCGCCCGGTTGTGACATCGCCCTTGAAGCGGAATTCATCGCCCGGATCGTGCGTCACGATAGAGATCGCACCACCGATGGTATTGCGCCCGAACAGCGTGCCCTGCGGTCCCTTGAGCACTTCGATGCGCTCGACGTCTGGCAGGTCCTGATTCGCGCCAACTGAACGGGCAAGATAAACGCCATCAAGATAGACGCCCACGCCGGGGTCGATATTGAACGCAAAATCGTTGGCACCGATACCGCGAATGTAGGCGGAAAGTACCGCGCTCGATCCAGAGAACGGTGTGCCCGCGTCAAGCGTCACGTTGGGTGAGATGTTAGACAGAGATGCGACGCTGCTGACCGCGCGCTCCTGAAGCGCATCCGCACTGAACGCCGAAATCGCGATGGGAACGTCCTGGACATTTTCCGCACGCTTTTGTGCAGTAACGACGATCTGCGCGATCCCGCCGCCAGGCTCGCTCTCGGCCTGATCCTGTGCATGTGCCGGCATCGCGATGGCTGCTGCCAACGCTGCTACGGAAACCGAAGCAAACTTCATGATTTTCCTCTCCCTGTTCATACCCGTTGTCGCAGGACGATTGCTTTTGAACCTGCATTACTGACTGCTTTTTAGAGGGGTGCCTGGTTGTTCGCTTGCACTGGCGCGCAAGCCAAACAGGACTGCGGCGCAAGGCCCCGATAAAGCCGCGATCCCGGAAGCTATTTGCCCAGACGCCAGTCGCGGGGTGCAACGCCAAAATGATGACGGAAACACCGTGTGAAGTAGGCGCTGTCATTGAAACCCAGATCGAATGCGATCTCGGTGATGCTGGCATCGGGCCGCGCCACCAGCCGGTCCGCCGCCCGGCGGAGTCGCTGATCGACGATATAGGCGGTCGGCGTCGTTCCCATCGCTGCGAACACGTTCTGCACCGTCCGTACCGAAATGCTGCACCCGTCCGCAATCGATGCCGTGCGCAGCATCGGGTCTTCCAGATTGGCCATGACCATTGTCAGAACGCGCTTGCGCAATGCTGCTTCACCAATGTCGGCCATCGGGCGCTGCGCTCCGCGCATGGCCAGTGCGACAAGATCATAAAACACCGCATTCACGCCGGTTTCCCATTCGGGATCTTCGGCGGATCGCTCTCCTTGTTGCCACAGTGAAAGCAGAAAGTCGTGGAACACCCGACCGCCCGGTGTTGCGCCGCACATCCGTTGCAGCAAGGCATCGTCCACGCCGGGAAACCTTTCCGCCAGCGGTGCGCGCGGAAACTCCACGACCAGCATTTCGTGTCTGGTCAACTGGATCGAATAGGGCACGTGCGGTGTGGCCAGAACGAAATCGCCTGGTTCCAGCGCGCATTCCGCATTGCGTTGACCATGGCTGCTGGTGCCCCGGCATTGCAGATGCAGGATCAGCCGCTCGGCATCCTGCACCACCGGCGTTCGCCCCACTGCTGAACGCGTTGAATCGGTTCGGATCATGTCAAGATCGCCAACCCGCCATGTCAGCATCCGCCCGGCAAAATCCTCACCCGGCACGTTTATGAAAGTGCCGGTAAAGACCCGGTCGGCTATCTCGTTCCAGTATCGTGCCCGGTCTGCCGGGGCCACGTCCCTTGTGTGGAATTTGAGAAGCGCACTCATGTTCTTCTCCCGTATCAATAACCGGCTGCGAGTGCCGGAGACTTGCGTCGCGCCACGACGCGCGGCGCGGATTCGATCAGGCCCAGTGTGCAAATTCCCGCAAGCACCGTGCAGCAAAGCATCAGCCAGAGCGGCGCATCCAAACCATAGGCATCGGCCAGACCACCGGCGAACAGCGGGCCGAGAACGCCGCCCAGCACTTCGCCCGCGCCCATGACCACGCCGGTCAGCGTCGCAGTCAGGCGCGGATCGACTGACTCCGCAGGGATCGTCGCCATGAACATCGGGAACAGGCCATTAAACCCCCTCCAAAGAAGAAGATTGCCGCCAGCACCGCGGTCGGTCCCTGATAGTAGATCGTGCTCAGCGGCAGGATCACACCAAGGAACGAAAAGAAGATCATCACCGGGCGCCGTCCGATCGCATCCGAGATTGCCGGCACCACGAAGCTGCCCAGCCCTGCCGAAATGCCCAGCGTTGCCATGAGCCAGCCCATGGTTTCCGGCGCGAAACCGCGCTCCCTGGTCAGGAACAGCGGCATGAACGCCCAGCACACGACAAGATAGGACACCAGCAGGATCGATATCAGCGCGCACAGGATCACATTGCGATGGGCAAAAGCGTCGCGCAGCGTGACCTTGGGATTGTCATGGTCGAGCGCTTCGATCGGCGGTTCGCGCAGCGTGAACCAGATCAATGCTGCGGTCACCAGGCCCGGCAACGCGGCAAGATAGAACCCGGTCTGCCAGCCGACCGCAACGGCTACCGGCACCAGCAGGACGGGCGCAAGGCCGGACCCCAGCAGGTTCGATCCCAGGTTCTGCGCCACGCCCATCGCCATGCTGCGTCGCTCCGGCGCGACCTCAGCCACGATCATCGAATGGCTTACCGGCATCACACCGCCTTCGGCCGCGCCCATCAGCAGCCGTGCACCCAGCAGCATCAGGAATGACGATGCTGCGCCGGAAATGAACGAGCACAGGCAGAACGCCACTGTTGCAATGACGATCACCGGCTTGCGCGATCCCAGCTTGTCCGAAATCCGTCCGACCGCCAATCCTGAAAGCGCCCACGTTAAAGACAGCGCGGAGCTGAACATGCCGACCTGGGTGTTGCTCAATTGAAGGTCCGGTTGCACGAACGGCATCAGGAAATTGAGCGCATTGCGATCAAAGAACAGGATGCCGAAATTGAGGCTCAGCAGCGCGGTCACCCATATCTGGTAACCCCTGCCGCGCGCCTCTCCGGCATGATTGTTCGCACTGGCCAGCATCGCTTTCTCCCAAAAACCTCTTCGTCGGTTCCTTGCCGACATTGCCTTCGTTCTAGGTTGCCTTCGCACTCCTCTCTTGCATTGGCGCGCAGCCCGACCGGGACCAGCGCGCATCGGGTCAAATGAATGGTCGCACCGGGTCGGTCCCATCCCAATCCAGCGACGCGCGCCACATCACGGTAAAGTGTGAATCCATGCCCGGCGTGGCAGGGATCAGCTCAAGAAATCCCGGCGCGGCTGCATCGCCGCGCTCAAGATAGGCGACGCTGCCCCCGGTCGGCACTGCTGCACGAAAGGCCAGTTCATACCCCCGCGCCACATAACCGGGCAGGTCGGCGTCCACGTCGGCACACGCAATGCCAAAGTGGTGGAAGCCATATCCGCGCTGTTTCACCGTTTCGCGATAGACCGATGGATGGTCATCCAAAGGCTGGATCAGTTCGATCTGCATGTGTCCGGCAAAGCCCATCGCGATGGTCACATCCGCCGTGGAAGGTGCACCGCGATAGAGCTGGTCCGGCCCCAGAAAGTGATCGAGCAGAAAGAACGGCCCGGCACCGCAATCGCGCTGGAAGTGGGTGATGGAGGCGCGGATGTCCTGCACCACAAATGCGGTTTGCATCACGCCGCCAAAAGGCTGGCCAAATCCGAGCAAGCTCGCCATCGTCTATCCTCTCCTGCGCCCCCGCCTCTGTGGGCGGTCGGCGCTTTTCTGTACCGGATCAAAGCGTTATCGCGACTTTCCCGAAAAGTGCCGCCGATGATTGGTAAGCGTAAGCATCCAGCGCCTGTTCGACCGAAAATGCCCGATCCACCACCGGCTCGATCCCGTGCGCGTCGACAAAATCGTTCAATCGCCGTGCCATGCCCTTGGACCCGACGAAAATTCCCCGGATCGAAGCGCCCTTGAACATCAGCCCGTGGGGCGATGTATTGCCCTCGCGCGTCAGCACACCGATCAGCGCGATTTCCCCCGCAAAACCAACCGCAGCAATACTCTGCGCCAGCGTCCCCGCGCCGCCCACTTCGATGACATGATCCACCCCGCCGCCCGCAAGCCGCGCCGCCTCCGCGCCCCATTCGGGCGTGGTGCGGTAATTGATCACATGGTCCGCGCCCATCGCCGAAACCCGCGCAAGTTTCTCGTCCGACGACGATGTCGCGATAACCCGTGCGCCCGCAGCCTTGGCAATCTGCAACGCCAGCAGCGAGACCCCGCCCGTGCCCAGCACAAGTACGCTCGCGCCGGGCTTGACCGGACGCGGGCCTTCCATCAGCGCGTTCCAGGCGGTCACGCCCGCACATGGCAGGCAAGCGGCCTGCGCGTACCCAAGGCTCTGTGCAATCCGCACCACACCCCGTTCGGGCAACACGACATAATCCTGCAGCATCCCCGGCGCAGGTGGCGCGCCCAGTGCCACGCCCATGCCGGGATTGGGCGCCCCGTCCATCCAGTCCTGAAAGAATATCCCGGCCACGCGGTCGCCCACGGCAACCGTCGTCACCGCTTCACCCACCGCAGCAATTTCGCCCGCTCCGTCTGAAAGCGGCACCGTGTCATGGGGCACCACACCGCCCATATACAGGCCAAGCGGTATGATCTGGTCACGATAGTTGAGCGAACAGGCCCGTACGCGAACCAGCACCTCGCCCGGTCCCGGCTGCGGCACTTCGGCATCAACCAGACGCAGATCGTTCAGCGATGTTGCGCCCTTGCTTACCAGCCATTGCCGCATCGTTTCCTTCTCCCTGCATGGGATCATCACCCATTCGGCGTCAGGAATTAATCAGCAAGACAAACAGATTTCACCAGGTGAACCAATTTTTCCAGTTGTTAGTTCGGATTGATCTCAAGCGCCCGTCCGATCGACTGCGCCGTCGCCTTCAACGCATCGAGATGCCGCTGCACCACTTGTTCGTCAGCACCCCGGCGTCCGGGCCAGGTCACATTGATCGTCGCGATCGGCGCGCCGGCCACCGTGATCGGCACCGCCATGGAGCGGCGTCCGTCGCGCAGCACCAGTTGCTTCGACCTGTCCGGCCAGGGCAGCGTCGGATCGCGCGTGGCATAGCCGCGCTGACGGACCTGCTCCAGCATGCGCCGCAAATCCGCCTCGCTCCCTTCGGGCGCGTTGCGCGGGCGCAGGCGATCAATGATCGAATCGCGCTCTGCATCGCCGCACGCCGCAAGGTAGGCGCGGCCGGTTGCGGTATGGATGTACGAAAGCTTGATCCCCACCGGGCCAAGGATTGCCGAATCCAGCCGGAACAGCGGACTGTTGGTCTCAAGGATCTCCATGTGATCCAGCCGCGGTGCGGCCAGCACGGAAGGCCATGCCACCCGCGTCGACAGCGCCTTCATGTGCGGGGATGCCACTTCGGCAATATGCGCGGACGACGTTACCGGAGCGCGTTCGATCGAATCGACATGTGGCAGATAAGCGCCATCGGCCAGCCTTTGCCAGACCAGCCCTTTTTGTCCCAGCGTCACCAGCATGCGCAGCAGCGTCGCCTTGGGTAGCGCGGTCGCCAGATGCAGTTCGTGCAGGCTTGCCGCCTTGCGGGTCTGCACCTCCACCAGCACATCCAGCCCGCGCTCCAGCGCGCGCACGGTCTTGACCTTGCGGTCCAGCATGATCCCTCTCCCGGTGAATTCAATGTTTCACCTTATGGAACGCAAAATCCCGAAACCCCCGTGCAAAGTCAACCATAGTGTCGCAGCTAGGGGGAACGGAGAGGATAACCATGACCGCAAAGCCGAGTGTGCTGTTCATCTGCACCCAGGATACCAAGGACGAAGAAGCCCGTTTTACCCGTGCCGTGCTGGAA
Source organism: Novosphingobium sp. CECT 9465 (assembly GCF_920987055.1). Classification (NCBI taxonomy): domain Bacteria; kingdom Pseudomonadati; phylum Pseudomonadota; class Alphaproteobacteria; order Sphingomonadales; family Sphingomonadaceae; genus Novosphingobium; species Novosphingobium sp. CECT 9465. The sequence goes on from NZ_CAKLBX010000001.1 coordinate 1,824,606, forward strand.
GCGGCAGGCGTAGACGTGGTCCACCTCGATCCCAGCGTCCGCCGCAGCCACGGCGGGGCAGAGATCTCGCCCGAAATGATTGCACAAGCCGCGGGCACCACCATCGAACAGGTCCGCGCGCTTGGCCATGAAGGCAAATGCCAGGATGCGATGATCCGGGGCGCAATCGCCGCTGCCCATGCTTGGACGGCGGAAAGGCCGGTCAGCGGCATCCTTGCCGTCGGCGGCTCGATGGGGTCGGCGCTTGCGGGCGCGCTGATGCAGACCTTCCCCTACGGGCTGCCCAAGCTGATCGTGTCCACCATGGCCTCAGGCTTCACCAAGCCCTACATGGGGGTGAAGGATATCGCGATGATGAACGCGGTGACCGATATTTCCGGCATCAACACCATCAGCCGCGATGTTTTTCGCAATGCTGCCCACGCCGTCGCTGGCATGGCCAGAGGCTATGATCCAGACCCCGGCCCAGGCAGGCCGCTCGTTCTCGTCACCATGCTGGGCACCACCGAAGCCAGCGTAAGGCGCATCCGCAAGACGCTGGAAGGTGATGGCTGCGAAGTGATGGTGTTCCACTCCTCCGGCGCTGGCGGCCCCACGCTCGACGGCCTAGCAACCGACAAGGATGTGGCACTGGTGCTCGATCTGTCGCAGACCGAAATCCTCGATCACCTCAACGGCGGCCTTGCCGATGCGGGGCCTGATCGCGGGCGCGCAGCCTTGCGCAAGGGCATCCCCACGATCATCGCACTGGGAAATGCCGATTTCATCATAGGCGGTCCGCTGGAAATCTCACGCGCACAGTTTCCCGGACGGCGCTATCACGAACACAACCCGCAACTCACCGCCGTCAGAACCACCGTCAGCGATCTTGAATAGCTCGCCGATCACCTTGCCGCCAATGTGCGCGATGCCAAAGGCCCGGTCCGCGTATTCACTCCGCTACAGGGCTTTTCCAGCCACGACAGCAGCGCGGGGCATCTCCTCGACCTTTCCGTACCCGGTCCCTTCGCCGCATATCTGCGCAAGGTGATGCCCGATACCGTGCCGGTTACTGCCATCGACGCCCACTTCAACGATGAAGCCTTTTCCGATGCGGTAATCGCCGCATCGCGCGAAATGCTGGCTGCAAAGGCCTGAACTGACAATGTCCGACGAACTCCCCCTGACTCATGAAGACGTGGCCGAAATTGCGGCCATCCTCGAAAAATCGGGATACCGCGAAATCGATCTGGCAACCCGCCGCTTCCGTTTGCGCGTGGCCAGAGACGACAGTGCGGAAGGCGGCCTGACACAGGAATGGCAGTGGGCAGGCGCAGCGGTCGAAGCCACGACCGCCGCCGTCACGACGGAAAGCCATTCCGATGCCATCTGCTCGCCCCTGCCCGGCACGTTCTATCACGCCCCCCAGCCCGGCGCTCCGGCCTTCATCCAGCCCGGCGACGAAGTCGGCCCGGAAACCGTCATCGGCATCGTCGAAACGATGAAGCTGATGAACCCTGTCCACGCCGGACGCAGCGGTACGGTTGTGGAAATGATCGTTCCCGATGGTACGCTTGTCGCCAAGGGGCAGGCTCTGGTGCGTCTCGCATGATCCGCCGTCTGTTTATCGCCAATCGCGGCGAAATCGCGTTGCGCATCATCCGCACCGCCCGCCGCATGGGGATTGAAACCGTGCTCGGCGCGTCGGAAGCAGACGCGGCCTCGTTGCCCGCGCAGCAGGCCGATCATGTCGCCATCGTCGGTCCGGCCCCATCGTCGCAAAGCTATCTTGCCTTCGATCGCGTTGTCGCGGCAGCGATGGCCGCAGGATGCGATGCCATCCACCCCGGCTACGGCTTCCTGTCGGAAAACGCCGCGTTCGCCCGCGCCGTCCTGACCGCGGGAATGCGATTTGTCGGGCCTGAAATCGCCACGCTTGAAGGCATGGGCGACAAGCTCGCCGCCCGCGCGCTCGCCGTTGAAGCGGGACTGCCGGTTCTCCCCGGTGGCGAAGCCGCCACCCGCGCCGATGTCCATACCCGCGCTGCGCAAACCGGCTATCCCCTGTTGCTCAAGGCCGTGGCGGGGGGCGGCGGCAAGGGCATGCGCCGGGTTGATCGCGCAGAAGATCTCGATTCCGCGCTGGATATGGCGCAAGCCGAAGCACAGGCCGCATTCGGCAATGCAGCGGTCTATGTCGAACGGTTCGTCGCGCGCGGCCGCCATGTCGAAGTGCAATTGCTTGGTGACGGCGCCAGCGCCATTCATCTCGGCACACGCGATTGCTCGATCCAGCGCCGCTTTCAGAAGCTGGTCGAAGAAGCGCCCGCCCCCGCCATGCCCGAAACCGCACGTGCCGCCATCGAAGACGCAGCGGTGCGCCTCGCGCGCCACTTGCGCTATCGCGGCGCAGGCACGGCTGAATTCCTTGTCGATGCCGATGATTTCTCGTTCTTCTTCCTCGAGCTCAACGCTCGCATCCAGGTGGAGCACCCGGTGACAGAAGCAATCACCGGCGTCGATCTGGTGGAACAGCAACTGCTGGTCGCCGCTGGCAGGCCGCTCGCCCTTACCCAGGCCATGATCCGTCCGGTCGGCCACGCCATCGAAGTGCGCATCAACGCCGAAGACCCTGAAGCGGATTTCCGGCCCTCACCCGGTCGCGCAACCCGCGCAGCATGGCCTGCGGGCGAAGGTGTGCGCGTCGATACCCATATCGCGAACGGCGGCGAAGTCCCGCCATTCTACGATTCACTGATGGGCAAGCTGATCGTCCACGGCGCAACCCGCACCGAAGCGGTCGATCGCCTCACCCGCGCACTTGGTAACCTTCACATCGAAGGCCTGCCCACCACGGCATCGCTCCATCGCCGCATTGCCATCGACCCCCGCTTCATCGCGGGCGGTGTCAATACCGGCTTCCTCGCAGGGCTTGCCCAATGACCGAAATCAGACTTGTCGATGTCACCATGCGCGATGGCAACCAGAGCCTGTGGGGTGCAACCGGCCTGAATACCGCGCACATGCTTCAGGCCGCCGCATTGACCGAGGCCTGCGGTTTCCGCGCGATAGATTTCAGTTCTTCCAGCCATATGGCCGTGGCCGTGCGCTATTTCCGAAACAATCCTTGGGAACGCATGCGGCGGATGCACGCCGCCATGCCCTCAACACCGCTGCAATTCATCACCACCGGCCTGCGTTTCATTGCATGGCAGCAGGCCGATCCCGAATTCATGCGGCTCGTCTATCGCGCGCTGCAGGCCAATGGCATCGGCCGCTTCGTCCTGCTCGATCCGATGCATGAAGTGCCGGCCGTGATCGAAGCCGCCAGGCTGGTGAAGCAGGAAGGCAACGCGGAAGTCATGTGTGCGCTAACCTTCACCCTGTCCGAAATACATACCGATCAATTCTACGCCGATTTCGCCCGCGCCGTCAGCCAAAGCGGCAATATCGACCTCTACTACATCAAGGATCCGGCAGGCCTGCTCAGTGTCGATCGCGTCCGCACGCTGGTCCCGGCGATCAAGGCGGTGATCGGCAACAAGGCCTTGGAGATCCACGCGCATACAACCGTCGGTCAGGGCATGCTCTCCAGCCTCGAAGCGGCAGAACTCGGCATCTCTGCCATTCACGTCGGCATCGGTCCGGGAGGTGACGGATCGTCACTTCCCGAAGCCAACCGCATGGTCGCCAATCTTGAAGAGGCAGGATTTGCCGTCGGGATAGACAAGGCGGCGCTCGCCCGTCTCACCGCCTACTGGAACAAGGTTGCTGCCGCCGAAGGCCTGCCCCCCGGCCGACCGCAGAATTTCGACGCCAGCTTCCTGCGCCACCAGATCGCCGGTGGCGTCATGACGACCATCGCGCGCCAGCTGGAAGAACTGGGCCTGTCTGACCGGATGAGCGCGGTGATCGCGGAAACCGGCCAGGTCCGCGCCGATCTTGGCTTCCCGATCATGGTCACGCCATTCCCGCAGATGGTCATGACCCAAGCGCTGTTCAACGTGATCGGGGATCAGCGTTACGCCCAGGTTTCCGATCAGGTGATCCGCTATTGCATGGGCAAATTCGGCAAGCCGACTTCGCCGGTCGATCCTTCTGTGCTCGCCACGATCATGGACCGTCCCCGTTCGCGCGAGCTGGAAAGCGAACCGATGTTTCCCGCCCTTTCAGATTTGCGCCGCCAGTTCGGCACCCATTTGCCGGACGAGGAATTTCTGCTGCGGGCCGTCATGCCGGGCGATCAGGTCGATGCCATGCTCGGTGCAGGCCGGTCACGCGCGACTTACACGCCGGAGGCCGCGCCGATCATTTCGTTGCTGCGCCAGCTCGCCGCCCGGCCGCAAGCGCGTGACATCGTGGTGGAGCGCGGCGCTTTCCGCATGGCCCTTCACGCCGGAGCTTCGCTTTGAATATTTCCGCAGACCTCAAGGCCCGACTTCGCGATGCGGCAGGCTATATCTTTGACATGGACGGCACGATTGCGCTGGGCGATGCCAGAAGCGGGGGCCACCGCGCGCTTCCCCATGCCATTGCCGTGCTCGAAGCGCTGAAGGCCAGCGGCACCCCTTACGTCGTATTCACCAACGGCACCGCCAAGCCGCCAACCGCTTATGCGCAATCACTGCGCAACGCAGGCCTCCCGCTGGAAGACAGGCAGATGCTCACGCCTTCGTCGTCTGCTGCGATCTGGCTCGGCAAAACCGGGCACACCAAGGTCCGCGTCCTCGGCAATCCCGGATGCGCCAGCCCGCTGATCGACGCCGGTCTTGAAGTTGTCGGCCCCTCGGAGCAGGCCGAAGGGGTCCAGGCGGTCTATACCGGATGGTTCCGCGAGTTTGATTTCCAGTCCCTCGAAGCCGGATGCCATTCGCTTTGGCACGGCGCAAAGCTGGTCACTGCCAGCAACGTCCCTTTCTTCGCCACCGAAAATGGCCGCGCGATCGGGGCCAGCTTCCCAATCAATGCCATGCTCACCGCGATGACCGGCAAGCGGCCCCGGATTCTTGGCAAGCCATCGCGGATCGCGTTTGAAACCGCCATGCTGGTGATGGGATTGCCGCGTTCCGCCACCAAAGATGTCGTGGTGGTTGGTGATGATCCCGCACTCGAAATGCGCATGGCGAACGCAGTGGGCGCCCATTCGCTGGGCCTGGCAACAGGCGTCATGGCGCCTGTTGCGCAACTGCCTGAGAAAGACCGCCCTTCGGCGTTGCTGCCCCACCTTGGCCCGCTGCTACATACCCTCTAGCCCCCAACATCCCTTTTGTTCGAAGCACATCAGTCGGTCATTACCGGGCCGGACGGTGCCTTTCCGCTGCGCCACAGGTATAGCCCCGCAGCCACGATCACGCTTGCCCCCAGCATCGCCACGGCATCCGGGCGTTCGCCGAACAACACCCATCCAAACATGCCGGCCATGATCAGTTGCACATATGTCATCGGCGCAATTGTCGCTGCATCCGCGCGCGTTGCCGCAAGGTAGAGCGCTGCGTGCGCCACGGTTGCGCTCACCGCCATGAACGCGCATTTCGCCACCACGATCGGGCTGGGCGCGGTAACGGCAAAAAACGGCAAGCCGCTGAAATGTCCGGCCAATGTCGCTGCCATCAGGAAAATCGTTCCGATAAGCGCAACATTGAACTGCATCGCCAGCGCGCTTCCGGTCCCGGCCACCTTGCGGTTGGCGATCATCAGGAATGCCATGCCGCAGGCAGAAATCATCGGTAGCAGCGCCGCCCAACCCAGCACTCCGAAATTCGGCCTTAGTATAATCAGCACACCTGTGAACGCAATCGCACTCGCGATCCACGTTTCGCGGCGCAAAGGTTCGGACAATACAGCCGCCGCCAGAAGCGCGGTAATCATCGGACTGGTGAAGGAAATTGCCGTCGCTTCGCCAATCGGCATCAACTGCACCGCACTGAAGAATGACACGGCCGACACCGCCACGCCAAACCCGCGCAAAACGTGCCAGCGAAACCTGGGAAAGGCAAAGCCTGGCCGCCCCTCGCGCACGAACAGCACGATACCCAGCCCTATCGTTCCCAGCAGATATCGCAGCGCGGCAATCCCCGTACCAGGCCACATTCCCGCCATGCTCTTGACCATGGCATCGCCCACCGAAAGCAGCGCGAACCCGAACAACGCGAACGCAAGGGCAGACCTGTGATTATCCTGCAAGGCGGAGTTCCTGAAAATTGCGGTGAACGCATGGCGCGAGGCTACGACCCTTCTCTACGATCCGACAAGGTTATGCTCCAGACCAAAGTGCAAGCCTTTACTTCGAGTTAACCACAACTGCCTACAAACCCTGATCGAGGTGGCAGTAGCGGCACCGACGGGGGCGTAATGACCAAGCTTATCATCCAGATCCCTTGCCTGAACGAAGCGGCTCAAATGGGCCTTCCGTTCGCGCCCGATATGATTGGCGCAGTATTGGGCCAGCACCGCTAACGCTCACTCGAAATTCAGGATGCGACGACTGCTGTGACAACGATAAATCTGGATGATCCACACAAGCGTGAATGGTCACTGGCAAGTCTGGCCTTTGCGGCCTTTGGTATTGGCTTTCTGGCAAGCCTCTTGAACCTCTTGAACTTCAATAAATATCCGATTTTCCGTGCAGAAGTTTTGATAATTTCTGTGATACTTCTCGCAATTGCAGCAATCGCAGCGGGAATTTACCGTGCAGCCCAGCCGCGAATTTCGTTCGCTATTACAGGAATTTTCGGCGCCATAATTACTGATCTTTCCACAGATATTAGCACAAATGTATTTTTCACCATTATTTTATGCATTGCTGCATCTGCGTGGTTTCAACCGCGCAATGTCCTTAAACTCATCATTGCAGCGTTTGGTTCAGTGATGTTGTTCCAGTCGGTCGCGTTGTTAATTGGTTACGGTAAACCACCAGCCCAGTCGAATGAAGCCAAACGGCTGCAAGATCCGAAAATGGCAGACAACCGATTGACTCCGATCGTTCACCTGGTGCTTGACTCTTATATGGGCCTTGAAGGGATGAACTCATCCGAAGGCAACTTTGGGAACCTGCGCGCCGAGCAGGAACAATTCTATCTGTCACGCGGTTTCCAGATTTATCCGCAGGCCTACAGCCGTCACGGCAAAACGGTCAATTCATTGCCAGAGTTCCTGTCCTACGGCAAAGGCCCGCACGCAACGCAGCCGCGCAACGTGCAGTTCACAGTTGCGCCTCCACTCGATTATTTTCTCGATCTTGATCGCAAAGGGTATCGTACGACGGTTAGCACACCATCATTTGTAGACCTGTGCGTCAACCAGCCCCTGACGGCCTGCAACAACTATAACAGTTCAGACCTGTCTTCGATGGCAAGTTCGGATCTGTCGGCAACGGAGCGGGCCAAAGTGATCGGCCTGACCATGCTGGAACTTTCAAACTTCGCGGCGATCATCACTGCCACGGTCGACACCCAGATCGCAAAGTTGCGCGGCTCGCATGAGCGCAAGCTGTTCAACCGGACCAAGCTCTACTCTCTGACAGGCTTCCAGCAACTTGATGCCTTCACCCGCGAACTTGCCAGCCTCAAGCGTGGTGAAGTGCGCTTTGCCCATCTGCTGCTGCCACATGATCCCTATATTATGGATGACCGTTGCAGGCTCCTTTCCGAACGTCAGTGGATTGACGAACATGGCCCTGCAGACTTTGCCAAACGGGATGCCGCCTATGCCCGGCAGACCCGCTGCATGACCAATGGCGCATTGCGCCGCCTGATCGCTGAACTCGACAAAACCGAAGCGGGTCGCGCCGCTATCGTACTTATTCAGGGTGACCACGGTTCGCGCACAGTCGACCATGTACCGCTTGCAGACGGAACCCGGCCAAGCCTTCGTGCGATGACAATGACGCATTCAGCGTTTTTCGCCATGCGCATTCCGGGTGAACCATCTGCGTCAGTCCAGGGTCGCTATGCGCTCGATGAACTTTTCGGTGCGTTCGCTGTGGCAGGATTTTCCTCTGCTCCGCGTCCTGTTTCCCATTCTGCGGAGGTATATCTGATGGACGGAAACTGGATACCGAGACAACGGATTGCCCTGCCCGAGTTTACGCAGAAATTTACCAAGAATTAGGAAGGTTTGTTTACATCTTCAGTCCGTACCCGATATCCAATTTACAGGAGAAGTAACGATGATTGCAAAAACCGCGATTTCGGTGGTGGGCACATTGGCTATGCTCTCGGTGGCAGCTCCCGCCCATGCCTATCTTGATCCTGCCACCGGCAGCATCATCGTGCAGGCTGTGATCGGCGCAATCGCGGGTGGTACGCTGATGTTCCGCACTTCACTGCATCGCATCAAGTCATTCTTCGTGCGCGGCAACGCAAACGGTGAAAAATGAGCACAGCCGCAGCCATTGTTGAAGGCGGATCATTTCGCGACCCAGGCGGGCGCGTTTTCCGCGCCGGGGAGGCGATCCTGCGCACCGTGACGGACACGGCAGCGGAAAACTTCGCCGCTGTCAGCCAGTCTGGCGTCCTGCGCCGACTTGCCGATGCTGGCACACTGGTCGACTTTGCCGACGTGACCGAGCAGGCTACGGCTTATGGTCTTGACGCGGCGAAGTATCTGCTTGCGCATCCCCGCATTCCGTTCATCTCATACCCCTATGAATGGAGTTTTAGCTTGCACAAGGCGGCGGCGCTGGCGCACCTTGAGTTGCACTTGTCGCTGCTAAAGGACGGTTTCACGCTCAGCGACGCCACAGCCTATAACGTCCAGTTCGACGGCGTACGCCCCGTGTTCATCGATCACCTCTCAATCCGTCCGTATCAGGAGGGCGAGATCTGGGCCGGACACCGCCAGTTCTGCATGCAGTTTTTGAATCCGCTGCTGATGTGGTCCATTCTCGATTTGCAGCCCAGCCAGTGGTTCCGTGGATCACTTGAAGGTATTGCGCCTGAAGATCTGGCAAAGCTGATCCCTCTGCGCAAACGGCTCAACCTGACCGTGCTGACTCACGTCATTGCGCAAGCCGCTATGCAGAAGCGGTCGGTCAAGACGACCACAGGTTCTGCCCGCTATCGCACCGCAAAGCTTCCGCGCATGAGCTTTGAAGGCATGCTGCATGGCTTGCGTTCCCACATCGCGAAGTTGGAAGTGCCGTCGCATCGTACCGTTTGGGGCGATTATGCCGAGAACACCAGCTATTCGACCCCCGAAATGGAAACCAAGCATCGTTTTGTGCGGGAAATGGTTGCGGCAGTTCAGCCCGAACTGCTTTATGATATCGGCTGTAACAGTGGTGACTATTCGATCGCCGCGTTGGAAGCTGGGGCAAAATCGGTCATCGGTTTCGATTTTGATCAGGGTGCCCTGGAAATTGCATATCGCCGCTCGCACGAAAAGAACTTGAAATTCCTGCCCTTGTGGCTTGATGCTGCCAACCCTAGCCCATCGCAAGGTTGGGGTCAGGCCGAACGCATGGGTTTTTCAGGCCGCGCTGCACCAGAAGCATTGCTGGCGCTGGCAGTCATCCATCACATTGCGATCGGACGCAATGTACCACTGGATATGGCGACGGACTGGCTCGTTTCACATGCACCGGCAGGGGTTATCGAATTTCCGCACAAGGCTGATCCGATGGTTCAGACCCTACTGGCGCAACGCGATGATATTTTCCCGCATTACGACAAGGACAATTTCGCGCAAATTCTCGGCAAGAGGGCGCGCATCGTCAAGCAAGTCGATGTTCTGCCGACCCGTACGCTGTTCTGGTATGATCGGGGCTGATGCTTGCAGCATTCGGCCAACTTAGTCATTTTTCAATGTTTGCCAGCTATTGATCATGCTGGACGACCGGCGGCCGCGACGGTGCGCCTAGGCAGCGGCCGAAGTTAGAGGGAAAGACGCGAGATGAGCGCATTTGGTCGACGCAATGGGGCGGGAAGCGCGCTTGGCGCTGCAAGAGCGCAGTTCGGCATTGCCCGCCCCATGAAGTCTGGCGAACAAGCGGCCGCCTCAAACAATGCGCCGCTTCCCATGCCGATGGGGGGAGAGCAATTTCCGCCGCTGCCTGCGCTCGACCCGGCAGATGCGCCGGTCAATGCTGCATCGCTGAAGGCCGATGCGCTGACCCGGCTTGCCGATCGCGCCAATGGCGTGAACGAGGGCAATTATCAGGCCGAGGGCTTCGAGGCTTCGGTGCACAAGATCAAGGAGCAGGTGCTGCCGCGCCTGCTGGAGCGGGTCGACCCCGAAGCGGCCGCCACGCTGACCAAGGACGAACTGTCCGAAGAATTCCGGCCGATCATCCTTGAGGTGCTCGCAGAACTCAAGGTTACCCTCAACCGCCGCGAACAGTTCGCGCTGGAAAAGGTGCTGATCGATGAGCTGCTCGGTTTCGGGCCGCTGGAAGAGCTGCTCAACGATCCCGACATCTCGGACATCATGGTCAACGGACCGGAGCAGACCTACATCGAAAAGAAGGGCAAGCTCGTGCTCGCCCCGATCCGCTTCCGCGATGAAAGTCATCTGTTCCAGATCGCCCAGCGCATCGTCAACCAGGTCGGCCGCCGCGTCGACCAGACCACGCCGCTCGCCGACGCCCGCCTCAAGGACGGCAGCCGCGTCAACGTGATTGTGCCGCCGCTCAGCCTGCGCGGCACCGCGATTTCCATTCGTAAGTTTTCCGAAAAGCCGATCACGATCGACATGCTGCGCGATTTCGGCTCGATGTCGGACAAGATGGCCACCTGCCTGAAGATCGCCGGTGCTTGCCGGATGAACGTGGTCATCTCCGGCGGTACGGGTTCGGGCAAGACGACGATGCTCAACGCCTTGTCGAAGATGATCGATCCGGGCGAACGTGTGCTGACCATCGAAGACGCTGCCGAACTTCGCCTGCAACAGCCGCACTGGTTGCCGCTGGAAACCCGCCCGCCGAACCTGGAAGGCCAGGGCGCAATCACCATCGGCGATCTTGTGAAGAACGCGCTGCGTATGCGTCCTGACCGCATCATCCTGGGCGAAATTCGCGGTGCGGAGTGCTTCGATCTGCTTGCCGCGATGAACACCGGCCACGATGGATCGATGTGTACGCTCCACGCCAACAGTCCGCGCGAATGCCTTGGCCGTATGGAAAACATGATCCTTATGGGCGATATCAAGATCCCCAAGGAAGCGATCTCGCGCCAGATCGCGGAATCGGTGGATCTCATCGTCCAGGTCAAGCGCCTGCGCGACGGTTCGCGCCGCACAACCAACGTGACCGAAGTGATCGGCATGGAAGGCGACGTGATCGTCACGCAGGAACTGTTCAAGTTCGAGTATCTGGACGAAACCGATGACGGCAAGATCATCGGCGAGTTCCGCTCGTCCGGCCTGCGCCCCTATACGCTTGAAAAGGCGCGTCAGTTCGGCTTCGATCAAGCCTATCTCGAAGCCTGTCTCTAACCTGCGAACCATTCACGCATAGCAAGGCCGAGCAACACGATCGCAGCAAGGAACGCGATCAGATAAACCGTCGTCCATGGCATGAAGCCCACCGCATCAAGATTGGTGCGGCGCAAACGGCGGCGTTCTGCCCATGAGGCTGCCAGCGCCACGATCAGCGCGATGGCACCGATGGCGGCGTGAAATTCCCATTCGTGCACGAACCAGATGTCCATTTTGCGCCCATGGGCAAGTAAGCGCTTGATCGCAAGAGGGCTTAGCCTATGGCCTCGCCCATGGCCCCGCCTTCGCATGATCGTCCGATGTTTGCGCTTGCGTTGCGCCTGTCAGCCACCGTCATGTTCGCGTTGATGCTGCTGCTGGTCAAGCTGACCGGCGAACGCGGCATCGCCTTGCCCGAAACACTGTTCTGGCGGCAATTGCTGCCGGCACTGGCAATATTCGGGTGGCTGCTGGCGCGTGGACAATTGCACAGGCTGAAAACGAAACGACCATGGGTTCACGCGCGGCGCGCGCTGATCGGCGGAACGGGCATGTTCCTCACCCTTGGCGTGGTGCGCGTGTTGCCGCTGGCCGAGGCAACAGTGCTGGGATTCACCGCGCCGATGTTTGCGGTTATCCTTTCGGTCCTGCTGCTGAAAGAGCGTGTGGGGGTTTGGCGATGGTCTGCCGTCCTTGCCGGACTGATGGGTGTGCTGGTGATCGCAGGACCGGGCGGAGCAAGCTTGCCCATGTTTGGCGTGGCCGTGGGCATCGGCGCTGCGTTCATGGTGGCGCTTGTGACCGTCCAGGTCCGTGATCTTGGACGAACCGAAGAGCCGTTGACGGTCGTGTTCTATTTCTCTGCCCTCAGCGCCCCGCTGCTGGGCCTGTTCCTGTTTCGAACCGGCGCCAGCCATGACATGACGGGGTGGCTGATGCTGGGCGGGATCGGCCTGACTGGCCTTGTTGCGCAGATCGCGATGACTGCGTCGCTGCGCTATGGCAGTGTGTCCAGCGTGATCGTGGTAGATTATATCCAGCTCGCCTGGGCCACGCTGCTGGGCTGGCTGGTATTCGATCACCTGCCGCCAGCTTCGACCTGGGTTGGCGCGCCGATCATCATCGGTGCAAGCCTGCTTATCGTATGGCGCGAACATGCCCTGGCAAAAGCCCACGCTGCCGCCCCGAATACCGCCCCGGCAGCCTGACGGAACCGCTTGGACATCGCAGCGTTCTCACCATCGTCCAGTCCGTGAAGCGCCGTCCGCGCTTCAACGCATGTTTCGAAAGGTGAAAACCATGATCCGCAAGTTCGTAATGGCCACGATGATGGGCGGCCTCCTGCTGGGTGCCACGGCCTGCAACACCGTCAAGGGTGCGGGCCAGGATCTTGAATCCGCCGCCAACAGTACCGAAGAAGCCATCAATTAAGCCGCCTGCCAATCAGCAGCAGAAATGGCCACCGCGGCGTTTCCACGGTGGCCATTTTCATGTCATGCGTCCTTGTAGACCAGCTTCGGTTTCCGCGCGGCCAGCGTCTCGTCCAGGCGGCGTCGCGGAGCGAGATGCGGGGCGCTTTTCAGCAATTCATCCCCTGCTCTTGCCCGCCCCGCCAGCGAGCGCATGGCACCGATGAACTGATCCAGCCCGGCCTTGCTCTCGGTCTCGGTCGGTTCCACCAGCATCGCCCCGTGGACGACCAGCGGGAAATAGACCGTCATCGGATGATAGCCTTCGTCGATCAGACCCTTGGCCAGATCGAGCGTCGAGAAGCCCTCGGCAAAACCGTTATCGCTGAACAGCGCTTCGTGCATGCACGGTCCCGCGGCTCCGAACGGCGCTTCCAGAACATCGTCGAGACTGCGCAGCACATAGTTTGCGTTCAGTACGGCGTCGCCCGACACCTGCCGCAATCCGTCGGCGCCGTGGCTGAGGATATAGGCCAGCGCACGGGTAAACATGCCCATCTGGCCGTGGAACGCGCACATCCGCCCGAATGCCTGCGGGTGTTCGAGATGGGCATCCTCCTCTTCTATAAGCTTGATCGAGCCATCGGCCTGCCGTGCGGTGAATGGCAGCGGACCGAACGGGCTGAGTGCTTCGGAAAGGACGACCGGACCGGAACCCGGACCGCCGCCGCCGTGCGGTGTGGAGAAGGTTTTGTGCAGGTTGATATGCATGGCATCGACGCCAAGATCGCCCGGACGAACCCGGCCGACGATGGCGTTGAAATTCGCCCCATCGCAATAGACGTATCCGCCAGCGGCATGAACCGCATCGGCAATCACCTTGAGATCGCGCTCGAACAGCCCGCAGGTGTTGGGGTTGGTGATCATCACGCCTGCAACATCGGGACCGAGCCGCCCGATGAGCGCGGCGGTATCGACGCGGCCGTCGGGCGTGGCGGGGATGTTTTCCACGCGGAAACCAGCGAAAGCGGCGGTGGCAGGATTGGTGCCATGCGCGCTTTCAGGCACGAGGATCACGTCGCGCGGATCGCCCTTGGCCTCCAGCGCGGCGCGAATGCACAGCAACCCGCACAATTCTCCATGAGCACCGGCTTTTGGCGTCATGGCAACGCCGTGCATGCCGGTCAATTCGATCAGCCAGAACGCGAGTTCGTTGATCACCGACAGCGCCCCCTGCACGGTCTGGACCGGCTGCAACGGATGGACATCAGCAAAACCCGGCATCCGCGCCACCTTTTCATCAAGGCGCGGGTTGTGCTTCATCGTGCATGAACCGAGCGGGAAAACGCCCAGGTCGATCGCGTAGTTCTGGCGCGAAAGGCGCGTGTAATGGCGCACGGTTTCCGGCTCTGACAGGCCCGGAAGATTCGGTACGTCCTTGCGCAGATTGGGGCCGAGTGCCGAAAGATCGAAGTCTGCCACGTCATCGAAATCCACGCCGGAGCGACCGGACGATCCGATTTCGAACAGCAGCGCTTCTTCCAGTTGTAGCGCGCGATTGCTGGTAAAGGTTTCGATGGTGCCGCCTGACGAGGCTTCGCCCATCGCCGGACGCCAGCCCGAAGGATTGAGTTCGTTCATGCCAGCACCTCCCCAAGCGCCGTTGCCAGCGCTGCGATATCATCCTGTGTCGTGCATTCCGTGGTAGCGATCAGCAGCCCGCGTGAAAGCGCATCCACCTGCGGATAGAGCCGCCCCAGCGAGACCCCGCCCAGCACATCGGCTTCCGCAAGATCACGCACGACCTGCCGCGCGTCCCTGGCCAGCTTCACCGTAAACTCGTTGAAATAGTGCGTGTTGATCACTTCAACGCCCGGAACCTGAGAAAGCTGCTCCACTGCCTGCCGCGCGCGCATGTGGCTGAGCCTGGCCATGTTCGAAAGCCCGGTCCCGCCCAGCAAGGTCATGTGGATCGAAAACGCCAGTGCACACAGCCCGGAATTGGTGCAGATGTTGCTCGTCGCCTTTTCACGCCGGATGTGCTGTTCACGCGTGGACAATGTAAGCACGAAGCCGCGCTTGCCATCGGCGTCCACCGTTTCCCCGCACAACCTGCCAGGCATCTGCCGCACAAACTTTTCGCGGCAACCGAACAGGCCAAGGTAAGGCCCGCCAAATTGCAGGCCGACGCCGAGCGACTGCCCCTCGCCCACCACGATATCCGCGCCAAGACTGCCGGGGCTTTCCAGCAGGCCCAATGCGACCGGTTCGGTCACCACGGCGATCAGCAAGGCACCCTTGGCCTGCGCTGCGGCAGCAATCGATGCAAGATCGGGAATACGCCCCAGCACATCGGGGTATTGCACCACGACACATGAGGTTTGCCCATCGATCTTCGCAATCAGTGCCTGATCGTCGGGTTCGGCCACAAGGTCTGGCGCGGATGTATCAA
This sequence comes from Novosphingobium sp. CECT 9465, assembly GCF_920987055.1. Taxonomy (NCBI): domain Bacteria; kingdom Pseudomonadati; phylum Pseudomonadota; class Alphaproteobacteria; order Sphingomonadales; family Sphingomonadaceae; genus Novosphingobium; species Novosphingobium sp. CECT 9465. The sequence goes on from NZ_CAKLBX010000001.1 coordinate 1,839,858, forward strand.
GCCGGTCACCGGTGAACTTTGCCATGGTGCGGGCGGTTTCGACATAGTGCGGATGCAGTCCGCCCGACACGATCGCATTGCTTCGCCGGGTGATCCGCGCCGCCATCGCGATGGCTTCCCAGCATGCGGTTGAACCATCGTAGAGCGAGGCATTGGCAACGTCCGTACCGAACAGGCGCGCAACCTGCGTCTGGAATTCGAACAGCACCTGCAACGTGCCTTGCGCAATTTCAGGCTGATAAGGCGTATAGGCTGTCAGGAATTCTCCGCGCTGGATCATGTGATCCACAGTCGCCGGAATGTGATGGCGGTATGCGCCTGCGCCCAGAAAGAATGGCACCGATCCGGCAGTGGTGTTTTTGGCCGAAAGTCGCGCCATGTGGCGTTCGACCGCCATTTCGCTGGCGTGGTCGGGCAGGCCCGCAATTGGCGCCGTAAGGCGCGCATGTTCGGGCACATCGGCAAACAGTTCGTCGACAGAACCCGCGCCAACGACCGAGAGCATCGCGCTCCGGTCAGCGTCCGTCAGGGGAAGATAGCGCATCGGATCACAGCCCCGCGACGAATGTCTGATAGCTGGCCTCGTCCATCAGGCCATCGAGTTCGGCCAGGTCAGACAGCATCATCTTCCACAGCCAGCCCTCGCCCTCTGCATCGGAATTGACCAGTTCGGGCTGGTCTTCGAGCGCGGCATTGACCACCGTGACCGTGCCCGAAACGGGCGCGTAAACATCGGACGCAGCCTTCACGCTGTCGACGACGGAAGCGCTATCGCCCTTGGCCACCGCAGCATCCACCGCAGGCACTTCGACAAACGTGATGTCGCCCAACTGGCTCTGCGCATAATCGGTGATGCCGACAGTGGCTTCGCTGCCTTCAACCGCGATCCATTCGTGGTCCTTGGTGAAATAGCGGGTCATCATGCGGCTCCTTTGCGGTGATAGCGGTGGGGAACGAATGGCATCGACGCGACGGTGGCGGACAGCATGCGTCCACGCACATCGATGGAAAGCGGGGTGCCGGGGGCGGCATGTTCGGTGGCAACGAAGGCCATGGCAATCGGGCGTTCGAGGCTGGGAGAAAACCCGCCCGAAGTGACAATGCCGACTTTGGTATCACCGGAATATACCGTCGCACCCTCGCGCGCGGCCATGCGGCCTTCGATCACCAGGCCTACCCGACGTGTGGATGCGCCGGTGGCGATCAGTGGCAGGATATGATCCGCGCCGGGAAATCCGCCTTCGCTGCGGCGGCGCTTGTTGATCCCGAACAGCAGGTCGGCGCTGACCGGATCGACGGTGTCGGTCATGTCGTGTCCGTAAAGCGGCAGGCCCGCTTCAAGGCGCAAGCTGTCACGCGCGCCCAGACCGATCGGCTTCACTTGCGGTTGCGCACAGATCAGGTCTGCCAGTTCTGCGGCGTTTTCCGCCGGAACCGAGATTTCGAAGCCATCTTCGCCGGTATAACCCGACCGACTGATCCAGGCATCGACCCCGCCCAGCTTGAACTGGCCACCGCGCATGAACGTGAGTGCCGACAGAGGATATTCGCCGGTAACCAGCGGGGCGAGGGCCTCGAAGGCTGCCGGCCCCTGCAAGGCGAACAGCGCTGTATCCTCAAGATGATTGAGCGTCACTTCATCGGGCAGATTTTCGCGCAAATGGGCAATGTCGTCCCACTTGGTTGCGCCGTTGACGACAAGGTCGAACCCAGTCCCCCAGCGGGTAACCATCAGGTCATCAAGAATGCCGCCCTCGGCGTTCAACAGCAGCGAATAGCGCACCCCGCCCAAGGGGAGCGTCGAAAGATCGATGGGAAGCACCGCTTCAAGCGCGGCCTCGGTGCCCTCGCCCGAAACGTAAAGCTGGCCCATGTGCGAAACATCGAAGAACCCGGCAGATTGCCGCGTCCACAGATGTTCGGCGATGATGCCCTCGAACTGCACGGGCATCCAGTAGCCCGCGAAGTCCACCATGCGGCCACCGCGCGCGCGGTGCCAGCCATCGAGTGGAAGCGCCAGCGGGCCGAGCGGCTCGGCATCGTCGGTCGGATCAATATCGTATGTGTCGCTCACAAATCAGTTTCCCGTACAGTTCAGACGCCATTCGGCGCCCCCTCTGTCACGGAAACCTGAGAGCTTTCCCCCACCTTCCTCTCCAGAAAGGCTTCACGAGGTTACCCCTTCGGCGGCCCCCCTCTGTCGAGAAGTGGCACTTTCCAGAGCGTCGCTATCGACCCACGCGGTCCATTTGCCTGAGAGATTCCGGGGCGGTTGCTCCTTCGGCGTCTCTCGATCCTGAACGAATCGAGAGAACTCTCCCGCGCGATCAGCGACGCTGCCTTGTCGCGGTGGTGCGGCCCCAAGTCAACCGCGCCCGATCATCCTTATCCCCGGCGCAAGATTCGCCGGAAATCGTCGTGTTCAAGAACGTGGCGGCCACGCTGCCTGTTGCCCGCCAGTGTCAGGATCACCCGTGCAAGATCGCCCGCCCGTGCCGATCGGTACTTGCGCAGGGAACCCTGCATGAGCAGATCGAGCACCGGACTGAAAATGGCGCCCCAGCGCTCCGCCGGGCGTGGCGGTCCGTCGCGGTGGCCGCGCAGCAGCCCCGGCCGCAGGATATCGAGCCTGTCGAAGTGCAGCTTCGCCAGCTTGTCCTCCACCTCGCCCTTGACCGAGCGGTAGAAATTTTTCGACGAGAACCGGGCGCCTACCGATGACACCACGATCAGTTGCTGCGCCCCCGCAGCCTTGGCCGCAGCAGCACATTCCAGCACCAGATCGTGATCCACTGCCCGGAATGCTGCCTTGTCTCCGCCCACGGCCTTGATCGTGGTGCCAAGTGCGATGACGACCGCATGAGGACGGCCGGCGGCAATGGCATCGGGCCAGTGCCCGGTATCGGACAGCAGCATTTCCATGCGCGCGCCCTTGGGCAGCGGCACTTCGCGGCGGGCAACGGCGACCAGATGAATGTCATGCCGCCCTACCGCCTCAGCCATGACCGCGCGCCCGATCAATCCGGTAGCACCGACGAGAACCACACGCGTCTGCTCAGGCATTGCGCAGCCCCTCAGGCGCTTCGCCGAACAGGCGAGCATAGCTGTCGATAGCGTAACGATCGGTCATGCCGGAGATGAAATCGGCGATGTGCCGTGTGCGCGCGGGCTGTGCTTCGGGCAGCGTCGCTCGCCAGCTTGGCGGCATCTGCGAAGGATCGGAGACGTAAGCCGCAAACAGCGCTGCGATCACGTCGCGCGCACGGTCTGCCGTCGCGCGCTGTTCATCGTGCAGGTAAAGCCGGTCGTACATGAACCGCTTGAGCGCGCGCTCCTCCTCGCCCATCGCACTCGAAAATGTGGCAATCGGTGCGGTCAGCGCGCGTACATCCTCGACGCTGGCGACGCCCGTTTCGGCAATGCGGTGGCGGGTCTGTGCGATCACATCGTTGACCATCCGCCCGATCTGCCCACGCACAAGTTCGCGCAAGGCCCGCTCCTGTGGTGCGCCGGGATAGCGCCGCTCTATCAGTCGCCACTGATCGGCAACCGATGGCAGTTCCAGCAGATCGTCAAGACACAGGAAGCCCGCGCGCAAGCCATCGTCAATGTCGTGATTGTCATAGGCTATATCGTCGGAAATCGCAGCCACCTGAGCTTCGAGCGAGGCAAATGTGGTCAGGTCCAGGGGATAGGCTGCATCCAGTTCCTTCAGCGCCCACGCAGGCCCCAGAACCGGTCCATTGTGCTTGGCAAGGCCCTCCAGCGTCTCCCACGAAAGATTCAGTCCTTCATGCTCACAGTAAGGGCTTTCGAGCCGCATCAGGACGCGCAAGGTATTGGCGTTGTGATCGAATCCGCCGGCATCAGCCATCGCGGCTTCAAGCGCATCTTCCCCCGCATGGCCGAACGGCGGGTGCCCGATGTCGTGGGCAAGGCACAGCGCCTCGGTCAGATCCTCGTCCAGCCCCAGCGCCCGCGCGATCACGCGGCCGATTTGCGCCACTTCAAGGCTGTGCGTCAACCGGACGCGGTAGTGATCGCCATCGGGCGCGATGAACACCTGCGTCTTGTGGCGCAAGCGGCGGAACGCGATGGAATGAATGATCCGGTCGCGATCACGCTGGAAATCGCTGCGCGGACCGCGCGTGGATGCGCCATCACTGCCAAATTCCCGTCCGCGTGACCGCAACGGATCGCTGGCATAAGGCGCGCGGCCTTCGAAGATCATGGGTTTACCCGATAATCCAGTCAACTGCCGCCTCGGCATGGATGCGGGTGCAGTCATAGATCGGCAGGACATTGGCATCGACGTCGATCACCATGTCAAGTTCGGTGCAGCCCAGAACAGCTGCCTGCGCGCCGCGATTGCCCATGGAAGTCAGCATCGTCTTCAGCGTCCGCTCCGCTGCGCGCGTGGCCTTGCCCTGCATGAGTTCTTCGTAAATGATCCGGTCGACTTCCTCGACCTCTTCCATCACCGGTGGCAGCAGCGTCACCCCATGAGCGACAAGGCGTTTGCGGTAGAAGCTTTCCATCACGACGTTGCGTGTGCCCAGAAGCGTTGCGCTGGTCACGCCATTGGCCTGCATCCTTGCGCCCACCACATCGGCAATGTGGATCACCGGCACGGACACAGCCTCGGCCACCTTGTCATAGACCTTGTGCATCGAATTGGCGCCGATCAGCAGCGCGGTCGCTCCGGCCTGTTCAAGGCGGCGCGCGCTGTCCGACAAGACATCGGCGGCATGCGCCCATTGTTCCGGCGTGGACAGGCGGACCAGATCGGTGAAATCCAGACTTTCGATCAGCAGTGGCGCACTGGCCAGCTTGCTTGTCCGCGCCTGCACCAGCTGGTTGATGTCTTCGTAGTATGTGCGGGTCGAAACCCAGCTCATCCCGCCGATAAGGCCGATCTTGCGCAAAGTCAGATACTCCCCAGGCTGTTCGCTTCCGGCCTTAGGCAAGCGGGCGCGGCAGGTCCAGAAAAAGGCCGACGGATTTGAGTCTCAACCGCATATGTCGAAACGAACCGCTGAAGGATTCAATTCTTTTCCGGTGCCAGCCCCATGGCACAAAGCGCGGCGGCGCTGGAGGTGACGCCCAGAAGTTCCGCATCGCCAAGCCGCTTCACCGTTGCCACATAGTCTGCCAGCCCTCGCTTGGTCCCTTGCAGGGCCTGCAACCGCTGCAACTGCCCGATGGACAGGCGATCGGTCATTCGTTCCGCCATGCAGGCGGCGTTGGAATCCGAAAGCCCGGCATCGACCAGTGCCGATTTCACGCGGCCCTCGGCCAGCTTGGCAGGCGCGCAAGCCCCCATCAGCCCGACCCCTGTAAGGAGGACGGCAGCGAGGACGCGCCCCATCATCAATGCCCCAGCGACTTGACGATGTCCTCGACCATTTTCTTGGCATCGGCGAGCAGCATCATCGTCTGGTCCATGTAGAACACGTCGTTGTCGACACCGGCATAGCCGACCCCGCCCATGCTGCGCTTGACGAAGAAAATCGTCTTGGCCTTATCCACATCGAACACCGGCATGCCGTAGATCGGGCTGGATTTGTCGGTCTTGGCTGCCGGGTTCACCACATCGTTCGCGCCGATGATGAAGGCGACGTCTGCTTGCGCGAACTCGCTGTTGATGTCTTCCAGTTCGAACACTTCGTCATAAGGCACGTTGGCTTCGGCCAGCAGCACGTTCATGTGGCCGGGCATACGGCCCGCGACCGGGTGGATGGCATATTTCACGTTGACGCCATGGGCCTTCAACTGATCGCCCATTTCGCGCAGCGCATGTTGGGCCTGCGAAACCGCCATGCCGTAGCCTGGAATGATGATGACGTTTTCGGCTTCCTTCATCATGTAAGCCGCGTCTTCGGCCGAGCCGCGCTTCCACGGGCGCTGTTCGCGCGCCTCGCCGCCGCCCGCTTCGGGGCCTGCACCGAAACCGCCTGCGATCACCGAAATGAAGCTGCGGTTCATCGCCTTGCACATGATGTACGAAAGGATCGCACCCGACGACCCCACCAGCGCGCCGGTGATGATCATCGCGGTGTTGTGGAGCGTGAAGCCCATCGCCGCCGCTGCCCAGCCCGAATAGGAATTGAGCATCGAAACGACCACCGGCATGTCCGCGCCGCCAATCGGGATGATCAGCAGGAAGCCGATGATGAACGACAGCACGGTGATCGCCACGATCACCCACTGGCTCTGGTCCTGCGTGAAGTACGCCACCAGACCGAGGATCGCGACCAGCGTGCCAAGGTTCAGTACATGGCGACCCGGCAGCATGATCGGTGCGCCGCTCATCTTGCCTGCCAGCTTCAGGAACGCGATGATGCTCCCTGAGAACGTGATCGCACCGATGGCAATGCCAAGGCCCATCTCGATGCGGCTCTGCACCTCGATCACGCCATCTGCACCGGCAATGCCGAACGCGATGGGGTTAAGATAAGCGGCAAGGCCAACCAGCACCGCCGCAAGGCCCACCAGCGAATGGAATGCAGCAACAAGCTGCGGCATGTCGGTCATCTTGATCTTGCGCGCGGTGACGAATCCAACGCCACCGCCGATGACCAGCGCGCCGACGATTTCGGGCAGGCTGGCGATCGAGTGCGTGTAAAGCGTGGTCACCATCGCAATCGCCATGCCGATCATGCCATAGCGGTTACCCGCGCGTGACGTTGCCGGACTGGACAGGCCGCGCAGCGCAAGGATGAACAGAACACCCGAAACAAGGTAGGCCAGTGAGGCCCACGAAGGAGTTGCGATGTGCTCCATCACTTCTTCTCCTTCTTCTTGTACATCGCCAGCATGCGCTCGGTCACGGCAAAGCCGCCAAAGATGTTGACCGAAGCCAGCACCACCGCGCCAAGCCCCAGCCACTTCGAGACCGCCGAACCCTCAGCCGCCGCAGCAACCAGCGCGCCGACCACGATCACCGAGGAGATCGCATTGGTCACCGCCATCAGCGGCGTGTGCAGCGCGGGCGTGACCGACCAGACGACATAATAGCCCACGAAGCAGGCCATCACGAAGATCGAGAGAATTGATATGAAGTCCATTATTCCCCTTCCTCCCCGGCACGGGGAGGGGGACCATCCGCAGGATGGTGGAGGGGACTCTCCGCCCGCGCGGCAATGGCGTCGGCAGTGCCAACGACGTCCGCGAGAATGCGCTTCGCCGAAACCCTCAAAACCCTGTACCCGTTATCTGCCAGGAACTTGAACCTGATGTCGTCTTTGGTGGCGCGTTCGGTATCGTGAACCCACCCCTCGACCTCGATGACCAGCCTTGCGGCTGAACAATAGAAGTCGGCGATGTAGGGGCCAACCGGATGTTGCCGGCGGAACTTCAGTCCCCTTGGCCGTTGCCGCAGCACTTGCCACAACATGACCTCAGGCTTTGTCATTTCCCGCCTGAGTTGGCGGGCGCGGTAAACAACGTGGCGCTGCGATGGAGGAGAAGCCCCTCCACCCCCCTTCGGGCGGTCCCCCTCCCCGTACCGGGGAGGATTGGCGACACCGCCGGGTGCGATCACCCCAGCAGCCTCTCGCTGACCACCTTGCCGCCCTGCGTCAGGCGGATGGCGTTGCCGATTTCCTCGTCCAGAACAGGCTTGCCCTGCTCCTTATCCCAGAAAGCCGAGAGGAAGTTGTAAAGATTGCGACTGAACAAGGCCGATGCGTCCGCCGCCAGATGTGCCGGCGTGTTCGAATAGCCGACGATCTTGACGCCGTGCTTTTCGACCACCTGATCCGCGACAGAACCCTCGACATTCCCACCTTGCGAAACCGCCAGATCGAAGATCACCGAACCCGGCTTCATCGTGGCGATCTGGACATCGGAAATCAGCCGCGGTGCAGGCCGTCCCGGAATCAGCGCGGTGGTAATCACGATGTCCTGCTTGGCGATGTGCGCCGAAACCAGTTCGGCCTGCGCCTTCTGGTATTCCTCCGACATTTCGGTAGCGTAGCCGCCCGCGCCCTCGCCCTCGATCCCGGCGACGTTTTCGACGAAGATCGGCTTGGCGCCGAGCGACTGGATCTGTTCCTTCGTCGCCGAGCGCACGTCGGTTGCCGAGACTTGCGCGCCAAGACGGCGGGCTGTGGCTATGGCCTGAAGCCCGGCAACACCGACACCCATGACGAAAGCCTTGGCGGCTGAAACCGTGCCCGCCGCCGTCATCATCATCGGGAAAGCGCGACCATAAAGGTTGGCGGCAACCAGAACTGCCTTGTAGCCCGCAAGATTCGACTGCGACGAAAGGATGTCCATCGATTGCGCGCGCGTGATGCGCGGCATGAATTCCATCGCCAGCGCTTCAAGTCCGGCAGCGGCATAAGCTTCCACGCGGTCACGCCTGCCGAACGGGTCCAGCCCTGCCACGACCCACGCGCCTTGCTTTGCGCCGACGAGCAGGTCTGCTTCGGGACCTTGTATGCCAAGCACGATGTCGGCATCTTTGGCGGCATCGGCCACGACGATTTCAGCGCCAGCGGCACGATAATCATCGTCACCGATCGAAGCACCTGCGCCGGCGCCGCTTTCAACGACAACGGTTGCACCAAGGGCGATAAATTTCTTCACGGTTTCCGGCGTCGCCGAAACCCTGCTCTCCCCACTCGCGCGTTCCCGAAGAACGGCGATTCTTGTTGCCCCCGTCACCTGTCGGTTACTGGATCACGAGGATGACGATGAGGACCAGGACGCAAATTGCTGGTGTGGACCACTTCACGAGGTTTACGAAGCCTTCGTAAGTGGCGTTGGCAGCTTTCATATCATTTGCAGAAGCCATTTTCATCCCCAGATTCATGCCGGAATTCGCGCGTCGTGCAGACGCGACGCGTGTGCTCTAGCGACCGCGCGGCGGTTGCTCAAGGCCGGAACTGTCCGATCGCGCTTAATCGGGTCTTTACCCTATGCAGCTAATGATCCGCTCCTGTCGCCAACCAGGGGGGAGTCAATAGACCAGGTCATGCAGGAGCCAGAACAGCGCCTTCTCATGCTCATCGACGATGAACCCGCGCAATGCCGCCTGATTTCAGCGCTGGCATCGCGCGAGGGGTGGCGCACGATCATTGCGCGCGATTCCGAAAGCGCCATCGCAACGCTGGGCACACGCCAGGGCATGCAGCTTGGAGCGATCATCCTCGATCAATGGGTGCCGGGCGACGACGCCTGCGCCCTGATAGCGGAACTCAAGGCCCGCCGCCCCGCCCTGCCGATCCTGATGCTGACGACCAGCGCCTCGCCGCTGCTGGCGGTGGAGGCGATGCGCGCAGGCGCCACCGATTACCTGATCAAGCCGGTCGCGCCCGAACGATTGCTTCAGGCCCTGCGCAGCGCAACCACGCGTGAAGTGGATGCGTGCGAATTGCAACCGCTGACCGAGAAGATCGGCGCGACGCTCGATTTCGATTCGATGATCGGGGCAACGCCTGCCTTCCGCGCTGCGCTGGCCGTATCGGCCAAGGCCGCGCGGACACATGGCACTGTACTGATCGAGGGCGAGAGTGGCACCGGCAAGGAAATGCTGGTCCGTGCGATGCATGCCGCCAGCCCCCGCTCCAAGACAGCGCTGCGCACGGTCAACATCGGCAGCATTCCGGCCAACCAGATCGAATCGGTCCTCTTCGGCCACGAAAAGGGTGCGTTTCCCGGCGCGTTCGAACGCCACATCGGCGTGTTGCAACACGCCGATGGCGGTACGCTGGTGATCGATGAAATCGACCGCCTGCCCGAAACGATGCAGGAGCGCCTCGTGCGGTTCCTGGAACGCGGCGATGTACAGCCTATCGGTGCGCGCCATTCGTTCCGCGTCGATGTACGCCTTATCGCCTGCGCCAACGCCGGCCTGCGCGATCTGGTCGAGACCGGCGATTTCAGCGCCGAATTGCATGCCCTCCTGACCCAGACCCAAGTATTCCTGCCGGCACTTCGCCAGCGTTCGGGCGATATTCCGGCGCTTGCCCGCCACTTCCTCACGCGCATCGGAGAACAGCCCGGATTGCGCGCGCTGGGCATAACCGATGGCGCGCTGGCGCTGCTGGCCGCCTATGACTGGCCCGGCAACGTCCGCCAGTTGCAGGCCACGCTGTTCCGCGCCGCCGTATTCTGCGATGGCGAGGCCTTGACAGCGCAGGATTTCCCCAATCTTTCCAACCTCATCGGTGAAAGCAGCCGCCGCGCACCCAGTGTCACCGACGGCGCGGGCGTTACCCTGTTCGCCCCCGATGGCAACCTGCGCCCGCTGGAAGAGATCGAGGCCGATGTGATCCGCCTTGCCATCGGGCATTATCGCGGGCGGATGACCGAAGTGGCGCGCCGCCTGGGGATCGGACGGTCCACCCTTTACCGCAAGCTTTCGGAACTTGGCATCGACAACGCCGCCTGACCCGCGCTAGCCGTGCGGGCATGACGAATGAATCGGAATTCAAGGGCAAGGTCGCGCTGGTTACCGGCGCGGCATCAGGCATTGGCGCGGCAATGGCGCGCTGGCTGGATGATCGCGGCATTGGCCGGTTGATCCTGATCGACATGGACCGAGCGGGGCTGGATGCACTCGATCTTTCGTGCCCTGTGATCGCGCGGGCGGCGATGTGGCGGACCCTTCACTGTGGAAGCTGCTCGAACGCGACTTGCCTCAACTCGACTATGCCGTGTTGAACGCCGGAATCGCCAGCAGCGGCGAGATTGTCGACCTCGATATCGCCAATTGGCGCAAGACCATGGCGGTGAACCTCGATGGCGCGTTCCTCTCGCTCAGGACCGCGCTCCAGGCGATGAAGCGGCAGGGCAGCGGGTCGGTGGTCCTCACGGCATCAGTCTCAGGGATCAAGGCTGCGCCCGGCACCGCCGCTTATTCCGCCTCGAAGGCCGCCACGATCCAACTGACCAAAGTGGCAGCGGCGGAAGCAGCGGCATATGGTGTACGGGTCAACGCCATCGCACCGGGCGGAGTGGACACCGGCATGTGGGACCGCGCCGAATGGTTCGCCCCCCTGGTCGAGCAGCACGGCGGGCGGGCACAAGCACTGGCGGCCATGGCCGAGGAAGCGACACCACTGGGGCGTTTTGCCAGAGCGGACGAAATTGCCGCGCAGATCGGCTTCCTGCTGTCGGACGCCGCAGCAACGATCACCGGCACCTGCCTTGTCAGTGACGGCGGCGTTTCGCTTTAGGGCAATTGCCCGAAATCGGTCAGCGCCGCATCGCGCAAGCCCCGCCACACGTGCAGCGCCTGCACCGTTTCGGCCACGTCATGCACCCGAACGATCTGGCATCCGGCGTCCATGGCCTTGATTGCCAGCATGACCGATCCCGCCATGCGTTGGTGCGATGGCACTTCGTTGGACAGGGCGCCGATCAGGCGCTTGCGGCTGGCCCCGAACAGAATCGGTTGCCCCAGCGCATGAAACAGCGGTAATGCGTTGATCAACATGAGGTTTTCGGCCAAACACTTGCCAAATCCTATGCCCGGATCGAGCAGGATCTTCTCACGCATAATCCCTGCCGAAAGAGCCGCATCGCGCCGTTCGCGCAAGGCATCGAACACGTCGAGCACCACGTCGGCATATTCGCCATCTGCATGAAGATCGCCTGCATCGCCCGGCGCGTGCATCAGCACGACCGGCGCTCCGCTGCGGGCGATGATCTCGGCCGTGCGCTGATCGTGGCGCATAGCTGACACATCGTTGACGATATGCGCGCCCGCCGCCAGCGCCGCTTCGATCACCGTCGAACGACGGCTATCGATGGAAATGGCGGCGCCGCTGGCCGCCAGACGCTCGATCACCGGGACCACGCGTTTGATCTCGTCGCCCTCCCACACAGCCGCCGCGCCGGGCCGGGTGGATTCCCCGCCGACATCGATGATGCCTGCACCCGCTGCCAGCATCGCATGGGCGTGGTCGAGTGCCGCGTCAGGCTTGTCGAGAAACTTGCCGCCATCCGAAAAACTGTCCGGCGTGACGTTGAGAATACCCATGATCTGCGGCTGATCGAGCCGGATCATGCGCGCGCCGCATGTCAACGGCGCATGAACGCGGCGCAAATTGTCCCACTGGATCGAGGCTTCCTGCCCCAGCGCATCTGGAAGCGCGGAAATTGCGCGTGGCAGTTCGGCAACGCCAAGTCGCTGGCGCGAAAGCACTTTGCCGCCTTCTCGCACGATCAGGGCAAACCTGCTGGCATAGACCAATCCGCCGCCAAGGCGGATCGCCTCACCCTCTTCCGACTGAGGGCTTTCGGCCAGCGCAATTGGACGAATATAGACGTTCATAATTGCTGCGTCCCCGCGAAGGCGGCGACCTCAGGCATTCGCCCGCAAGGTTCCGCCTCAAGGCATGAAGCCCCCGACTACGCGGGGGGGCGGTGTGGTTTCAAGCGCTCAATCCTCGACGGCGAGCAGATACAACTGGCGCAACGCGTCAATCGGCTTGATCTCGCCCTCGTGGTCTACATGCCAGAAAGTCCATCCGTTGCACGACGGCGCGCCCTGAAGCTTGGCGCCGAGGCCGTGGATCGAGCCGATGTCCGCCCCCGATTGCAACGAACCATCGGCGCGGACCACCGCACTGAACGCACCCTTCTTCGCCGTCAGCCGCATGCCGGGGGTCAGGTAACCGCTTTCCACCAGCGCGCCGAACGCCACCTTGGGGGCAGAGCGCTTCGACTGCATCGTAACCAGCGCGCTTTCATCCAGCGGCAGGGCCAGTGCGATGCGCTCTTCGGCAACCTCGATGTAATCCGCCTCGCGTTCGCAACCGATCCAGTCGCGGCCAAGCCGCTTGGCGACTGCGCCGGTGGTGCCGGTGCCGAAGAACGGGTCGAGCACGACATCGCCCTTGTTGGTCGTGGCCAGCATCACGCGATAGAGCAGCGCTTCCGGCTTTTGCGTGGGGTGCGCCTTGGTGCCGTTGCGGCGCAGGCGTTCCGGGCCGGAACAGATCGGCAGGACCCAGTCGGACCGCATCTGCAATTCATCGTTCAGCGTCTTCATCGCGCGATAATTGAAGGTGTACTTCGATTTCTCGCTTTTCGACGCCCAGATCAGTGTCTCGTGCGCGTTGGTAAAGCGCGTACCCTTGAAATTGGGCATGGGATTGGCCTTGCGCCAGATGATGTCGTTCAGGATCCAGAAGCCCAGATCCTGCAGGATTGTGCCCACGCGGAAGATGTTGTGATAGCTGCCGATCACCCAGATCGAACCATCGGCCTTCAGCAGGCGATGCGCCTCGGCCAGCCATTCGCGGGTGAACTTGTCATATACAGCAAAGCTGGAGAACTTGTCCCAGTCATTGGTCACCGCATCCACATGACTGCCATCGGGGCGCGCCAGATCGCCACCCAGTTGCAGGTTATAGGGCGGATCGGCAAAGATCATGTCGATCGAACCATCGGGCAACTTGCGCATTTCCTCGATGCAGTCGCCACGCAGGATACGGTTGAGCGGCAGCGCGATTTCGCTCTTGATGACCTTTGCCGGTGCTGCCCGAAGCGCGCGCTCGCGAACCTTGGGTGACCGTTCCTTCAATGCGACTGCCATGCTTTGCCCTGACCCCTGAATTTCCGGGCCACTGGTGAGTCATTGCGAGTCCGCCGTCAAGCCACGACTCGCCGGATTCTGGCGAGTCGTGGCGGAAGACTTGCGAGAACGGAACGAGTCCAGATCGACATGTAGAGTCCTGCGCACAGGTGCGGACTCAACATCTGGTGGTGTGCCATGCCGGACTCACCGCGAAATTTATTTTGTTACAGGAGCTGGAGTTGCGCCACAGGAGCGAAGCTGCGGCGATGCAGCGGGGTGGCGCCATGGTGGCGCAGCGCTGCCAGATGCTCCGGCGTGCCATATCCTGCATTGCGTTCCCACCCGTAATGCGGATGATCGAGCGCGGCCTGCCGCATGATCCTGTCGCGATGCTCCTTGGCGATGATCGATGCTGCTGAAATGCATGGTTCCAGCGCGTCGCCGCCTACGATGGGCCGCGCGGGCCAGCACCATTCGCTGCGCCGTCCCTGCGGCGTAAGATTGCCGTCGATCAGGACTTCCCCAACCACCTCGTGGCCTTCGAGCTGTTCACACAGCGCCGCCACGGCCAGCGTCATCGCCAGCATGGTTGCGCCGAAGATGTTCAGGCGGTCGATCTCTTCGGGTTCGACGACGCCCACCGCCCAGCGGCAGCGGCGCTTGATCTTCTCTTCCAGCCCGGCACGGCGCAGCGCCGTCAGCTTCTTGGAATCGTCCAGCCCTGCGGGGCGTGGCTTGCACAGGATCACCGCGGCCGCCACCACCGGCCCGGCCAGCGGTCCCCTGCCCGCTTCATCCACGCCGACGATCAGGCCGGATGAGTCACCGGGCAAAAAGGTTGTGGCACTGTTGGCGTTGCGGGGCATTGTAGAGGCCATGACGAATCCGATCCTGCGAACGCTATCGCCCCTCACCCTTTTCCTCGCAAGCTGCGGCGCTTCGATTTCCGCGCAAGATGCCACCACGGCGGAACCGGACGCGGCGGGCCTTGCCGTTGCCGACATCGCCACGTTCGACGAACCGTGGGCCATGGCTTTCCTGCCCGGTACCAACATGGCGCTGATCACGGAGAAGAAGGGCAAGCTCAAGCTGTGGCGCGAAGGCGATACCACTACCGTAGACGTCAGCGGCGTCCCCGCAGTCGCTTACGGCGGACAGGGTGGCTTTGGCGATGTCGTCGCCGCGCCCGATTATGCGACGACCGGCATGGTCTATCTCAGCTGGGCCGAGGCGGGCCAGGGCGAAACGCGGGGTGCCGTTATCGGACGCGCCAAACTGGTCATGGGCGAAAAGCCCGGTCTTGAGGGGCTGACAGTCATCTGGCGCCAGGCCCCCAAGGTTTCGGGGCGCGGACACTATTCGCATCGCATGGCATTTTCGCCCGACGGCAAATATCTGTTCGTTTCATCGGGTGATCGGCAGAAGTTCACCCCGGCGCAGGATCTGACCGTGAACCTCGGCAAAATCCTGCGTCTCATGCCTGATGGCACCCCTGCGCCCGGCAATCCTTTTGCCGATAAAGGCGGCGTCTCGGCGCAGATATGGTCTTACGGCCATCGCAATGTGCTTGGTCTGGTCTTTGCGCCCGACGGCCGCCTGTGGGATATCGAGCATGGACCTGCGGGAGGCGATGAAATCAACCTGGTCGAACCTGCGAAAAACTATGGCTGGCCGCTGGTTTCCGATGGCGATCACTATGATGGCAAGCCGATCCCGCGCAACGCCACACGGCCCGACCTCGCCCAGCCCGCAATCACCTGGAATCCGGTGATCGCGCCGGGTAACATGATCCTCTACACCGGCAAGACGTTCCCCGAATGGCAAGGCCAAGGCCTCATCGCGGGCCTTGGATCGGGCGGCATCGTGCGCGTCGGCATCGAAGGCAGCAAGGTGCGCGAACTCGAACGCATCGACCTTGGCAATCGCATCCGAGAGATCGAACAGGCGCCCGACGGATCGATCTACGTGCTGGAGGACGGCGAAGGCGCAAAACTGCGCCACATCACGCCCAAGCGTTAAAACCCTGACGACCAGCGCAGGGCAAGGCCCGCATCGTTTGGCGCGTCCACGAAGTGGCCGGGTTGGCGTCGCCAGAACAGGCTTGTCGAAACCAGCCCCCCACCCACAGGCGCAGACCACGCCGCTTCGGCTGCGATCTCGCGCCCTTTGGGGGCGAGCGACAGCGGAACGTGTCGAAAGCCTGCGGTCATTGTCTCATAGCTCCAGCTGACAGGCAGGTTGAGCGACAATCCTCCGCTTTCCACGCGAAGCGGTTGCGAAATTCGCAGGGCGAGCCGGTCATCGGCAAGAAGTGCCCCCTCGCGGGCGATGTCGACCGACCACGACGACGACACGAGGCCCGATCGCGCATCGGCAATCTCGCCACCGTCGATCCATGTACGACCGACATTGGCCATCCCGGTCAGGCGCCAACGCGGGCTGACGTGCCACATGATCCCCGGTTCGAACATCGCGGTCGTTGCTCCGCCGCCGCCCAGCACATCGGCAAAGCGCGCGCCCAGTACGCTGCGCTCCTCGCGCATCAGGCCCAGTCCCATCCACCAGTCCAGTTCACCGCGCCGCTTGCCATCGATCACCATCCCGAACCGGGTCAACCGGTCCGTGCGCAGGTTTCGTACAGTTGCCGCAACCGGCAGTTCCGCGCGCTCGGCGCTGACGGTCACGCCCAGCCCACCAAGGCGATAGCGCGCGGCAAGGCCGATTGTCGGACGTTCGCCAAGGCTTGTGCCCATCCCCGCCACCAGAAACGACGGTTCGATACGCCGCTGCAATTGCGCGGCCATGCGGTTCCCCGCCACGTTCCAGCCCAGCGCCAGATCGAGCGAAGGCGCAAGCCGGGTGACAAGGCTGGACGCGAGCACTCGTGCCCGCTCACGCTCTCCCGCAGCCATGCGCAGGGGCACGGCACCAAACCGGCGATCGATGGTGAACGCCAGCGAAGTGCCGTCTGCCTGCAACGACACGGGCCTCGTGGGTACACTGAGCGCCTCTATCAAAGGCTGGCGGCGATGCGCCATGCGCAAGCCCTGTGCAAGCTCGATACCATAAGCGCGGCCATAACCATCGAGCATGATCGAGCCGAGCGCGGCCGAACTGACCGCATCACCCATCGCACCGCTGGTCGTCCCGGCCAGACTTTCAAGCGAGATCGCCACATTGGTGCCGGCGATGCTGGTGCTGCCCTGTGGCGAAAACGCACGGGCAATATCGAGTATGCCGCGACCGTATATCGGATCGGTCCCCTCGGCACCCGCATCGCGCGCCGTTGACAGCAAAAGGCTGACGATCTGTTGCGCCGTGAGATTGGGAAACGCCTGCGCGAGCAGCGCTGCCGCGCCGGAAACCTGTGGCGCGGAAAAGCTGGTGCCGTTGACCAGCGTGACAAACTCGCCCTCGGCGGTCGTGGTCCTTTCGATCTCGCCATTACTGTAGACGCAACAGACTCCCTCCCCCTGCGCCATCAGGACGGAAGATGCAGAAGTGCCGGGCTTGTTGCTGAAATCCGATACAACGCCAGCCTGATCGACCGAACCCACGATGATCACATTGCCGCCGCCTGCCTGCAACAGCGAGACGGCAAAAGGATCGGGGTTGGCGGGATCGATACCCGCTTCGGTGCTGGTGCCCTCGTTCCCGGCAGAGACAACCACGACCAATCCCGCAGCCACGGCCCGTCCTACTGCCGCGCGCAACGTGGCGTCAGCTGCATCGCCGCCCAGAGAGAGGTTGACGACCCTGGCGCCCGCGCGCACGGCGGCATCCAGCCCCGCAGCGATGTTCGTGTCGGAAAACGTGCAGCCATCATCGCCCATGCAGGTGCCCGGCGTATCGGCACGCAGCATCTGCACGGTCGCGTTCCAGGCAATGCCCATCACGCCTGTACCATTGTGCGCCGCCGCTGCGACCAGAGCCACTTGCGTCCCGTGATCGTCTTCTGCATTCGTCAGCGCACGGCTTCCGGTAACATCGCGCGATGCTGAGGATATGCGGCCGGCAAACTCCGGGTTGGTCGTGTCCAGACCGGAATCGATAATTGCAATGGTCGTTCCCTGTCCGCTTGCGCCCGCTTCCCATGCGGTGATAGCGCCATGAAACGATGGTCCATCAGACCTGCGGTATTCCGAAGTGTTGAAGCTGACAGGCGTGGGTATCGGGGCTGGGGTCGGCGTTGGCGTGGGTGTTGGAACCGGTGTTGGCGTTGGCGTCGGCGCCGGTGACGGCGTACTCGCAACACCGCCGCCGCCACCGCACGCAGCAAGGCTCGCCATCAGCGCCAGCGCAGCCACCTGTCCGCCAATTCTCAACTGTTGCCCTGCCCGATCTCGCATTCCTCGATCCCGCCAAGATAGCATTGCTGAAGCCATACTGATAACCGGGCTTCCGTAAATGCCGTATGACACTGCATTGGACAGGAAACCTGCATGCCCTTCGATCCCACGCGCGTCGATTGCTGGATATTCGATCTCGATAACACACTCTACCCCCCTTCGACGCGCATGTTCAACCAGATCGATCTTCGCATGGGCGCGTTCATCGAAAACCTGCTGGGCTGTGATGCGGTTGAGGCGCGCCGTGTACAGAAGCTCTATTTCCACGATCACGGCACCACGCTTTCGGGCCTGATGCATTATCACGCGATCGATCCGCATGAATTCCTGGCCTTCGTCCATGATATCGACATGGCCCCGCTTGCCGCCGCCCCGCGCCTTGGCGAAAAGCTGGCCAACCTTCCGGGCCGGAAGCTGGTGTTCACCAATGGCGATGCCGATTATGCCGCCCGCGTCCTGGGCGCGCTTGGCCTGGCCGGAACCTTTGACGGATTGTGGGACATCCACGCGATGAACTATCGCCCGAAGCCCGAACCATCCGCTTATGCCGGACTGGTCGAAGCCTTTGCGATCACGCCCGAAACCGCCGTTTTTGTCGAGGACATGGCCTGCAACCTGTCACCCGCCAAGGCGCTGGGCATGCAGACCGTGTGGCTTGATCTTGCAACCGAATGGGGTGACCGGGCAAAGGATGACGCGGCCATAGATCTGATCATCGACGACATCGACGAATGGCTGGCAACGCTTGCCGATCAGGCGTCGCTGCGGTAGGCGGCGCGCGAATTCGCTTTCCCATCCTGCACCAAGACAGACACCCGACGGAGAAACACCATGACCGCGCACCTGGAAGCCGCCATCGAAGCCGCATGGGAAGACCGCGCCAATGTGAACCCCGCCAGCGACGACGTGCGCCAGGTGGTCGAGGCGGCGTTCGAACTGCTTGAAAGCGGCAAGGCCCGCGTCGCAGAAAAGGTGGACGGCCAATGGCAGGTCAACCAGTGGCTCAAGAAGGCCGTGCTGCTGTCGTTCCGTCTGAACGATAATGTCGTGATAGACGGTGGTTCGGGCGGTGCACCTGCGTTCGACAAGGTGCCGTCCAAATTCGCTGGCTGGGATGACGCCCGCTTCCGCGAAGCCGGTTTTCGCGTGGTGCCCGGCGCTGTCGCGCGCAAGGGGGCGCACATTGCCAAGGGCGTGGTGCTGATGCCCAGCTTCGTCAACATCGGCGCATTTGTCGATGAAGGCACCATGGTCGATACCTGGGCCACGGTCGGATCGTGCGCGCAGATCGGCAAGAACGTCCACATTTCGGGCGGCGCAGGCATTGGCGGTGTGCTTGAACCGTTGCAGGCTGGCCCGGTAATCATCGAGGACGGTGCGTTCATCGGTGCGCGGTCGGAAGTGGCCGAAGGCGTGATCGTGGGCGAAGGCGCAGTTCTTTCAATGGGCGTCTATCTTGGCGCATCGACCAGGATCGTCGATCGTGCGACTGGCGAAGTCCACATTGGCCGTGTACCGCCATATGCCGTGGTCGTCCCCGGTGCGATGCCAGGCAAGCCGCTTCCCGATGGCACACCGGGACCGTCGCTCTATTGCGCCGTGATCGTCAAGACTGTGGATGCGCAGACCCGCAGCAAGACCGGAATCAACGAGCTCCTGCGAGATTGAGCGACAATTGCCGCTACGTCGGCAAACGGCAGGCAGGAACAGCGCGCGTCTCCAAGCGTAGTTTAACCAAGCACGGTTACTACCGAAGGAGATGCGCCATGGAACGCCAAGGCCCCGAAACACATATCACCACCGAAGAAGCCCGCAGCGGTCAGGGCCTGAACGTCGTCCGCTGGATTCTCGCCATCAGTCTGTTTCTGGCAGTGGCGGCATTGACCATCATCTGGGTTACCGGTGCATTGGTAACACCACAATAAATTTTGAAAATGCCGGAAGGGGCGTTGTGACAATCGGTTGGAAACTCGATCGGACTCAACGCTCCGTCCTGCTTGATGCCTTTCCGCCGCGCTATGCCAACCTGGTGGCAGATCACGTCACCATCGCAGTGGACGGAACAAAACTTCCGCAATCCGCGATCAATCCCGTCCTCATCGGTCACACGGATGATGGAAAAGGTGTAGAGGCGATGATCGTGGCAATCAACGGTTCTACTTCGCGGCCCGATGGCAAGGTCTGGCATATCACTTGGTCCCTTGCCGAGGGCCGGGCAGCGCGCGAAAGCAATGATATTATCGCCGAATACGGCTGGCGTGAACTTGCGCTGCTGCATTTGAAGCTCACGCCTGCGCACTGGTGATTGACCTTGATGGGGAATGCAGCAATGGTCATTGCATGCTGCAAAACGCCAGGATGCTTGAAAGCTACATCAAGCCTCTGTGCGCAAAGCAGGGCAGCCGGGGCGGGCTGGTGTTCTTGTCATGATGCGGCAGCTGTTTCGCACCGTTCTGGCTCTTGCCTATTTTGCGGCGGGGGTGATTCACATTATCGCACCCCGCCCGTTCCTTTCGATCATGCCGGATTGGGTGCCTGTGCCCGAAGCGGTTGTGTTCTGGACCGGGATAGCAGAGATTGCGGGTGCGGCGGGATTGTTGCAGTCGCATTCGGCATCGTTACGCCGCGCTGCGGCAATCGGCCTTGCTTTGTACGCAGTCTGCGTTTTTCCAGCCAACATCAATCATTTCATGCTGGACATGGCACGGCCCGATAACGGCGCGGGGTTCGGCTATCATGTTCCACGCATGTTCATTCAACCACTGCTGGTGTGGCTGGCGTTGTGGGCAGGCCATGTAACCGAATGGCCTTTCCGCACACAAGGCACCTGAAGTCGTGTGGGTTGCTGGCGGAAAGATAATCACCGACGCGGCCCGCTGATGCGCTTTTGCTGGTCATTCTGCGCGCGCAATGGCACGGACGCGTGAAATTCGGGGGGCAAGACATGAGCAATGACGAAGACTACGTCTATGACGATGATAGCGGCGAATGGATGACGGCAGCGGAACTGGCCGCCCGGCAATCGGCAGCGAATACCGTCGAGGTGCGCGATGCGGTCGGCAATCTGCTGGCCGACGGCGATCAGGTCACCCTCATCAAGGATCTGGAGGTCAAGGGTGCCGGGCAAACGCTCAAGCAGGGAACCCTGATCAAATCGATCCGTCTGACCGGCGATGCGCAGGAGATCGATTGCAAATATCCGGGAATCAAGGGCCTTGTCCTGCGCGCGGAATTTGTTCGCAAGCGATGACCTGCAGCATGGGCGGACGAAGGAATTTGTAGGTGTTGCTCCCTAAATGAGAGCCAATGCCTCGCACACAGAATCAACCATCCTGTTGATTTATAAAGAACCTTGGGCAGCAGTTGCAAAACGAACAACCGGAGCGCCCGCAATTACAATTGCCGCATTGCGCTCACCCTCTATGCTGCAATGCAACAAGATAAGGGTGCTGAAGGCAATCTTTCCTTGTCCATCAGGAGACATTGCCATGTTTAATGCTTCGTTCGCAATCACCGCCGCCGCCCTTCTGCTCGCCGCCCCGGCTGTCGCCAGCGCAGCAGAATCCGAAACCGGAAGCTTCACGCATCAGGGCGTGAAGTATGATTACACCGCTGAACAGCAGGGTGAAGTCAAGGTTCTCAAGGGTTCTGCCTATGCCGGCAAAGTGCCTTTCGAACTCCGCGTGACAAAGCGCACCGTTACCGGCCGCTTCAATGGCCGTCCTGTTGCGTTCGACGTCAAGGACATCAAGCCGCTGACAAGCAAGGCGGCAACGCTCGCCGATTGAAAGCGTAGCAATACGGGGCTTCCCCGCGATTTTGCCACACGCAATACCGTGCGCAATATCAAGGCAAGTGCGAAACCCGTAAGCCGCATCAGCTTTCCGCTGGCCCGGTAGGATCACGGGGCGCTCCGCAAGGGGCGCCCCGTTTCCGTTTATGACACAAGGGCCGGAACCTGCACCGCTCTCCACCATTTTGATCGATGATGGATTGAACGGTGGAAGCAATGCTCAAGATGAAAAAGGCCCTGACCTGCGTCGTGGCAATTGGTGTCCTCGTCGGCATCGTATCCGCGCAAGCGGTGCCCACGAAACTCGTGTCTGTGCAGGACCGTCGATCAGAGATTGCGGCCGCAGAAGACTATCCCGAAATCGTGGCGGTGAGTTACGATGCCATGACCGGTCCCTATTTTGCGCCCAGGGCGTATACTGCGATCGCACCGATTATCCGCGAGCCAGCCTTTGAAGAGCTGGTCGAGCCGGAAGATGAATATCAGGCAGTGGATCAACCATTGTATGATTCTGCGGTGGAAGCAGGTGACTATGCCCGCAGCGAGGCCCGAACCGAACGGGAAATCGTGGAGGTGCAGGACCCGCCAGTTGAACTATTCATCGAAATCTGAAACGGCGTCACCCTCTCGGCCCGCCCAGCACCCGAACATCCAGACCGCTTCCGGCATCTGTGGCACCATGGCGTTCGCGGATCACTCCGCATTCAGCCTTGATCGCGGCATCGTCGAGATCACGATCAATCACGTAGCGGGCGATCACCATGCCGTCTGATACATCGGTCACGCAAATATAGCGGATTGCCGATTGCGCCGACAATTCATCGAGATCGATTCCGTCTGCAAGCGTCCACGATTTCCCACCATGTGAATGGATGGCACGGTCGCAATAGCGGCATGTTGACAGGAGCATGCCGTCCTCACCCCGATGCTTTCGGGAAGACGGCACATGGATGCGCGAATACCAGCAGTGTGTAAGGGTATGGGATGTTGCAGGCCGGATCAGCATTGTTACACCATCAGGCAATATGGTGAAAATCGCGGCAACGGTGATGTAAGGGAATTTGCGCGGGCGGGTCGATGGGGCGTCAGGCAAGCGTTACGAAAATTTCCGCGATGAGAAGCCACTCTTCCCGGACATTTCGCCATTTTGCGGCATAAGCGCCCGATGCCGAAGGCGCAGCCTGATCGTCGGCAATCCCCCGCCAACGGCCATACTCCATGGCAACAGGTTCCACCGCGGAGGCAATGACGGTTTCGGTGGTGCGGGTATAGACAGTGCGCGGCGTTGCGGAAAATTCGCGTTTCCAGGCAAGGGATTGCGCCTTGCGACCGGAGATCACGGCGCTATCCGTGCCGGCGATCATCACAACGTCGGGCGAAAGTATCGCGTTGATCGCGGTAAGATCGGCTGCGGCAATGGCGCGATTGAATTCAGCGCGGCGCAGGCGAATCTGGATTTCGGCAGTCATCGACAAAGGATCATTCCCGGCGGCGAGCGATAGGTCCGGCCGCCGGGAATGTTTTTCAAATCAGGCCGAAGCGAGATTGACGGCCGAAGCCTTGCCATTGCGGCCGGTTTCGACTTCGTAGCTGAGGCGCTGGTCGCGCTCAAGCGTGGCCATGCCGGCTGCCTGGACGGCCGAGATGTGCACGAAGCTGTCAGTGCCGCCGTTGTCAGGCTGAATGAAGCCATAGCCCTTGTCGGTATTGAAGAATTTCACGGTGCCTACTGGCATGAGCTGTTCCTTTCGAGAACGATGGTTGCCCGGCCGCAAAAGCGCGAACGGGCCGTGCGTCGGATCGTCATTCGAAAGGAAGTCGTCGTCAAAAGCCGCCAGTGCCGACCCGTAAAGGCCCGAAAAGGCGGAGATTTTCTGCCGAAGTCCGTTGGAAAGTTCAACGTCAGCAACGGCCCACTAGCACGCTCACCATGCTTTTCCTAATCATTCCGGGATGGCGCGGGGCAAGCCGACGGGGTGGAGTACCGCCCTGCCGCATTGGCGCAGGGCGGGATTAGCGGTTATGCAACCGGGATGAACGATTCCCCGATCATCCTCATCGATGGCGATGCCTGCCCGGTGAAGGAAGAGGCCTACAAGGTCGCATTTCGCCGCAATGTGCCCGTCACCGTCGTCAGCAATTCACCGTTCCGGGTGCCGGTGCACCCACTGGTAAAGCGGGTGGTCGTCAACGATGGATTCGACGCCGCCGACGACTGGATTGCCGATGCTGCGCATGCAAAATCGGTCGTCATCACTGCGGACATCCTGCTGGCCGGGCGCTGCCTGAAAGTCGGCGCGCATGTGCTCTCGCCCGCGGGCAAGCCTTTCACCACAAGTTCCATTGGCAGCCAGATTGCAACGCGCGCGATCATGGCCGATCTGCGCGCGGGCGGCGACATCATTGGCGGCCCTGCCCCGTTTTTCAGGACCGACCGTTCACGCTTCCTGCAATCGCTTGATGAGGTGTTGGCGCGGCTTTCGCGTTAACGTTCGCTATTGCCCGGCAAAGCGCCTAGCCCCACCGCAGGGCAACCGCCCGCCGGAGAACGATAATGGCGAAGAGCCAGAAGAAATCGAGCAAGGAAATCCGCAAGCCAAAGGCGGAAAAGCCCAAGAAACTCAACGCGTCCAATCCGTCGCAGAAGCCGGGCGTGGTGGCCGGGCTGGATAACATGAAGCGGACGTGAGCGGCGAAGACTGACCGGCGCTCTCGCCCCCTCCCGCGAACGGAAGGGGGTGACCGGCATCAGCGGCAGCGGACGTTGCTGCGATTGCTGCGGTTTCCGCTATCGACCGCTGCGCCCACCGCAGCTCCACTGATGCCGCCAATGATGGCGCCCAGAACCGTGCTGTCACCAGGAGCGATGATCGCGCCCGCCGCAGCGCCACCCAGACCGCCGACGATCAACCCGGTCGAGCCGTCCGAACGGCGGCAGTAATAGCGATTGTCCCGCCCGCGATAGACGCGATCTTCATACGACAACTGCCGTTCGCGATAGCGCGAATTGTTGCGATAGTAACGATCCGCCTCATAGCGGCCATAACGAGGATCGGGATTGTTGTAATCGTAGCGTCCATTCTGTTCGTAATAGCCGCGATCGTAATATCCCCATTCGTCGCCATTGGCGTAACCGGGGCGATCGTAACAGCCATTGCTGGCGCAGGCTCCGGTCAATGTGGCGGCTGCGAGTGCGGTGAGCATCAGGGCCTTGTTCATGGCGCCTTCTCCGTTGCTTGAGCGGGGCGCGATGACGCCCGTTGTGTTTATCGCAATGGATGGCGGGCATGGACGTTCCCGAAAGTGGCAGGCGATGGTTGCGCGGCGAAGGCCGATTGCTTAAATCAGGACGGGCATGACCCCGATTTCCTTTCGATCCCGCCTGCGCGCATTCCAGACGATGCGCGGCGATCCGCCAGAGGCGGGGTTCATCGCCGATCTGGAATTCCTCGAAAACCGTGATCTTGACCTGTCGGTGCGGCTTGGCGCGATGCTGGGGTTCAATGCGCTGCTGATCACCATCGGCACACATCCGATATCGGCCAGTCCCGGCGCGCCGCTATCGGTGGATGCGGCAAGCCAAGGCGCGTTGGTGCTCGCCAATCTGGTTGCCCTGGCGCCGTTGGTGGTGTCCTGCTTCCTCGCCTTGCGCGCAATGCTGTTGGGTGAAGAGTTCGACGCCGATGGCCTTGAAGGTGATGCCGCGCTGCGCCAGCGCCTGTTCGCCAGCTTCGTCCATTCGATCGACGCCCAGGCCCGCCTGCTCCGCCACGCGATCCGCTGGACCATCGCAGGCGGCGCGCTGACGCTGCTGGTGTGGGCGGCGATCTTGTTTGAGAAGGTGGTTTAGCGCTGGCAGCGCCCCACACATCGCGTCGTCACCCTGACCTTTTTTGGCAATTATCCCACAAAGGGTCGCGTCTCTTTCGCCATGCTGAACTTGTTTCAGCATCTATCTCTCGCCACGAACCGCCGTATGTGGGGATGGATGGACCCTGAAGCAAGTTCAGGGTGACGGGTTTTGGGGCGTTGTTTGGGCTGGGTTTGTGTTTGGGGAGGGCCACCACCCCCAACCCCCTCCTCTGAAGAGGAGGGGGCTTTTTTGTTGGGGCGACGTCGCCCTGCACACTCCGCTGCGACTAAGACTTGCTGTGCAAGCCTAAGTCTCGCTCCCCTCCCCCCTTAGACAGGCTCAGGATGAGCGGGAGGGGTTGGGGATGGGGTTGGCCTCAGTCGTGTTCCCGTCCCCCTGCGCCGATGTAGAGTTCGCGGCCGCCTTCGTGGTACTTTTCGCTCATGGCTTTCATGCCGGCTTCGGCGTCTTCAGGCGTAAGGGCGGGTGCCCCTCCACCATGCTGCGCATGGTCCCCCTCCCCGGTCGGGGAGGATGCGGCGAGGAAGGAGGTGGGGTCCTGGTTCTGCTTGGCGGCGAATTCGCGGACTTCCTGGCTGATCTTCATCGAGCAGAACTTCGGGCCGCACATCGAGCAGAAGTGGGCGGTTTTGGCGCCTTCTGCGGGCAATGTCTGGTCGTGGTATTGCTCGGCTGTTTCGGGATCGAGTGACAGGTTGAACTGGTCGCGCCAGCGGAATTCGAAGCGGGCCTTGCTGAGCGCGTCGTCGCGGACTTGGGCCGCGGGATGGCCCTTGGCGAGATCGGCGGCGTGAGCGGCGAGCTTGTAGGTGATCACGCCGACCTTCACGTCATCACGGTCAGGCAGGCCGAGGTGCTCCTTGGGCGTCACGTAGCAAAGCATCGCGGTGCCGTACCAGCCGATTTGCGCCGCGCCGATGCCGCTGGTGATGTGATCGTAGCCCGGCGCAATGTCGGTGACCAAGGGGCCGAGGGTATAGAACGGGGCTTCGCCGCAAGCCTCAAGCTGCTTGGTCATGTTCTCCTTGATCTTGTGCATCGGTACATGGCCGGGGCCTTCGATCATGACCTGCACATCTTCGGCCCAGGCGCGCTTGGTGAGTTCACCCAGGGTGTAAAGTTCAGCGAACTGCGCTTCGTCGTTGGCATCATAGATCGAGCCGGGGCGCAGACCGTCACCCAGGGAATAGGCGACGTCGTAGGCCTTCATGATCTCGGTGATTTCATCGAAGCGTTCATAAAGGAACGATTCCTTGTGATGCGCAAGGCACCACTTGGCCATGATCGAACCGCCACGGCTGACGATCCCGGTCATGCGGTTGGCGGCAAGCGGGATGTACGGCAGGCGCACACCCGCGTGGATGGTGAAGTAATCGACGCCCTGTTCGGCCTGTTCGATCAGGGTATCGCGGAACACTTCCCACGTCAGGTCTTCGGCCACGCCGCCGACCTTTTCGAGCGCCTGATAGATCGGCACGGTGCCGATGGGCACGGGGCTGTTGCGGATGATCCATTCGCGCGTATCGTGAATGTTGCGGCCCGTGGAAAGGTCCATCACGGTGTCCGCGCCCCAGCGGATCGACCAGACCATCTTGTCGACTTCGTTGGCCACATCGGATGCGACGGCGGAGTTGCCTATGTTCGCGTTGATCTTGACGAGGAAGTTGCGGCCGATGGCCATAGGTTCGGATTCGGGGTGATTGATGTTGCTGGGGATGATCGCGCGGCCACGGGCGACTTCATCGCGCACGAATTCGGGCGTGACGTAATCGGGGATCGAAGCGCCCCAATCCTGGCCGTCGCGGATCAGCGCTTCCCTGGCCTGCTTGCGGCCGATGTTTTCGCGGATGGCGACATATTCCATCTCCGGCGTGATGATGCCCTTTCGCGCGTAGTGCATCTGGCTGACGTTGGCGCCGGCCTTTGCGCGCAAGGGGCGCTTGACCACGTTGGGGAATGCAGGGACGCCGGCGGAGCGGTCCGGGCCTTTGAGACCGTTGTCTTCGGGCTTGATCTCACGCGCGGCGTAATCTTCCACATCGCCCCGCGCGATGATCCAGTCCCGGCGTAATTGGGGCAGACCGGCAGCGATGTCGATGGTGGCAGTCGCATCGGTATAAGGACCGGACGTATCATAGACGCGCACCGGCGGTTCGCCGCTGGAGGGTTCAAGGCTGATTTCGCGCATGGCGACGCGCACATCGGGGAAGCGCAGGCTTTCGACGTGGATCTTGCGGCTGCCACGGATCGGGCCGGTGGTGACGCCGATCTCAAGCTTGGAATTGATGTCGGCCATGCGCTCATCCTTGTTCTGGACGGAACGGGGGCGCAGGTCCTTCGACAAGCTCAGGATGAGCGGACCTCCCTCCCTCCGCCCGTGCTAACGGGTTCAGGTTCGACGGGTCGGGCAGCGTGACCTGCCCCTCTCAGCCAGCACTGGCTCCCCGGGGTATGAGGGGCTTTTAAGCACAGTAAGGGCGGACGGCAACCGGGCATTGCTTGCTTGGTGTGTCTTTCCGTTGCCGCGAACCCGAACGTCCGCTTTTCATCTGATCGCGGTCAGCATCGCTTCCGTCGGCATTCAATAAGGCTGGCGGCAGCACTGAAGGGGCCAGAGCTAGGCAATGAAGGACTTTTGATTGCTGCGCCTGAGAAAAAGTTCTTCAGCCACCCGTTGCAATGACGCATTTTGAGTTTTTAACGAGAATGAGTTGCAATAGCATTGACTCTTGCGATTCACTCGCATTAAAGGCGCGCATCATTTGATGGGAGCCTGCCGTGCTGCACCACCTGCGTTGTTCGTCCACGATTTCGTTTCCCGCCCTGCTGACAGCCCTGCTGCCGTCGCTGGCGCTGGACATTTCCCCGGCATGGGCCATCGAGGCCGAAGAACCTTCAACCCGGATTACCGTGATCGGTGAAAAGGCGGAAGGTGTGACGCGCGGGGCGACCGGGCTGCCGCTGGCGATCGTCGATACGCCGCAATCGGTAACGGTGATCGATCGCGATGTGATGGACGATTTCGCGTTTGACGAGGTCAACGATGTATTGCGCTACGTTACCGGCGTGAATGTCGAGGAGGTTGAAACCGACCGCACTTATTACAACGCGCGCGGCTTCGACATTACCGAAGCAATGGTCGATGGTGTGCAGATCCCGAACATCTGGGGGCCTTCGATCGGATCGCTCGACACCGTGGCGTGGGATTCCATCGAAGTGGTGCGCGGAGCCAACGGACTGCTTTCGGGCGTGGGCAACCCTTCGGGTACGATCAATTACCGGAGGCGACACCCCACCGGTGAGCGCCGCATTTCGGGTGAACTGACCGCCGGATCATGGAACCGGGTGCGCGGTGAAATCGATCTGGATACACCGCTGACCGCCGATGGAAGCTGGGCGCTGCGGATCGTGGGCGCTGCGCAGAATTCGGATTCGTACCTTCGCGATTATCGCACCAGCCGCAGCGCGGTCCAGGGTGTGCTGGATGGACGGGTGACTGACACGGTGAGCGTATCGCTGGGCTATACCCGCCAGCAGAGCAAGGCGCGCGGGGTGATGTGGGGCGCACTGCCGCTGCTCGACAGCGAAGGCGAACAACTCGACTGGGATTTTTCCACCTCTACCACACAGGACTGGACCTATTGGAACAATACCGACCAGACCGCCTATGGCGAAGTGACCTGGGCGTTTGCGCCGGGCTGGACCGCCCGGACCCATCTGACGCGGCGGATTACGGATGAACCGTCACGGCTGTTCTACACCTATGGCACGCCAGACGCAGAGACGGGGCTTGGGCTTTACGGCTATCCGGGCGGGTATGAATCCACGGCGCGCGGGTGGATCTGGGACAACAGCTTACAAGGTACGTTCCAGCTGTTCGGGCGCGAGCACAAGCTGAACGTCGGTTTGCAGCGCACCTGGGCCGATTTCGAGTATCTTTCGTTTCCGGTGCCGGGGACCGATCCGGCATGGGGCGCGTTGCCTTCGCTGGCGAGCGGATGGGACGGAACCGAAGTGCCCTTCCCCGCTTTCGGTGCGGCGGTGCAGAGTTCCGACATATCCGACAAGCAGTGGCGCGTACGCGGGGCAACCGATCTGGAATTGACCGACCGGCTCAACCTGATCGTCGGGGCCAACTACGTTGACGTCAGGACGACCGGATACACCTTTGGCGTGAGCGCGGCGCGCAGCGAGAATGCGGTCAGCCCGTTCGTGGGCGCGACCTTTGCCGTGGTGCCGGGCGTCAATCTCTATGCAAGCTATACCGACATCTTCAATCCGCAGAAGGAACTGGGCACGGACCTGCGCCCGGTGGGATCGGCCAAGGGCACGAGCTGGGAAGCGGGCATCAAGGGCGAAACGCCGAACAAGGCGCTGTTCGGATCGATCGCGCTTTTTCGCGCCGAACAGAACAACCTGGCCGAAGCCGCGGGATACAACGTGGAACTGGGGCAAACGCTTTACAACGGGATCGACGTGCGCAGCCAGGGCATCGAGGCTGAAATCGGCGGGCGGATTGCGCCGGGGCTGACTGTGCAAGGCGGCATGACGCATCTTTCGCTGGAAGGTGCAGATGACAGCGCGGTTCGCAAATATGTGCCGCGCACCACGGCCAACCTGCTGGTACGGTGGGAGCCGGTGGACAGGCTGCAACTGGGTGCCGCAATGCGCTGGCAGGATGATGTCTCGATCACCAATGCACTCGGCACGATCCGGCAGGATGCCTATGCCACGCTGCAATTGCAGGCGGGGTATCGGTTAAGCGAAAACGTCAGCTTCAACCTGAATGTTGCCAATGCCACCAACCACAAGCACCTGACCAGCCTGTACTGGGATCAGGCACTGATTGCCGCGCCCCGCAATGTGACGGGATCGGTCAGGATGACGTTCTGATGGCAAGTCGCGTTGCTGCCTTTGCGCCTTCGCGGTGGCTGGCGCTTCCCCGCCGCGCGTTCTGGGTGATGGCCCATCGCTGGGCGGGGCTTACGCTGGCACTGTTTCTGGGCGTGGCCGGGCTGACCGGATCGCTGCTGCCGTGGATAGAGGAACTGGAAGCGGCGACGGCGCCGGGATTGCACAACGCGCAATGGGCGGGGGCGCCCGATCCACTGGTTGTTCGCGATAAGGTTCTGGCGCGCTATCCGGGGGCGGCGGTGGATTTCCTGCCACTGACGATCGAGCCGGGCAAGGCGCTCAGATTGCACCTGCACTGGCTTGACCCAAAAACCGGGCTTGAACGCGAACACGGTCCGGGCATACCCGATTGGGATGATATTTTCCTCGATCCGGTGACCGGTGCGGAACAAGGGCGGCGCCAATGGGGGGCGATCGATCAGGGCATCAAGAACCTGATGCCGTTCGTCTACCGGCTGCATTACAGCCTGGCGCTGGAGACTTTCGGCCTGCTGGTGTTCGGCATTGCCGCGCTGGTGTGGACGCTGGATTGCTTCATCGGATTTTACCTGACCCTTCCGCCGCGCATGGTCAAATCGGTACACGCGCCATTCGTTCAGCGGTGGCGGCCAAGCTGGCGGGTGCGCTGGCGGGCAACGCCCTACAAGCTGAACTTCGATCTGCATCGCGCAGGCGGGTTGTGGCTGTGGCCGCTGCTGCTGGTATTTGCGTGGTCGAGCGTATCGTTCAACCTGCCGCAAGTGCATGTGCCAGTGATGCGCGCGCTGGGGGCTGAAGATCCGCGCATGGTCCTGTTCGACAATACGCTGCCCAGCCCACGCAACGCGCCCGCGCTCGATTTCCGCGAGGCGACCGCGCGAGGGCAGGAACTGGCGGAGCGCGTGGCGCAAAGCCATGGGCTTGGTGTGCGCGAGGATGGCGAGCGCTGGATCTGGCATGTGCCCACAAGCGGCATGTATGTTTATGGCTTCACCACCGATGCGGACATCGGCCACCATGGCGGAGGGACGCGCGTGGCGTTCGACAGCAACACCGGGGAACTCAAGGCGGCGGAAATTCCAAGTGGGGTGAACGGCGCGAACACTTTCACCAACTGGCTGACCGCACTGCACACCGCCCATGTGTTCGGCCTGCCTTATCGCGTGTTCGTGAGTGTGCTGGGGCTGGCAGTGACGATGCTGAGCGTGACCGGTGTGGTGATCTGGCTGAAGAAGCGGTCGGCGCGGGCAGGCCGTGCCTTGCGATAGCCTACCCCGCTGCCTGCCACTGGCGCACGGACTCTACCGGCGAGACGAGCATCAGCACGTTGAGCGTCAGGTTATCGCGGATCATCCAGAGCGTGAACGCTTCGAAGATGAGCGCGATCATGACGGTCAGCAGTGCAGGCACACGGGCAGCGAAAAGGAAGCCCAGCGTCATGAAACCCATGTCGGCGGCAGAATTGAGCACGCTGTCGCCCGAATAGCCCCACGAGATCGTTACGGCACGGTAGCGATCGATGATGATCGGTGAGTTTTCGAGGATTTCCCATGATCCCTCGACCAGAACCGCCAGCATGAGCGCCCATTTCGATGAAAGCGCTTCGAACCCGAACCTGCGCCAGATGACATGTGCCGCGCCATAGAACAGGAAGCCGTGGATTACGTGGCTGAAGCTGTACCAATCGGAAATCTGCTGGCTGTTCTCGGCCGATTCGACCACGCCCTGCCATAGCCGGACCGTACCGCAGGGACAGATCGGCGGGCGGTGCATGCCCAGCAATATGATGACAATGCCGAGCGCCATGCCAATCGCAGCGATGGTGCCAGCCCGATCCGGCAAAAGCTGCGGTTTTACATTGTTCATTCTGTCCCCCGATCCCCTGACCTTTCTGACGTGTGCCGAAGCGGTGCACAAGGGCATGGTTGCACCGGCAACCGCATACCCCTAAGCGCTTGAGACATGACGGCACGGCACTGCGATATTGCAATCCTTGGCGGCGGCCTTGCGGGCGGACTGACTGCGCTGGCCTTGCGCCGCGCCCGCCCCGATCTGGCGCTGACGGTGATCGAGCAAGGGCCAACGCTTGGCGGCAATCACGTATGGTCGTTTTTCGGGTCGGACGTGGGCAAGGCCGGACGGGAATTGCTGGACGGGATGACCGTGGCGGCATGGCCGGAGTATTCGGTCGAATTTCCTGCATTCCAGCGGCGATTGAAGACCAGCTATTATTCGATCACGTCCGAACGGTTCGACGCGGTGTTGCAGGCGGAACTGGGGCCGGATGCGATCGTGACCGGGGTGCGCGCGCTGGCATGCAGCGCTACCAACGCGACCCTGCTGGACGGAACCCGGATCGAGGCGGATGCGGTGATCGACGCGCGCGGGATTCGCAATCTGGGGCACCTGACGGGGGGCTGGCAGAAGTTCGTCGGGCAACGGCTGAAATTGGCGGCACCGCACGGGCTGGACGCGCCAATCGTCAAGGATGCCACAGTGGAGCAGCACGACGGTTATCGTTTCGTATATTGCCTGCCGTTTGCGCCGGACGAAGTGTTCGTCGAGGACACATATTATTCTGATAGCGCGATGCTGGACGTGCCGGTGCTGAGCGCACGGATTGCAGATTATGCGCGCAGGCGCGGGTGGCAGATAGCCGAAGTGCTCTCCGAAGAACACGGCGTTTTGCCGGTGGTGGCAGGCGGCGATTTCGATGCGTTCTGGCGCTCTACGGGTGGCACCGTGGCGCGCGCCGGAGCGCGAGCCGGGCTGTTTCAGGCGGTAACCAGCTATTCCCTGCCCGATGCGGTGCGCTATGCTCTGGCGCTGGCGAAGCAGGATGACCTCTCAGGCCCTGCCCTCGCCGCGTTTTCAGAAGACTGGGCACGGCGGCACTGGAAACGCGGAGCCTATTTACGTGCGCTTTCGGCCATGTTGTTCGGCGCGGCCGAACCTGCTGAACGCTATCGCATTCTGGAACGGTTCTATCGCCTTGACCGCCGCCTGATCGAGCGGTTCTATGCCGGGCGCATGACCTTTGCGGACAAGGCGCGCATTCTGGCAGGCAAGCCGCCCGTGCCCATCGGCAAGGCCATCGGTGTGCTGACCGGCCTTGGCCACAAGCCGCAATCCCTCTCGCTTGCAGGAACCCGCGCATGAAGCGTGCATGTGTCATCGGTGCCGGATTCGGCGGTCTTGCGCTGGCCATCAGGCTGCAATCGGGCGGCGTGCAGACCACGCTGATCGAAGCCCGCGACAAGCCGGGCGGGCGGGCCTACGTCTGGGAGAAGGACGGCTTCACTTTTGATGCCGGGCCAACCGTGATTACCGATCCTTCGTGCCTCCAAGAATTGTGGGCGCTGAAGGGCCACCGCATGGCCGACGATGTGGAACTGATGCCGGTGATGCCGTTCTACCGGCTGAACTGGGGCGATGGCACCAATTTCGATTATTCGAACGATGACATCAGCCTGAAAGCCGAGATCGCCAAGCTGAACCCCGCCGATGTGGCGGGCTATGACGATTTCCTCGAATATTCGGCCGGTGTGCTGGAGGAAGGCTACGTCAAGCTGGGGGCAGTGCCGTTCCTCGATTTTGCGAGCATGATCAAGGCGGCCCCTGCCCTTGCCCGTTATCAGGCGTGGCGGTCGGTCTATTCGATGGTGTCCAGCTTCGTGAAGCACGAAAAGCTGCGCGAGGCGTTCAGCTTCCACAGTCTGCTGGTGGGTGGCAATCCGATGACCACCAGCGCGATCTATGCGCTGATCCACAAGCTGGAAAAGAACGGCGGGGTGTGGTGGGCAAAAGGCGGCACCAACAAGCTGATCGAGGGTATGGTCACGCATTTCCGGCGGATCGGCGGCGAAGTGCGGCTGGGCGATCCGGTGACGCATATCGCGACGCTGGGGACGCGGGTGACCGGCGTGGAAACGAAAAGCGGGTGGTCAGGGCAATTCGATGCCGTCGCCTCGAACGCCGATCTGATGCATTCCTACCGCGATCTTATGGTGGACAATACCCACGCCCAGCGCCGGGCCAAGGCGCTTGCGAAGAAGCGCTATTCGCCCAGCCTGTTCGTTGTCCACTTCGGCATCGAGGGCACATGGCCGGGCATCCCGCATCACATGATCCTGTTCGGGCCGCGCTACAAGGGCCTGCTCGATGACATCTACAATCACGGCGTGTTGCCGCAGGATTTCTCGATTTACCTGCACCACCCGACCGTGACCGACCCCTCGGTCGCGCCTGAGGGGATGAGCACGTTCTATGCGCTGGTGCCGGTGGCCAACATGGGCAAGCTGCCGGTGGACTGGGACGAGGTTGGGCCGATCCTGGAGAAGCGCATCCTCGACGAAGTGGGCCGCCGCCTGATTCCTGATATCCATACCCGTATCGTAACGAAGTTCAGCTATGCCCCCAGCGACTTCAAGAGTGACCTTTCGGCGCACCTGGGCAGCGCCTTCAGCCTTGAGCCGCTGCTGACGCAGAGCGCGTGGTTCCGTGCCCACAATCGTGACGATACGATTTCGAATTTCTACCTTGTTGGCGCTGGCACCCATCCGGGCGCGGGCATTCCCGGCGTTGTCGGATCAGCCAAGGCCACCGCCGGACTGATGCTGGAGGACCTTTCGTGAAGCGCCTTGCGGTCTATTGCGGCTCTGCCTCACCCGCCGATACCCGTTACGTTACGCTGGCCCGCGAAGTGGGGCAGGAACTGGCCCGGCACGGCATCGGGGTGGTCTATGGCGGCGGGCGACTGGGCCTGATGGGCGCGGTGGCCTATGGTGCGCTGGATGCTGGTGGCGAAGTGATCGGGGTGATCCCCGAAGCGCTGATGGGCAGCGAGGTGGCCAACAACGATTGCACCGAACTGCATGTCGTATCGGGCATGCACGAGCGCAAGAAGCGGTTCACCGACCTTTCGGATGGTTTCCTGACCATTCCGGGCGGCGTGGGCACCATGGACGAGCTGTGGGAAGCCGTCAGCTGGGCGCAGCTGGGATACCACGCCAAGCCGGTGGGTCTGCTCAACGCCTTCGGGTTTTTCGATCACCTGCTGGCGTTCAACCGGCACATGATCGAAGTCGGTTTCATCCGGCAGGCCCATGCCGGGATCATCCTTGCCGAGCCGAGCCTTGACTTGTTGCTGGCACGGATGACCGCCCATGAACCGCACGTACCGATCTTCGCGATGAAGGCTGACGATCTCTGAGCGATGAAGGATCGCGCCGCTCTCGTTAGTAACGCCCGCCAGTCGATCCTCAAGGGATCGAAAAGCTTCGCAGCGGCCAGCCATCTTTTCGATCGGGAAACGCGCGAGCGGGTGTGGCTGCTCTATGCCTGGTGCCGCCGTTGCGACGATATCGTGGATGCACAGGATCACGGCGGCGCGCTGGGCGATCAGAGCGGCGCCGCGGAACGGCTTCAGGCAGTCCGTGAAAAGACGATGCTGGCCTTTGCAGGGAAGCCTGCGGGCGATCCGGCCTTCGATGCGCTGGGCCTTGTCGCGCGCGAGACCGGGCTTGCTCTGGACATGGCCGAGGCAGTGATCGAGGGTTTCGCGCTGGATGCCGCCGACTGGCAGCCGCATTCCGAGGGCGACCTGATGCGCTATTGCTGGCACGTGGCGGGCGCTGTGGGGGTGATGATGGCCGTGGTCATGGGCGTTTCACCAAACGACGAGGACACACTCGACCGCGCCTGCGATCTGGGCCTTGCCTTCCAGCTGGCCAACATCGCGCGCGATATCGAGGAAGATGACGCGGCAGAGCGCTGCTATATCCCGATGGACTGGCTGGTAGACGAGGACATTCCGCCGGGCGAGCAGATGAAGCCCCGGTATCGGCCCGCGCTGACGCGGATCGTGGCGCGCATGTGCCATAGCGCGCATATTTATGAATGTTCCGCACGGATCGGCGCAGCGCGATTGAAGGGGCGGCAGCGATGGGCGATCCTTGCCGCAGCAGGCATTTACGGCGAAATTGCCCGCGAAGTGGCCCGGCGGGGCGATCACGCGTGGGATCATCGGACGGTCGTTAGTAACGCGCGCAAAGTGGGCTTCATTGGCAAGGCTGCATGGGCGGCGATGCGCCCGGTGCCGCGATCATGCATTGCCGCTGCCAGCCAGCGGCCATTCTCGCGGGCTGACCTGATCGCGCTGTCGCGGCGCGAGCCTGGGGGAATCGTCGCGACTTGAACGTGACGGCGCATCACGCGGCTTGTCCTTTTGCGGGGATATGGCACTCTGGCAATTCAATCGCACCGGGAGGCGGGCGTGGACACTGTAATGGCTTCCGTTACGGCACGGGATGAAGCTCAGGTCGTTCCACGACCGCTGATATACCGCACGCGGCTGCCCGTGCGGATCTGGCACTGGATCAACGCGCTGACGATCTTCGTCATGCTGATGAGCGGGGCGACGATCTTCAACGCCCACCCCCGGCTCTACTGGGGCGTTTACGGCGCGAATTACGACAATCCCTGGCTGGTCATCGGACGACGTGGGCAGGAGGGCTATCTCCGGCTGGCCGGGATGGAAATCCCGACGACCGGCATCCTCGGATTTACGGAAAATTCGATCAAGGCATTCCCGCCACTGGTGACGATACCGAGTTACTACAGTCTGGCAGAAGGGCGGCAGTGGCACTTCTTCTTTGCGTGGGTGTTGGTAATCTCGATCGCGATTTTCATAATATATTCGATAATTTCAAAACATTTATCCCGCGATCTTGTACTGAAACCTGAAGAGCGGAAACCCGCTCACCTGTGGCATGACGTCAAGGAGCATGCCCGGCTGCGCTTCCCCACCGGGGAGGCAGCAAGGGCTTACAATCCGTTGCAGAAAATGGCCTATCTCGGCGTCATCTTCCTTCTGATCCCGCTGGTTGTGCTCACCGGGTTAACGATGTCTCCCATGCTCAACGCGGCTTTCCCGTGGCTGTTAGACATTTTTGGCGGACGGCAATCGGCACGATCCATACATTTCCTTTGTGCAGCAGGATTTTGTGCGTTCATCTTCATCCATCTTCTGATGGTTGTACTGGCAGGACCCGTTAACGAACTGCGATCGATGGTGACAGGCTGGTATCGCCTGCCTGCCGAACGAAACCCTGCGGAACGGGTGGAGGACCGACCATGACGCTGATTTCCCGCCGCGCTGCGCTGGTCGGCGCCAGTGGTCTGCTGGTCGCCGGATGCGACAAGATCACGACTTCACCGACTGTGCGTAAAGTACTGACTTTAGGGGAAAAGGCTACCCTGAGCAGCCAGCGTCTCGTTACGGACCGTAACGCGCTCGCCCCCGAATTTGCCCGCGCCGACCTGTCGCCGCGCTTTCGTGTGAACGGCAACCGCATGCCTTCATCGCCGGAATACGCCGCGCACCTGGCCAATGGTTTTGCGGATTGGCGGCTGGCGGTTGGCGGACTGGTGGCGCGGCCGCTTTCGATGTCTCTGGCACAACTGCAGGCCGCGCCGCAGCGGACCCAGATCACCCGGCATGATTGTGTGGAAGGGTGGAGCGCCATTGGCGAATGGACGGGCGTTCCCCTTGCCCTGCTCCTGCGCCATGCAGGAATTTCATCTAATGCACAGTATGTTGTATTCCATTGTGCCGATGATTTCTCAGGAACGCCGTTCTACGAAAGCCTCGATATGGTCGAGGCCATGCACCTCCAGACGATCCTTGCGCACACGATGAACCGGCAACCTCTGCCGGTTGGCCATGGCGCGCCGATCCGCCTGCGCGCCGAACGCCAGCTTGGCTACAAGCAGGCCAAGTATGTGATGAAAATCGAGGCCGTTGCCGCGCTCGACGGCATCCATGGCGGCAAGGGCGGCTACTGGGAGGATCACTCCGGCTACCAGTGGAATGCCGGGATCTGATCGTCCTGAGCGCCGCCCTGCCGACGTCACCGCATCAGGACGAGTTCTTCGGCCATCGAGGGGTGCAAGGCCACCGTATCATCAAAATCGGCCTTGGTAAGGCCTGCCTTTACCGCGATGGCGGCGGCCTGAAGGATTTCGGGGCTGTCCGGGCCGATCATGTGAATGCCGAGCACCTTCTCGGTCGTGGCATCGACGATCATCTTGTAAAGGCCGCGTTCCGGGCGATGGCCGAAGATGTTCTTCATCGGGCGGAAATCTGAAGAATAGACCTTGATTTCGTTACCAAACGCCTGACGGGCCTGCGCCTCGGTAAGGCCGACGCCTGCCAGCGGCGGCTGCGAGAACACCGCGCTGGGAATGCAATCGTAGCTGATCTTCGTGTCCTTGCCCCCGAACATGCGGTCGGCAAAGGCCTGGCCTTCGCGGATGGCGATGGGGGTAAGCTGGACACGGTCCGTTACGTCACCCACCGCATAAATGCTGTCGCAAGCGGTCTTGCCAGTATCGTCGACCGGAATTTCATTGCGGGTTCCCAAGGCGATGCCTGCGTTCTCCAGGCCAAGGCCGTCAGTCTTGGGGCGTCGACCCGTGGCGACGAGCACCACATCGGCGATGATCGGATCGGGCTGTCCGCCAAGGAAGACGTGGAACGTGCCGTCTTCCTGCTTTTCGACCCGTTCGAACGGGCAGTTGAAACGATACTGGATGCCGCGTGCCATGGTAATCTGGAGCAAGCGGTCGCGCAGGGATTCGTCATAGCCGCGCAGCAGGGTTTCGCTGCGGTTGACCACCGTTACGTGACTGCCGAGCGCATTGAAAATGCCGGCGAATTCCATCGCGATATAGCCCGCGCCGGAAATGACGACGCGCTTGGGCAGGCTGTCCAGATGAAACACCTCGTTCGAGGTGATGCAATGTTCCGAGCCTTCGAATTCAGGCATGACCGGCCAGGCACCGGTTGCGATCAGGATATATCGGGCGGAGATTTCACGGCCGCTGTCGGCCAGCTTGACCGTGTTGGGACCAGTGATCGCGGCGCGTTCGAGGAAGCGCTCGACCTTGTTGTTTTCAAGCGTGGTGGTGTAGGCCGAATTGAGCCGATCCACGTCCTTCAGCACCGCGTCACGTAACGTCGGCCAATCGAAGGTCATCTTCTCGACTGTCCAGCCATAATTGGCCGCATCCTGCAATTCTTCGGCAAAATGCGAGCCATAGACGAGAAGCTTCTTGGGTACGCACCCCCGGATCACGCAGGTTCCGCCGATACGGTATTCTTCGGCCACTGCCACCCTTGCGCCATGGCTTGCCGCGATCCGGCTGGCGCGGACACCGCCTGAACCGGCGCCAATCACGAAAAGGTCGTAGTCGAATTCCTGCTCAGCCATGATGCGCTCCTGTTCGAACGCCGCATATGGCCTCTGGTCTCTGGCAAGACCAGAGGCTTTTCACGCAATTTGTTAGGGTGCCGAACTATTATCCACCAATGCCAGCTGCGGCCAGCAGCGCTTCGGTCGAAGGATCGAACCCTTCGCCGCCGCCGGATTCGATCTGCTTGGCGATGGCCTTGCCCAGTTCCACGCCGAACTGGTCGAAAGGATTGATGCCGAGCATGGCCGCCGAAACGAAAGTGCGATGTTCGTGGAAGGCGATCAGCGCGCCGAGCGTGGCGGGGTTCAGGTCGTCACACAGGATCGTGGCGGAAGGCCGATCGCCGGGATAGGCGCGCGCACCGTCTTCGGACGATTTGCCCGCCATCAGCGCGGCACCCTGGGCAAAGCAGTTGGACAGCAGGATTTCGTGATGCGCCGGATCGAGATCGTGGCCCTGAGTCTTGACCGCGAGAAAATCGACCGGGATCAGGTGCGTGCCCTGATGGAGCAGCTGGAACACCGCATGCTGGGCATCGGTGCCGACGCCCCCCCAGGTGACCGGCGCGCTGGCGCGGGTAAGCGGGGTGCCATCGGCATGCACACGCTTGCCGTTCGATTCCATCTCAAGCTGCTGGAGATAATCGGGCAGCAGCGCGAGGCGTTCATCATAGGCAAAGACAGCGCGGGTCTGGCAGGCGCGAACTTGCGTGTAATACAAGTCGGCAAAAGCGGCCCGGACCACGACGTTTTCATTCATGTCCGCATCGATGAAGTGGCGGTCAATCGCGGCCGCTCCTTCGAGAAATTCGGCAAAGCCTTGCCAGCCAAGCGCGATGGCAACGGGGAAGCCGATGGACGACCACAGCGAATAGCGCCCGCCGACAGTTTCGGAAAACGGCAGGATGCGCGTTTCATCGACGCCCCATTCTACTGCCTTTTCAGGCGCGGCGGTGAGCGCGATGACCCGGCCATAGGGATCGGACACGCCGCCATCGCGCAGCCAGTCGAGCGCGCTCAATGCGTTGGTGATGGTTTCGGTGGTGGTGAAAGTCTTGGAGGCAAGCGCGATCATCGTGGTGGCAGGATCGCAGGCCTTCATCGCGGCTTCGAGGGCACAGCCATCGATATTCGACACGACATGGACGGCAACTTTCGCGCCATCGCGGGTAAGTGCGTCGATCGCCAGCGCCGGGCCAAGCGCCGAGCCGCCGATGCCGATGTGGATCAGGCTTTTGACTTCGCCCAAAGCGCCATCGTGAATGGCTTCGACCAGCATCTGCATGCGGGCGTGAAGCGCAGCGGCCTCTTCTACGCTCGTGTCCTTGCCGATGCCGCGCTGGGCGGTGTGTTCAGCGGCGCGGCCTTCGGTGTTATTGATCTTTTCACCCTCGATCAGCGCAGCGCGGCGGCCTTCGAAATCCATGGCAGCGGCGATGGAGCCAAGCAGCGCCTCTACTTCGAGCGAAAGGTGAGTCTTCGACCAATCGAACCGGATCGGGCCACCGGGAAGATCGAGCACGGTTGCATAAGCATCAAGCCGGGCGGGGTCGGCAAATAACTCTTTTAGCGTGGGCCGGGGCAGGCCTTCGAGTGCGGTCCAGAACGTTTCGGCTTCCGCTACGGTCATGGTCTTCCTCATCCTTTCGCAACTGCGTAATGACGCTATGCCCGCTCTGCGCGCCCGCGCCAACCCGCCTGTTCATTGCCGCGAAAGCTTTGCAGACGTATTTCGCCGCTGTATTATCCAAACAACACACTTGACGAAGGGCACGGCTGGCAACATGACCGCGACGATGAACGACACGCCCCAAGCCACGCCAGCCCCTGCGCCACAGCCGCTGGCGCCGATGCCGCCTGCGAAAAAGGAAAAGAAGGAAGACAGTTTTCCCGTCTTCCTGATCAAGCTGGTGCTGGTGGTGGCGATCTTCCGCAGCTTCATCTTTGCACCCTTCAATATTCCATCGGAATCGATGCTGCCGCGGCTTGAAAACGGGGATTACCTGCTGGCCGCCAAGTGGCCCTTCGGGTTCAGCAAATATTCGCTGCCGTTCAGCCTGCCGCTGATCCCCGGACGTGTCCTGGCAAGCCAGCCCGATCGTGGTGACGTGGTGATCTTCAAGGCACCTCCGGGTAATGACGTTGATTACATCAAGCGCGTGATCGGCCTTCCCGGCGATACGGTGCAGATGATTGGCGGAACCTTGCATTTGAACGGGCAGGCCGTGCCAAAGCAGCGGATCGCGGATTTTGTCATTCCGGTCAGCCCTAATACCGATTGCCTTTCGCCCGAATTCGCGGTGACGGAAAAGGACGGAACGCAGACGTGCCACTACCCGCAGTACCGGGAAACGCTGCCGGGCGGACGCGCGTACAATGTGCTTGATCTTGGCTATCGCCCGCAGGACGACAGTGTGCCGCTGGTGGTGCCGGAAGGGCAGATGTTCCTGATGGGCGACAACCGCGACAATTCGATGGACAGCCGCTTCCCTGCCATGGAAGGCGCCGGAATCGGCCTTGTGCCCCAAGAGAACCTTGTCGGGCGCGCCATGGTGATGATGTGGTCCACCGATGGCAGCGCCAACTGGTTGCTGCCGTGGACGTGGTTCAGCGCAGCGCGCTGGGACCGCATCGGGGGCACGTTCTGAGCGCGCTTTCTGCCGATGCCGCCGCTTATATTGCGGCGCTGACCGGGGCGACCCCTGCCCGCACCGACCTTTGGGCCGAGGCGCTGACGCACGGGTCGATGGGCGAGGCGCGCGATTACCAGCGACTCGAATTTCTGGGCGACCGGGTTCTCGGACTGGTGATCGCCGACTGGCTGCACGAAAAGAGCGATGCCGCCGAGGGCAAGCTTTCGCAGCGGCTCAATGCACTGGTCAGCCGCGAGACGTGCGCGGACGTTGCGCGCGCCGTTGCGCTGCCGGGCCACATCCGGCTGGGCAAGCAGGCGCGCGACGATGGCGGGGTACAGAGCGACAATATCCTGGGCGACGTGATGGAAGCGCTGATCGGCGCGCTGTTCGTCGAGCGCGGGTTCGAGGCCGCGCGCGATTTCGTGCGCAAGGTGTGGGACAAGCCGATGGCTTCGGGCACCGGCCAGCGCAAGCATCCCAAGGCCGCCTTGCAGGAATGGGCGGCGGGCAATCGTCGCAAGCCGCCGGTCTATACTCTGGTATCGCGTGATGGCCCGGATCACGCGGCGACTTTCACCGTTTCGGTAACAGTCAACGGCGTGGGCGAAGCTTCAGCGCGCGGATCGAGCAAGCAGGAAGCCGAAACGGCTGCCGCGCGCGCATTCATGCAGGCTTATGCCTGAGGGCCTTTTGGCCTATAGTCCTTCGACTTAACCGATAGAGATTTCATTCATGACCGAAAAATGTGGCCTCGTGGCCGTGCTTGGCGCGCCGAACGCCGGTAAATCCACCCTCGTCAATTCGCTGGTGGGGCAGAAAGTGGCGATCGTTTCGGCCAAGGCGCAGACGACCCGCGCAAGGCTGATGGGCATTGCGCTGGCGGGTGAGACGCAGATCATCCTGGCCGATACACCGGGCCTGTTCGAACCCAAGCGGCGGCTAGACCGCGCGATGGTGAGCGCGGCGTGGGACGGCGCGCAGGAAGCGGACGCGATCCTGCTGGTGGTGGATGCGCGCAAGAAGAAGCGCGATTACCTTGAACCGATCCTTGCCAGCTTGAAGGATCGGCCCGAACGCAAGATCCTGGTGCTGAACAAGGTGGATTCGACGCCAAAGGAACCGCTGCTGATCATGGCGGAGGAACTTTCGGCAGATGCGGCGTTCGACGAGGTGTTCTTCATTTCCGCGCTGACCGGCGATGGCGTGTCCGAACTGAAGCAGCGACTGGCCGACCTGATGCCCGAAACGGCGTGGCATTATCCGGCTGATCAGGTTTCCGATGCCAGCGAACGCCTGCTGGCAGCAGAGATCACTCGCGAGCAACTGTACCGCCAGCTTCATGACGAACTGCCCTATGACAGCACGGTGCGGCCCGAAAAATACATCCACCGCAAGGACGGATCGATCGAGATCCACCAGCAGATCGTGATTTCGCGCGAGAGCCAGCGCCCGATCGTACTGGGCAAGGGTGGCGCGAAGATCAAGGCGATCGGCGAAGCATCGCGCAAGGAGCTGGGCGAATTGCTAGAAACCAGAGTACATCTGTTCCTTCATGTGAAGGTGGATGAGCGCTGGGCCGATGCTCGCGAAATTTACGAGGAAATAGGGCTGGAATGGGTGAAGTGATCATCCAAGCGAATTAAGCACGGTTTATCGCATATACGATACGGTTCAGCGCTGGCCGACGCGATGCAAATTCAATATGGCACAGTTGAAAGCATCCGTTCAGGTTGCAAAACTACCGCAAGCAAGAAGGGAACGGGCACGTCGCCCGTTTGCGTCCTGACTGGGGCATGACGGAGCAGACGGATGGACGAACCTACCGGCGCAATCGGGCTGCGCGTTGCGCATTCCCTGCCCGTGCGCGTTGCGGCAACACTTCGCCCACTGAACATCCCCGATTGGCTGGCCACCGCCCTTGCCTACCTTGGCCTCGCCCTGCTGACGCGCGCATTCCTGCTCGGCAATCCGATCGTTCACATCGATGAACAGTTCTACCTGTTCGTGGCTGAACGCATGCGCGACGGCGCGCTGCCTTATGTCGACATCTGGGATCGCAAGCCTATAGGGCTGTTCCTGCTCTACGAAGTGATGGCCGCGATCCCCGGAGATCCGGTGCTGGC
Organism: Novosphingobium sp. CECT 9465; assembly: GCF_920987055.1. NCBI lineage: Bacteria > Pseudomonadati > Pseudomonadota > Alphaproteobacteria > Sphingomonadales > Sphingomonadaceae > Novosphingobium > Novosphingobium sp. CECT 9465. The sequence continues at coordinate 1,884,314 of NZ_CAKLBX010000001.1, forward strand.
TTATCAGGCCGGCGCGGTGCTGACGACGACCGCCACTGCGATGGTCGTGGCGCGCATAGCCCGCGAGATTGCCTCTCCTTCGGCCGCGTGGCAGGCAGGCATGGCTTATGTGCTTTTCATGCCGGCATTCAATTCCGGCCTGGGCCAAGCGCCGACATTCTACAACCTGCTGGTGGCGCTGGCCGCGCTGGGCCTGATCGATACGATGAAGCGGCCGGAAAGCATGATGCTGGTATGGCGCGGCGCCGCTATCATGGCACTGCTGGGGCTTGCCATCCAGATCAAGTACACCGTGGTTTTCGAAGGCGCGGCCTTCGGGCTGATCCTGCTGGGCCGGGGCTATGCTGATGTATGGTCATGGCGCAAACTTGCGGCCGTTGCCGTTTTGTGGATTGCCGTGGCTTTGCTGCCCACGGCCTTGGCTGCTGCATATTACGCCAACCTTGGGCATCTGGACGAATTCATCTTTGCCAACTTCCTTTCGATCTTCGCGCGTGAATCCGATGGCTGGAAAGCGCCGTGGCGGCTGACCAAGGAAATGCTGGCACTGCTGCCGTTCTGGCTGGCGATCTTCCGGGCGCCGAAGCTGTTCAGCACTTCGGGCGGTTCATATCCCAAATCGCATTCGGTTATTGCGCTGTGGGGGGCTGCTGCCTTTGCCGGGTTCCTGCTGTTCGGCACCTGGTACGATCACTACGTTGCACCACTGCTGGTTCCGCTGTCGGTACTGGCGGCGCCTGCACTGGCGCGGGTTGTCCCTTCCGAGCGCAAGTTCGGCAGGTTTCTCCTGGGCTTCGGCGCATTGGCGAGCGTTGCCGTGCCCCTTTATCAGGTGCGCAGTCATGGCACGGCGACTCAGTTTTCCGAAATGAACGCGATGATCGCGCGCGAACTGCATGGCGGATGCCTGTATATCTACGAAGGCGAGCTGGCATTCTACCGTACGCTGAACACCTGCTTGCCGACGACGCGGATCTTCCCGAACCACCTGAACACTTATGTCGAAGCTCCGGCAGTCGGCGTCGATCCCGTGAATGAAGTGCGCAAGGTGATGGCGACAAAGCCGAGCGTCGTGCTGTTCTGGGCGCCCTCGCGCCTCTATCTGCCCAACCATGATACGCGACGCGTGGTCAGAGCAGAGCTGGCACGACACTACGAACGCTATGAAACCTATACACTGGGGACGCGGGTCTACTGGCTGTACCGGCTGCGGCGACCGGCCGGGAGCGCCGCAGCGGCAAGCTGAAACATTCTATTCCGCTGCGGCTTTTGTCTTGGCCGAAGCTGCCTTCTTGGCCGGAGCGTTCTTGGCCGAAGCTGCCTTCTTGGCCGGAGCGTTCTTGGCCGGTGCCTTGGTCGCAGCCGCTTTTTTGGCAGGCGCCTTTTTCGCAGGCTTCTTGCCCTTGGGCGGACCTTTGGCCGCGCGTTCATCGATAAGCGTGATGGCTTCTTCAAGGGTGAGCGCTTCGGGCTGCTTGTCCTTTGGCAGCGTAGCGTTGGTGGTGCCATCGGTGACGTAAGGACCGTAGCGTCCCGCCATCAGCTTGATCTCGCCACCCGATGTGGGGTGCGGACCGAAAGTGTTGAGCGGTTCGGCAGCCGCGCGATTGCCGCGCCCGCCAGCGCCCGCAGCGGCGGCGGCCAGCAGCATGACGGCGGCGTTCATGCCGGTTTCGAAAACTTCGGCGGTGGACTTGAGCCGCGCGTACTTGCCGTCATGCGCCAGATAGGGACCGTAGCGGCCGATGCTGGCGGTGATCGGATTGCCCGATTCCGGGTGCGTGCCGACTTCGCGCGGAAGCCCCAGCAGCTTCAGCGCCCATTCGAGATCGAGTTCGCCGATATCCTTGGGGATCGAAGCGCGCTTCGCCTCCTTGCCCTCACCCAACTGGACATAAGGTCCGAACCGGCCTGTCTTGCGGGTAACGTCGAGGTCGGTCACCGGGTCCTTTCCCAGAACACCATCGTCGTCCCCGCCTTCGCCATCGGCACCGCCGGGCTGGGCGAACTTGCGGGTGAACTTGCATTCAGGATAATTCGAACAAGCCACGAATGCACCATAGCGACCGCCACGCAGCGAAAGGCGGCCTTCAGCACATTTCGGGCAGATGCGCGGATCGGTGCCGTCCTCACGCGGCGGGAACAGGTAATCGGACAGGAATTCGTCAAGCTCGGCCATAACCTCGCTCGGCTTGTTCTCCATCACCTCGTCTGACTTGGGTTTGAAATCGCGCCAGAAATCGGCCAGCACGATTTTCCATTCGGCCCGTCCGCCAGAGACGTTATCGAGTTCGTCCTCCATCCCGGCGGTGAATTCATAGGCCACGTAGCGCGGAAAGAAACGCTCCAGAAATGCTGTGAGAAGTCGACCCGATTCCTCTGCAAAGAAACGATTTTTCTCGGTCCTGACGTAATTGCGATCTTTCAGTACCTGAAGCGTGGCGGCATACGTGGACGGGCGCCCGATGCCGAGTTCCTCAAGCCGCTTGACCAGACTGGCTTCCGAATAGCGCGGCGGTGGCTGGGTAAAGTGCTGGGTGGCATCAACCCCGCGCTTGGCCGGGGTATCGCCGGTGTTCATCGCCGGGAGCAGGCCGCTCTCCTCATCGTCGCCGTCCTGCTTCTGGTCGCGGCCTTCTTCATAGACCGCGAGGAAACCGGGGAATTTGATCACCTGGCCGGTAGCGCGCAATTCATGCTTGCCGGTGCCATCACGCAGGGTGATTGTGGTGCGCTCAATATTGGCAGAGGCCATCTGGCTGGCCATCGCGCGCTTGTAGACAAGATCGTAGAGCCGCGCTTCATCGCCTGAACCATAACGGTCCTTGGTGAAATCGGTGGGGCGGATCGCCTCGTGCGCTTCCTGCGCGTTCTTGGCCTTGGTTTCGTAATGACGCGGCTTTTCCGGCAGGTAGTGACCATCATAGCGGTCGGAAATGGCCTTGCGCGCTTCGGAAATGGCGCTGGGGTCCATCTGCACGCCATCGGTACGCATGTAGGTGATCGCGCCCGCTTCATAGAGCGTCTGCGCCACGCGCATGGTGTGACTGGCCGAGAAGCCGAGCTTGCGCGCCGCCTCCTGTTGCAGTGTTGATGTGGTGAACGGCGGATAGGGATTGCGGCGGGTCGGCTTGGTCTCCACCTCCTCCACGCGGAACGTGGCGGATTCGACCAGCGCCTTGGCCTTCAACGCCGCGCCTTCATCGCCCAGCGTCAGCTTGTCGAGCTTCTGACCTTCGAAACGCACGAGGCGCGCGGAAAATTCGGTGCCAAGATGTTCGAGACGCGCGATGACCGACCAGTATTCCTGGCTGCGGAATGCCTCGATCTCGCGTTCCCGCTCGACAATCAGGCGCAGCGCGACCGACTGGACGCGACCTGCCGATTTCGCGCCGGGCAACTTGCGCCACAGCACCGGGGAAAGCGTGAAGCCGAACAGGTAATCGAGCGCGCGACGGGCCAGATAGGCGTCGATCAGATCCTGATCGAGTTCGCGCGGACGCTTCATCGCATCGGTGACGGTCTGCTTGGTGATCGCATTGAAAGTGACGCGTTCCACCTCTTTAGGCAGCGCCTTACGTTTCTTCAGCAACTCCCTGACATGCCAGGAAATTGCCTCACCCTCACGATCAGGGTCAGTCGCCAGGATCAGACGGTCGGCGGTCTTGGCCGCATCGGTGATGGCCTTCACGCGCGAGGTCTTGTCGCCGTAAAGCTCCCAGTCCATCGCGAAATCCTCGTCCGGGCGGACAGAGCCGTCCTTGGGCGGCAGATCGCGGATGTGGCCATAGGAGGCGAGCACCTTGTAGCCGGGGCCGAGATACTTCTCGATGGTCTTGGCCTTGGCCGGAGATTCTACGATGACAAGCTGCATGGTGATTTTAAGCAGTCCTTACGTGTACGTGTGCGCGAGGGTGGGGACGATTGAAGCGGTTCGTCAAGCGGCACCTTATGCGGAAAGGCTGACCCGGCCTGCGGCGTGACGTTGCAGGCGCCCGGCCAGTTCGAGTTCGAGCAGCGCCATCTGCACCGCCCCGGCATTCGCCCCGCTCTGGCGGATGATCTCATCCACGGCGATGGGGGCAAGGCCGAGCAGTCCGGCGATGTCGGCAGGTTCTGCGGCAATATCGGGTGCATAGGCATCTGCCGATTCACGGAAATGCGCACGGGGCCGGCCTTCGAAACCGGCGAGGAGTTCGATCACGTCTTCAGGCGACTGGACGAGAATCGCGCCCTCGCGAATCAACTGGTTGCACCCCTGCGAGCGGCTGTCGAGCGGTGAGCCGGGGATAGCCATGACTTCCCGGCCCGATTCGGCGGCAAGCCGCGCCGTGATCAGCGAGCCGGAACGGGGGGCGGCTTCGACCACCAGCGTTCCGGTGGAAAGACCTGCGATGATGCGGTTGCGGTGGGGGAAGTGGCGCGCGAGCGGTTCGGTGCCCGGCGGCATTTCGGCGATCAGCAGGCCTTGCGTTGCAACCTGCTCCTGCAAGTCGGCGTTTTCGGGCGGATAGGCTATGTCGATCCCGCTGGCGATCACGCCAATGGTGCTGCCGCCATCGGCCATGCCCGCCAGCGCGCCCCGGTGGGCGCGGAATCGATACCCCGCGCGAGGCCGGATACGACCACGTAACCTCTGCCCGCCAGCACCGTGGCGAAATCGCGCGACAGCTTGACCGCACCCGCCGAGGCATTGCGGGCGCCGACGACGGCAACAGACGGGCGGGCGAGCAAGCCTGCATCGCCGCGCACGGTGAGGATCGGCGGCGGGCTTTCGAGTGCGGCCAGGAGGGCGGGATAATCGGCGCCATCGTGGAACAGGTAGCGCGCGCCCGACGCGCGAACGGCAGCAACTTCGGCTTCGATGCGTTCCACCGGGGCGGGGCGATAGGGCGCGCCGCCCCTTGCCGAGAGATCGGGCAAGGCATCAAGCGCGGCACTGGCGGTGCCGAAGCGACGGAGCAACTGGTTGTAACTGACCGGGCCGATGTTGGGCGAGCGCAGGAGGCGGATGCGCGCGAACGCTTCGGCACGGGTAAGCACGGCCGCGGTGTTCACTTTTTGCCACCAACCTTCGGTTCGGTTCCAGCCCGCAGGCGAGCGATGTTTTCGCGGTGGAGGAACACCACGAGCATGGCGAGAAACGCCAGCGCAGGGACATAAGGCGCATCGCCGAGCAACGCGGCGGCAACCGGCGCTGCGACCGCCGCGCTCATCCCGCCGAGCGACGAGATGCGGCTGACGCCAAGCACGCTGAGCCACACCACGGCATAGGCAAGGCCGATGGGCCAGGCGAGGCCGAGCGAGACGCCCATCAGCGTTGCGACGCCCTTCCCGCCCCTGAACTTCAGCCAGAGCGGAAAGCAGTGGCCAAGCACGACGGCGACGGCGGTCAGGGCTTCGCTACCGGGCCAGACATGGCGGGCAAGCAGCACCGCAGCGATCCCCTTTCCCATATCGAGCAGGAGCGTTGCGGCTGCGAGGCCTTTTCTGCCGGTGCGCAGGACATTGGTAGCGCCGATGTTACCCGAACCGATCGCGCGCAAATCGCCCGCGCCGGTAAGGCGGGTGAGGATCAGGCCGAAGGGGACGGACCCCAGCAGGTAGCCGACGACAAGAGGCAGGAGCGTTTCCACAGAAGCGCTCATACGCAATCCGGTGGCAAAAGCGAAAGAGGTCCCTTCCCATTTTACCGCCATTACCGATACAAGCGCCGCAATGACGGGGACAGACACAGCAGCGACAGGTGATCCGGCGGCCCCGGTGCTGCTGTTCGATTCGGGCGTGGGCGGCCTTTCGGTGCTGCGCAAGGTGCGCGATGTCCTGCCGCAGGCTCCGGTGATCTACGTGGCCGACAACGCAGGCCTGCCCTATGGCACCAAGACCGAGGCGCAGATCGCGGCGCGGGTTTCCGGGCTGCTGGGGCGGCTGACCGAACGGCTGCGCCCCCGCCTGGTGTGCATCGCCTGCAATACAGCATCCACCATCGCACTCGCATCGGTGCGCGAAGTGCTGGAAGTGCCCATTGTGGGCACCGTGCCTGCGATCAAGCCTGCCGCTGCAATGACCAGGACCGGCGTGATCGGATTGCTGGGCACCGCGGCAACGATCCGGCAGGGCTATGTCGACCGGCTTGAGGCAGAATTTGCCGCGGACAAGCGCCTGTTGCGGCATGGTGCGCCCGAACTGGTCGCGGCCGCCGAAGCCAAGTTGCGTGGCGAGACGGTTGATTCTGCGGTCTATGCACGGGCGGCCGAAGCGCTTCGAGCGCACCCGGATGGCGACAGGATCGATACGGTGGTGCTGGCGTGTACGCATTTTCCGCTGATCGAGGATGAATTGCGCAAAGCGTTTGGTCCCGGCGTATCGTTCATCGATGGATCGGACGGGATCGCCCGCCAGATTGTTTTTCTCACGCAAGGGCAGGAATGGCGACGCGAAGCGCCCGATCTTGCGCTGTTCACCCGTGGCGGAATCGATGTGGACCAGCTAGGTTCGACGCTCGAAGCGCATGGGCTTGAACGTGTTGCGATATTTTGACGGGCGTTCGCGGCGCACGTGTCGGCCGACTGGGGGGCCGCTGGAATGAGTCGATTTTCGAAGGCGGTCATCGTTCTGCTGCTCATGGCCGGCATGATGTATTACTGGCTTTTCGTGAATGCCGGGCCGGCCAGTGCCCCGATACGCAGGATCGACCTTGCCCAGATCCGCCAGGCTGCCGAGTCCCTGCCCGGCGATAAGCCCACTGCACTGGAATATGCCACGCTCGCTTCGCGACTGGTGCCCGGCGCCGCACTGGCCGCAGGTACGGGCTTGAGGCAGGTCTGGACAGGCGTGATCGTGTGGCGGATCGTCAGGCCTGACGGTGGCATCGTGATCGACAGCGGCTTTTCAAGGGCAGACGCCAAGGAACGGAAATTCAGGCACTACGACAAGCGGGTCGAGAAGCTGGTGGGGCAGTGGATGGAGGGTGCGCGGCAGATCGTGTTCACGCACGAGCACATCGATCATGTGGGTGGATTTCTCGATTACCCAAGGTTTGATGCCATTGCCAGCAAGGCGATAGTCTCACCCGAACTTGCACAGGGCATGACCGCGCTGTGGCGGGAAAACGCCGGACGATTGCCTGCTCCTCGCAAGCTTGCCGCAATCGAAGCCATTGCCCCCGGCGTGGTCCTGATCCAGACGCCGGGGCATACACCCGGATCGCAGATGATCTTCGTCAAGCTGCGGAATGGACGCGAGTACCTTTTCGCGGGGGATACCGGTTCATTGGCCGCCAATATCATCGAGACCACCCCTCGTTCCCGCTTGCTCACCGACTGGCTGATACAAGAGGACCGCGTTGCCACGATTGGCTGGCTTAAGGGCCTCAACGACTTGAGGGAAAAGAACCAATCCCTTGTTGTTCTGCCATCGCACGACCCGTTGTTTCTGAAGGCCACGGCGCTTCAGGATGGCTTTGCCGAGGCGCCCGCGCTGCGCCGACCGACGCTGGCCCAATAGATTGGTCTTTTGGGTCAGCACAACAAATCATGCTGGCATTGCGGATTCATCCGGCGTAGAGACCGGCCATTCGCCGATGGGCCTGGGGATCGGGCCTCAAGGGCAAACATGTCCTTGTTGCAGGAAGGAGCGGCGGGGTGAACTACGATCAGGTTTTCGATTCGGCTATCGAGCGTCTGCACTCCGAGGGCCGCTACCGCGTGTTCATCGACATTTTGCGCAACAAGGGCGCATACCCCAACGCGCGCTGCTTTGCCGGTCACAACGGCCCAAAGCCGATCACAGTGTGGTGTTCGAACGATTATCTCGCCATGGGCCAGCATCCCAAGGTGATCGAGGCGATGGAAGAGGCGCTGCACAATGTCGGCGCGGGTTCCGGCGGAACGCGCAACATCGGTGGCAACACGCATTACCATATCCAGCTTGAGGCTGAACTGGCCGATCTGCATGGCAAGGATGGCGCGCTGCTGTTTACCAGCGGCTATGTCTCGAACGATGCCACGCTTTCAACGCTGGCCAAGATCCTGCCCGGCTGCGTGATCTTTTCCGACGAATTGAACCACGCATCGATGATTGCGGGCATTCGCAATTCGGGTGCGGAAAAGAAGGTGTGGCGTCATAATGACGTGGAACATCTAGAAGAACTGCTGGCCGAAACCGACCCCGCGGTGCCCAAGCTGATCGCATTCGAATCCGTCTATTCGATGGACGGCGATGTCGCGCCAATCCACGCGATCTGCGACCTTGCCGAAAAGTACAACGCGCTGACTTACATCGACGAAGTCCACGCCGTCGGCATGTATGGCCCGCGCGGCGGCGGCATCACCGATCGTGACGAAGCCGCACACCGCATCGACATCATCGAAGGTACGCTGGGCAAGGCATTCGGCGTGATGGGCGGCTATATCGCGGCCGACACGCGGATCATCGACGTGATCCGCTCCTACGCGCCTGGCTTTATCTTCACGACATCGCTTTCGCCGGTGCTGGTAGCTGGCGTGCTCGCCAGTGTGCGGCACCTCAAGGCTTCCAGTGTCGAGCGCGAAGGTCAGCAGGCAGCGGCGGCGTTCCTGAAGAAATCGCTGGCCGATGCGGGCCTGCCGGTCATGCCATCGACCACGCATATCGTTCCGCTGATGGTGGGCGATCCGGTACGCGCCAAGAAGATCGCCGACATCCTGCTGGCCGAATACGGCGTCTATGTGCAGCCGATCAATTACCCGACCGTACCGCGCGGCACGGAACGCCTGCGCTTCACGCCCGGCCCCTCGCACACCGAGGCGATGATGACCGAGCTGACCGAGGCGCTGGTGGAAATCTGGCAGCGCATGGAACTGGAACTGCAACAGGCCGCCTGAGCCGCGGGTTTCCGGTTTGTTGACGAGATCAAGCCCTCCCCTTGCCGGGAGGGCTTTTCGTTTCTCCCCCACCCCGTTGACGATTATCCCCTTCGCCTACAGTTATATCTTCTTCGTCACCCCGGACTTGCTCCGGGATCCATCTATCTCCAACAGCGACAGTCTGTTCGGCACCATGAATCCTGAAACAAGTTCAGGATGACGTTGCTGAAGTTTACGTTGCCAGACGGGATGACAAAATCCCCGTTCGTGTCGAACGAAGGCGAACGGGGGCTGTCAGGCTTGATCGAACCGGTCGATGAAAAAGGCCCCACCTTGCGGCAGGGCCTTTTCTATTCACGCCACGGCGCAACAAATCAGCGCAGCGATACAACATTGTCCGAGACGCGGGGATCGCGGCGGTCACCACGATACTGGCTCGACATCGGTTCGTCCGATACTTCGAAGACTTCGGTTGCGCCAAAGCCGTTGAACGCGGTCTTCATCGCCGCGCCATAGGCACCAAGCATGCCGATTTCGATATAATCGCCTGCCCGGATGTTCGAAGGCAGTTCGAACGGGCCGTCCATGTGGTCCATGTCGTCGCACGTGGGACCATAGAAGCTGAACGGCTCCAAGGTGATCTCCACGCCGTCATTGGCCACTTCGCCGCGCAGCAGACGCACGGGGAAACGCCAGCCGACATGAGCGGCATCGAACAACGCACCATAGGCTCCGTCGTTGATGTACAATTCGGTGCCGCGACGACGTTCGACACGCACGATCATCGAATTGTATTCAGCGCAGAGCGCGCGGCCCGGTTCGCACCACAGTTCTGCCGAGTACGACACCGGCAGCGATTCATACGTGCGATCGATCACGCCGAAGTAATCTTCGAGCGGGGGCGGTTCCATGCCGGGATAGATCGACGGGAAGCCGCCGCCGACATCGATGATGTCAACCAGCACCGACGCGTCAACGATCGCTGCGCGCACACGCTCAAGCGCCTGGACATAGGCGTGAGGGCTCATCGACTGGCTGCCGACGTGGAAGCACACGCCAAGCGAGTCTGCCACCTGGCGGGTCGCCTGGAGCAGTTCTGCGGCATTGGTCAGATCGCAGCCGAACTTGGACGCCAGGCTGAGTTCGGAATATTCCGACGAAACACGCAGGCGGACGCAGAGCGTGAGGTCTTCGGCGTTGTCTGTCGCTTCGGTTATCTTTTCGAGTTCGTCGAGCGAATCGAGGCTGAACACGCGCACACCGTGGCTGTGATACGCCTCGCGGATCGCGCTGGACGACTTGACCGGATGCATGAAGCACAGCGTGGCTTCGGGCAGCGTTTCACGCGCAAGCCGCACTTCGACGATCGAAGCGACATCATAGTGCGTGACGCCCGCGTCCCACAGGATGCGCAGCAAATCGGCCGAAGGGTTCGCCTTCACCGCATAGAGCGACTTGCCCGGAAACTTCTCGACGAAGAAGCGGGCAGCGCGCGCAGCGGCGTGCGGACGGTTCAGAATGGCAGGTTGGTCAGGCGCCGAGGCGCCAACTACAGCCAATGCGTCAGGATAGATGTGCAACTCAAGGGACCCCCAAACGGAACGTTGAACAAGGCTGCCTTGCGGTTTGGAAGTCCCCATGGGGCAGCGAGAGGGGGGTAAATAAGGCCCTCACGCTGAACATCAAGTGAAAAAGAACCCCCTGCAAACGCGTGTCAGAAAAATGACATATTTCTGGCCAAATTCCCGGAAATCCTGCAATTTTTTACAGTGCCGTGGCACCCCCCCGGCACAAGGGGCATGATTCGTGGCTCGAATCAACGGGACGGCTTCAGGACAGGCGGTTGCGGAAGTCCTCGTAGGAAAAGCCGCGCACCCGTTCCAAGGTGTCGCTCTTGCTGTCCCATAGCCAGATCGAGGGCAGCGGCACACCGTTGAAGGTGGTGGTCTTGACCATGGAATAATGCGCCTGATCGAGGAACGCAAAGCGGGTGCCGGGTTCGGCGTCATTCGGCAGGCGGTAATCGCCAATCACGTCGCCAGCCAGGCAGGAAGGCCCACCCAGACGCACAGGGGCACCGCCCTCGCCCGCATCTTCGTATTCATCAATCGGCAGTTCGCCAAGCATCGCAGGGCGATAGGGCGCTTCGATCACATCGGGCATGTGGCAGGTGGCGGAAATATCGGTGATCGCCAGCGGCATGCCATTCCAGTGCGTATCGAGCACGGTGCCGACAAGGATGCCCGCGTCGAGCGCGACTGCCTCGCCCGGTTCGAGATAGATCTCGCATCCGGTTTGCGCTTTCACATCTTTCAGGAAGGCGACCAGATCGTCGCGCTGGTAATCGGCGCGGGTGATGTGGTGGCCGCCGCCGAAGTTCAGCCATTTGAGCTGGCCCAGGTAGGGCGCAATGCGGGGAAGCAGGGCATTCCACGTGCGCTGGAGCGGCTCGAAATCCTGTTCGCACAAGCTGTGGAAGTGAACGCCGCTGACGCCTTCGAAATGTTCGGGTGCCAGTTGATCGACCGGAAATCCGAGGCGCGAATGCGGCGCGCACGGATCGTAGCGCGGCACTTCGCCTTCGGCATGGAGCGGATTGACGCGAAGGCCGATGTCGAACACGTCGCCACGCGCCCGTGCGGCCATGATCTCGCCCTTGAAACGCTGGTGCTGGCCGGGCGTGTTGAAAATCACGTGATCGGACAGGCGGAAGATTTCGGGCAGGTCCTCCGCCTTGTAGGCCGCGCAATAGGTTGCGATTTCGCCCTGATAGTGTTCAGCCGCCAGCAGCGCTTCCCACAGGCCAGAGGTGCACACGCCATCGAGGTATTCGCCGACGATGGGCGCGACCTGCCACATGCTGAACGCCTTGAGCGCGGCGAGAACCTTGATCCCCGCGCGGTCACGCACATCGGCCAGCACCGCCAGATTGGCACGCAGCTTCGCTTCATCGACCACGAAGGCGGGGCTATCGACGCGGCCCAGATCGAAGTGAACGAACGCGCCCGGATCACCGGCTCTGGTTTCCATAATTCAGTCCTTAGTCAATCCGCGCCATTCCGAAGGTCAAAGAGGCTTCCAAGGCTTGGGGACGTGTGGCAGGCTCGGTTCAACACCAGTGAATCTTAGGACATCGCGGTAGGTCACCATATACGTTGGCTGAATTTCCACGTTCTCTTCGATTAGACTCGCAACGACTAGCTCAAGGAGTTTTCCGCCAGCCGCGTAGGCTACCAACGGGTCGGAAGTTGAAAACCCCATCGCCTGACTAACAATAAACAGCGCATGTGCTGTTACCGTCACGCTAGTTTGGGTGCGTCCAACCGTCGCGAAAAAGCGCACTTCCTCCTCGTGGCGATCATATTCACCCGGCCCAAGAATTCGAACTTTCATCAAAACGCCAGCGGACCCGCCAGTTCCTTTACCTGCCACGGCAAGCCATGCTGGTTGAGCATGTCCATGTAGGGATCGGGATCGAGCTGTTCGATGTTGAACACGCCCTCACCTGACCACACGCCCTGCACCATCAGCGCGGCACCGATCATCGCGGGAACGCCGGTGGTGTAGCTGACTGCCTGGTTGCCGGTTTCGGCGTATGCGTCTTCGTGATCGCAGATGTTGTAGATGTAGAAGGTCTTTTCCACGCCGTCCTTGAGACCGGTGGCGATGTCGCCGATGTTGGTCTTGCCCTTGGTGGTTGCGCCCAATGACGCAGGTTCGGGCAATACGGCCTTGAGGAACTGGAGCGGGATGATTTCCTGCCCATTGTACATCACCGGATCGATGCGGGTCATTCCGACATTCTGCAGCACGGTGAGGTGCGTGATATAGGCATCGCCGAAGGTCATCCAGAAACGGATGCGCTCGATTTCAGGGATGTGATGCGCGAGGCTTTCGAGTTCCTCGTGATACATCAGGTACATGTTCTTCGGGCCGACGGCCTCGAAATCGAACTGCTGGCGGATGGTCAACGCCGGCGTTTCAACCCATTCACCGTTCAGCCAGTGGCGCGCGGGAGCCGTCACTTCGCGGATGTTGATTTCCGGGTTGAAATTGGTGGCGAAGTGCTGACCGTGATCGCCGCCGTTGCAATCGAGAATGTCGAGTGTGCGGATCGTGTCGAGCTTGTGCTTGTGCAGCCACGTGGCAAACACGCTGGTCACGCCGGGATCGAAGCCCGAACCCAGCAGCGCCATCAGGCCAGCTTCCTTGAAGCGTTCCTGATAGGCCCACTGCCACTTGTATTCGAACCTGGCCTCGTCAATCGGCTCGTAATTCGCGGTGTCCATGTAATTGACGCCTGCGGCAAGGCAGGCGTCCATGATGTTCAGGTCCTGATAGGGCAGCGCGAGGTTGACGACGAGGACCGGCTTGACCTCGTTGATCAGTGCCGTGGTTGCAGCAACGTCGTCGGCATCGATCTGGTACGTATCGACGGACACGCCGGTGCGGTCCTTCACCGAGGCGGCGATGGCATCGCACTTTGACTTGGTGCGGCTGGCGAGCGCAATGCCTGTAAAGATTCCTGCGTTCATCGCCATCTTGTGAACCGCGACCGAGCCGACGCCGCCTGCGCCGATGACGAGAACTTTTGCCATGCTATCTCCGAATCTCTGCTGCGCCGCCACGTTCCTGGCCTGCGCGGATTTTCATGGAATGGGCCTTTAGGGGATCGGCGTTACAAACCCAAGTCCCGTTTACCGGGCCTTCAAGCCCCAGATAGGTTGCATTTGACAATCGATCGAGGCTTGCGCAATCTCCTGTCGAAAATAAGGGGAGTTCGACGATAATGCAGGCGCAAATCCTGACACCGGCGGCGGTGCTGGTGCTTTGGTCATTGGTGATGCTGTTCTGGATGGCCGGAACGCGGCTCCCAGCTATCAAGCAGATGGGCGGCCTCGGCAAGGCCAAGCCCGGCGGACGCGGACAGGATCTTGAGGGTGTACTACCCGACGTGGTCAACTGGAAAGCGCACAATTACAGCCATCTGATGGAACAGCCGACGCTGTTTTATGCTACGGTAGCCATCCTGGCAATCATGGGGCCGGCCACGGTCGATGTCGCGCTGGCCTGGGGCTATGTGGCGATCCGTATCGTGCATTCGATCTGGCAGGCAACGGTCAACCGCATATCGATGCGTTTCATGCTGTTCCTGTTTTCAAGCCTGTGCCTGATCGGTCTGGCAATCAGGGCTTTGTTGGCAACACTGGTGCCCGTGTAAGCATGAGATATCTGCGGCCAATCAATCACGCAGAAACAGGCTGGCCAGTTCCACATGCGTCGACCAGCGGAACTGGCCGACCGGGCGCAGTTCCGCCAGCCTGTATCCGCCTGCGATCAAACGCACGGCATCGCGCGCCCAACTGGCTGGGTTGCAACTGATATAAACCACCCGCGCCACCTTGCTGGCCGCGATCTGATCGACCTGCTCCTGCGCACCCGCCCGCGGCGGATCGAGCAGGACGGCGGCGAAGCGGTCAAGCTCCTCGACGCGCAGGGGATTGCGGAACAGGTCGCGGTGCAGGCAATGAACAGGGCGTCCGTTCATGCGCGCGGCGGACTGGCAGGCAAGATGCGTGTCACGCGCGGCTTCAACCGCGAGAACCTTGGTAGCAGGCCCCGCCAGCGCGAAGGCAAAGGTGCCAAGGCCGGAGAAAAGATCGGCGACGGTCAATGCATCGCCAAGCCATTCGCGCGCGGCGGCGACGAGCGTTTCCTCGCCATCGCGCGTGGCCTGAAGGAAGGCGCCGGGGGGCAGCGAGACCGCTGTGCCGCCCAGCGTGATGGTGACCGGCTCAGGCTCCCAAGTGCCTTCAGGACCGTAGCCGCTATCAATGGTCAGCCGAGCGAGATTGTTGTCGCGCGAGAAATCGAGCAGCGATTCGGTGCGCTTGAGGCCTTCGACCTTGAGGCCCTTGAGGCCAACCGACAGACCCTGATCGGCCATGGCGAGTTCGATATCGACGCCCAGTTTGCGGTCGCCCCATGTTTCGAGCAACTGCCGCAACGGCGCGATCAGCGCGACCATTTCGGGCGTCAGGACATGGCATTCGCGCATGTCGACGATCTTGTGCGAGCCTTGTTCGCGAAAGCCGATGACAACGCGCTTGCCGATGACCTGCGCGTGGAGGGTGGCGCGACGGCGGCTTTGCGCAGGCGAGAGGTGCGGCGGGGCCGTGTTGACCGGATCGATGCCCTGCCCCTTGGCTGCACCCACCACGCGATCGAACACGTAATCCGCCAGCGCGGTTTCTGACAAGTGCTGCAACTGGCAACCGCCGCATGCGGGGAAGTGGCGGCACGGCGGGACGACGTGGTTCGGGCCTCTGGTCAGGCTGCCATCGCCTTCGATCACATCGCCGGGGGCGGCCAGTTCGGCATAGCGGCCGTCCGCAGTGGCGCCCTCGCCCTTGGCGGCGATGCGGACAATCAGGCCGGAGTTGGTCATGGAAGGCACTCGATCAGGGCAGGACGGATGGCGAGTGCCAGGTCGCCGGGGGTAAAGGCTGCGCCGCACCGGCGGGCCGCTTCGCCGTGGAGCCATAGACCTTCCTGCGCCGCGCGCAACGCATCACCGTGTACGGCAAGACGGCTGGCGATGGTTCCGGCCAGCACATCCCCGGTGCCCGCAACCGATAGCCATGCCGAAGCGCGTGGCGCGAGGATGAGTGTGCCATCGGGCGCGGCGATCAGGCTGTCAGGACCTTTGAACACGACAACCGCGTTGCTGGCACGGGCCAGCGCCTGCGCACGATTCCGGCGCGGACCTTGCGAGGGCAGGCCAAATGTGCGCTCAAGCGCGGACATTTCACCTTCATGGGGCGTAAGGATAGAGGATACGCCCGGCAGCATCGCAGGACGCAGCAGGACCAGCGCATCGGCATCGATCACGGTTGGTCTGGCGGCGCTCAACGCCCGATCCAGCAGACGCGAGGCTGCATCCGAACGTCCGAGGCCAGGCCCGATCAGCAATGCAGCCATGCGCTTGTCGGCAAGCAGAGCAGCACTGTCAGATGTGACGACCAGTTCCGGCGCTGCACCGCTGGGCGCAGGATCAGCGGCGAGCTTCACGTAACCTGCCCCTGCCTGCTGCGCCGCCATGGAAGCCAGCAATGCAGCACCGGGCATTTCACCGCCGATGATACCGAGCAATCCCCGACGGTATTTGTGAGCATCGGGTGCTGGCGGCGTGATCCGGGGTTTGGCCAGAACCTGCGCCGCGCCGGCATGCGCCGCCACGCCGATATCGACCAGACGCAGCGCGCCCATGCGGGCGCAAGCGGGCATGGTCAGGTGGGCGTACTTCCATGCGCCGAGCGCGATGGTCAGCGTCCAGTCGGGCAAGCCCGCATTCAATGGCTGTCCGCTGTCACTTTCGATGCCGCTGGGCAGATCGATGGCAATGCGATGGGGGTGATGCGCTGCAAGGCTGGTCAGGAGGCCAAAAAGATCGTCGGGCAAGGGCCGGGCAAGGCCGCTGCCGAACAGGCAATCCACCAGCACATCCCCTGTAATTGCGGGATCGGCGGGGGCGATTTCCCCGTGATAGAGCGCGCGCGCGTTGCGCGCCGCGTCCGTTGCGGGTTCGCGCGCCGCGATGACTTTGACCGGATTGCCCCGCTCGCGCAGGTATTCCGCAATCACCCAGCCATCGCCGCCATTGTTGCCGGGGCCGCACAGGACCGTAACGGATCGCCCGGCAGCAAGGCGGCGTACCCATTCGCCCGCCCCCTGCCCGGCGATCTGCATCAGAGAATCAACCGTGGCGCCGGCAGCGATCAGGTCTGCTTCGGCGCTTTGCATCTGCGCCACGGTGAGCACTTGCGCCAGCACGACATCACGGTTGCGGGGCATCGCTTTTCATCCTTGCGGGAAAGCGAAAACGATCCTTGCCCACGGCGACTTCCAGAACGCCTTCGGCAGACCACTTCGCGGTCGCCTCATCTGCGCCATCGGCGGCGATCACGCCGCGCCCGTCATCGACCATTTCGAAGCGACGGAATGCGCCATCCTTGTGGCGCACCGTAAGGAAACGCCGTTCGCCGACGCGCGAATCCTCGACGAAGCAATCAGGCAGGAACTTTTCCGATCCGCCAACCATGCAATCGATCACGCGGCCCTTGGGCGCCTCTTCCGCCGCCGAACATGCCGCAAGGGCCACGATCAGCGGCAGGAGGGCGGGCGCGCGCATCGATCAGCCTCTGGTCAGTTGCGAAACGTCGCGAACCGCGCCGCGCGCGGCGCTGGTGGTCATCGCGGCATAGGCCTGAAGCGCGGTCGAAACCTTGCGCGGACGTTCCTTGGCAGGCTTCCACCCGGCGGCGTCCTGTGCGGCACGGCGTTCTGCCAGAACCGCGTCAGACACCGCAAGATTGATCGTGCGGTTGGGAATATCGATCTCGATCACGTCGCCGGTTTCGACCAGCCCGATTTCGCCACCTTCAGCCGCTTCGGGGGAAGCGTGGCCGATCGACAGGCCGGAGGTGCCGCCCGAAAAGCGCCCGTCAGTCAGCAGCGCGCAGGCAGCACCCAGACCCTTCGACTTGAGGTAGCTGGTGGGATAAAGCATTTCCTGCATGCCAGGGCCGCCCTTGGGGCCTTCGTAGCGGATAACCACGACATCACCCGCAACGACCTGCCCGGTCAGCACGGCGGTGACGGCAGCATCCTGGCTTTCATAGACCTTTGCCGGGCCGGTGAACTTGAGGATCTTGTCATCAACGCCAGCCGTCTTCACAATGCAGCCTTCGCGCGCAATGTTGCCGAACAGGACCGCAAGCCCGCCGTCCTTGCTGAACGCGTGTTCGGCCGAGCGGATGACGCCGCCTTCACGATCAAGATCGAGTTCCTTCCAGCGGCGATCCTGCGAGAACGCGACTTGCGTGGGAACGCCGCCGGGCGCCGCCCTGAAGAATTCCTGCACGGATGGCGCATTGGTGCGCCTGATATCCCACAGGTTCAGCGCATCGGCCATGGTGCGCCTGTGCACGGTGGGCAGGTGCGTGTGGATCAGGCCGGCCCGATCCAGTTCGCCAAGGATGGCGTAAATCCCGCCCGCGCGGTGGATGTCTTCCATGTGCACGTCGGCCTTCGCGGGCGCGACCTTGGACAGGCAAGGCACCTTGCGGCTGAGCCGGTCGATATCGTTCATGGTGAAGTTCACGCCCGCTTCGTGCGCGGCGGCGAGCAGGTGGAGCACGGTGTTGGTCGATCCGCCCATGGCGATATCGACGCACATCGCGTTTTCGAAGGCTTCGAAGCCCGCGATGGTGCGTGGCAGCGCCGTCTCATCGTCCTGTTCGTAATAGCGCTTGCACAGATCGACCACGAGCCGTCCCGCTTCAAGGAACAGGCGCTTGCGATCAGCGTGGGTGGCCAGGGTGGAACCGTTGCCGGGCAGCGAGAGGCCCAGCGCTTCGGTCAGGCAATTCATCGAATTGGCAGTGAACATGCCAGAGCACGAACCGCAGGTCGGGCAGGCCGAGCGCTCGATCGTCTTCACTTCTTCGTCGGTATACGATTCATCGGCGGCGGCAACCATCGCATCGACCAGATCGAGCGCGGTTTCCTTGCCGCGCAGCATGACCTTGCCTGCTTCCATCGGCCCGCCCGAAACGAATACGACCGGGATGTTGATACGCAGCGCGGCCATCAGCATGCCCGGCGTGATCTTGTCGCAATTGGAGATGCACACCATCGCGTCGGCGCAGTGGGCGTTGACCATGTATTCGACGCTATCAGCGATCAGATCGCGGCTGGGCAGCGAATAGAGCATGCCATCGTGCCCCATGGCGATGCCATCATCGACCGCGATAGTATTGAATTCCTTGGCAACACCGCCCGCAGCCTCGATCTCGCGCGCGACCATCTGGCCCAGGTCCTTGAGATGGACGTGGCCGGGCACGAACTGCGTGAAGCTATTGACCACCGCGATGATCGGCTTGCCGAAATCGCTGTCCTTCATGCCGGTGGCCCGCCAGAGTCCACGAGCGCCGGCCATGTTGCGGCCATGGGTGGTGGTGCGTGAACGATAGGCAGGCATGTGCGAACTCCGGCAGGGAATCAGTTATATTCTGTGCGACTTGGGTTGCCCCTAACCCACCAGAGGGCTTGCGTCGAAGGTTAAATTACCTTCGTGTCAGTGGGGAAAAGCCCCGGAAATCCTAGGTAATTGCAACCGCAACCTGATTGGCGATACGGACAAGCCGCTTGGCCCATTCCATCTGGCCTTCGACGGTGCAGATCAGGTCCTGCCGCACTTCGATGCCGAGATAGGGGCGTCCATCCGCTTCGGCGTGGCGGTTCATCGTGGCGTTAAGCAGCCTGCCCGAATAGGGAAGCTGATCGCCCACGCACAGCCCTTCGGCCTGAAGCAACGGGATCGCCATACGCGCCGCGCGGTCGTCCTGATTATAGAGCACGCCGACATGCCAGGGGCGTGGCTCGTCGCTTGATGCAAGGTGCGGCGTGAAGCTGTGCAGTGACACGATCAAGGCTTGCGGGGTGGTGTCCAGCAAGCTTTCAAGCGCAGCGTGATAGGGGCGGTAAAAGCGGGCAAGACGCGCTTCGTGCCCCGCATGATCGAGCGCATTGCCTGGAATCGCGTGGCCGTCGCTGGCGATGGGAATGACCGTCGGCAGATGTTCGTCGCGGTTGAAATCGCAGACGAGGCGGCTGACGTTGCCTTGAAACGCTGCAAAACCGGGACACTGGGCCATGATCGCGCCGATGGCAGCAACGCCGATGTCGACCGCAATGTGCTGGTCGAGCAGGTCTGGCGCGATGCTGAGGGCAATGTCACCGGGCACACGGTTCGATGCATGATCCGATACCACAAGGATCCCGCCGAAACGCGGGGTGCCGATCAGGCGGAAGGCTTCGTTCATCGCGCCGGTCATCGCAACGCCCCTGCCAGCGTCCACCATTGCGGGGGCATGGCCTGCCGGGCGGCATCGCGCTGCGCAATTGTATCGAACAACGCAAAACACGTCGCGCCAGAGCCTGACATGCGTACGATCCAGGCTTCGGTCTGACGCAGCGCCGCCAGGACGTCGGCAATCTGCGGAACCAGTGAGAGCGCGGACGCTTCCAGATCGTTGCGCCCGTTCAATGTCATTTCCCGCAGGGTCCCGCCGTCGAGGGGACCGCGATCTTCCCCGTCCCAGCCCTTGAAAACCGGGCCTGTGGCAAGCGGAACGCGCGGATTCACCAAAAGCGCCGGGGACCCGGCCAGATCGTTATCGACAGGTTCGAGATCGGTGCCCGTGCCGCGCCCGATGCAGGCCGTGCTTGCGACGCAGGCCGGGACATCCGCACCGAGCCTGATAGCCGTTTCCTGCCAGTCAGCAGGCAGGCCGAATTCACGCTCGACCATGCGGAAAATCGCGCCCGCATCGGCGGACCCTCCGCCCAGCCCTGCGGCAACGGGCAGGTTCTTTTCGAGTGTCACCGCCCAGCCTGGGCCGTGCGGCAGCCGGGACAGCGCCTGCGCGACGATATTGCCGAACGGATCGCTGAGGGCGCCCCCAAATTCGCCGGTTACGCGCAGTTCGTCGCGCGATGCAGCGGTGGCAACAAGTTCATCGCCCGCATCGACAAAGGCAAACAGCGATTCCAGTTCATGATAGCCATCATCGCGCCGCGCCCGCACGTGCAGGGCAAGGTTGATCTTGGCATAAGCAGTTTCACGCATCATCGGCGCCACCCTGAAACGGGCGAAGCGCCGGAGCAAGCCCCGACGCTTCGTATTTCCCCCTCCCCGTACCGGGGAGCAACATTATCCTACATGTTCGGATAGTTGGGTCCGCCGCCGCCTTCGGGTGTGACCCATTCGATGTTCTGGGTCATGTCCTTGATGTCGCAGGTCTTGCAGTGGACGCAGTTCTGCGCGTTGATCTGCAGGCGCGGATTGCCTTCTTCCACGCCGATGTATTCATAGACACCTGCCGGGCAATAACGCGCTTCGGGGCCAGCGTAGATCGGCAGGTTGATGCGCGTGGGAACGGTCGGGTCCTTGAGCACGAGATGACACGGCTGGTCCTCCTCGTGATTGGTATAGGAGAACGCGACGCTGGTCAGGCGATCAAAGGTGATCACGCCATCGGGCTTGGGGTAGGCGATGGGCTTGTAAAGATCGGCGCGCTGGGTGGCTTCCGCGTCCTTGTGGTGCTTCATCGGCTTCCAGAT
Source organism: Novosphingobium sp. CECT 9465 (assembly GCF_920987055.1). Classification (NCBI taxonomy): domain Bacteria; kingdom Pseudomonadati; phylum Pseudomonadota; class Alphaproteobacteria; order Sphingomonadales; family Sphingomonadaceae; genus Novosphingobium; species Novosphingobium sp. CECT 9465. Next base: position 1,905,346 of record NZ_CAKLBX010000001.1, read on the forward strand.
GCCGAAGCCGCCGATGGTGCGCAGCCACATGTCGGCGCCTGCCAGCACGGTGCCCAATTCGCCACCGAACTTGGCGACGAGTGGCTGGGCGTTCTGCACCTTCTTGAGTTCGGTCGCGATCCAGCTTTCGCGGACGGCAGTGTCGTATTCGACCATGTCGTCCTTCTCACGGCCCGCAGCAATGGCGGCGACGATGGAATCCGCTGCCAGCATCCCGCTTTTCATCGCGGTGTGGCTGCCCTTGATCCGGGGCACGTTGACGAAGCCCGCCGAGCATCCGATCAGCGCACCGCCGGGGAACGACAGGCGCGGCACCGATTGCCAGCCACCCTCGTTGATTGCGCGCGCGCCATAGGACACGCGGCGACCGCCTTCGAGAATTTCGCGGATCGCCGGGTGCTGCTTCCAGCGCTGAAATTCCTCGAACGGATAGACGTAGGGGTTGGCGTAATCGAGCGCGGTGACGAAGCCGAGCGCCACCTGGTTGTTGGACTGGTGGTAAAGGAAGCCGCCGCCCCACGAATTCGATTCCGACAGCGGCCAGCCCTGCGTGTGCAGGACGCGGCCCGGCACGTGCTTTTCGGGATCGATGTCCCACAGTTCCTTGATGCCGATACCATAGACCTGCGGTTCGCAATCACGCTCAAGGTCATAGTGCGCTTTCAGGCGCTTGGTCAGATGGCCGCGCGCACCTTCGGCAAACAGCGTGTATTTGGCGTGAAGTTCCATGCCGGGCTGGTAATCGCCCTTCTTCGAACCGTCCCTGGCCACACCCATATCGCCGGTGGCCACGCCCATGACCGCGCCGTTATCATCAAACAGCACTTCGGCAGCGGCGAAACCGGGGAAGATCTCCACGCCCAGTTCCATCGCCTGTTCCGACATCCAGCGGCACAGGTTGCCAAGGCTGCCGGTGTAATTGCCGTCGTTCGACATGAACGGAGGCATCGGCCAGTGCGGAATCGCGACCTTGCCGGTCTTGGTCAGCAGCCAGTGCCAGTTGTCAGTCACCGGCACTTCGGCCAGCGGGCAGCCCATCGTGCGCCATTCAGGCAGCAGTTCGTCCAGCGCCTTGGGATCGACTACCGCGCCCGACAGGATGTGCGCGCCGATTTCGGAGCCTTTTTCGAGGACGCACACCGACACTTCGGGATTGGCCTGTTTCAGCCTGATCGATGCGGCAAGACCTGCTGGTCCGCCGCCAACGATGACCACGTCATACGGCATCGATTCCCGTTCGCTCATGCCCGCGTACTCCCGACTATTTGCGCATCCGAATTCGCTTTCCGCCTTGAAAGAGGCCACCGTCAAGGTCAAGACCGCAAATCGGACCCGGAGGAAAGACCGCTTGCCAGAGATTGCCGACGCAAACCGTGCGAACTGGAGCGAAGCCCTTGTGGCAGCGCTGGACTGGTGGCGCGATGCGGGCGTGGAGGGGACGTTCGTCGACGACCCTCAGGATTGGCTGGCGCAAGGCGAACATTCTGCCGAAGCCCCGGTTCCGGCGCCGCAGAAGCCGCTGCGTGAACTGGTCGCAACACGCGATTCGCCGCAGGCACCGATCGTCAGCGATCGTTCGCGATGGCCGCAATCGCTGGATGAATTTGCATCATGGTGGCTGGCTGAAGGGCCGCTTGCGCCCGCGGGCCTCGCGCGCCTGCCACCCGCCGGGCCGGTGCAGGCCAGGCTGATGGTTCTTGTGCCGATGCCGTCAGCCGACGATGGCGCTGCCTTGTTGAGCGGCCGCGCAGGGCGTTTGCTCGATGCAATGCTCGGCTCCATGGGGCTTGCACGAGCAGAGACTTACATCGCCTCTGCCCTGCCCGCTCACGTTCCGATGCCCGATTGGGAGGCGTTGCGCGCAACCGGGCTGGGCGAGGTGCTGCTTCACCATATCCGCCTTGCGGCACCGCAAAAGTTGCTGGTCTTGGGCGCGACAGGCGTTTCAGCGCTTCTGGGACACGACCCGCCGAATTTGGCTCACGGTTTACGCACAATTAATCAAGAGACATCAGGTATAGCAGCCATATCGACGTGGGATCTTGACGCCATGTTGGCACGCCCCTCCCTGAAGGCGGGGTTCTGGGGCCGCTGGCTCGACTGGACGGGGAAATAGTCATAGTGAAACTGGCTCGCGCTGCACGATGCACGCTCCTTGCGCTGGCGACGTCTGTCGCTGCGCTGGCGGCGATGCCTGCACACGCCAACAGTGCGGCTGTGGATTACTTCCGTGGCCGCGCCGACCGGACGGCAGTGCCAACCCTGCTGAGCCAGGATGACCGTTCGTACTACAAGTCGCTGTTCGGCGCGATCGAGAAGCAGGACTGGACGCAGGTTCAGGCGCTGTTTTCGCAACGCAGCGATGGTCCGCTTCATGCCGTGGCCCGCGCGCAATACATTCTGGCGGCCACCTCGCCCAAGGCTGAACTGGCCCCGATTACCGATACGCTGAACGCCGCGCCAAACCTGCCATGGGCAGAGCAACTGGGCCGGCTGGCGCTCAAGCGCGGAGCAAGCGAACTTCCGGCATTGCCGCAAGCGCAGCGCTTCGTTTCCCTGCCAAGCGTGTCGAAGCGCATCCGTCCGCGCTCGATTGCCGATGGCACTATGCCCGAAGGCGTCTCATCCGCGATCCTTGAGCGGATCAAGATGGACGATCCGGTCGGCGCGCGTGTGCTGCTGGATGGGGTGGATGCCACGCTTTCGGCCGAAGCCCGCGCGGAATGGCGCCAGAAGGTCGGCTGGGCGTTCTATATCGAGAACGATGACGCCACGGCCCGCGCCATTTCGCTGACGGCTGTCGAAGGCGCAGGGCCTTGGGTGGCAGAAGCCTACTGGACGGCAGGGCTTGCAAGCTGGCGGCTGGGCGATTGCCTTTCCGCAGCCGATGCCTTTACCGCGGCGGCCACTTCGGCGCAGAACGAGGAACTGGGTTCTGCCGCGCATTATTGGGCGAGCCGCGCGTGGATGCGCTGCCGCAAGCCCGAAAAGGTATCCGCCTCGCTCCGTTCCGCTGCCCGCTTCGGCGATACGCTGTATGGAATGATGGCAACCGAGGCGCTGGGCATGCGCGAAAACCAGCCACAGGCAGCGCCGGATTTCTCGACCAGCGACTGGCAGGCCCTGCGCAACGTCTCCAATATCCGCACTGCCGTGCAGCTGGCCGAAATTGGCGAGGATGGCCTTGCCGACGAAGTGCTGCGGCATCAGGCGCGCATCGGCGATCCTGGGCAATATGCGCCGCTTTCACGCCTGGCGCGCGATCTGGGGTTGCCTTCGACGCAATTGTGGATGGCATACAATGCGCCGACAGGGGCAAGGCCGGATGAAGCCGCGCGGTTCCCCGCGCCCAAATGGGTTCCCGCTACCGGGTGGAAGGTCGATCCAGCGCTGCTGTTTGCCCATTCGCTGCAGGAATCGAATTTCCGCACGTCCGTCACCAGTCCGGCGGGTGCGAAGGGCTTGATGCAAGTGAGGCCTGGCACCGCGCGCGACATGGCGCGGGCCGAACCACTGATGGCGGGCCGCGACAGCCAACTGGACCTGCCGGACGTGAATCTGGCGTTCGGTCAGCAATACCTTCAGCAATTGCGCAATTCCGAAGCGACGCAAGGCCTTCTGCCCAAGGTCATGGCGGCCTATAACGCCGGACCATTGCCGATTTCGCGCTGGAACACCGAAATCCGCGGCGGCAACGATCCGCTGCTGTGGATGGAATCGATTCCCTATTGGGAAACGCGCGGTTACGTTTCCATCGTGATGCGCAATTACTGGATGTATGAGCGGCAGGCCGGCGGACCATCGGAAAGCCGCCTCGGACTGGTGCAAGGCATGTGGCCGAAGTTTCCGGGCCTTGCCGGGGCTGAGAATGTAAGGATCGCATCGCGTGGCAATTGACACTTCGCGGACCTTCAAGCCGATCAACATTGCCTTGCTGACCGTTTCGGATACGCGCGGCCCCGAAGACGACACATCCGGCGATATATTGGCCGAACGGGTCAAGGCGGCAGGCCACAAACTGGCGGCGCGCGGGCTGGAAAAGGATGATGCCGACCGCATCGCCAGCCGGCTCAACAACTGGATCGATGATCGCACGGTGGATGCGGTCATCATTACCGGCGGCACCGGACTGACCGGGCGCGACGTGACCCCAGAAGCGCTGGACCGCGTGAAGACGCGAGACATTCCAGGCTTTGGCGAACTGTTCCGCTGGCTCAGCTTCAAGACCATCGGCACCAGCACGATCCAGTCACGCGCCTGCGCGGTCGTGGCGCGCGGAACGTATATTTTTGCCCTGCCCGGATCAAACGGAGCGGTAAAGGATGGCTGGGACGGTATCCTTGCCGAACAGCTCGACAGCCGCAACCGGCCCTGCAATTTCGTTGAACTGATGCCGAGGCTGCTGGAACAATAGCTTTCTGGCGCTTGCCTTTTTGTTCTGTTTATGTTCCAATCCCTGCCATGACGATCCATGGCAGAGGCGCGCAATCGGCAAATGTGCCCACCCGCTTCGGCCTTGCCACGCGCGAAGCCGATGGCGACTGGCTGGATGCCTGCGAAGATATCGACGGTCCCGGCCCGAAGCTACGGACATCGGTAACGCAGGAGCATCCCCGCTCCATCTTGACCTTCAACCGATCGCCCGACATTCCGTTTGACCGCTCGGTCAACGCCTATCGCGGGTGCGAGCATGGCTGCATCTATTGCTATGCCCGGCCCAGCCATGCCTATCACGATCTGTCACCGGGGCTGGATTTCGAAACGAAGCTGTTTGCAAAGCCCGATGCCGCAAAATTGCTGCGCGAGGCGCTCGCCAAGCCAGCCTATACGCCCGCGCCCATCGCGATGGGAACGAATACCGATCCTTATCAGCCGATAGAGGCACGCTATCGCATCACACGATCGGTGCTCGAACTGTGCCTTGAACTGCGGCATCCAGTAACGATCACTACCAAATCGGCGCGCGTACTGGATGATCTCGATCTTCTGGTAGAGCTTGCGCGGCACAATCTGACGGCCGTCGGCGTCTCGGTTACAAGTCTCGATCCGCGCCTGTCTGGTGTGCTGGAGCCGCGGGCATCCGCGCCTGCCAAGCGTCTGGAGGCGCTGGGACGTCTGGTCACCGCAGGTGTAACAGCCCATGTTTCGATCGCACCGGTGATTCCATCGATAACCGATCAGCATCTTGAGGGAATTCTGCAGGAGGCCGCCGAACGCGGGGTGCGGTCTGCCAGCTGGATCATGCTCCGGCTGCCGCACGAGGTGGCGCCGCTTTTCCGCGAATGGCTCGATACACATTTTCCCGACCGCGCTGACAAGGTCATGTCGATCGTCCATTCCGTTCGCGAAGGGCGCGACAACGATCCGCGATTCTTCACGCGGATGAAGCCGAAAGGTGTGTGGGCAGACCTTGTCCGCAACCGGTTTCGTGTGGCCTGTCGAAAATACGGCATCGGCAAGGCCGAAGTGGACCTCGATTGCACACAATTCAGGAAACCCGGCAGAGGCGGGCAACTCGATCTGTTTCAGGCCTGAACGTCACACGGGCCATTGATATTCGCGAAACAGTTCGCGCAAGTCCTTCTTGCTGATCTTGCCGGTGCCGGTGTGCGGAATGGCATCGACGAAGGCGACCGCATCGGGGACCCACCATTTGGCCACATGCTGCCGCAAGTAATTGCGCAGTTCGTCCTGCGTAACTTCAGCGCCTTGCTTGGTCACCACGACCAGCAAGGGCCGTTCGCCCCACTTCGGGTGGACAATGCCGATGGCGGCGGCCTCGGCCACGGCCGGGTGACCCATTGCGACGTTTTCGAGTTCGACCGAACTGATCCACTCCCCGCCGGATTTGATCACGTCCTTGGTGCGATCGGTCAGTCGCAACGTGCCTTCGGGATGAATGATCCCGACGTCGCCGGTATCGAACCACTGATCATCGCCGACTGCGTCGTGTTCGGCCTTGAAGTACCGCTTGACCACCCATGGCCCGCGAATCTGCAACGCGCCTGCGCTCTTGCCATCGCGCGGCAGGACCGTGGCAGGATTGCCAAGATCGACGCAGCGTATCTCGATACCGAACGGAGGCCGCCCCTGCATCGCCTTGACCGCAACCCTTTGGTCAAGGCTCAGCTCTTCCCAATCAAGGGTTTCGGTCCCGGCGGTCCCAACGGGCGATGTTTCGGTCATGCCCCAGGCGTGATTGACGCGGATGCCCTGGCGCATGAAGCGTTCGACCATTACGCGCGGCATGGCGGAACCTCCGCAGACGATCGTTTTCAAACTGCCTGGAATTGCGCCGTCGGTCGCATCGACATGTTGCAGCAGTGCAAGCCATACGGTCGGTACGCCAGCTGCTGCCGTCACGTGTTCACGATTGATGAGATCGCACAGGACGGCGCCTTCGTTGACGGCCGAAAACACCAGTTTGCTGCCGGCGGCTGCACCTGCCCAAGGCAATCCCCAGCTGGCTGCATGGAACATCGGCACGATCGGCAACATGACCATGCGCGTATCCATGCCGAAAACCGGCGGAGTTATCGCGCTCATCGCATGAAGCATGGTCGAGCGGTGTTCGTAGAGAACACCCTTGGGATTTCCGGTGGTGCCACTGGTATAGCACAACATGCAGACATCGCGTTCATCGCCATCGGCCCATTGGGCCTGCCCGTCTTCCGGGGCAATCCAGTCTTCGAAGTGAGGTGCCGGTTCGCCGCTGTCGAAGCAGATGTAGCGTTCGACCGTTGGCCAGCGGGGTTTCATCCGTGCGACCAGGGGAGCAAATGCCTTGTCAAACAGCATCACCCGGTCTTCGGCGTGATTGACGATATAATCGAGCTGATCTTCGAACAGGCGTGGGTTGATCGTGTGCAGGATGCCGCCAACGCCCACCGCGCCATACCAGCTGACGAGGTGGCGGTGATGATTCATCGCAAGCGTGGCTATACGGTCGCCCGGTTGAATGCCGATGCGGCGCAAGGCCTGGGTCATGCGCAGCGCATCGTGACGGATGCCGGCCCAGTTCGTGCGTGTTTCGCTGCCATCGGCCCAGCGGCTGACGATCTCGCGCGTGGGGTGTTCGCGCGCGGCGTGATCGATCAGCCGAGCAACGCGCAACGTCCAGTCCTGCATCGACCCCATGGGCTGATTCCGCTGCTGCATGGTCTCTCTCCCGAACGCCGTCTATTCGACGAGCCGCAGATACCTTTCCGGCCTTGCGGACAGCGCCACATTGGCAAGTCCTTCTATCGGGATCAATCTTTCGATCAGGTCACTGTCGAGTTTGAAATCGTTGCCGAGCCGGACCAGAGGCTCCTTCGGTCCGCCGGTCTTGAGCCGCGCCAGTACCTCGCCCTTGGCATCGCCGCCACGCGGCAGCAGCAGGGCGAGTTCGGCAATCGCTTCGGGCCGGGACACTTCGAGCTTCAATTGCATGCGCGATGCGCTGGTGACCGAGGCCAGAGGCCGCGCGCCCCGGACCGTCACGCGCGGGGCTTCGTCAGGGTTCGGGCGGTCGAGTTCGACATTGAGCAGGACGCAGGTGCCTTCCCGCGCCCATTGCTGGAACGGTTCGACCAGCGCTTCCTCGAAGCATGAGGCCGAAAACAGCCCCGAACTGTCCGAGAAATCGGCCATGACGAAGTCCTTGCCTCGCTTGGTCTTGCGTTTCTGCACATTCTCCACCAGCGCGGCCATGACCGCCGCCGACCGGCCCGCCGCCTCACCCGTCCCGCCGATCAGGCTGCCGAAAGTCCGCGCGCCGTTGGCCGATGCGACTGCGCGATATTCCTCGACCGGGTGCGCCGCAAAATAGAAGCCGAAGTTCTCGCGCTCTGCCGCCATCTGTTCGGATCGCGACCATGGCTTTGCATCGGCAAGGCGTGTAGCGGGAACGGCGTGATCGTCGCTTCCGAACAGCCCGCCCTGCCCCGATGTGCGCGAGCGTGACGCTTCATCGGCAACCGCCATCAGCAGTTCGGCGTTGGCGATCACTTGTGCGCGATTGGATTCCAGACAGTCCAGCGCTCCGCCAGCGGCCAGGGCTTCCAACTGGCGGCGGTTCATCGCGCCTGCGGGGATGCGGCGAAACAGGTCATCGAGCGAGGCGAACGGGCCATTGGCTTCGCGCTCCTCGACAATCTGCTCCATCGCCTTTTCACCGACATTGCGCAGGCCCGCCAGGGCATAGCGCACAGCATAGCCATCATGTGTGCGTTCGACGGTAAATTCAGCGACCGAATGATTGATATCCGGCCCGGCCAGCGCCACGCCATTGCGGCGCATATCATCGACGAAGACCGAAAGCTTTTCCGACTGGTGCATGTCGAAGCACATCGAAGCAGCATAGAATTCGTGCGGGTAGTGGGTTTTCAACCATGCGGTCTGGTAAGCCAACAGGGCGTAAGCGGCGGCATGGGACTTGTTGAAACCATACCCTGCGAACTTGTCGATCAAGTCGAACAGTTCGTTGGCCTTGGCTGCCGGGATGTCGGAAACGGTCTTGCAGCCATCGACGAAACGCTGGCGCTGCGCATCCATTTCTGCCTGGACCTTCTTGCCCATGGCGCGGCGCAGAAGATCGGCGTCACCCAGCGAATAGCCCGCCAGTATCTGCGCGGCCTGCATCACCTGTTCCTGATAGACGAAGATGCCGTAGGTTTCGGAGAGGATGACGCTGAGCTTCTCGTGCGGATATTCGATCGCTTCCAGCCCGTTCTTGCGGCGGCCGAACAGCGGGATATTGTCCATCGGACCGGGCCGATAAAGCGAGACCAGTGCGATAATGTCGCCGAAGTTCGTGGGCTTCACCGCCGCCAGTGTGCGACGCATGCCTTCGGATTCGAGCTGGAACACGCCGACGGTATCGCCCGACTGGAGCAGCTTGTAGGTCTGCTCATCGTCCCACGCCAGCGCGGACAGGTCGATCTCGATCTGGCGCTTGCCCAGCAGGTCCACCGCCTTGCGCAGGACCGACAACGTCTTGAGACCAAGGAAGTCGAACTTGACCAGCCCTGCATCCTCGACATGCTTCATGTCGAACTGGGTGACCGGCATGTCCGAGCGCGGATCGCGGTACAGCGGCACGAGTTGCGCCAGCGGACGGTCGCCGATCACCACGCCTGCCGCGTGAGTGGAACTGTTGCGCGGCAGACCTTCCAGTTGCATCGCCAGGTCGATCAGGCGCTTGACCTCAGGGTCGCGGTCATATTCGCGCTTGAGTTCCATCACGCCGTTCAGCGCGCGGGGCAGCGGCCACGGATCGGTGGGATGGTTGGGCACCATCTTGCACAGGCGGTCGGTCTGGCCATAGCTCATCTGCAGGATGCGGCCGGTATCGCGCAGCACCGCGCGGGCCTTCAGCTTGCCGAATGTGATGATCTGGGCGACGTGATCCTGCCCGTATTTCTGCTGGACATAACGGATCACTTCGCCGCGCCGTGTTTCGCAGAAATCGATATCGAAGTCCGGCATGGACACGCGTTCGGGATTGAGGAAGCGTTCGAACAGCAGGCCCAGCTTGATCGGATCAAGGTCCGTGATCGTCAGCGCCCATGCAACGAGCGAACCTGCGCCCGAACCACGGCCCGGCCCCACCGGAATGCCCTGATCCTTGGCCCATTTGATGAAATCGGCCACGATCAGGAAGTAACCGCCAAAGCCCATGCGGTTGATGATACCAACTTCGAATTCGAGGCGCTCGCGATAACCGAGAACTTCATCCCAAACGCCGGCAAGGTTGAGTTGCGGGTAATCGGCCGGGTCCGGTTCGGCATCAGGCCCCAGGCACAGCACCCGGTCCAGTTCTTCGTGCGTGAAATCGGGGTAATAGGGCTTGAGCCGCAGGACGAGACCCTTGCGGCTGTCTGCCGCGCACATCCGCGCTTCGCCTTCCTGATCGCCCGCAAGACTGGGCAGGATCGGCTTGCGGCGTGGCGGCATCACCGCGCAGCGTTGCGCCACGACCAGCGTGTTGGCGATGGCCTCAGGCAGATCCTTGAACAGTTCCTCCATCACCTCGGCAGGCTTGATCCACCATTCGCGGCTTGAACGCGGGCGGTCGGTGCTGTCGACATGAGTGGAACTGGCGATGCACAGCATGGCATCATGGGCATCGTAAAAGCCGCGTTCGGCGAACCGGGCGGGGTTTGTGGCGACAAGGGGCAGATCGCGCGCATAGGCCAGATCGATCAGCGCATTTTCGGCGGCTTCTTCTGCGGCATCGTTGCGGCGCGCGATTTCAATGTAGAGACGCCGGGGAAACAGGTCTTGCAGCTTGCCGAGGTAAGCTTCGGCGGCGGATTGCTGCTGCCCCGCCAGCAGTTGCACCAAAGCGCCTTCCCCGGCGGCGGTCAGGCAGATCAGGCCATCTGTATGACCGACAAGGTCCGCCAGCACGACATGGGCTTCGAATTCCAGCGGGCGATCCAGATGCGCGCGGCTGACAAGATGGCAGAGATTATCGTAACCGGCCGAATCCTGGGCATAGAGCGCCAGCCAATCGATAGTCGGCGATGCGGGACCGAAGCCGGTTGCGGCCCCTTCCCGATCGGGCCGGGCAACCGCCAGCATTGTTCCGATGATGGGCTGCACGCCCATATCCTTGCACGCCTTGGCAAAGGCGACGGAACCATAAAGCCCATTGCGGTCGGTTATGGCGACAGCCGGAAAACCACGCTCTGCCGCCGTCTTGGCGATGGCTTTCGGGTCTACCGCACCATCCAGCATCGTATAGGATGAAAAGACGCGCAGCGGGACAAAGGAAGCGTGGGGCATGATTTCAAGGTAAGCAAAAGGCTGCGCCCTTTCGAGAGGCGCAGCCTTTTTTATCCCCTGTTGTCTATGCGATAATCAGAGCAGCGCTTCGATATCCCTGGCGATGCTTTCAGGCTTGTCGGTCGGGGCGTAGCGGCGGACGACCTTGCCGTCGCGACCGATCAGGAACTTGGTGAAGTTCCACTTGATCGCCTTGGTGCCAAGCACACCCGGCGCTTCCTTCTTGAGCCAGTCATAGAGCGGATCGGCATTGTCGCCGTTGACATCGATCTTGGCCATGAGCGGGAAGCTGACGCCGAAGTTGATCTTGCAGAAGCTTTCGATCTCGTCAGCACTGCCCGGCTCCTGCGCGCCGAACTGGTTGCACGGGAATGCCAGCACTTCAAAGCCACGGTCACCGTACTGTTTCCACAGCGCTTCGAGGCCATCGTATTGCGGGGTAAAGCCGCATTTCGATGCGGTGTTCACGACGAGCAAGACCTTGCCGACCTTGTCAGCCAGATCGATCGTTTCGCCATTTGGCTTCTTCGCCGTGAAATCGGCAATGGTCGCAGGTGTGCTCATACCAGACCTTCAGACTTGGCCAGTTCCATGACTTCACCGACGTTGAGCGACTTTCCGCCCGCCACATCGATGACCAGACGTGCGCGCTGATCGACCGACATGCCGACCACCTCGGTAACGAGTTCGCGGAGCGGTGCCTTTTTCAGCATGTTGAAGTTATACTGCATTTCCGAACCGGCATCGTCGCGTTCATGCAGCGTGGCCTCGGCATTCCAATCAAGACCGGACATGATTTCTCCCCTTGTCGGCGAAAGACGTGGCACGTCATGCAAACCCGATCAACGGGAAACCTCGCCAGCTTAACCCGGAAAATCGGAGCGCCGTGCCAGCGCCGCGATTTCTGCGGCGGAATACTGGCGGTCACCCGATTTTTCGATCACGAGGCTTGCGCGCTCATCTTCTGAAAGGCGGGCGACAAGCCTGACCATGTCAGCAAACGTGCCTGCATGAAGCGAGGCGAAACCGTGAAATACACCGTCGGCCGCCTCGCGGCGCAAAACGGTGGCATGGTCGTTCCAGAATGCGGCGGCATCGGCGGCTTCTGCGCGGATCGTTGTGTTCATGGGAATACGATCTCCTTCTGCAAGAACAAACGCGCAGAATGGCCGCCGTATCCCTATTCCAGCACACCTTCATGCAAGCGTACGACGCGGTCCATGCGCAAGGCCAGCCGCTCGTTGTGCGTGGCGATGAGCGCTGAACTGCCCTCGCCGCGCACCAGCTTGAGGAATTCCTCCAGGACGCGGTCTGCGGTGGCTTCGTCAAGATTGCCGGTCGGTTCGTCGGCCAGTACCAGTTCCGGGCGGTTGGCGAGCGCGCGCGCAACCGCGACCCGCTGCTGTTCGCCCCCGGAAAGCTGGCTTGGACGGTGATCGAGCCGCCTGGACAGACCGAGCGCGCCGAGAAGCTCACTTGCGCGTGCTTCGGCGGCTGAGCGATCTGTGCCCGCAACCAGTTGCGGCAGGACCACATTTTCGAGGGCACTGAAATCTGCCAGCAGGTGGTGGAACTGATAGACGAAGCCAAGATGATCGCGGCGCAGCGCGGTGCGATCATCGCCTGACAGCTTTGACGCATCCGTACCGGCAATCTCGATCAGCCCGGAAAACCCGCCTTCGAGCAGGCCGATGGCTTGAAGCATGGTCGATTTGCCAGAGCCTGATGGGCCGAGCAGCGCGACGATCTCACCGGGACGGATTTCGAGGTTCACGCCACGCAGAACATCGATGGTCACCCCGCCCTGGCTGAACGAGCGGCGCAATTCGCGCAGGCGGACGATTGGCTGATTGCTGTTGGAATCACTCATAACGCAGCACCTGAACGGGGTCCGTGCTCGCCGCCTTCATCGCGGGGTAAAGCGTGGCAAGAAAGCTTAATACCAGCGCCATCACGCTGATCGTAGCGATCTCGACCGGATCGGACCGGCTGGGCAGTTCGGTCAGAAAACGGATCGAGGGGTCCCACAGGTTCTGCCCGGTAACGAACTGGATGGCATTGACGATGGGCTGCCGGAAAAACAGGAACACGAAGCCCAGCGCCAGACCTGACACCGTGCCAAGCGCGCCGATCACGAAACCGATCGTGACGAAGACCTTGAGCAACGATTTACGGGTGGCACCCATCGTGCGCAGGATCGCGATGTCGCGCGTCTTGGCGCGGACCAGCATGATCAGCGAAGAAAGAATATTGAACACCGCCACCAGCACGATGATCGACAGTACGATGAACATGGCGATCCGCTCCACCGCCAGCGCTTCGAACAGGCTGGCGTTGATCGTCTTCCAGTCGGTGATGACCGCCTGCCCCGCCAGTTGCTGCTTGAGCGGACCGAGCGTCTCCATCACCGTGTCGGCATCGGTCGTGGTAACCTCGATCATGCCGATCGTGTCGCCGGTGAGAAGCAGCGTCTGCGCATCCTGGATGGGCATGACGACATAGGCCTGATCGTAGTCATAGACGCCAACCTCGAACAGCGCCGAAACGGTATAGGCGATTTCACGCGGGACAGTGCCGAACGGGGTGGAACGGCCCTGCGGATTGATGATCGTGATGGTATCGCCGACCCGCGCGCCAAGATTTTCGGCAAGACGGGCGCCGAGCGCGACATTGCTGGCCCCCGGACGCAGCGAGGCAATCACGCCATCGACGCGCTTTTCCTCAAGCCGCTTGATATCGCCATCGGTATTGCCGCGCACGAGGATCGCCTCGACACGACCGTTGAAGCTGGCAAGCAGCGGCTGTTCGATCAGCGGCGAGGCATGGGTAACCCCTTCCGTCTGCTGGACCCGCTTGAGGATGTCCTGCCAGTTGTCGAGCCTGCCACCATAGGCCTGGATGATCGCGTGGCCATTCAGCCCCACGATCTTGTCGAGCAGTTCGGCGCGGAACCCATTCATCACGCTCATCACGATGACCAGCGCGGCGACGCCGAGCATGACCGCAACAAGGCTAATTCCCGCTACAAGCGCGATGAACGCTTCCCCCCGGCCCGGCAACATGTAGCGCTTGGCGATAGTCCATTCGAACGGAGAGAGGATCAAGCAGCAGCCCTTTACGGAAGCGGTTGGCCAGTGCGGCGCGGCAGGATGTAGGGCTGTCCGCATCAAACGGCAATGGCCTGCGAATTCCGCCTCCATCAAGCCGCGCCTTGGCAGGCCGTCGTGGGGCAATGGTTCAGTGAACCAATGGTTCCTGCAGTCCCAAGCGCGCAAGCTGTTCGCGCATGTGCCGCAATTCGGCCATGCGGCGTGAACGTTCGCAGGCGACCGGGAGACCCGCGAGCACGGTTATGCCGACATAGAGTTGGAAGAACTGGATGCGATCGCCATATGCGATGTCCATCAGCGCGATCGGTCCCATGTCCAACGCGGTCAGCGCACCACCGATTGCGATCAGCACAACAGGCATCGGCGCGACCATGGATTCATCGAGCACTGCAGCACCGACAACGACGAACAGCAGCGGAAATACCAGCAGTGCCCGCATGTCCAGCACGAACACGATCGTCGTCAACAGCGCAAACAGGCCCAGGACCAATATGGCAAAGGGCCGGTCCGCCACGCTGGGCAAACAACTGCGTCCGCGTGACCATCGTCCGTAAACGAAGCGAAACACCGGAAGGCAGGTGATCAATCCGAGCGAATGTCCGATGATCCAGTGCGTGAAGTTTTCCAGAATCGGCACATCCGCTGTCAGATGCGCGACGATCGTTGCCACCGCACCGCTCGCCAAGGGCGTGATCAGGCCGATACCGATATAGAAGCCTGCGATCCATTCCAATGTTTCGGCCGGCCAGAACGCTATTGAAATTCTGCGCATGACAAGGGCGGCCGCCGACGCTTCGACGATATTTATGGCTGCCAGGGGAATGGACGCTGCCCAGCCGAGGCCAAACAGGCCGGTTGCGAGCATGCTGGCAATGCCGCAAGCCACCAGCCACGGCCCCCAGCGCTCCTCAGGCATGGCCACCAACCGTCCGGCCAATTGCGCGCCTGCAACCCAGACCATCGCTACGCCGCCAGAGAAGCGGGCAAAACTTATCGTCAGCGCCGCAAGGGCGAAGAACACGATGCCCACGCCAACGGGACTCGCAAGGAAACGGGCGAAGCGCATAGTTCCATATCTGACGGCAGATGGTTAAGATTTCATCACGAAGCGCCCGGCATCCGGCACTCGTTTGTGCCAAGACATGCTTGTCGACAAGTGATTGCCACCGCCATGCTCAAGCTTGCCCTTGCTATCCGCAGCAAACGTCGCCATTTGGGCGCCAGCAGTTGGCCGGTGCTTTTGCGCCCACGCGAGTCCACGTCGACCCATGACTTTACAGAACGAATTTCTCGACCGCGCACCCTGGGACATCGGTGCCGATGATGACAAGCTGCGCGAAGAGTGCGGCATCTTCGGTGTACTGGGCGTTCGTGACGCTGCTGCGACAGTAGCACTTGGCCTTCACGCCTTGCAGCATCGCGGGCAGGAAGCGGTTGGCATCACCAGCTTCGATGGACAGGAGTTCTATTCGCGCAAGGGCATCGGCCATGTCGCGGCGAACTTTTCGACCGGATCGGCCATTGCAGAGCTGCCAGGCACGATGGCTTCGGGCCACGTGCGCTATTCGACAACCGGCGGCGCGGGTTTGCGCAATGTGCAGCCTCTGTTTGCCGATCTTGCCTCTGGCGGGTTCTCCATCGCGCACAACGGCAATATTTCGAACGCCATGTTCCTGAAGCGCGATCTGGTGCAGAAAGGCGCAATCTTCCAGTCGACGTCCGATACGGAGGTGATCATCCACCTCGTCGCGACCAGTCGCTATCCGACCCTGCTTGACCGCTTCGTCGATGCGCTCCGCCTTGTAGAAGGCGCTTATTCGCTGATCTGCATGACACCCGAAGGCATGATCGCCTGCCGCGATCCGTTGGGCATCCGCCCGCTGGTGATGGGCATGATGGGCGATGCGGTTGTGTTCGCTTCGGAAACCGTGGCGCTTGACGTGGTCGGCGCGGATTTCGTGCGCGAGATCGAGCCGGGCGAACTCGTGCAGGTGGATCTTGACGGCAAGCTGCACAGCCACCGCCCATTCGGCAAGCCCGATGCGCGGCCCTGCATTTTCGAACACGTCTATTTCAGCCGCCCGGATTCGATCATGGGTGGCCGCTCGGTCTATCAGGTGCGCAAGGAAATCGGCGCGCAACTGGCCATCGAAAGCCCGGCGGATGCAGACCTTGTCATTCCGGTGCCCGACAGCGGCGTTCCCGCGGCTCTTGGTTATGCGCAAGCCTCCGGCATTCCGTTCGAACTGGGGATCATCCGTTCGCATTATGTCGGTCGCACGTTCATCCAGCCTTCGGATGGTGCCCGCAATGCAGACGTGAAGCGCAAACACAATGCCAACCGCGCGCTTGTGGCGGGCAAGCGGATCGTGCTGATCGACGATTCGATCGTACGCGGCACCACCAGCCTCAAGATCGTGCAGATGATGCGCGATGCAGGCGCCGCCGAAGTGCACATGCGCATTGCCAGCCCGCCGACCGAGCATTCGTGCTTCTATGGCGTCGATACGCCGGAACGCTCTAAGCTGCTGGCCGCGCGCATGGACGTGCAGGCCATGGCCGACTTCATCCATGCAGACAGCCTTGCCTTCGTGTCGATTGACGGGCTTTATCGCGCGGTCGGCGAGGCGCAGCGCAACAATGCCTGCCCGCAATATTGCGACGCATGCTTTTCAGGCGAATACCCGACCCGCCTTACCGATCTGGGCGATCGCGACGATGCAGCCCAGCTTTCGTTCCCGGTCGAAAAGGTCGCCTGAATGAGCGGCCAGGGTCCGTTTGCCGGCCAGCTTGCACTGGTAACGGGGGCAAGCCGCGGCATCGGCGCGGCCACCGCGCGCGCATTGGGCGCAGCGGGCGCTCATGTGATCCTTGTGGCGCGCGCCGCCAAGGATCTTGAGAAGATCGAGCAGGAGATCTTCGACGCTGGCGGCAGCGCCACGATCGCGCCGGTCGATCTTGCCGAAGCCGATGGCATCGCAAGGCTGGCAACCGCCATTTCCGGGCGCTGGGACGCGCTCGACATCATGGTCATCAACGCCGCCGCGTTCCCCACGCTGACCCCGGTCTGGCAGATCGATCCGCGCGAGTTCAACAATGCCCTCACGCTCAACGTGCTGGCGACCCAGGCGCTGATCGCGGGCTTTGACGGCATGCTCAAGAAGAGCAAGGACGCCCGCGTGATCGGCGTGACCAGCAGCGTCGGCGCGGCTCCGCGTGCCTACTGGGCCGCTTATGGCTCATCGAAAGCCGCGTTCGACGTGCTGCTCGATTGCTACGGACAGGAAGTGCGCAATACGTCCGCCGTGCGCGTTGCCGTGGTAGACCCCGGCGCCACCCGCACCAAGATGCGGGCCAAGGCCTATCCGGGGGAAAAGCCCGAAAGCGTGAAGCCGCCGGAGGTGGTTGCCGACCGGATCGTGGCACTTCTTGGTGAACAGTTTGCCAGCCCCCACCGCGAGCGCGTTAACCACGCCTGACAATCCCGAATTAACGCAGACGCGCGATTCTGGCGCCTGACCTTGCTGGCGCTGGCCGGCGGGGAAAAGGCAGATCGGTCGAGGGCGTTCGTTCTATGGACACCGGCAATACGGACTGGAACACCGGCACGTACGGACAGGCCGCGCTGGAAGACCGATGTGCGCCGCGCCAACGCGTCAACATTCCCGCAACCCTGCGGCCATCGGGCGAACGTGGGTTCAAGACAGTGCTGACCGACCTTTCGCTTGGCGGGTTCTGCGCGAATTCGATGCAGCAGATGTTTCCCGGCAATCGCTGCTGGTTGACGCTCCAAGGCATGGAAGCCCTGCAGGCCGATGTGATCTGGTGGGACAGCGGACGCGTGGGCTGCGCCTTTGCGACACTGCTCAGCCCCATCGTGCACGACAATATCCTGGCGCGTTATCGCGGCGACAGCGTATTCAGGCGCGCTTGATAAGCGTAACCTGTGCGACATTGATTCCGCCGCCCCGGAAGCCGCCTTCGCAATACATCAGGTAATAGCGCCACAGATCCAGAAACTTGTGATCGAAGCCCGGCGGCAGCGCACCGGTCTCTACCGCGCGGTCAAGCGCTTCGCGCCAGACCCTGAGCGTTCGGGCGTAGTCCAGACCGAAATCGTGCTGGTCCTGCCATGCAAGTCCGCGTTCGGCCGCAAGCGCGCGAAATTCGCGCTCGCTGATCAGCAGTCCACCGGGAAAGACATAGGCCTGGATGAAATCGGCGCTGGCGGCATAGGCATCGAACAATTCATCCCGGATCGAGATATATTGCAGCGCCGCCCGCCCGCCCGGCTTCAGGCACCGTGCCAGGCAATCGAAATAGGACGGCCAGTATTCGCGGCCAACCGCCTCGACCATCTCGACGCTGGCAATTGCATCGAACTGGCCTTCTACATCGCGATAGTCCTGATGGCGGTATTCGATCCCCTGGAGCCGCGATCCGGCCAGTTCATCGCGCGCCCAATCGAGCTGCTCATCCGAAAGGCTGATCCCGGTCACATGGGCACCGGTCGTTTCAGCAAGGCGCCTTGCAAGGTAGCCCCAGCCGCAACCTATTTCGAGGACCTTGCCGCCCGGCTTCAGGTTCAGCCTTGCGCCGAGCCGATCGACCTTGTTGGCCTGCGCCATTTCCAGCGATGCATCGGGTGCAATCCCGTCCCACAAGGCGCTCGAATAGCTCATCGTCGGGTCGAGCCAGAGCCGGTAGAAATCATTGCCGAGATCGTAATGCGCGGCGATATTGCGCCGCGCCTGCGCGCGTGAATTGCGCCGCGCCATGTTGAGCAACCGCCCGGCCCAGCGCCATGGCCCCTTGGCACGGCCCGTATCGCCCAGCGTATCGGCATTGCGCATGAACAGGTCGAAAATGACGACCGGATCGGGGCTGTCCCATTCGCCCGCAACCCAGGCATCGTACCAGCCGATGGATCCCGCCGTGGCCAGCCGCACCAGTGCGTTCCAGCTTTTCAGATCAATGCGCGCCGTTGGCCCGTCACCGCGCCCGCCCACCTTGCGCGACGATCCATCGGGCAAGGTTGCAAGGATTGTTCCGCTTGCAAGCCCCCGGTCGATCCGATCCACTGCGGATGCAAACGATCCGGCGAACAGCCTGGCGATCCAGCGACCGGTGGCGGAAATATTCCGTCCCCCGGCGACCAGATGCCCCCCCCTGATTGGCGTCTGCGCGTTCATACCGGGCATATGCGTTGACCGGCCCTTGAGCGCAAGGTCACGCGTGCTTCATCTGGTCATGCGCGGCAAGCGCGCGCGCGCGCGCCTCGGCGTGGTCGATGATCCTGGCGGGATAGCTCCGCGGACGGACGGCGGGATCGTGGATCTTGTCGTCCGCAAGGTGGGCCAGTTCCGGCACCCAGCGGCGGATATAATCGGCGGCCTCGAACTTGGGGCTTTGCGTCAGTGGCGCCATGATCCGTACGAACATGTTGGAATCGACGCCCGTTCCCGCCGTCCACTGCCAGTTGACCGCGTTCGATCCATAATCGGCATCGACCAATGTATCCCAGAACCAGCGCTCCCCCTCGCGCCAGTCGATCAGCAGGTGCTTCACCAGAAAGCTCGCCGCGATCATGCGTACGCGATTGTGCATCCATCCGGTGTGCCACAATTCGCGCATCCCGGCATCCACGATCGGATAGCCCGTCCGGCCCTGCTGCCACGCCTTGATGTCGGCAGCATCATCGCGCCATTGCAGGCGGTCGTAGGCATCGCGAGCGTTGCGAGTGCCGTAATCGGGGAATTGCGCGATCACGTTCTGCGCGTAATCACGCCAGCCCAGTTCGCCCAGAAACACATCGACCGACCCGCCCGCTTCGCCAATCCGGTGCCAGATCGTCGCAGGCGAAATTTCGCCGAAATGCAGGTGTGCTGACAAGCGCGAAGTGCCTTGGATGGATGGCAGATTGCGACATTCGCCATAGCGCGCAGCCCGATCCACGAAATCTTCGAGGCGGGAATGAGCGCCAGCCTCGCCCGGAGTCCATTCTTCGCGAAAACCGCCTGCCCAATCCGGGACGGTCGGCAGCAGCGACCAGTCGTTCAACGTCTCGCCGGTTGGCCAGACCTGCGGCGCATGGAGTTGCGCGGGTGCGGCCAAGGGGGCTGGTGGCGGCATGCGTTCGCGCAAGGCATGCCAGAACGGGGTGTATATCTTGTAGGGCGATCCGCTGCCGGTCCGCACGGAACCGGCGGGCGCAAGGTAATTGCCATCATGCAGCACAAGCCGGAACGTCTTGGCCACGGCCTTTTCGGCGTTGCGCCACCACGGTTCGTAATGATGCAGGGCGTGGACGGTGCGCGCGCCGGTTTCTCGCCGGATGGCCGCGAGTTCTTCATGGCATTTGCCACGCCGCAGGATCAGGCGCGAA
Source organism: Novosphingobium sp. CECT 9465 (assembly GCF_920987055.1). Classification (NCBI taxonomy): domain Bacteria; kingdom Pseudomonadati; phylum Pseudomonadota; class Alphaproteobacteria; order Sphingomonadales; family Sphingomonadaceae; genus Novosphingobium; species Novosphingobium sp. CECT 9465. The sequence goes on from NZ_CAKLBX010000001.1 coordinate 1,925,611, forward strand.
CCCAGCTTGCGCAAGGCCGCGTCAAGACTGGCAAGGCTGTGATGGAGCCACCAGCGCGATGCTGCACCCATGCGGCGGTGCTTTGGCGTATCGTCATCCAGCACGTAGACTGGAATCACCGGGCCATCGGCTGCGGCGCCCAGCAGCGCGGCCTGATCGGCAAGGCGGAGATCGCGACGAAACCAGACGATGACGGGTGCGGACATTGCCTTGTCTTGGCCTCTGCGCGGGCCGCTTTCCACCCTTGCCGACATGCCCCTTGGTACAGGGTGCGGCGGAACGTCAGCGGTTTGCGACGGATTCCGCGCAGTGATTGCGATCAAGTGGAATCAACGCCTTCGCATTGAAACTTTCGCGCATTGCGGGCGCAGCAAAGCGTGCGTCGCCGAATGTGACTTGCGCTGTGCAGCCCTGCCGCGAGACCGATGCAACCGGCATCTGCGACCAGTCGAGAAAGTCTCGGACCTCGGCGTTGGCAACCGCAGCGCGATGGACAACGGGATTGGCCATGTTATCGGGCACCAGGGGCTGCACACCACGCAACATGGCGAGACCGGCCAGTGGATCGTATTGTGCACGGCCGATCATGCCATGTTCGCGCCAGATCACCTCACGCTGCCAGAAGCGGACCGGAGCCGGTGATGCAAAAACACGGTCCGGGTCGGGATACCCCGACGACATGCGCAGTGCATCATCAGCCAGCAGCGAAATCCCGACGTTGAGGAGGATGAAGCCCAGCGCTGCGGCCAGCGCCGCTATCGCGGACCGGCCCATCGCCTGGCGCCGGGCGCTCCAGATACCAAGGCCGAGAAAAGCCAGCAGCCACGGCGATACGATGAACAGGGCGTCGGTGTGATACCAGCGGTCATCGAGCGGAGACATGAGTTGCACCGCATAGACATTCTGAAGATCGAGCAACGGATGCGTCAGCGCGCCGAGGTAGCACAGTGCGACCAGCCAGCCGAAGTGTATCGGAGTTGCGCCTTCGGCAAGGCGACCATTGGCAGCCTGCCAGCGGTCTATCAGCCAGAGCAGCGCCGCCAGTACCGGCGGAAGCAGCAGCACCCCGCCGACCAGCCCGTGCGTGAAGCCCCGGTGCATGGCCAGCGGTGCCCACGGCACCCAGCCGAACAACACATCGATGTCCGGCATGTTGGCCGCCAGCACACAGGCAGCCAATCCCTTGCGGGTGCGGTGCTTGAGGCCGGTTTCGGCCAGCGCCCAGCCGACGAGGCTATGAGTCAGGTTATCCAGACATCGCTCCTCGTCGGTGATTTCTGCCGGATCAGATCGGGTCGGCTGCGGTTCCGCTTACCGTCCACGTCTGGCCCTTGGCGAGCAATTTGGCGAGGTTTGCGTCCTTGCCCTTGCGCGCTTCGGCATCCTGGCCGAGCAACACCGTTTCGTAGGTCGGGCGCGGATCATCGTAGATCACGCCCAACGCCATCGGGAACGGGCCGAACGGCATTTCGACGAGCATGTGCGCAAGCGCGCGGTTCCTGACGTTGTGCACGATGACGCCCGCTGCCTGCCAATCGCCATCCACAACGTCGACGACCTTGAGGCTCAGCGTGTCCATATCGAGCGTGATGCCCTTGATGCCGCCAGACTTGGCCGAGCCAAACAGCATCGGCTCGCCATCGGTAAGCCACAACTGGTTCTGGTCAGCCACGCCCTTGGCGACGAAATCGTCGAAGCGGTCCTTGTTGTAGACGATGCAGTTCTGGAAGATTTCCACGAAGGCCGCGCCCTGGTGTGCATGGGCAGCCTTGAGCACCCCGCCAAGGTTCTTCGACACATCATAGGCACGCGCGATGAAGCGGGCACCTGAACCCAGCGCAAAGGCACAGGGCAGCGCCGGACGATCGACCGAACCGAGCGGCGACGTCGGGCTGTTGGTGCCCTCGCGGCTGGTCGGCGAGAACTGACCCTTGGTCAGGCCGTATATCTCGTTGTTGAACAACAGGATCTGCACGTTCACGTTGCGACGCAGGATGTGCATGGTGTGATTGCCACCGATGGACATGCCATCGCCATCACCGGTCACCAGCCACACGTCGAGATCCGGGTTCGCCAGCTTGATGCCGGTGGCAAAAGCCGGGGCGCGCCCGTGGATCGTGTGAAAGCCGTAGCTCTCGACATAGTAAGGGAAGCGGCTTGAGCAACCGATGCCGCTGACGAACACCGTGTTGGCCGGGTCCGCGCCCAGTTCCGGCAGGGTGCGCTGCACCGCCTTGAGGATCGCGTAGTCACCGCAACCGGGGCACCAGCGCACTTCCTGATCGGTTTCCCAGTCTTTGAGCGTGGTCTGGACGGCGATCTTGGTCATCTCGTTCATGGTCGTAACCTTTATGCGAGCGCAGCTTCGATCGCGGCTTCGATTTCCGCGATGGTGAAGGGCTGGCCGCTGGTCTTGTTGAGCGGCTGGGCGTCGATCAGGAACTGGTCGCGCAGAACGGTCTTGAACTGGCCGGTGTTCATTTCAGGGACGAGCACCTTGTCGTAACTCTTCAGCAAATCGCCGAGGTTCGACGGCATCGGCCAGATGTAGCGGACATGGACGTGGCTGACGTCCAGCCCCTTGCGGCGCGCGCGGCGCACGGCCTGATAGACCGGGCCATAGGTGCTGCCCCAGCCGACGACCACAAGCTTGCCTGAGCTTTCGCCGTGGTTAACTTCCTGCTGCGGGATCGAGTTCGCCACGCCATCAACCTTGGCGCGACGGGCGTCGGTCATCGTCTGGTGGCTGGCGGGCGAATAGTCGATGTTGCCGGTGCCGGGGTTTTTCTCGATGCCGCCGATGCGGTGCATCAGGCCGGGTGTGCCGGGCTTGATCCACGGGCGGGCGCCCTTTTCGTCGCGGGCGAACGGAAGCAGTTCGCCATTCGGGCCATTCTTCTCACCAAGGAATTTGGCCGGGAACGGCGTGAAGCTTGTCGGATCGGGCACCTGCCACGGCTCCGCCGCGTTGGCGATGTAGCCATCGGTCAGAACCATGACCGGGGTCATGTACTGCACCGCGATGCGGCAGGCCTCGATCGCAACTTCAAAGCAGTCCGAAGGGCTGCGCGAAGCGATCACCGGCATCGGCGCATCGCCGTTGCGGCCATAGACGGCCTGATACAGGTCCGACTGTTCGGTCTTGGTCGGCAGCCCCGTGGATGGCCCCCCGCGCTGCGAATTGACGATGACCAGCGGCAATTCGGTCATGATCGCAAGGCCCATCGCCTCACCCTTGAGCGCGATGCCAGGACCGGATGACGACGTCACGCCCAACTGGCCAGCATAGCTTGCGCCGATGGCCGAGGCGATTGCGGCGATCTCGTCTTCCGCCTGGAAGGTGGTGACGCCATATTCCTTGAGCCGGGCAAGGTTGTGCAGGATCGCCGAGGCAGGGGTGATCGGATAGCCACCGAAGAACATCGGCAGATCCGCCAGTTGCGCACCCGCCACAAGGCCAAGGCTGATCGCCTCTGCGCCCGTGACAGTGCGGTACAGTCCCGGCGCGCTTTCAACCGGCGCGATGTGGTATTGCTTGAGCGGCCCTGCGATTTCGGCTGTTTCGCCATAGGCGTGACCAGCATTGAGCGCGGCGATGTTCGCCTCGGCCAGCACCGGGCTTTTCTTGAACTTGGCGTTCAGCCAGTCGATAAGCGGCTGCCGGTCACGGTCGAACATCCACAGCGCAAGACCCAGCGTCCACATGTTCTTGCAGCGCAGCGCTTCCTTGTTGCCAAGACCGAAAGGCTTCACCGCTTCGAGCGTAAGCGCCGAAATATCGAAAGCCAGCAACTGCCACTTTTCAAGGCTGCCATCTTCGAGCGGGCTGACGTCGTACTTGGCCTTTTCAAGGTTGCGCTTGTTGAACTCGCCGGTGTCCGCAATGATCAGGCCACCGACCTTGAGCGCGCCGACATTGGTCTTCAATGCGGCCGGGTTCATCGCGACGAGAACATCGGGCTGGTCGCCCGCAGTGTCGATCTCGGTCGATCCGAAGTTGATCTGGAACGCAGAGACGCCGAACAGGGTTCCTTGCGGCGCACGGATTTCGGCCGGAAAGTCCGGGAACGTTGCCAGATCGTTGCCTGCGAGCGCGGTTGACAAGGTGAACTGGCCACCAGTGAGCTGCATGCCATCGCCTGAGTCCCCGGCGAAGCGCACGACCACGGCTTCCGGGCCGGTGGCATCAAGGGTTTCGTTGTCCTTGCCGCCCGTCAGCGCATCCGGTCCATCAACAAGTGTAGCCATATCATCCTCTGCATTGCGCCGGGGATTTCACCCGTTGCTGAAACGCGCCTATGCCTGTGCCGCTCCGTTCGCAAAGAAGAAAATCTGCGCACGATGAAAAATCCTCGTGCTCTCTTGATTCCGAACGACCATGGCCGTCAAGTTGCAACATCAGGATTGCAGCGATGCTTATACCGATTTCCGCCAGGCGGTTGAGGACAATTCATGACCGATCAAAAGACTCATCAAGTGCGGCCGGATGTGCAGGCCTTTCTGGCATTCCTGAAAGCGGCAGGCACCCCACCCATGAGCCAGGTCGGTCTGGAGGCGGCGCGCGCCGGTTTCATGACAATGACTCGATTAGCCGAAGCAGACCCGCGCCCATTGGGCGTAATCCGGGATCTGACCTGTCCTGGCCCTGCTGGCGAGATCGGATTGCGCCTTTATGATCTGCGAGAAACGCGCGAGTCCGGCCCTGCCGTGGTGTTCTTCCACGGCGGCGGCTTCGTCGTCGGTGATCTCGATAGCCACCACAGTATTTGTACCGAGATCGCAGCGGAACTGGACCTGCCGGTCATCGCTGTCGATTATCGACTGGCCCCGGAGCATCCGTTTCCCGCCGCACCTGATGATGGCGAGGCCGCTGCGCGCTGGATCGCCGGCAATTCCGCGGTGCTCGGCCGCGATATAAACGGCCTGATCCCCATGGGCGATTCGGCAGGCGGCAACCTTGCCATCGTCATCACCCAGGCGCTGACCGAAACACCTGCCGCGGTGCCGGTGGTGATGCAGGTGCCGATCTACCCCCTGACCGACGACAAGCCCGACCACCAATCCTTCCTGGAATTCTCGGAGGGTTTCATGCTCGACAAGGATGCGATGCAATGGTTTGCGCAGGCTTACCGCGCCATCCCGCGGGACATTCGGGCCTTTCCGCTTTATGGTGACCACTCCGCCACGCCGCCAACGGTGCTAGTGACGGCGGGCCTTGATCCGATTCGCGACAGCGGACGGGTCTATGGCGCGGAACTCATCCGTGCGGGAGCCGAGGTCATCTTCCTGGAAATGAAAGGAACGATCCATGGCTTTGCACAAGTGCGCAAGGCGCTCTCAAGCGCCCAGGCAGACATGCACTCCATCTTTGCGGCCATCAGGCTGCTGCTGGAAAGGTTGAAATGAACGATCAACACGCCGCCCTCCCCTATCGCCCCTGCGTCGGGGTAATGCTGGTCAACGACGCGGGCCGGGTTTTCGTGGGCAAGCGCATCGACAACAAGGAGGGCGATGCCTGGCAGATGCCGCAGGGGGGGATTGACGAAGGCGAGGAGCTGCATCCCGCCGCCTTGCGCGAACTGGAAGAAGAAACCGGGGTTTCGGCCCATCTCGTCACGATCATCGCCGAAAGCCAGGAAGAGCATTTCTATGATCTGCCCGACGAACTGGTCGGCAGGTTGTGGGGTGGGAAATATCGCGGACAACGCCAGAAGTGGCTGCTGCTGCGCTTTGCGGGCGAGGATTCCGACATTCGCATCGACGCGCACGAACATCCCGAATTCAATGAATGGCGCTGGGTCGAACCGGAACTCCTGCCCGACCTGATCGTGCCATTCAAGAAGCGCGTCTATCGACAGGTCGTCGAGGAATTTCGCGGACTGATCTGAATCCGAGCGCACGAAATCATGTCTGCGAGGCGGAAGGCTGAAGCAATCCAGAGCCGTTGCGCGCATCGCTCTGGATTGCCGCGTCAGCTTCGCCTCCTCGCAATAACGAAAATGCGGGCGAGAAAGCGATGGTTACAGGCGGTCAGTTGCTCTCGATTTTCGGTTCGGGCTTCACCGCTTCTGCCGAAATGACGCGCGGTGCGGGACCACGGGATATAGCTGCGGCAAGATCGGCCGTTTCGGTGCAGCCCTTGCCGCACAACCCTTCAAGCCGCGACAGATTTCGGCGTGCCTTTTCCAGCGCGCCTTTTTCGACCATGGCGCCGCCCTCGCCCGAAATGGCGACGACGTTGTTCGGATCGCGTTCAAGCGCTTCGCGGTAGTAATGAATTGCCTTGCCCTGCAAGCCATCGCGACGGGCCGCGTCGGCAAGACCGATCAGCGGCGCCGGGTTGGCGGGATCGATCGCCAGCGCGGCCTCGAAACTGTCGGTAGCGGCGCTGACATCACCTTTGACAAGCGAGGCGCGGCCTTCCCTGACGAGCGCTTCGGCACGCGGGTTTTCAGGAGCGGAACTTTTCGCCGCGCCCATGCTGCCGGTAATGCCAACGACGAGAGAAAGGGCAACAGCAACGGGGGCGTAACGCATCAAGAACTCCTTGAGCCGGCGACTACCGCTGAATGAACCCGCCTGCATGAGTGTTCAATTAACACGGCGCACGATTGTTGCGAAGAAAAACCCGTCGGTGCCATCACGAAAGGGCGTGAGCCGCCAGCCTTGGCCATGGGCTTGCCCGGCTGGCAGGTCTGGCAAGGCAACCTCCCAACCCGGATTTTCGGACAGGAACCTGCCGATCCGATCCGCCCCTTCGGCGTCCAGCAGCGAACAGACCACATAAGTCAATCGCCCGCCGGGCCGCACCAGTGCGGCACCGATATCGAGCACGTTGGCCTGCATCGCGTGATAGCGGGCCAGCGCCCTGGCATCTAGCCGCCAGCGCGCCTCCGGGTTGCGCCGCCAGGTGCCGGTGCCGGAACACGGTGCATCGATCATCACCGCGTCGGCCTTCCCCGTCCAGTGACCTAGCATCTCAGCTTCGCGGCCGGGATTGAGCAATTGGATTTCGACCAGCACCCCGGCACGAGCCGCCCGGTCTGGCAGCCGCGAGAGGCGCGCGCGATCGATGTCACAGGCGACCAGCTTCCCGGTGTTGCGCATCGCCGCGCCCAGTGACAGCGTCTTGCCGCCCGCGCCCGCGCACAGATCGATCACGGCCTCCTCCGGCTGAACGGTCAGCGCCATGCTGGCGATCTGGCTGCCGCTGTCCTGAATTTCGAACAGTCCTTCGGCAAATTCCGGCCAGCTTTCTGCGGCTGCACCCGAAGGCAGGCGCAAGGCATTCGGAGCTGCCGTCAGTTCTGCCCCAATCGGCAAACATGTGCGCAATTTATCACGCGATGTTTTCAGCGTGTTGGCGCGCAGGTCCAGCGGTGCACGACCGAGCAACGCAGCCTGCTCATCGTCATTGAGGCCCGATGCAAGCAGCTGATCGACCAGCCACGGCGGCGCGGCGCCACCGGCCGCCACCGGCTCTCCGGGCTGGATCGATGCCGGTCCGTAGTTCGATCCATCGAACAGCGCCGACAAAGCGGCGTCATCGCGGACAAGGCGCAACATCGCCGCGCGTCCGCTTGATGGCACATCACCGCAAGCGCGGATTGCATTCCACGCCAGATCGCGGATCGCGCGGCGGTCCTTTGAACCAACGAAACGCCGCGCCCGGAACCACTCCGCCGCGATCCGGTCTGCCGATGCGCCCTGCCCGCGCGCGGCGGCAATCACCGCATCGAGAATGTCGATCGCCGCCTGAACGCGCGCCGAGGGCGTCACCTGAAGCTCAACCGACCTTGTAGTTTGGTGCTTCGCGCGTGATCGTCACATCGTGGACGTGGCTTTCGCGCAGGCCCGCGTTTGTGATGCGAACGAACTTGGCGCGCTTGCGCAAATCGTCGATCGTGGCGCTGCCGGTATAGCCCATGGCGGCCTTGATCCCGCCAACCAGCTGGTGAACCACGTCCTTTGCCGGGCCTTTGAACGGAACCTGGCCTTCGATGCCTTCGGGCACCAGCTTCATCTGGTCCTTGATGTCCTGCTGGAAATAGCGGTCCGCGCTGCCGCGCGCCATTGCGCCGACCGAACCCATGCCGCGATAGGATTTGTAGGCACGGCCCTGATAGAGGAACGTCTCACCCGGCGCTTCTTCGGTGCCTGCCAGCATCGATCCGATCATCACCGTGCTGGCACCTGCGGCCAGCGCCTTGGCGGCATCGCCCGAAGTGCGCAGACCGCCATCGGCAATCACCGGGACGCCGGATTTTTCGGCTTCTTCGGCGCATTCCATCACGGCGGTCAACTGCGGCACACCGACGCCTGCAACGATACGCGTGGTGCAGATAGACCCCGGCCCGATGCCAACCTTGATGCCATCGGCGCCAGCGTCGATAAGCGATCGCGTCGCCTCGCCAGTCGCAACATTGCCGGCAATCACCTGCACCGAATTCGACAGCTTCTTGGCCGCTTCGACGGCGCGCGCAACATCGCGGTTGTGGCCGTGCGCCGTATCGATAATTACCACGTCGCATTCGGCGTCGATCAGCGCGCGGGTGCGTTCAAGACCCTTTTCGCCAACAGTCGTGGCGGCGGCCACGCGCAGACGACCCGATCCGTCCTTGGTCGCATTGGGAAAGGTGACCGCCTTTTCGATATCCTTGACCGTGATCAGGCCGATGCACTTGAACGCATCGTCCACCACCAGCAGTTTCTCGATCCGGCGCTGGTGAAGCAGACGCCTTGCATCGTCGCCGCTCGTGCCAAGCGGCACCGTGGCAAGGTTCTCATGCGTCATCAGTTCGCGCACGGGCTGGGCGGGATTGTCGGCAAAGCGCACGTCGCGGTTGGTCAGGATGCCGACCAGCTTGCCCGAATGCTCGACCACCGGAATCCCGCTGATCTTGTTGGCGCGCATGATCGCATTGGCTTCGCCCAGCGTGGCATCGGGGGAAATCGTGATCGGGTTGACGACCATGCCGCTTTCGAAGCGCTTGACCGCGCGGACGGCGGCGCACTGCTCCTCGATCGAAAGGTTGCGGTGAAGGACGCCGATCCCCCCAAGCTGCGCCATGACGATGGCCATGTCCGCCTCTGTCACCGTGTCCATCGCCGATGACAGGATCGGGATGTTCAGGCCGATGGTTTTCGTCAGCCGGGTACGCGTATCGGCCTGCGACGGCACCAGATCCGACTCGGCGGGACGCAGCAGCACGTCGTCGAAGGTGAGGCCGAGAGGGATATCCATGATACGTGCCACTTCCAGTGTCCGGGGAGATTCGTGGCGGCCCATGTAAACAGGAAGCGGCAGTTCGGCTAGGGGGTTTGGCGACGACCTGAATCGCGGGCAGGATAGCGCCGTGCATCGGCAAAGGCGCGGACGAGTTCCACCTGCAAGGTGACGTCATCGGCCATGCCGGAATAGTCGATTGCAGCGCCCGCCTGGTCGCCGGGCCGGTGATAGGTATCCTCCATGAAGCGTTCGATCCGCTCCATGTCTCCATAACTGCTGCTTACCATCACGGCGGGCACATCATGCTGCATCAACACCCAGCTGTCCTGCCGTTTGATATAAGCATTGGCCCCATCCCCCGGCGCCAGCTTGCGCTTCATTCGCCGCACCACATCGCCGATCAGCGGATCGAGCGGGGTCATCCCCTTGCCCACGATGCCCACCGGCCTTCCGGCAGGCACCAGCCCGGTGCTGTCGACATTGAAAGCCGCGACGATACGGTCGAGCGGTATGGGCGGGTTCTCGGCAAAGGCCATCGCGCCAAGCAGCCCCAGTTCCTCACCGGTCGTCGCGACGACATAGACGTCACGCTCCATCGGGCGGCCTTTTGCGAGAAGACGCGCAGCTTCGGTAACCACGGCAAGGCCCGACGCATTGTCGATCGCGCCATTGCAGATGATGTCTTCGGCGGGCGCTTCGGCGCATTGCCCGAAGTGGTCCCAATGGGCCATCAACAGCACCGCCCCGGCGGCAGGGTTGCGGCCAGGAATGCGCCCGATCAGGTTGTGCGTCCTGATCCGGGTTTCGCGGCTGGACGCCTCGAACGTGGCGTTCACACCCAGAAGATAGGGCGCGAACAGCGGCGCGGCGGCATCGGCGCGCAATCTGGCGACTTTCGCGTGGGGGGTGCCCGCCAGCATCAGTTCGGCCGTGACGGGAGACAGGAACGCCTCGATCTCGTTGCCGATGCGCTCGCCCGAAACGGCGTAGCCAGCGCGATTGCGCCGGGCGATCACATCTTCCAGCCCGCGCTCGCCATCAAGCACGGTGACGACGGCCAGTGCGCCTGCATCCAGCAACCGCCCAGCCCGGTCGCCCGCTTTCTGCGGATCGGCCCCAACCGGCATGCTGTCGAGCATCACCGCGACGCGCCCTGCCATTTCCGCACGCGGCATTCCTGGTGAGGCCGCGTGTCCGACGAACAGGAGCGGCGCGTCCTGCACCAGAGTACGCAGCCCTGACGTGACCACAAAAACGCTCTGATCTGGCAGTACCACCCTCTTGCGCCCGCGCGTGAAGCTCGCCCGCGACATGACCGGTTCACGCTCGACCAGATCGACGGGCGCAAACCACCCGCTGCCAGGAATGTTTGTGCCCGCCTCCATGCCGATGTCGAACCACTGCCGCGCCAGATAACGCAGCGTCAGGGTTTCGCCCTCGGTTCCCGGTTCGCGGCCCTGAAACTCATCGCTGGCGAGCGTTTCGACATGGGCCTTGAGCGCGAGTTCAAGCGTGGAAAGCTTTTTCGAAGCCGGTGCCGCGGCTGCAAGCAGGAGCGCGCCAAGAAGCAGCGCACCAACCCCTGCATTCCGCCAGCCCCCTGCACGCTTCATCGCTGCCCTCAAACGCCTCGTCGCAATCCCTTGCTCTCAAAACCCGGAGCGACGCGCAAGTTCCCAATTGAGCCTGTATCGATGAACAGAAGTTTACAGAACCGGCGTCGATGGCACTTATTCGGCGACCCAGCCCCCGTCCATGTTGTAATTCGCGCCGGTGATGTTGCGCGCTTCATGGCGACAAAGGAATAGGGCAAGCGCAGCCAGATCTTCGGCTTGAACGAATTGCTTGGTGGGCTGGCGCACCAGCATCACATCGTTGATCACCTGATCGCGGGTCATTCCGCGGGCCTTCATGGTGTCGGGGATCTGGTTTTCCACCAGCGGCGTCCAGACATATCCGGGGCTGACACAGTTGGCGGTGATGCCGTGAGTCGCCAGTTCCAGCGCAAGCGTCTTGGCCAGGCCTGCAAGGCCGTGCTTGGCCGAAACATAGGCCGCTTTGAACGGCGAGGCGGTGAGCGAGTGGGCCGAGGCAGTGAAGATGATCCGCCCCCAGCTTTTCGCCTTCATCCCCGGAATGGCCAGGCGGCAGGCGTCGAACGCGGACGTCAGGTTGAGCGCGATGATCGCATCCCACTTTTCAACCGGAAATTCCTCCACCGGCGCAACGTGCTGCATTCCGGCATTGGCAATCAGGATATCCACCGCGCCGAATTCGTCCAGCGCGGCCGCCATCATCGCTTCGGTCCCTTCGCGTCGGGTTAGATCGGCAGGGACGTGGATAGCCCGCCCACCGCTGGTCGCAGCCAGTTCCGAACACATCTGCGCAATTTCCGCCGGATCGCCAAAGCCGTTCAGCACCACATCGGCACCTTCTGCTGCCAGCGCCCGCGCATAGGCGAGGCCGATGCCGGAGGTGGAACCAGTGATCAGCGCGCACTTGCCCTTCAGGAACATTCGATTACTCCGGGGATTCAGGATGGGTTGATTGCACTGGCATCGCGGGACGCACCGCGCTTGTCCAGTCGCAAGTGAAAAAAGGGGTGAAGCGATGCGGCTCGATGATTTCGACAATTCCATCAACGTCGAAGATCAGCGTGGCGGAGGCGGTGGTCGCTTTCCGCTGGGGGGTGGCGGAAAGCTCGGCTGCGGGTCGATCGTGATCGCGCTGATTGCCGCAGTCGTGTTCGGAGTCGATCCTTCCCAGATGCTTGGCACCTTGCAGCAAGTACAGACGCAAGGCCCGGCCCAGCAGGAGCAAGCGGGCGGCACGTCCCTGGCAGAAAGCTGCTCTGCCAACGAATTCAGCCGCGAAAGCTGCAACGCGCTGTCCTCACTCAACAAGACCTGGGGACCGCTGTTTCAACAGGCCAACATTCCGTTCGAAACGCCAAAGCTGGTGTTTTATGCCCAGAACGGCAATTCGGGCTGCGGCGCTGCGCAAAGCGCCATGGGACCGTTCTATTGCCCGGCGGACAATGGCATCTACATCGATACCGATTTCTACAAGCAGATGGACCAGCAGATGGGTGCGGGTGGGGATTTTGCGCGAGTCTATGTGATGGCGCACGAATATGGCCATCACATCCAGAATGTCCTGGGAACCTCAACCCAGGTGCGCCAGCTCCAGCAGCGCAGCCCAAGCGAGGCGAACCGGCTCTCGGTGGCGCTGGAACTTCAGGCGGATTGCTACGCCGGGGTGTGGGCGGGCCGCAATCGCGAACGGATCGAGGCAGGCGACATTGAGGAAGGCATGCGCGCCGCGCACCAGATTGGTGACGATACCCTGATGAAAGCCGCAGGCCGTCGCCCGGTCGAAGACGCCTTCACCCACGGCAGTGCGGCGCAGCGCATGCAATGGCTGCGCACGGGGCTTGAGACCGCTGATGAAGACCAGTGCGATACATTCAAGTAACTTTCGTGAAATATCTCCGGAACCGAACATGTTTCTGATGCTTATCTCGTCAAAAGGGGGCATCCATGCATTTAGCCAAGACTCTTCGGTTCGCGCTTTTGTCTTGCGCCTGCTTCATCGCCACACCTGCGATTGCGCAGACGGCGGTGTCGCAGGGTTCGGTTTCGGCAGGCGATGTGGCAACCACACCGCTCAGCGATCTGAATATCAAGAAAGACGAAATCCCGGCGGTGCTCGTCACCGCCAGGGAAAAGCCATACAATCTCGCCGGAATGACACGTTGCGCGGCGATCGGAACCGAAATCGCACAGCTTGATGGCGTGTTGGGCGATGACATCGATATCGCGCGGGATGATGGGAAATCCACCATCAGCATGGGGAGCGTAGGCCAGTCTTTGGTGCGTTCATTGATACCGTTCGGTGGCGTGATCCGCGAATTGAGCGGTGCCGGAGCGCAGGAACGCAAATGGAACGAGGCAATTTATGCCGGTTCGGTCCGCCGGGCGTTTCTCAAAGGCATCGGTCAGCAGCGCGGATGCAAGTATCCTGCCCGCAGCGCCAGTGCCAGCGATGCTTCCGCAGTTTGGGCCAAACGTGATGCCGCGGAAGCTGCTGAGAAGAACGACAAGTCCGACGATGACAAAGCAAAGGATATGAAGGCTAAGGACGCAAAGCCAAAGGCTTCGAAGGATGGCAAAGGCAAGTCGGTCAAATTTGAATCCCGGCCTGTTGTCCAGTCAGTGAAGTGAATTTGCGGCTCAACTGGCGCGTTTGAGCCGTGCCAGTTCCGCATCAAGCTCCTTCAATACCTGTTGGCGCGTTGATTCAGGCAATCCCTTGTCCCGCGCAATCTCGGCACGAGCATTGGCTATGCCCTCGGCAGCCTGCGCCCTGGCCTGCTTGCCAATTTCCCCTGGCGTACCGCACATTCGCACACGGACGCGGGTCAGTTTGCCGTCGGCTTCCGATGACGTATCGACGTTGGAAACGATTTCCTTGCCATCGCAGCGATCCGCTTCTTCCGTGACCACATCGGTGACCTGCTCGCCCCTGTCGTCCACCACGATCACACGCTGCTTCATCACGCGGTGCCCGCCATCGGCCACTGGAGGCACGGGCGGCAAAGGCGGGATGCGTTCTTCAGCCGAAGCGATGCGTTGCTCCACTTCCAGATCGGAAAGCGCCTTGTCGGTCTGGAACACGAATGTCTTGCCATCGCGCGTGATGGTGCGGACATATTCGCGTCCATTGGCATCACCATGCTTTTCGACGATGACGATCTGCTTGCCCACGGCAGGCGGTGCCGGAGGTGTGGGAGGTGCTGGCGGAACCGGCGGAACCGGCGCCTGCGCGGCTCCATAGGCGACTGTTCCGGCAGTCACGGCCAGAACGGCACCAGCCAGCAGCGCAAATTTCGAACGCACGATATTGCTCATCGAACCAAACTCCCCGCCGGGACAACGCACGGCCTCAAATGCATTGCGCCGGGATACATGATCCCGGCGCAAGCTGTTCTGGGGTTCGACTAACCGCTGGCCAGAATGGACCAGCGACGTGGTATCAGTAAACGCGCTTCTTCGGCTTGATGTACTCGACATCATCGGTCAGCGTATATTCGTGGACCGGACGGTAGTCGATCTTGACCTCGCCGCCCTTGCCGCCCCAGCCGTTGAACCAGGCTGCGGTGTGCTTCATCCATTCGGCATCGTTGCGATCGGGGAAATCTTCGTGCGCGTGGGCGCCACGGCTTTCCTTGCGGTTGTATGCCGAATGCATCGTCACCGACGCCTGGCTTATAAGGTTATCGAGTTCGAGTGTTTCGACCAGATCGGAATTCCAGATCAGCGAACGGTCGGACACGTTGATGTCCTGCATGCGTTCATAGGTCGCTGCCAGCTTGACCTTGCCTTCTGCCATCAGTTCATCGGTGCGGAACACCGCTGCATGGGCCGACATCGTGCGCTGCATTTCGATGCGCACTTCTGCCGTGGGCGAGCCGCCCTTGGCATGGCGGAAGTGATCAAGGCGACCGAGCGACATATCCGCGCTGTCCTTGGGCAGCGCGTTGTGCGACGTGCCCGGCTTGATCAGTTCCTTGAGGCGCAGGCCGGTCGCGCGGCCGAAAACGACGAGATCGATCAGCGAGTTCGAGCCGAGGCGGTTGGCACCATGAACCGAAACACACGCCGCTTCACCCACAGCGAACAGGCCCGGAATGATCGTTTCAGGATTGCCGTCCGCGCCGATGGTCACGACTTCGCCGTGATAATTGCAGGGAATGCCGCCCATGTTGTAATGCACGGTCGGAACCACCGGCAGCGGCTGGCGGGTCAGGTCCACACCGGCAAAGATCTTGCCGCTTTCGGTGATGCCCGGCAGGCGTTCGGCAAGAACCTTCTGGTCGATATGATCAAGATGCAGGAAGATGTGGTCCTTGTGGGGACCGACGCCGCGACCTTCGCGGATTTCGAGAGCCATCGACCGCGAAACAACGTCACGCGAGGCCAGATCCTTGGCCGATGGAGCATAGCGCTCCATGAAGCGCTCACCCTCGGAGTTGGTCAGGTAACCGCCCTCGCCGCGCGCGCCTTCGGTGATCAGTACGCCCGCGCCGTAGATCCCTGTCGGATGGAACTGCACGAACTCCATGTCCTGCAGCGGCAGGCCAGCGCGCAGCACCATGCCGCCGCCATCGCCGGTGCACGTGTGGGCCGACGTTGCGGTGAAGTACGAACGCCCATAGCCGCCGGTTGCCAGCACGACCGCGTGGCTGCGGAAGCGGTGGATCGAACCATCGTCCATGCACAGAGCGATCACGCCCCGGCACTGGCCGTTCTCCATGATCAGATCGATCGCGAAGTATTCGATGAAGAAGTCCGCGTCGTACTTCAGGCTCTGCTGATAGAGCGCATGAAGCATCGCGTGGCCGGTACGGTCAGCCGCAGCGCAAGTGCGCTGGACCGGGGGACCTTCGCCCATGTTCTGCATGTGGCCACCGAACGGGCGCTGGTAGATCGTGCCTTCGGCGTTGCGGCTGAAGGGAACCCCTGCGTGTTCCAGTTCGTAAACCGCTGCCGGGGCTTCACGCACCATGTATTCGATCGCATCCTGATCGCCCAGCCAGTCAGACCCCTTGACGGTGTCGTACATGTGCCAGGTCCAGTGATCCGGGCTGTTGTTGCCAAGGCTGGCTGCGATGCCGCCCTGCGCGGCCACCGTGTGCGAGCGGGTTGGGAAAACCTTGGTGATGCAGGCAGTGCGCAGGCCGGCCTGGGCAGAACCCATGGTAGCGCGCAGGCCCGATCCGCCCGCACCGACCACGACCGTGTCATAAGTGTGATCGATGATCTTGTAGGCAGGCTGAGTAGATGTGGAAGCCATGACTTACGCGCCCCCCAGCGCAATGCGCAAAACCGATAGAATGCCGAATGCGGCAGCCGCGAACGGCACGATGTTGACCAGAAGCCAGGCAGCGATCTTTCCGCCTTCTTCGTGTACGTAATCTTCAAGCATCACCTGAACACCCATGCGGGCGTGAGTGAAAGTGTTGATCATGATCAGGATCAGCGCGATCGACGGCAGTGGCCGGGCGACCCAGCCACGCACTGTGGCATAGCCATAGTCGGGCAGCAGCGCGAGGCTGACGATCAGGAACGTGATCAGGACAAGGTTGCCCACCGCCGTCAGGCGCGAGGTAAGCCAGTGATGCGTGCCGTGATGGCTGGAGCCGAGGCCCCGCACGCGGCCGATTGAGGTGCCGTTACCCATTAGGAGATGCCTCTCTTGATATACCAGTTCCCGCCGGCGCTCAGCGCAGCAGCAGGAAGGCCCAGAACAGGACGGTGGCGCTGATCGAGAAGACCAGCGTGATGACCGACCAGCGCGCATTGGCTTCGAGTTCGTACCCGGCCCCGACATCAAGTATCAGGTGGCGGATGCCCGAAGCGGCATGCTGGAAGAATGCCCAGGTCAACCCGACCAGAACGACCTTGCCGAGGAATGCGGTTGCCGCCTGAAGTCCGCCGCCCTCACCCGTCCAGGTGTAGTCGAGGAAAGACTGATAGCTTTCTGCACCGCTTGCCAGTGCACCGATCCACCACAGCAAAAGGCCCAGCCCTGCGAAGGCCAGACCATTGCCGGTGACGCGGTGCAGGATCGAGACCAGCATGGCCGGACCCCAGCGCCAGATCTGGAGATGCGGCGAAATCGGCCGTGCTTTGCGCGCCTGCGCCATGAACAAACCCCCTTGAAGTCAGCGTGGATCGCGAAACAGGCCGCGATCGGGATGCGATTCGTATTAGTCGAAATGACCCGTCGCGCAAGCGTATGCGGGATGTAAAAAAGGACAGCCCGTTGCGCGTACCCGCACGGCCTCCTAGACAGCGCTCATGATCATTCGTCCACTGTTGATTTTCGCTGCTGCTGTTACGGGCGCTTCATCCGCCCTTGCCGCACCCGCTGCTGCCGACCCCGTTGCCGGTCAGCGCTTCATCGAACAGTGCAAGGGCAAGGAGACTTTCGATGATCCCGCCCCGCCTGTACGGATATTCGGCAACGTGTGGTATGTCGGCACCTGCAACGTCACCGTCCTGTTGCTGACATCGCCCAAGGGGCATGTGCTGGTCGATGCCGCAACAGATGCAGCAGTTCCGGGCATCCTTGCGAACATCCGCGCTGCGGGCTTCGATCCCGAAGATGTGCGCTGGATCGTTTCGAGCCATGAGCACTTCGATCATGTCGGCGGACTGGCGGCGCTCAAGAAGGCGACCGGCGCCACGGTGATTGCGCGTGACGTGGCGGCACCGATCCTGCGCAGCGGAACGGTCCGTGCCAGCGACCCCCAGTTCGAGGAAATCCACGGCTTTGCCCCGGTAAAGCCTGACCGTGTGATGAAGGCGGGAGATATCCTGCGCGCCGGTTCGCTGCGCCTGACCATGCTGGCAACGCCGGGCCATACCGAAGGATCGACCAGCTGGGCATGGACGAGTTGCGAAGGCGCCGAGTGCGCCAGGTTCACCTATCTCGACAGCATCTCCGCACTCCCGTTGGGCACATACCGCTTTTCCGATCATCCAGAGCGCGTAGCGATGTTCCGCCGGACATTCGACATGATCGACGCGATGGACTGCGGCGTGGTGCTGACCCCGCACCCGTCAGTCAGCGCGATGGCCGAGCGCATGGCGGGGACCGAGCCGCTACAGGAAGCCGAGGACTGCCGCGTGATCGTGAAATCCGCGCGCGCCCGGCTGGATACGGCACTGCTGCCATGAGCTGGAAAGTGACGGCATTCGCCCCGCGCGACGTGGTTCAGGCAGCGCTTGTGGCGCATGAGGATGCCTGGGACTGGGATCACGATATCGTCATCGCCGGAAGCGAAATTGCCGAGGACAAGCCGGACGAATGGCAGCTTGAAGCGTGGATGGACCACAAGCCGTCCCGTCAGGACAAGGCAGCAATAGCCGCGCTGTTTGCCCATGGCGCACCGAATCTGGCGATCGAGCAACTGCCCGACGAGGACTGGGTGACGCTGAGCCAGCAGGGTGTCGAGCCGATCCGCGAAGGCGTCTTTTATGTTCACACTCCCGAATATCCGGCGCTGGAGGCAAGCGGCGTACGCGATTTCGTGATTCCCGCAAGCCAGGCCTTTGGCACCGGACAGCATGCGACGACCGCCGGTTGCCTGGCGATGCTGAGCCACATGAAAGCCAGCGGCGTGGTCGTGCGCAATCTGGCCGATATCGGCACGGGCACCGGCCTGCTGGCTTTTGCAGGCTTGCACTTGTGGCCCCGCACCCGCGCCATCGCCAGTGATATCGACCGTGTGTGCGGGCCGGTGGTAGCCGAAAACGCCGACAGCAACGGCGTGGCACTGGGCGATGGTCCCGGCCGGTTGGCCATGGTGATCGCCGCCGGGATGGACCATCCGCTTCTGGAGACAGCCGGTCCTTATGACCTGCTGATCGCCAATATCCTTGCCGGCCCGCTGGTGGAACTTGCGCCACATTTTGCCGAGGCGGTGGAGCCGGGCGGCAGCGTGCTGCTGGCAGGACTGCTCGAAACGCAGGAGACGACCGTGCGCGCGGCCTATCGCCGTGCAGGGTTCAGGTTAGCCGCGCGGATGGTACGCGGAGACTGGTCGATCCTGTGGCTGCGGCGTCGGCGGGACTGACTTACCCTGCGTTCCTGACGATTTCGGCCCAAGCGGCCTCGTCGATCACTTCGATACCGAGGGCTGCGGCCTGTTTTAGCTTGCTGCCCGCGCCCGGCCCGGCGACCACCAGCCCGGTCTTGGCCGAGACGGAACCCGCCGCCCGCGCACCAAGAGCTTCGGCCTGCGCCTTGGCTTCATCGCGGCTCATCGTTTCGAGCTTGCCGGTGAATACGACGATCTTTCCGGCGACGGCGCTGGCCCGTGTTTCAACGATGTAGGGCGGCGGCGAGACTTCGCAGAGCAGGTCTTCCCATACAGCCACATTGTGGGGTTCGTGGAAGAAATCGGCGAGCGCTTCGACGACGACCGGGCCGACGCCGTCGATGGAGAGCAGTTCGGCGTGTGCATCCTCCCCGCTCCGGGGAGGAGGAGCATCCGCAGGATGGTTGAGGGGGCCGGTGTATGGGTTCGAGTTATCGGGTGTCGCGCGCGAGGGTGAGTCCCCTCCACCGGCTGATGCCGGTCCCCCTCCCCGTACCGGGGAGGACTCGTGGTGCGCTGCCTCCGCCACTTCGCGCAGCGCGGGCAGTGTGACAAAACGCTTCATCAGATCGCGCGCCGTCACTGCCCCCACATGGCGGATGCCGAGGCCGAACAGCAGGCGCGCCGCGTCCGGCTCGCGCTTGGCTTCGATGGCTGCCAACAGGTTGTCCACAGACTTGTCCTTCCAGCCTTCGCGCCCCACTATGTCGGAACGGCGCTTGCGCAGGCGGAAGATGTCGGCAGGGCTTTCAAGCCAGCCCAGCTGGTAGAATTCGACAATGGTCTTTTCGCCCAGCCCTTCGATGTCGAGGGCAGCGCGGCTGACGAAGTGCTTGAGGCGTTCGACGCGTTGCGCAGGGCAGATCAGGCCCGCGGTGCAGCGCACATCGACTTCCCCCTCCTCCGCCACCGCTTCGGACTGGCATTCCGGGCAATGGTCGGGGAAATGATAGGGTTCGCGCGGTTCGTCGCGCGTGAGGTTTTCGACAATCTGCGGGATCACGTCGCCCGCGCGCTGGATCACGATGCGATCGCCGATGCGGACGCCGAGACGGCCGATCTCGTCGCGGTTGTGAAGCGTGACGTTGGTCACGGTGACGCCGCCGACCAGCACAGGCTTCAGCCGACCGACCGGGGTCAGCTTGCCGGTGCGGCCCACCTGTATGTCGATGGCTTCCAGCGTGGTTTCGGCGCGTTCGGCGGGAAACTTGTGCGCCATGCCCCAGCGCGGCGCCTTGGCGACGAAACCGAGACGTTCCTGCCAGTCGAGCCGATCGACTTTGTAGACCACGCCATCGATATCATAGAGCAAGTCTGCCCGTTGCTGACCGATGCTGCGATAATGCGCCAGCAGGTTTTCGGTCGAAGTGCAGCGCACCAGTAACGGAGAAACCGGCACACCCCAGCGCGCGATCTTCTGCATCATTTCGAACTGGGTCGTGGCAGGCACTTCGCTGGCCGCACCCCAGCCATGCGCAAGGAAGCGCAAGGGGCGACTGGCGGTGACGGTCGCGTCCTTCTGGCGCAGCGATCCGGCGGCGGCATTGCGCGGGTTGGCGAATATCTTGTCGCCTTTTGATTCTTGTGCGGCGTTAAGCGCGAGGAAGTCGGCCTTGGCCATGTAGACCTCGCCGCGAATTTCGAAGACTTCGGGGGGGGTTGACGTTGGGCCACCACCCCCAACCCCCTCCTCTAAAGAGGAGGGGGTTGGGGGGTGGTGCTCGCGCGATTCCAGAACCTGCGGAATATCGGCGATATGCGCGACATTGGCGGTGACATCTTCACCCACCTGCCCATCGCCGCGCGTGGCGGCGCGCACCAGCCTGCCGTTCTCATAGCGCAGTGAACACGACAGCCCGTCGATCTTGTCCTCGGCGGTCATCGCCACTTCGGCGTCATCGGGCAGCGCGAGGAAGCGGCGAACGCGCGCGACGAATTCGGCGACTTCTTCATCCGTGAACGAATTGTCGAGGCTCATCATGCGAACCTCGTGCGCCACCTTGCGCAAGGGCGAGGCCGCGACGTCATGGCCGACCAGCCCGCTGGGGCTGTCGGGCCGGACCAAGTGCGGGAATACGGCTTCGAGTTCCGCATTGCGGCGCACCAGCGCATCGTATTCCGCGTCCGATACTTCGGGCGAATCCTCGGCATGGTAAAGCCGGTTATGCTTGGCGATCTGCTTCGCAAGCCGCATCAACTCATTGGCGGCTTCGGCTTCGCTCGTTGCGGGCGTGGCGTTCAACTCCCCCTCCTCTTCAGAGGAGGGGGTTGGGGGGTGGTGTCTGTTCAACGCTCAACCTCTGCCCGCGCCCCAAACCCTGCGATGATCGGGCGAGCCTTGCGGATGGCGTCCTGCACCTGGGGCAAGCCCAAGCTGGCCTTGTGCGAGGCTTCGTCTTTCCAGACTTCGGTGATCCAGATCGCGTTTTCGTCGCCCTTGTCGCGCCAGATTTCGTAGGACAGGTTGCCCGGCATATTGCCGCTGCCTTCGGAGAGGTAGCCGATCAGTTCATTGCGCTTGCCGGGGGCCGCAAGCATCTGGCCGATGATCGCGTAGACATCCTCAGGGTCGATTTCATCCATGGCGTTGCCCTTTGTGGCGAACAGGAGCGTGGCGGCGGCGCTGCCAACGAAAATGCGGCGGTTCACTATCATGCCTGTTCCAGCAGGCGATCCGCCTGGGCGCGCGCTTCGGCGGTAACTTCGGCACCCGACAGCATCCGGGCGATCTCTTCCTTGCGCGCGGGCGCATCGAGCAGGCCGACCGAGGTGCGCGTGACCGTGCCTTGGGAGGACTTGGCGATCATGTAGTGCCGATCCCCCCGCGCAGCGACTTGCGGACTGTGCGTGACGGCAAGGAGCTGCCCGGCGGATGCAAGCCGCGCGAGGCGTTCGCCAATGGCGCTGGCGACCGCGCCGCCAACACCGCGATCGATCTCGTCGAAAATGATCGTGGCGGCCCCGCCCTCTTCCGCCAGCGCGACTTTCAGCGCGAGGATGAAGCGCGAGAGTTCGCCGCCCGAAGCGATCTTGCCCAGAGGCGCGAAATCGGCGCCGGGGTTGGTCGAAATGAGAAATTCGACCGCGTCCAGTCCGCCTGCGCCCCAGCGATCGTCGGGCAGGCGCAGAACGGCAGTGTGGAACTTGGCCGAGTCCAGCTTCAACGGGGCGAGTTCGGCG
This sequence comes from Novosphingobium sp. CECT 9465, assembly GCF_920987055.1. Taxonomy (NCBI): domain Bacteria; kingdom Pseudomonadati; phylum Pseudomonadota; class Alphaproteobacteria; order Sphingomonadales; family Sphingomonadaceae; genus Novosphingobium; species Novosphingobium sp. CECT 9465. The sequence goes on from NZ_CAKLBX010000001.1 coordinate 1,947,687, forward strand.
GCAACCGCCTTGTCCAGACGGCGCGCGGCTTCGGCGCGGACCACTGAAAGCGTTTCGGCCTTGGCCTGATAATCGAGCGCGGCTTCGCGGGCGGAGCGTTCCAGCGCGCCGATCTGCGCCTCGCCGCCTTCGATGGCGTCCAGAGCGCTGCGCATCTCGACCATCCGGGCGGGGAGTTCGTCCACGGTGCAATTGTGCTTGCGGGCGGCGGCGCGCAGTTCGAACAGGCGGGTTTCGATGCGGTCAAGCATGGCCGGATCGTGCGCCAGCACTTCGGCGGCACGGGCAAGCTTGTCCTCGGCTTCGCCCGCTTCGATCACGGCACGGTCGAGCGATTCCAGCGCTTCGGCCAGCATGGGATGTTCCGATGCGATCCGGTCAAGGCGGCGGGCGGCGCTGCGCAAGCCTGCCAGCGCCGAGTCCGAACCGTCCCACAGGCGTTGCAGTTCAACCAGATCGCCCGAAAGGCGTTCGCCCTTCTGCATATCGGCGCGCTGGCCTGCCAGTTCGTCTTCCTCACCCGGTTCGGGAGCAAGAGCGGTGAGTTCGGCAAGGTGCGCCAGGAGCAGATCCTGTTCCTCTGCCGCCTTGTTCACCGCCGCGCGCGCCTGTGCCAGCGCGTCTTCGGCGCGGCGCCATTTGTGCCACGCCTGTTCGACGGCAGCAACATCGCCCCCGGCATAGCGATCGAGCAAGGCGCGGTGGCCGCGCGCGTTGACGAGGCCACGATCATCGTGCTGGCCGTGAAGCTCGACAAGGTTGCGGGCAATATCGCGCAGCAGGGCGACGCCGACCGGCTGATCGTTGATGAAGGCCTTCGATCCGCCATCGGCCTTGAGGCGGCGCTTGATTATCAAGGGTTCGCCCGGTTCCAGATCGACTTCCGCGTCGGACAGCGAGCTGCGGATCGGGTCTGGCAGGCGGGTGAATTCGAACGTGGCGGTGACACTGGCCTGATCCTCGCCACTGCGGACCAGACCGCTATCCGCGCGATCGCCCAGCACGAGGCCCAGCGCGTCGAGCAGGATCGACTTGCCGGCACCGGTTTCGCCGGTCAACACGCCCAGCCCGCCGCTGAACGACAGGTCCAGCGCTTCGATGAGCACCACATTGCGGATCGACAGGCCGGTGAGCATTGTTCGATTCTCTAGCGGCTTGTTGCCGGTTCGTCACCTGCGCATGTCGCGTTCGTTCCTGTCTTGTTTCATATGCGTGACACCCTGCCACACGCCCGCAATGCGACTCCGTCATAATTGGCGCATCTGAAGAAAGGTGCGCTTCATGGTTACTCGCGCGAAATGGAACGGATCGGCTCCGTTCAAGTCCTCCTCGGAGTTGTTTTCATCCATTCCGGCCTGGCTCGACATGCCGGAGCCGCGCGGTTTCCGACCAAAGCGCAAGCTGCGGACGGTGTTCATTTCCGACATTCACCTGGGTACGCGGGGATGCAACGCCACGCTGCTGCTCGATTTCCTCGCCTCGATCGAATGCGACACGCTTTATCTTGTGGGCGACATCGTTGACGGATGGCGGCTGCGCAAGGGCTGGTACTGGCCGGATTCGCATAACGAGGTGGTACGCCGCATCCTGAAAATGGCGCATCGCGGTACGCGCGTGGTGCTGATCGCGGGCAACCATGACGAGATGCTGCGGCCCTACGCGGGCATGGAATTCGGCGGGGTCGAACTCGCACTGGAAGCCATTCACGAAACCGCAGACGGTCGTCGCCTGCTGGTGACTCATGGTGACGGGTTCGACGGTGTGGTGCTCTATGCCCGCTGGCTCGCGTTCCTGGGCGACAAGGCCTATTCGCTGCTGCTGCGCGCCAATGGCTGGTTCAACGTGATACGCCGGCAATTGAAGATGCCGTACTGGTCGCTGTCTGCCTACCTGAAAAAGCGGGTGAAGAACGCGGTCGAATTCGTGTGCGATTTCGAGGAGGCCGTGGCCCATGCCGCGCGCGACATGGGCGTGGACGGAGTGGTCTGCGGCCACATCCACTGCGCGGAAATCCGCCAGATTGGCGATGTGACCTATTACAACGACGGTGACTGGGTGGAAAGCTGCACCGCGCTGGTCGAAGAACGCGACGGATCGATGGCGATCATCGACTGGGCCGAAGAAACGCGGCGCGCCGCTGCCGTCAAGGCCGTGCTCGCCCCCATTCCCGCGCTTGAGGAAGAACCCGCATGAGGATCGCGATCTGCACCGACGCCTGGCATCCGCAAGTCAACGGCGTGGTCCGCACACTGGCGGCCACGGTCGAGCGACTGGGCGCGCGCGGGCACGAGGTTGAACTGATCACGCCCAGCCAGTTCCGCACCATGCCGCTGCCAGGCTATAGCGAGATCCGGCTGGCGATGGCGCCGCGTTTCGGCACGCGCCGCACTCTGGCGGACTTTGCCCCCGACGTGGTGCATATCGCCACCGAAGGCCCGATCGGGTGGAGCGCGCGCAGTTGGTGCAAGGCCAATGGTGTACCCTTCACCAGCGCGTTTCATACCCGGTTCCCGGAATACGCGGCGGCACGTACGGGCTTGAAGCCCGACCGGTTCTGGCCGCTGATGCGCCGGTTCCACGCGCCAAGCCGCGCGGTGCTGGTATCAACGCCAACGCTGGCGGGGGAACTTGCACGACAGGGGATCGGGCAGACCCGTTTGTGGACGCGCGGGATTGACCGCGAACTGTTCCGCCCTGGCCATGAGCCGTTGCCGGAACTGGCAGGCGTTGCAGGTCCGGTTTTGCTGAGCGTCGGACGCGTTGCCATAGAGAAGAACCTGACCGCGTTTCTGGATGCCGAGATCGAGGGAACCAAGGTGGTCGTCGGCGATGGGCCAGACCTTGCGCGGCTGACCGCGCGTTACCCGCATGTGCGCTTTCTGGGTGCGCTGCATGGTCAGGCGCTGGCGCGGGCCTATTGTTCGGCCGATGTGTTCGTGTTCCCCAGCCGCACCGATACCTTCGGGCTGGTGATGATCGAGGCGCTGGCTTGCGGGGTGCCAGTGGCGGCGTTTCCGGTGCCGGGGCCGCTCGATGTGATCGGTGCGAACGGTTACGGGCCAGGAAGCGACCTGCCGATGAAGATCGGCGCTCTTGACGAAGACCTCGCCCGTGCCATCCAAAAGGCGCTTCGCTGCGACAAACTGGGTGCAGCGGTGCACGGAGCATCATTCAATTGGGATCGGGCAACCGATCAGTTCATCGAAGCGGTGAGCGAAGTGGCGCGGCCAATGCGTGAATTGCAGAGCGCCTGAGGCGGCAGCCTGATACTGAAATGCCCGGCAAGCGCCTGTGGCCTGCCGGGCATTCCTGTTTAAGCCAGATCGCGGACCTTGGGTTCTCGCGCCCAGTGACGGATCGGACCTACGTTGAGCAACTGATCGTTGGGAACGACGCCTTCGTCCGGCTCCACCCCGGCCTTGTCCAGGATAACCTTGGTGCCGGGGCAATGGGCGATCGTCTTGCAATGACCATAGGCGTCCATGAACCACTGAACCGCCGCACCTTGCATGGCAAGCTTGGCCGCAGCATCGGGCATCAGCACCGAGGCCACGGCATCGAACAGCACCGAGGGAGAACCATCGAGCTTGCCGTCAGCCTTGAGCGTACCACCCTTCACCGGAATGCCGCCGACCTTCGGTGCGACCAGAAATACGCTGCCGCCTTCGGCCTCGACGCCCTTTTTCAGCTTGTCGATCATCGCCTTGTCCGAACCTTCGGCAAAGAGGATGCCGACCTTGCGACCTTCGAAGGTCTTGAGCGCCTGCTTCTGAATCGAAAGCGCATCCGACACGGGCATTTCGACCGGCTCGCGCGCTACAGGCGCAGCTTTGGGCAAATCCATGGCCAAGCCTTCCGCAACCCGCGCGGCGAGGTCTTCATCGATATTGCGAAGGCGCGAGAGAATGCGGGTACGGACATGTTCCATCACGCATTTGGACAATTCAAACACCAGCGCTGACGCTATGTGCGCCTGCTCGCTCGGCGTTTGCGAGCGATAGAACAATGTCGCCTGGCTATAGTGATCGGCAAAGAGTTCCGCGCGAACGCGAACCTTCTCCGTCGGATCGTTGCGTTCGGCATTCTCGACGAAACTGGTGAAGCCGACATCGGGTGCTGCGCGCGGACCTGCATCTTCGCCCGCTTCGTCAAGGCTGTTGGGTTCGTAGTTTGCGCGACCCTTCGGCACGAGTGTTTGCATCAGGCCATCGCGCTGCATGTTATGGAACGGGCACTTGGGCGCGTTGATCGGGATCTGGTGAAAGTTCGTCGTGCCCAGACGCGATTTCTGCGTATCGAGATAGGAGAACAGACGACCTTGCAGCAATGGGTCGTTGCTGAAATCGATGCCCGGAATGACATTGCTGGGCAGGAACGCCGCTTGTTCGGTTTCGGCGAAGAAGTTGTCGACATTGCGGTTGAGCGTCATCCTACCGACGATCTCGACCGGGATTTCCTCTTCGGGAATCAGTTTTGTGGCGTCCAGCACATCGAAGGGCTGCTTGGCTGCCCATGCCTCGTCGAACACCTGTATGCCAAGGTCCCATGCCGGAAAATTGCCACTGTCGATGGATTCGAACAGGTCGCGGCGATGGAAATCAGGATCGGCGCCAGCGATCTTGACCGCCTCGTCCCACACCAGCGATTCAAGGCCGAGTACGGGCTTCCAGTGAAATTTGACGAACTTGCCCTCACCCGCTTCGTTGACGAAACGGAAGGTGTGGACGCCGAACCCTTCGATATTGCGAAGCGTACGCGGAATCGCACGGTCCGACATGGCCCACATGATCATGTGCATCGATTCCGGCATCAGGCCGATGAAGTCCCAAAACGTATCGTGGGCGCTGGCCGCCTGTGGATAGCCGCGATCGGCCTCCATCTTCACCGAATGGACAAGATCGGGAAACTTCATCGCATCCTGAATGAAGAACACGGGGATGTTGTTGCCGACAAGGTCCCAGTTTCCAGCATCGGTATAAAACTTGACTGCAAAACCGCGCACGTCACGCGGGGTATCGATCGACCCCGCGCCGCCAGCCACGGTGGAGAAACGCACGAACACTGGACACGTCGCGCCCGCTTCCTGCAGGATCGCCGCCTTGGTGAGTTCGGGAACAGCCTTGGTGCATTCGAACACGCCATGGGCGCCCGATCCGCGCGCGTGAACGATGCGTTCGGGAATGCGTTCATGATCGAAATGAAAGATCTTTTCGCGCAGGACGAAGTCTTCGAGCAGCGTCGGTCCGCGCGCACCGGCTTTCAGGCTGTTCTGGTTGTCGGCGATGCGGTGCCCGAAGTTGTCGGTCAGCACGGCCTGCGGATTTGCCGCGTCAGGCTTTGTATCCTGATGGGCTTCACCGCCAGCCCCTTCTCCGATATGATAGTCGAAAGCGCCCTCGCCCGGCTGATGATCGTGCAGGGCATTGTCCAAAGCGGGCGATGATGCGGCGGCTGGGGGCTGCTTGGGGGGTTTCATGTCTATCTCCGGTAGGCCCGGCGCAAATGCGCCATCCGTGGGGTCGCCCATCAACGGCATGAAGCAGCGGCGGTTCCGCAAAGGCAGACGAATGGGCGCAGACGAATGAACGACGGGGTGGGAGGAGCGACGCAATGAAGGGCGCCTCCTCGCGGAAGCGCCCTTCATGCAATCTGCGAGGCCGAAGGCCCTAGCTGGCCTGCGTGCCCGGCGCGTGCTTGTTCATCAGTTCGAATGACCGTTCATACCACTTGCTGCCGGGATAGTTCGCACCAAGCACGGCGGCAACCTTCTGCGCTTCGACCGGAAGGCCAAGCGAGAGGTAGCTTTCGACCAGGCGGTACAGGGCTTCAGGAGCATGGCTGGTGGTCTGGAACTTGTCGGCCACAGTGCGGAAGCGCATCGTTCCGGCAAGCCATTTGCCGCTGCGCTGGTACATGCGGCCGATTTCCATTTCCTTGCCCGCAAGGTGATCGTTGATCAGATCGATCTTCAGGCGAGCATCGGCGGCGTAATCGGTATTCGGGTAACGGCGGACCAGTTCGTTCATCGCGGTCAACGCCTGCTGCGTGATCTTCTGGTCACGCGTAACGTCGCTGATCTGCTCGTAATAGCACAACGCGATCAGATAATAGGCGTAAGGCGCATCCTTGTTGCCCGGATGAATCGAGAGGAAACGCTGCGCCGACTGCACCGATTTAGAATAATCGCGCGCGGCGTAATAGCTGAACGCGCTCATCAACTGGGCGCGGCGCGCCCATGGCGAATAAGGGTGCTGGCGCTCGACTTCATCGAACAGGGCGGCTGCCTGCTTTGAATCGCCACGATCAAGGCGATCCTTCGCTGCAACATAGAGCGTATCGACATCGCGCGCGACGTAGGCGACGTCCTTCTTGCCCTTCCCCCCCGCGCAGCCAGCGGTCAGCCCCATGGCGAGGCAGGTGGCTGCAAGGACGGCGAAACGCAGCGGGCGGCGCAAGCCGTCATGCGGGAGGGCGGGAAGCATCATGCCGACCCTATAGCCAGCCGGTTCCTGAACGCCAAGTGAAGTTGAGGCCACGGGCAAAGCTTTCGTGGAGTTCTGCGCAAAAGAGTCATCAGGCGTCGGCAAAGGGTGCTTCGACAGCGATCGGGTCAGCCAGCGTGATCCGATCAAGTATCGCCGCGGTTTCATCGCGCAGGAGCAGCATCAAGCCGCGCAAACGGCATTCCGCTTCGGGCAGGCAATTGGTGCAATGTTCGTGCGCATTGCGGCTGGCACAGGGCACCAGCGCGAGGCTGCCGCGCGTCAGACGAATGATATCGCCATACCGGATATCGAGCGGAGGCAGTGCCAGTTCATAGCCGCCATCGCGGCCACGATGCGATATGACGATGCCTTCGCGCGCCATTTCAGAAAGGATCACGGTCAGGAACTTGCGCGGGATATTCTGCGCTTCGGCAATCGCGTCAAGCCGCACCGGCCCCTGGCCCCAAGTGCCTGCCAGATGCTGAAGTGCCCGAATGGTATAACGCGTCTTCTGCGAAAGCATGGCAGAGAAATGAACGCTTGAGCGCGAATGTCAACGCCAATGGTAGAATTAACCTGTCCCGTCTGGCGGAGAGACCAATACCGTTTGCAAATACAAGCCCTGGCTTCGTCGTTGCCAGCCTCCCGCAGCAAGGTGAAGCAATCCAGAGCGACGTGTAATGACACTGGATTGCTTCGTCGGCTTCGCCTCCTCGCAATGACGAAGGGATGTTTGCGAAGGGTATAATCGCCAAAGGAAAAGGCCCCGCATCTTGCGATACGGGGCCTTTCGATGCGACAGGGCGTGGGTTCAGCGCGCGGACTTTTGCAGGAAGGCGATCAGATCGGCGCGGTCCTGTGCATTGGCCATCGGCGGGAACGCCATGCGATTGCCTGGGATATTCTTTGCAGGAGCGGCAAGGTAAGCATCCAGCGTGGCGGCGTTCCACACTACGGCCTTGTTCTTCATCGCTGGCGAATAATTGAAATTGGGCATCGTACCGGACGTGCGGCCGATGACACCCTTCAGCGACGGGCCAAGCCGGGTGGCCCCGGTATTGAGATCGTGACAGGCCGCACAACGGGCAAAAATCGTCTTCCCGCGGGCGGGATCGCCAGCAGGCTGGGCCATCGCGCCGCTAACCCCTGCCAGGGCAACAGTTGCAGATACGATCAGGGCGATACGCTTCATGGCGTGGTTTCCTTCGAACATTTTCCGGGCATTAGGGCGTACTGGCTTTCCGCACCCTGAATGTCGTGCCGCCTGACGGAATCAGTCCTTGGCCGGTGCCAGCAGGTAAAGCTTCATCACGATGCGGAACAACTCCGACTTCTCTCGCGCGGTCAGGCAGGCCGTCAATTCGCGTTCGTGACCGATGATGGTTTCACGCGAGATGGCAAGAACTTCACGGCCGGACTCCGTCAGCCACAGGCCTCCTGCACGGCGATCGAGCTTGGAGGGTTCGTTTATCACGAAGCCGTTCTTCATCAACTGGCGGACGAACTGGTGGACTGTGGGCCGCTCTATCTGGAAAAATCTGGAAAGATCGGTCTGCTTTACGCCGGGATTGGCATTGACCAGCCACAGGATGGCAACCTGCTTCGGCGTGACATTGAGCGGAACGAGACGCTTTTCCAGACGTGTGACGAACAGGGTGTTGACCGTTCCGATGTGCAACCCAAGGACCGAATCGAGTCCATCCAGATCCAGTTCGGGAACAACGGATTGACGGGTAATCTCAGCCGAGGCCACACATGGTCCTTCCAACGCTAGCCAAGCGCGTACCGCGGGTAAAACCCGTGACCGCAACAAACCAAGGAAAACGAATCCTGTTTCATTAGTAAAGCGAACGATTAACTGCAAAGCGTTTGTGATCGTGGCAAAGCCGAAAGTGGCGAAGCACACGGAGTTTCCGGGTAACAGGCATTTCGGGCGACATTTCGGGAGGGCGACATGAACTTGAGAAATCTGGCGGTGTTTATCGCGGCGCTTTGCTGGCAATCCAGCTTCGGCCATGCCGCTGACGGACCTGCCGCACCCGCGCCGGTACTTGTCTATGCCTTTTCGGTAAAAGCCACGCTGGACCCTGTGGTGGAGCAGGGCGAAGTGGATAGCGGGCGGCGGCGCTTCATTCCGATTACCGGCGGTACGGTGACCGGCCCCGCCCTTACCGGCGCAGTGCTGCCGGGTGGCGGCGACTGGCAGGTTATCCTGCCCGGCGGACTGACGAGTATCGAGGCGCGCTATTTCCTGAAGGCCACCGACGGGACGGTGATTGAAGTGACCAACCCCGGTGTCCGAACCGCAGCGCCCGAAGTGATCGAGAAACTGGCAAAGGGCGAGGCCGTCGATCCGTCAGCCTACTATTTCCGCACGACGCCGCGCTTTGTCGTGAAAGACGGCCCCCACGCCTGGCTACGGCGCAAGGCTTTCGTGGCGCGCGGGATTCGCAAGCCTGACAGCGTGGTGATCGACTTCTATACGGTGGAGTGATGCGGCCTCAGGCCTCGACCGGCGCAGTGGTCATGCCAAGCGCGGGGATGCCGACTGAACGCCTGCCACCGTAATCGGTGCGAACGACGATCAGGTTGCTCTTTTCGAGGTGCTCCAGAAGGCGGCGGATGCGGCCTGACGAGCGCGTACCATAGATCGTGGCAAGCGCTTCGTCGTCAGGGCATGGCGCACCCTCCATTGCCGCGCGGGCCAGCGCGAGGAACGGTGCGAGCAGATCGTCGGGTACTTCACGCGCGATGCCGAGCAGGTCCTGCCACCGCGCCTCGCCATCATCCGCGATCCCCGCCACGGCCATGGCAAAGCGACGGCGAAAGGCGTTGAGGTCCATGCCGGGCAGAATGCGCAACATTCTGCAACGCACGGTGAAGTCCTGATAAAGCTGGGCTGCGGGCTGAAACGTGCAATCTGGCTCCAGCGCCATTTCAGCAAGCACGGCGGCGATGCTGGCCGCCGTTTCCTCTGCTGCAAACAGACTGGGTTCAACCGGCGGATCGACCTTTTCGCCCGCCGGCACGAATTCCGCAATCTGTCCCAGCAATTCGTCGCTCTCGACCGGAACGATTTCAGGTTCGGGCCTGCGCGGCATCGGCTCCATTGCCAGCGGTTCGGACAGCAGCAGCGATTCCATTTCGGCGCCGCCCGCATTGGGCAGCGGCATCAGGCCGTGAATGACGTTGCGGGCGCTCGTCTGCACATCAGCGATACGCACGCCAACCGGACGGCGCGCAATGGCCGGGCCAAGCCCCAGAAAATGGCCGCGTTCAAGATCGCGGATCTGCTCGGCCTGTTTGCGCTCCATGCCCAGAAGATCAGCCGCGCGCGCCATGTCGATATCGAGGAACGTACGCCCCATCAGGAAATTCGAGGCTTCTGCCGCCACGTTCTTGGCCAGCTTGGCAAGACGCTGCGTGGCGATGACCCCTGCCAACCCGCGCTTGCGCCCGCGACACATCAGGTTGGTCATGGCTGAAAGGCTGAGGCGGCGCACTTCATCGGAAACATCGCCCGCCGCGGCAGGGGCGAACATCTGTGCCTCGTCAACGACCACCAGCGCGGGATACCATTCATCGCGCGGGGCATCGAACAGGGTATTGAGGAAGACGGCCGCACAACGCATCTGCGCTTCGAGTTCCAGCCCATCGAGCGTGAGGATCACCGACGCGCGATGCTTGCGAATGCGCGCGGCAAGCCTGGCGATTTCGGAAGCGTCATAGGCCGATCCATCGACCACGACATGACCGAAGGCATCGGCAAGCGTGACGAAATCCCCCTCTGGATCGATCACCACTTGCTGAACGATGCTGGCGCTCTGTTCCAGCAGCCGACGCAACAGGTGCGATTTGCCCGACCCGCTATTGCCCTGGACGAGCAGCCGCGTGGCAAGAAGTTCCTCGACGTCGATCCTGACAGGGGCGCCGGACCGGTCGGCACCGATGACGATGGTTGCGCTCACTTGCGCGTCTCTGGCCGAATACCGCAGAATCGGCAAGGCGGGCATGCGCGATTTCCCCGGTCTTTTAAGACCGCCAAGGGCAAACGGCGACGTGGCTGTTGAATGCCACGCCGCCGTCCTGCGACCCGAAAGGCTGCGGGGGACAGCCGCTTCGGAAACTCAACCCAAACGGATCAGGAAATCAAACGCAGAAAGCGCCGCTTTCGATCCTTCGCCCATCGCGATGATGATCTGCTTGTATGGCACCGTCGTCGCATCGCCCGCGCCAAACACGCCCGGCAGGCTGGTGGCGCCGCGCGCATCGACCTCTATTTCACCGCGCGGCGAAAGGTCGATCGCGCCCTTCAGCCATTCGGTATTCGGCACGAGACCGATCTGCACGAAGATGCCTTCCAGTTCGACGGTGTGCAGGACTTCGCTTTCGCGGTCCTTGTAGACAAGCCCGGTGACCTTGGCGCCATCGCCAAGAACCTCGGTGGTCATCGCCGACGTGATGATCGTGACATTCGGCAGCGAACGCAGCTTCGTCTGGAGCACCGCATCGGCCCGCAACTGGCTGCCGAATTCGATCAGCGTGACATGCGCCACGATCCCGGCAAGGTCGATTGCAGCTTCAACGCCCGAATTGCCGCCGCCAATCACTGCCGTACGCTTGCCCTTGAACAGCGGGCCATCGCAGTGCGGGCAGTAGGCCACGCCCTTGTTGCGGTATTCGTCCTCGCCCGGCACACCCATCTGCCGCCAGCGCGCGCCAGTGGACAGGATCAGCGTCTTCGCCTTCAGACTTGCGCCATTCTCCAGGCGGATTTCGTGCAGGCCATCGGCGCCTGCCGGAACCAGCCCGGTCGCCTTCTGCAGGTTCATCACGTCGACTTCGTATTCCCTGACGTGATTTTCCAGTTGCGCCGCCAGCTTGGGTCCTTCGGTGTGCTGCACGGAAATGAAGTTCTCGATACCCATCGTGTCAAGCACCTGACCGCCAAAGCGCTCGGCCACCACCCCGGTACGGATGCCCTTGCGCGCAGCATAGATAGCCGCAGCAGCCCCGGCAGGACCACCGCCGACCACGAGCACGTCGAATGGCTTCTTGGCAGCGATCTTCTCCGCAGCGCGCGCCGATGCGTTGGTATCGAGCTTGGCGACGATCTGCGCGAGGTCCATGCGGCCGGAGCCGAAGGGCTGACCGTTCAAGAAAACCGTGGGCACGGCCATGATCTGGCGGCGCTCGACCTCGTCCTTGAACAGCGCGCCATCGATGGCGACATGGCTGACGTCGGGATTCAGCGCGGCCATGATGTTCAGCGCCTGAACCACGTCGGGACAGTTCTGGCAGGTGAGCGAGAAGAATGTTTCGAAGTGCAGCGGCCCTTCAAGTCCGCGCACCTGTTCGAGCAGGTCGGCTTCTTCCTTGGGCGGGTGACCACCGACATGGAGCAGTGCCAGCACCAGCGAGGTAAACTCGTGCCCCATGGGCAGGCCTGCAAAGACGGCTTGCGCCCTGCCCTCGTTAGCGCGGATCGCGAAGCTGGGCGCCCGCTCGTCCGTACCGTCAAAGCGCGCGGAAACCTTGTCGGACTGAGCCGCGACTTCTTCAATCAGCGCGCGCATTTCTGCCGATTTCGGGCTGTCATCAAGCGTTGCCACCAGCTCGACCGGACGGCGCAGATTGCCGAGATAGGCCTTGAGCTGGGCGGTGGCATTGGCGTCGAGAACGGGCATGGTACAAACCTTTCAGGCAGAGGACCCTGCGCGTCACCGTCTGGTCGGCGCGCGGGGATCGGAAATCAGGGTGATCGGGTGGCGTGGAACCGGCGGGCCGCCCATCAGCGGCACGGCCCGTCCGGGGTGTTGGACGGGCTGGCCCCACGCGGCCACCCCGTCCTGGGGAAATCAGATCTTGCCGACGAGGTCGAACGAAGGAGCTAGCGTTTCGCCACCTTCTTCCCACTTGGCCGGGCAGACCTGGCCGGGGTTCTCGCGCCAGTACTTGGCAGCCTTGATCTTGCGCAGCAGTTCCGCAGCGTTGCGGCCCACGCCCTCAGGCGTGATTTCGACAAGCTGGATCGTGCCGTCGGGATCGGTCACGAAGGTGCCACGGTCAGCAAGGCCGACGCCTTCGCGCAGGATGCCGAAGTTGTTGGAGATCGTGTGGTTCTGGTCGCCGAGCATGTAATAGTTGATCTTGCCGACAGCCGGCGAGCTGTCATGCCAGGCCTTGTGGCTGAAGTGCGTGTCGGTCGACACCGAGTACACTTCAACGCCGAGGCTCTGAAGTTCGCCATAGATGTTGGCGAGGTCTTCGAGTTCGGTCGGGCAAACGAACGTGAAATCGGCGGGGTAGAAGAAGAACACGCCCCACTTGCCGACAACGTCAGCATCGCTGACATCGACGAAAGTGCCCTGATGGTAGGCAGTGGCCTGGAATGGCTTAAGCTTGGTTCCGACGATCGACATAGACTCAAATCCTTCTGATTGGTCGGTTGGGAAACTCGTTGCGATTGCCGAGGTAGTGCATCACCCCCGGTTTTTCCAACGAGCAATTCCGCCCTCTTTGATTGATTGCCTCGATCAATAAACAGATTTTGCATCGCGTTTTGATGTGATCAGATCGCCCGGCGGGATGCATTTTCGGGCAGTTTCGCTGGCAAATGCAATTTTCACAGCGGGTTTCGCACTTTCTGCACTTGTCGAATCATTCAAGACAAACCAAGTGGCGAATTGCAATGGAACGATTTCGTTCAATTTAAGTCGCGACTGGATCCCTCATGGCTGCCTCCTCAGAAACCCTTTCTTCCTCCGACGCCCCTCGCGAGACCAATGGCGAACGCAAGAAGGTTGTCGGCCGTATCGCATTGGGCGCCCTGCTGCTTGGCGCCGCCTATGGCGCATGGGCATTGTACGGCTACCAGACCGAAGGCCGGTACATGCAGGAAACCAATGACGCCTACGTGAAAGCCGATGGCGTGACGGTCAGTTCGAAACTCGCAGGCTATGTCCGTGAAGTTGCGGTGGCCGATAACCAGCAGATCGCAGCAGGCGCATTGCTGCTGCAGATCGATCCGACCGATTTTTCCACACGGCTTGCTCAGGCCAGCGCGCAGGTTGACGTCGCGCGGGCCACCGAAGCCGCCACGCTGGCCGCGATTGACGAGGCGCGATCCGCCGTGGCGCAGGCCCGCGCCTCGCTTCAGGCAAGCCAGCGCGATCTGGCCTATCTGAATGGTGAAGTGGCGCGCTTCCGGCCGCTGGTGGCAAGCGGCGCGGAACCCCGCCAGATGCTCGACCAGTTGATCGCCAATCGCGACAAGGCCGCCGCTGACGTCAATGCCAAGCAGGCTATGGTCGAAGCCGCGAGCGACCGGGTGGTGAGCGCCCGTGCGCAAGCCGGCCAGTCTGCCGCGCAGATCAAGGCTGCACAGACCCAGCGCGATGCCGCCAACAATGACCTTGGCACGACCCGCATCATTGCGCCCGCCGCGGGCCGTGTCGGCAATTCGACCGTGCGTGTCGGCCAGTTCGTGCAGCCAGGCCAGCGCCTGATGACGATTGTTCCGACCCAGGCGCTTTATGTAGAGGCCAATTTCAAGGAAACCCAGATCGGACTGATGCGTCCGGGCCAGCCCGTGACTATCAGTGTCGATGCCCTGCCCGACGTGGATTTTCACGGCACGGTCGAAAGCATCACGCCGGGCACCGGCGCGAACTTTTCTCTGATCCCGCCCCAGAATGCCACCGGCAACTTCACCAAGATCGTCCAGCGTGTACCCGTACGCATCCGTCTCAACGCAGGGCCTGAATCGCGCAAGGTGCTCGTTCCCGGCCTTTCGCTGACGGTCGAAGTGGATACGCGGTCGGCCAAGTCTGCGGTCGATGCCATCCGCAAGGAACAGGAACAGGTGACGAAGTGAGCGCCGCCATCACTATCGATGACGGCGACCGAGAGACGATTCCTCCACCCGCCGTCCCGCAAAAGGCCGACCTGACGGCTTGGCTGGGGGTTGCCGCCGGAGCGATCGGTTCGCTCATGGCGACGCTCGACATCTCCATCGTGAATTCATCGCTGCCAACAATTCAGGGCGAGATCGGCGCGTCTGCCAGCGAAGGCACCTGGATCGCGACGTCATACCTTGTCGCCGAAATCATCATCATCCCTTTGACCGGCTGGCTTGAGCGCGTTTTCGGGCTGCGCCGCTTTCTCCTGATGGCGGCGATACTGTTTACGGCGTTTTCGATCGCCTGCGGTCTTTCGACATCGCTGACGATGATGATCCTGGGGCGCGTTGGCCAAGGCTTTACCGGCGGCGCCATGATCCCCACCGCTTTGACAATCATCGCCATGCGCCTCCCGCCATCGCAGCAACCCATCGGTACGGCGCTGTTCGGGGCGACAGTCATCATGGGACCGGTCATGGGACCGCTCATCGGTGGCTGGCTGACGGAAAACTTCAGCTGGCACTATGCCTTCTTCGTCAATGTGCCTATCGGGATTCTGCTGGTCATCCTGCTGCTCGTCGGCATTCCGAAGGGCAAGATGAAGCTCGATGAACTGGTCAACGCCGATTGGCTTGGCGTGGTGGGCATGGTGCTGGGGCTTGGTGCGCTTACCGTCGTGCTGGAAGAAGGCCACCGCGAACAGTGGTTCGAATCGACAGTCATCTGGCAGTTGACCGGCGTCAGCCTCCTGGGCTTCATCATGATCGGCGTCGGGCAGGTTTATGCAAAGCGCCCGGTCGTCAAGCTTGCCTTGTTGCGCAACCGCGCCTTTGCGGCGGTCTTCGGGCTTTCGCTCATCCTCGGCGGGGTGATGTTCGGGACAGCCTATGTGATCCCGCAGTTTTTGGCGAGCGTTGCCGATTACAACGCGATGCAGGCAGGCAGGATCGTATTCCTTTCCGGCGTGCCCGCCTTGATGATGATGCCGTTCTTCCCCCTCCTGGTGTCGCGTGTCGATCTGCGCCTGATCGTGGGCACCGGCATGGTGTTTCTGGCGCTTTCATGCTATCTTGACGTAACGCTGACTGCTCAATCGCGCGGGGGCGACTTTGTCGTTACCCAATTGCTGCGCGGCCTTGGCCAGGTTTTCTGCATGATGTTCCTCAATCAGGCAGCAATCAGTTCCGTCGCCCCCGAAGACGCGGGCGATGGTGCGGGTCTGTTCAATGCCGGGCGCAACCTTGGCGGTTCAATCGGGCTGGCATTGCTTGCGACATTGCAGGATGAGCGATGGGAGTTCCATCGCTGGACGATCCACAGCACCTTGTTTTCCAACGACATCAGAATGCAGGACTGGTTGGGCCAACAAGTGATGACCTATGGCGGAGGGCCGGACGGACTGGCCGCGACGATACGTTCGCTTGACGCAATGGTCATGCGCGATGCGCTCGTGATGGCTTTCAACGATGATTTCATGGCTCTGACGATCGTGATCCTGATCGTGTCTCCGCTGGTCCTGTTTCTGCGCCCGCTTCCCAAGGGCTATCATGCGAAGGCTGCGCACTGATGACTACAAATCGCCCAATCCGATCCGCTGCCGCTGCGGCGCTGCTGGCCACGCTGCTATCGGCCTGTACCACGGTCGGTCCCGACTATACCGGAGCGCCGGTGGTTGCCCCGGCTGCCGCCGAACGGGCGGGCTTCGTCCGCGCGCCCGATGCCCTGACCGAGGCGCCGGCCGTGCGCTGGTGGGAAAGCCTGGGCGATCCGGTGTTGAACCAGCTGGTGGCCGATGGTCTGGCGGGTTCACCTTCCCTGGCTGCTGCAAACGCCCGCGTGGCACAATCACGCGCATCGTTGGCGGCCAGCAAGACTGCTGTCCTGCCATCGATCAACACATCGTTTGCAGCACCATACATCAATGTGCCCGGCAACCTCGTTGGCGATGGTGGCGGGCGTGATGAAATCAATGCGTACAACCTAGGCTTCGACTCAGCCTGGGAAATCGACCTGTTCGGCGGCACCCGGCGCAAGATCGAAGCTGCGGGCGCACGAGCGGAAGCCGAAGCGGCCACCGCCGCGGATGCGCGGGTCACTTTGTCTGCGGAAATTGCGCGTGCCTACGTCGGGCTTCGGGCACGCCAGTCGATACAGGCCATGCAACAACGGCAGCTTGAAATCGATCGTGCATTGACCGGACTTGCGCGCAATCGCTTTGCAGCAGGCAGTGCGCCGGCACAGCCGGTCAACACGGCCGAGGCACAAACTTTTGCGACCGAAGCGGATCTGGTCAGGACCGGCGCGGAAATTGCGATACTGATGGATCAGATCGCGGTGCTGACCGGCAAGGAGCCGGGATCGCTCGATGCCTTGCTCACGGCGCCAGCACCGGTCCCGCTGCCGCCTGCACAGGTTGCAGTGGGCAATCCTGCACTGATGCTGCGCAGCCGCCCTGATGTTCGCGCAGCAGAGCGCCAGCTGGCCGCTGCCAATGCGGACATCGGTGTGCAGGTTGCGGCAAAGTTCCCCAAGATCAGCTTCCTGGGCATACTCGGCCTTGGTGGCCAGAATATCGGCGACGTGATCGATCCCGGCAACATCGTCGGCATTGCGCTGCCCCAGATCCGGTGGTCGCTGTTCGACGGCGGTCGGGCAGAACGACAGGTGGAAGTGGCGAGGAGCGCGGCAGCGGAAGCTGAAGCCCGCTATCGGCAGTCCGTGCTTGGCGCGCTGCAGGACGCCGAAGGATCGCTGGCGCGGTTCGGCGCGCATCGGTTGGCGTTCGCGCGCACGCTGGATGCGGAACAACGCGCGAAGGCAACTGTCCGATTGCAGGACCAGCGCCTTTCAGCAGGGACCGTCAGCCAGACCGACGTACTGAACGCCGAACGGCAGGCACTCCAGCTTTCGATGGCTGCGGCCAGCGCACGGGCCGAAGTGACGACTGCATTCGTTGCCGTGGAAAAGGCTCTGGGGTTGGGATGGCAGGCCGACGAGGCTGAAAAATGAGCCAGATTCGTCCATTTTATACTATATTGACTCCGCATGTGACTGAGGCAATCTATTCCCATGAAACGCCACAAAGGCGAGGAAGTGGGAAAGATGCGCTGGATTTCAGATGCAAGCCGCCGGTTCTGGCAGGCTTATTGCCAAGGTCTCGAAATGTCATGCCCGGTGCAGCGCCTCGATCAATGGCAGGCCTGCGCCCGCGACGGCAGGCAGGATTCTGCACGTGATATCGCACGAGCCATCGGAGCAACCCAGCGCACAGTGCACTGATATCGACGAAGGTTCGGGCGACTTCAGGCCGACTGCTCGGCGCGGACGTCCTTCACTGGAAGAAGCCCAGCGCCTGCCAGCCCGCATACTCGAAGCGGGATGGGAAGTTCTTGCCGAACAGGGGTTCGAAAAATTCACATTCGACCGGATCGCGCGCCATGCCCGGATCGGGAAGGTAACGATCTACAATCGGTTTCCCGGCAAGCCTGAATTCCTTGCGGCACTGCTGAAATACAAGGTCGAGCAGCGCCGGATGTCGATCATTGCAATCGGCGATACGCTCCCCTTGGTCGAGCGCTTCTGCCAGCGTGCAGCAGCAGTCGTCAAAACCCTGCTTTCCCCCGACGGTGTTTTGATGGAACGTCTGGTGGACTGGTGCGACCAGGAATTCAGCAACGATGATTTCAATTATCGCCTCGCTATGTATCAGGACGCACTCGTGCATATTCAGAACGATCTGCATCGGGCAGTTTCGGAAGAAGGTATCGTGATCCGCGATCCCGGTCTGGCGGCGCGGTTCTGGGTGGAAGGGCTGCTGGGCCATGTCCGCTTTGTCGGCAGTCTCAGTCCTTACGATCGTGACGAGACAGAGCGCTGGGCGCGCAATTATTCCGAATTCTTCTTTGCCGCATTGTGTGGCTGGGGTGCATCCATCCGCAGCGCATCGGCCGCAAACTGACGAAAGCGCACCAGCCGCTCCTCTTCCGTATCGTCGCCATAAATTGCACGTGCGCCGGTTTGATGATCGGGCAGTCCGCGTGGCGGAATATCCAGCGCTGCGGCGGTGACAAAGCGAATGCGCCAGGCAAGTTCGGTGGGATCAGCATCAGGCAGGCACACCTCGAACGCGGCCTGCACTTGGGCTACACCATCGGCAAATACGGCCCATATCCGCGCGTTCATATCCTTTCCAGAACGCGAAAACACTTCATCCAGCACCACGATTGCGCGAAACACCGGATTCATTGCGGCTTTCGCCCATAATGGCTTGACCAGCGCATCGACCGCGCCGGCAAAATCGCCGGATCGCAGGGTTCCGAGCAGCGCCATGCGCGCGTCGGCCAGTTGTGTCGCATTGCGCAGGGCGAGTTCGCCGAGCAGGCCATCCGTATCGCCGAAATGATATCGTACCAGCGCCGAATTGACGCCGGCTTCTTCGGCGATCCTGCGCACAGTGAGCATGCGGACGCCTTCGCGCACTACCAGCCGTTCGGCACCGGCAAGCAGTCGGTCGGGGGTGGTAAGGGTATCGTGCAAGGTTGCCATGACGAGCGTCATACCAGTGTCGACGAAAGGTGGGTATCCCTCTCGCATCGCCGCGCACAACGCCTATGTTGGGCGCATTACTTCAAGGAGACCTTTTCCATGTCCAGCAGCCCGTGGGCGCATCACCGCAGCGCCAGCATTGCCGACGATATCGATTTCGAGATCAAGGGGCAGGAACTGCAGTTCCTGGAAATTGAACTGGATCCGGGCGAAAGCGCGGTGGCAGAGGCCGGAGCGCTGGTGTGGAAGGACGCCTCGATCGGCATGACCACCGTGTTCGGCGATGGAAGCGGCGATAATGGCGGCGGTTTCATGGGCAAGCTGCTGGGCGCAGGCAAGCGGCTGGTCACGGGGGAAAGCCTGTTCACCACGGTCTTCACCCATAACGGAAGTGGCAAGGCGCGCGTCGCATTTGCCTCCCCCACGCCCGGTGCGATCCTGCCGATCAAGCTGACCGATGTGGGCGGTACGCTGATCTGCCAGAAGGACAGCTTCCTTGCTGCCGCCAAGGGCGTTTCCATCGGTGTTGCGTTTCAGCGCCGCGTGATGACCGGGCTGTTCGGCGGCGAAGGCTTCATCATGCAGAAGCTTGATGGCGATGGCTGGGTGTTCGTACAGATGGGCGGCACCGTGGTTGAACGGGAACTGCGCGCGGGCGAGGAATTGCACGTGGATACAGGCTGCCTTGCCGCCTACACGTCTTCGGTGGACTTCGATCTGGTGACGGCGGGCGGTGTGCGCTCAGTGCTGTTTGGCGGCGAAGGTCTGTTCTTCGCGCGGCTGCGCGGACCGGGCAAGGTCTGGATACAGTCCCTGCCCTTCTCTCGTCTTGCCGGACGCATGCTGGCTGCGGCCGGATCGCGTGGCGGCCAGAACCGTGGCGAAGGCTCGGTGCTGGGCGGACTGGGTGACTTCATCGGCGGAAACAACTGACAAAAAAGGGGCCGGTGGTGTGCACCACCGGCCCTTGAGGACCGCATGCGCTGCGGGGTGGAGCGATCAGAAGGCCTTGCGCAGGGTGAAACCCCATGTGCGGGGATCGCCGGGCAAGCCTGCAATCAGGCCGGTGTTGCCCGGACCGACGAAAAGCTGCTCGAAGTAGTTTTCGTCAAACGCATTGCGGACCCAGCCATAGATGTCGAAGCCATCGTCTGTGCGGAAGCCGACCCGGACGTTGGACAACGAATAGCCATCCACCCAAGTATAGACAGAAGGTGACGGATTGGACGAGAAGTTCGAGCGGTAGCTGCCATCGTAACCGAGGTAGACATGCCCTTCCTGCGCGAACAATTCGACCGGCGCGTTGGCTTCAAGGCCCCATGACACCGACCATTCGGACACGCCGGGCAGCCGCTGGCCGGAGATGTCGCAATTGGCAGGGCTGAGCGCGCCCGGTGTTCCGGCAGCACCCGGAACCTGCGATCCGCTGGCGACGGTGCCGCCCGAAAGTTCGGGCGGGCAAGGCGCATCGGTGAACTTGCGATACGTGGCATCGGTATAGGCACCGTTGACATAGGCATTGAAGCGTTCCGAGGGGCGGATCGAGAAATCGGCTTCGACGCCCTGCGATCGCACCGCGCCGGCATTGGCGAGATAACCGCGCAGCACACCGAACTGGCCATTGTTGACGTTGGCCTGATAGTCCTTGATGTCCGTTCGAAAGATCGAGAGGTTGAGAATCGCGCCAAGATCGCGAAACTCGGTCTTGATACCCGCTTCGTAATGACGGACGGATTCCGGCTTGACCGTGGCAGAGGCCAGGATGGGGTTGTTGGCGGCGTCGGTAGGTACGCCGTTCTGATTGATGCCGCCCGATTTGAAGGTCTTGGCATATGTCGCGTAGAGCAAAACGCGCTCGGCCACCTTGTAGCTGGCGGTGAAATCGTAGCTGAAGTTCCAGTCGCTGAACTTTGGCGCGATTTCCTGCGGCGTGAAAATGCCCAGTTGCGCTGTCTTGGTGGCGCTGTTCGGGGTGCTAAGCAGGATTTCGGTGCCAGCAGCATTAAATACGCGGCGCTGGTAGAACCCGTCCTTCTTGTCATAGTTGACACGCAGGCCGGGTTGCAAGGTCAGCTCAGGCGTGATCTTCCAGCTGGCCTGCCCGTAAACGGCAACGCTCGTATTCTTGAGATACTGCGTATTGAGCGCAGTCAGTCCGTCAAGCACGTTGGAATTGTACAGCGCGTTGCTGGGCGCAAGGTTCCATCTGGTCGAGGCGCTGCCATGCGCTTCGGTGCCTTGCGTGTCGATGCGCTGGTAGAAGCCGAACGCACCCAGCACGAAATCAAAACGGTCGCCACTGTAATTGTAGCGCAATTCCTGCGTGTACTGATCCTGCTGCGAAGGATTCTGCGATTTGCTGACAATCGGCAATCCGGTGAAATCACGGTCATTCTGCGGCTGCCAGTCCCAGAAGCGCCATGCCGTGACCGATGTCAGTGTGCCCGGCCCGACATCCCACTTCACCTTGATCGAAGCGCCACCGATCTTGTTTCCGGCCTGCAACGGCGAATCCAGATCTGTCACGCGGTCGAACGGATTGGTGCTGGGCACGGCATAGCCCTGCGCTGCTGAAAGCGCGGCAAACTGCCTGTTCAGCGCGCGCTGGGTGGTGGCTGTGCGGACATAAACCGAACCGCAGCACACCGCGTCCTGCTCGCTGTAATCGCCGGCCAACGTGATGCTCAGCGCCTCGCTCGGCTTGAACAGCAATTGCCCGCGCAACCCAAGGTTGTCCTGGCTCTGTATCCACTGGTTGGTCGTCGCATTGTAGATCGTGCCGCGACGGCTGGTCGACGAGACGGCAAGGCGCGCGGCCAGAGTATCGGAGATCGGGCCTGAAACAGCGGCCTTGGCCTGCACGAAATTGAGGTTGCCGACGCTCACTTCGGCCTTGCCTTCAAAATCGAAGGTCGGCTGGTTGGTGGTGATATTGATCGCGCCGGCGGTGGTGTTCTTGCCATAGAGTGTGCCCTGCGGACCGCGCAGGACTTCGATCTGCTTCACGTCGAGGAAATCGAACGTGGCCGAGGCGACGCGGGCATTGTAGACATCGTCGATATAGATGCCGACGCCCTGTTCGATCCCGTCGTTGGTCAGGCCAAACGGCACACCAAGGCCGCGAATGTTGACGGCGGTGTTGCGCGGGTTCGAGGAATAGAATTGCAGCGTCGGCGTAAGCTGCTGCAGGCGCCCGACATTGAAACTGCCGGTGCTGTCGATGTGTTCGCCACCGACGACCGAAATGGCCAGTGGTACGTCCTGCGCGGTTTCCGCGCGGCGCCGGGCAGTGACGACGATCGTGCCGCTATCGCTGGCGCCGGTGCCGACAGACGTGGTTTGCGGATCGGCTGGCGCCGTTTCGTTTGCAGGTGTCTCGGCAGCGGAGACGCTTTGCGAGAACAGGGCGAGAGGCGCAGCCCCCGCCGCGAGAAGGACACGGAAGTTCATCGTAGGACCTCATGGGTTTTCCCGAACGATGCCTCCGGTGGTCCGGTCAGCGGTGCGGTTGTTTTTGTGTTGGAGTTGGAGCGTTGAAGTGTGGACGGGTTCGATCAGTTCGGCTTGAGCCGTCGCTTCTCGGTCACGTCGATCTGGACAACCCGCCCTTCATGGACGGTGAGCGAAACATTGCCGTAGCGCAGACCCGTCAGGGCCTCACGCACACTGGCGATGCTCTCTTCAAGATGATTCTCGCTATCTCCGCGAGCGTTCGAAGATTCGGTCATTGCAGCAACGGGTCCTGTGGAGCGGAATGGCGTGTGCAGTCCGGGGACGACGAATCATCCCCGTTGCTGGATAGACCATATACTCAACTGCAATGATAGACATTAAATTTTTTGTTTTGCCCTGACAAGTTGTACCCACCTGATCACCCCAGTCGGCACACTTGCATGAGCGATGTTACGGATTTCCGCGAAGCTTATCGAGCGAACTACACGGGATGTTGGCGGATGTAGGCTGGTCGGCGGAGGTTTGTCGCGAAACGCCGCCTATTCCGTTCGAGAGATACGTCCGATGCCCGTGAGGTACAATTCCATGCGAACGGTTGTGCGTTTCCGTTTTCCGCAACGCAGGCATTCAGGTGACGGGCAAAGCCGTAAGCGATCCCTTAATCGTCTTGCCATTCCCGCATCGATGGTCCGCTTGATCAGGAAGAAGCGACCAATCGCAACCTTGGCTGCAACCGGGTGGCCCATTCGTCAGCCTCGCCGGCCGTATCGATCCCGGTCTTCAGACAATCCACAGCCATGGCCAGATGGAGCGCTGCCATGGCATGCCCATGATCATCGAGGTCCTGAAGTGCTTCGGTCAAGGTGTCGTAAACTTGATCGAGCGTTCTTGCTGATGCTTGCATGACGACGGCCTCATTTTGGGGGTCCGGGTTGGACAATCTAGCCGCCGGTGGCAGCCGGTTGCGTTAGCGATGCGTTTGTTCGTAACGACAGCCATCCCAACCCAAAGCAGAATTTGCACCGCTTAAGATCAATCCTGAGCGCTGCCCTGCGTGTGCATTAAGCATTTTCAGGCAAAATACTTACAGACCTGATAGTTAGATGCCGCGCCTGTGCCGCATTGCAACATGGCGCGTTTTCCCCAGCAGTACGAAAACTGGTTTCATTTCGGTTAGACACCCGCGATCCCCGAAGATCGCCAATTTGTCCCGATTAGCGAGCCGCATTCGCAATCATCAGCAAAAACGTTACGATTCGGTCACAAAATGTGAATTACGTCACCGGTGCAGGCTTGCCGAGGCATCTTTTGGCCACCGCAGGACGCGGAATGATTGGCGCGTTAATGTTCCAATCCCGAACAGTATTTCATGCCGTTGGGTGCGATGCGAAAGATTACCCGACATGAAATCCCCGGTTACCCTCCCGCTCGTCCATGAAAGGAGCGTCAGCGAGGCTGGTAGAAGTCCCGGAAGGTCGCCGGCGCGCCGCATTCACGGATCGCCGTTTCGACGTGGCGCTTGCGTTCCGTGACAAGCGACGCGGAGGTCAGCGCGAACTTTCGTTCATGGGCCACTTCGCTGGCGGTAAATGGCCGGGTCCCCGGCAGCACGCTTTGGCCGCCGATGCCGAATATCATGAAATTGAGCATATCCGCCAGTTGCTGGTTATCGCTCAACCGGCTCTTGGCGATGTTGGGAAGGCGCAGCAGATAGGCGCGCGTTGCAGGTGTGCACATCATGTAGCCCACGCGCCCGCGCAGTTCAGGAAGCTTCGCCGGGGCGGAAATGCCCTGCACCCCATGGCAACCGGCGCAATGTTCGACGTAATCGGCGCGCGCCAGTTCCGGGTCGGAAATCGCCGCAAGACCGTTCGCGACGGTGGTGGCGCGCGGATCGTCCCTGGCCGCCAGTCCCGGCCCGATCAATGCCGCACACGCCGCGGCAAATGCTGCAAGGCCGATCCGGCGCACGCCCCTTTCCCTTATGCCGCGCCGATCATGATCGCGGTGGAGCAATGGTATTCCATGCTGCTTGTCCCGAAGCACCAGATCACGTTGTTGTTGAGCTGCGGCAGATAGACCTGCGTTTCGCGGTCGGTGTTGTCGCATCCGCATTGACCGCAAGCAGGCTTTCCGCAGCAATCGCGATACGCGATCATATAGGCCTTGCCGTCATCGGGATTGATGCACGACCCGACCCACGAAACCGGCGAGGGTTCTGCCCCGGCGGGGCATGTGTGGATGCCGCCGCCGCAGCAGGTGCATAATGCGCCATCGATCGCGCAATAACGCCAGTAATCGCACTTCGTATCGTCCTTGGTCTGGGCGTTGCGCGCAAACGCCGTCTTGGCCTCAGGCGTACGGTCGGGCTTGGCGGCCTCGGCGCGGCTCACTGGCAGAACAGGAAAGACCGGTGCGGCAACCAGTGCGATGCCAATGCGCGAGATGATGCTCCGGCGCGATGTGCGGCCCGCGAACCGGCGCAGCAGCTTTTCGCCAATCGCGTCGGGATTGAAAGTCTTCATGCAAATGCCCCCTATTCACGATTTTCCGGCGCTCAGGCGGCCTGTACCTTGAGCTGCGAAATGTAGTCCTGCACCGTTGCGATGCCCATTTCATGGGCGATCACCAGGCTTTCGAGATGTTCACGGCTGTTGACGAGCCCCTTCGAAAGGATCGTTCCTTCGCTATCGAGCAAAACCGCATAAGGCAGCTTGCCCACTTCATAAGCCTGGCCAACTTCCGGGCCATTGATGAAACGATAGGCTTCCAGCCCGTGCTGCGCGATCATTGTGCGCTGCACTGACGCATCGTCATCGCCGACGAATGTCAGTTCAAGACGTTCGTCATGGGCGAACGAGCGCGCGGCGGGGATAAGGCCCTTGCACAACGGGCATGTGGCAGAGACGAACATCAGCAGGCGCAGCGGCACGGTTTTGGACGGGCCGCCCACGATCACGTCCTTGCCTTCCAGGGTGTGTGCCGGAACCGCGGGTGCCTTGTCCCCAACCGCCGGCCCCCCGCTGGTGGTTAGCGCGCCGGCAGGTGCTACGCGCATGTGGAGCACACCCACCTGCCGTGCGAGCGCGAGCAGCATCACCACAAGCCCAAGAATGACCAGCCATGAGATCACCTGACTGACGATAAGAGCGGTGATCATCGGGAATTCCTTTCCATGGCGGCGAGCGGACCAGTGGCCAGCGCCGCAAGCGCGTTTACGAGGTGCGTGAGGAGATAGAGTGCTACCCCTCCGGCCAGCGCGATGAGCCATCCGGCAGAAGCGAAAGCGGGCATCGCCGCCAGCGCGGGAACGAGCAGCACGGCAAGCGCAACGTTGCGCAGCACGAGCGTCCGGCTCAATGGCTGGCGCAGTTCGGAGCGCCCGCAACCGCAATCGATATGCGCCCGGCCGCGTCCGATGTTGATCGCCATGGCGGCAGCGAATGCGAGCAGTAGCGCTATGGCCGGAACGGCAGCGCTGCGAAATCCGGCGAGAAGGCCTGATCCGACAGCCAGTTCCACGAAAGGCAGGGCCATCGCAACCGGACCGACCATTCTGTCAGGCAACAGCCGGTAATTGGCAACGACACCGGGAAACATGCGACGGCTGCGCAGCTTGGCTGCGCCTGCCGTCAGGAATACCAGTCCCACACCGATTGCCGCCGCCCCGCCGCCGATGGCAAGCGCCGATGCGCCGAGCGTGCTCACATCGGCTCCACGACGGTGATGTGGCCGCCGCCGGCGTTTTCGATGGTGTGCTTGATCTCGCCGGTCTTCGCATCGATCATCCGGCCATTGTTCATGCGATCGGTGACCATGATCATCGCGGCATCGTCCTGCGTGATTTCGATATTGTTCACAGGATCCTTCAGCGGGATGCGCCTGGTAACCTTCTTCGTTGCCAGATCGACCGCCCAGATTTCTTCGGCGCCTTCCTTGTGCGTCCAGTATTCCCCCTTGTGCATCAGCACATAAAGCGTCGAACTGGGACGGTGGAGCGCCATGACCTGCGATCCGCCGGGGAACCACGCGATGTCGAGCGGTGCGGTATCGGCAGCGCGCAATCCGGCCGCCTGCTGAATCGAAAACGGTTCGCTGACAGTGGGTTTCGCACCGATCACAGCAACCCGGATCAGCCCGGCATAGCTGAGCAACACAGCCTGCTTCTTTTTGCGATCATACGTGAAATTCGCAAAGATCGGGTCGGCGGCAGCATCGAAGAAGGGTTCGGTCCGGGTGATGTCCTGCGTCCCACCCTTTACCGTAACGGTAGCCAGCGTTCCATCGGCGCAGAGCGACGAAAAGCCGACTCCGGGATTAGGAATGATGTTCG
The DNA here is from genome assembly GCF_920987055.1 of Novosphingobium sp. CECT 9465. Lineage (NCBI taxonomy): Bacteria > Pseudomonadati > Pseudomonadota > Alphaproteobacteria > Sphingomonadales > Sphingomonadaceae > Novosphingobium > Novosphingobium sp. CECT 9465. The sequence goes on from NZ_CAKLBX010000001.1 coordinate 1,974,404, forward strand.
CGCAGCCGGGCAGTTCGATAGCGCGGACGAACTTGCGCTTGACCAGATCGATCACATTGACCGACGAAGCCGGATCGAAATTGTAGTCGTAAGCGGTTTTACCGTCATCGGTGACGACGAAATTGGTCTTCAGCCCGCCTATGATCAGGCGACCGGGCGTGGGAATTTCCGTCAGCAGCTTGAGCGTTCTGGCATCATAGACCGCAACCAGATCCTGCCGGGTTCCGCGATTGCCCTTGGTCCAGATCGTTTCGGCAACGTAATAGGCCTTGCCTGCCGGATCGATCGCCATATCGGAATCGCGCCCCGTGGCGACCATCCCGACCATCTTGCCGGTGGCGGAATCGAAGATGCTCGATCCTGCCGATCCCCAGCCCCCTCGCACAAAGAACCAGCCGGTGTTTGGCGGCTCCATCGTATTGACCGTGGCCTCCTCAGCCTCTGGCACCACCGTTTCCGCGTGTGCCGGAACGGCGAGCGATCCTGCGACCACGCCTGCGAAAAGCAATCCCGCCAACCTGCTGCTAACCAGCGTCATCATGGCCCCCTAGCTTGAATGTCCGAAGTTTTGACGTACGTCCAGATTCGGTCAAGTTCCTTTTCGCAATTGCGAACACTAAAAGCGTCAAGAGATCGCCGCCCAAACAACCCGCCCCGGACTCAAGGGCAATCGGCAAGCCCGGCAATCTCTCGCGACGTGATCGTTCTTGCAAGATGAACCAGCGAATGGGCGGCAATCGCGGTAAATGCCCCCAACTGGTGCGACCACGGCTTTTCGTAGCCGCAAAACGGTGTCGCGCCTTCCATCGATGCGCTGATGAATAGCGCGACAAGGCGCACTTCCTGCTCGCTCAAGGCCGGGTTGAGTTCAGCGACATATTCCGCGATGGTATCGTGTACGCTTTGATAGAACACCCGCACCCGGTCGGCTACGAACTCGTTGTGGTTCGCCAGCGCCCAGAGTTCAGTGAACAGCCGCGTCGTGCGCTTTCCGCCGATGTCATCAAGGCACAGCACGATGATCAGGCGCAGCCTTTCGGCGGCATCGAGACCGGGTTGTCTGACGGTGCGTTCAAGCACTTTCTTGTAACTGTTGATAATCTCGTCCAGCAGGGTCTGGATCAGCAGTTCCTTTTTCGGGAAATGATAGCTGACATTGCCGACTTTCATTCCGCATTCAGACGCAATGCGGCGGATGGTGAAAGCCCCTGCCCCTTCGTCGATCAGGACGCGCAAGGCAGCCTTGATGATCGCGTCGACCGTTTCGGCGCCGCGCACGTAAGTTCCCGGTCGCGGAGCGGAGGGCAGTTCGGTATCACGATGATCGAGGCGGGCAGTAGCCATTACTTGCGCATAACACCAGAATTTGGCCCGCGCCAACCGCAATGACTATCGGTTGGCTGATAAGGGCAACTAAGGTTTCACAAGCCATTCAACAAGGTGCTTGACCCGGCACGTCGCACTCTCCAGTTTCGCCAACGGCCAGTGCCGGTACTGCCCATGCGGCAGCCCGCTGCACCGGCGATCTTCCGGGCATACCAGGGATATTCGTTGATGAGCGTTACTTTGACCGTAAACGGCACCAAACGCGTGGTCGATGCCGAAGCGGACAAGCCGCTGCTGTGGGTTCTGCGCGAAGACCTTGACATGCCGGGCACCAAATTCGGTTGCGGCGCGGGGCTATGCGGGGCCTGCACGGTCCATCTCGATGGGGATGCCGTGCGATCGTGCCAGACGCCGATTGCCGATGCGGCGGGCAAGGCGATCACCACGATCGAAGGGGTGGCCACCAATGCTGTCGGCAAACGCGTGACCGAAGCATGGCAGGCGCTTGACGTGCCGCAGTGCGGATATTGCCAGGCCGGACAGATCATGTCGGCCACAGCATTGCTCAAGCAGAATCCAAAGCCGACGGCGGACGATATCGACGGTTGGATGAGCGGCAACATCTGTCGCTGTGCCACATACTTGCGTATCCGCGCGGCGATCAGGCAGGCGGCAGGCCTGCCCCCGGAGATGGCAAACTCAGGCGCTTCGGATGGGGAGAAACCGGCATGACCAAGGCTCCCGCGCTCGACCGCCGCTCGTTCATGGTCGCCTCGCTTGCTGGTGGCGCGGTGCTGACGCTGGACGCCACGATAGTCATCGCGGCCGGTCCAACCGCCCCCGCATCGTCCAACACGCTCAACGCATTCGTGCGGATCAATCCCGACAATACAGTGACCATCGGGGCGAAGAACCCGGAAATCGGCCAGGGCGTGAAGGTAATGCTGCCGATGCTCATTGCCGAGGAACTCGATCTGGCATGGGAGCAGGTCAGGATCGAGCAGACCGACGCGAATGAGAAAATCTATGGTGTGCAGTCAGCGGGGGGCAGCACTTCCACGCCGCGCAACTGGCTGCCCATGCGGCAAGCAGGGGCGGCGGCGCGCGCCATGCTGGTGGCTGCTGCGGCAAAGACGTGGGGCGTCGATGCAGCAACCCTTTCCACCGCACGGGGCGCTGTATTGCACAAGGCCAGCGGAAAAAGCCTGACGTATGCTTCGCTCGCCAAAGGCGCAGCGGAACAAACGCCGCCCGACCTGGCAAAAGTGCCGCTCAAGGATGCTTCGGCATTCACGATCATCGGAAAATCCAAGCCCGGTGTGGACGTGCCCGGTATCGTCAAGGGCGCGCCCTTGTTCGGCATCGATACGCGCCTGCCGGGCATGGTTCACGCAGCCGTGGTCAAATGTCCGGCGCATGGCGGAACCATCGCATCGATCGACGATGCTGCGGTGAAGGCCATTCCCGGCGTGATCGCGGTGATCCCGGTCAACAGCGGCTATGTGGCAGACGGCAAGACCGACACGGTGCTGATCGTGGCGGACAGCTGGTGGAAAGCCAGCAAGGCGCGCGAAAAGCTGGTGGTCAAGTGGGACGATGTTGCGGTCAGCGGCTTTTCGAGTGTCGGATATGAAAGGGACGCCGCAGCACTTGTGGGCGCGGTGCCGCAGATCAGCCTGTTCAAGGCGGGCGATGCCGATGGTGCGCTGGCCAGTTCATCCAGGGTCGTGAAGGCGGATTATGAATACCCGTTCCTTGCCCACGCCACGCTTGAACCACAGAATTGCACGGCCCTGTTCAAGGACGGCAAGCTGGAGATCTGGGCGCCGAGCCAGGCACCGGCAGGAGGCCGCGCGGAAACGGCGCGGCTATGCGGGTTGACGCCGGATGACCTGACGATCCACCTGACGCGGATCGGCGGCGGGTTTGGCAGGCGGTTGCTGAACGATTACATGGTCATTGCCGGGCAGGTGGCAAAAGCACTGCCCGGCAAGCCGGTAAAAGTGCTCTATGATCGCACCGATGATTTTCGCCATGATTTCTACCGCCCCGCAGGCTGGCATCGATTCAGTGCCGGAATTGATGAGACCGGGGCGATCGTTGCGTTCAAGGATCACTTCGTAAGCTTCGGCAAGGACGGCAAGGGACTGCGCGCAGCGGAAATGCAGGCTACGGAATTCCCCGGCCCGGTCGTGCCCAACGTCGATCTTGGCGTCAGCTACATGGCGACCAACCTTGCCACCGGCTGGCTGCGCGCGCCGACTTCCAATGCGATGGCGTTCGTGTTCCAGAGCTTTCTTGACGAAGTGGCCGAAGCCGCAGGGCTGGACCTGCCCGAACTGATGCGCCGCACACTGGGTGCCCCGCGCGAAATTCCGGGCGGTCGCGTGGCGCTCAACACTGGCCGCGCCCGTGGCGTAATCGATGCCGTGTGCAAGGCGGCGGGCTGGACAGGTCGCCAGAAGGGGCGCGGCTTCGGCTTCTATTTTTCTCACCTGGGCTATTTCGCCGAAGTGGTCGATGTAACCCTTTCCGAAGGCACGGTGAGGGTGGACAAGGTGTGGGTGGCAGGCGATGTCGGATCGCACATCATCAACCCCCTGAACGCCATGAATCAGGTGCAGGGATCGGTGATCGAAGGCCTGGGCCAAGCCATGCTCGGCCAGAAGATCGTGCAGGAAAACGGTAAGGTCACTGCCGAGAACTTTGGCGATTTCGCCCTGATGCGGATCGATGGGGTGCCGGGTGAGATTGCGGTGGAGTTCGTCAAGACCGAATTCCCGCCCACCGGACTCGGCGAGCCGGCACTGCCCCCGGTAATCCCGGCCCTCGCCAACGCGATCTATTCGGTCACCGGAAAACGGCATCGCCGCCTTCCGCTGGAGCTGATATAGCGCAGTTCCAATGATAGCGACCACGCCCCTCGACATCCTGCGCTTCATCGTGGATCGCCATGCCGAAGCCATCGATACGGTACTTGTCACGCTGATCGGCATTGAAGGCGCTTCGTCCCGCGCCATTGGCGCACAGATGGCGGTTGCGGCCGACGGGCGCAGGATCGGATCATTTTCCGGCGGCTGCGTGGAAGATGCCGTGGCTGCCGAAGCGCTTGAAGCGCTCGACGACGGCTGGGGCCGCGTGGTGCGCTATGGTATCGGTTCTGCCTATATCGACATCCGCCTGCCCTGTGGCGGCGGCATCGACCTGCTGTTCACGCCGCGTCCCGATGCGGCAACCATGATCTCGGCGCTTGGGCAACTGGATCAGCGGCGCGCTACAGGCCTTGCCCTGGGCTGCGACAGCGTTGCACTCCTGCCTGACGCTGTGTCCCGTTCCTGGGACGGAAACAGTCTCCATCATGCCTATCAGCCCGCGTTGCGCATCGTCGCGCTGGGACAGGGCGAGGACCTCACCGCATTTGCCCGCCTTGGCGCGGCATTCGGCGCGCAAGTGCAGGCCCTGACGCCGGACCTTCCAACGCGGGACCTGCTGGGTGACGAGGGCATCGAGGCTACGTTTCTGCCCACACGCAACACCCTGCCCATCGCCCATGGCGATCCCTGGACCGCCATCGTGTTCCTGTTCCATGGGCGCGACTGGGAGGAATTCCTGCTTCCGCAAGCCCTTGCCCTGCGATCGTTCTACATCGGCGCGATAGGGAGCCGAAAGACACATGCCGCGCGGCGGGCGATGCTTTCCCATTCGGGCGTATCCATGGAACAGATCGAGACGCTCCGCGGCCATATCGGGCTGATTCCGGCAACGCGGGACCCGGCGACTTTGGCAGTTTCGATCCTGGGCGAGATTGTTGCGGATTATAATGCTCTGGCGCTCTGGTCGCACTGGATGGGGCAGCCGCTCGAAACGACGGCGTCCGCGTGACAGCCCTTGTCCTGCTGGCGGCAGGGCGCGGGGCGCGGTTCGGCGGGGACAAGCTGGGCGCGTTGCTGGCGGGTGTGCCGCTGGCGCACCACGCCGCCGAGCGGCTGGCCGCCCTGCCCTTTACACGACGCCTGGCTATTTGTTCGCCCTCCACGCCCTTTTTGAAGGGATTCGAGCGCGTGATGCTCGATCCACCGGGCGGGCCGCTATCGCGCTCGATTGCCATCGGCATCGCTGCACTTGGCGATCAAACCGCCGCAATGATCGCGCTGGCCGACATGCCGCTTGTTCCACTCGCCCACTTCACGGCGCTTATCGATACGTTCGATGGCAATGTGATCGCATCGAGGGTTGGTGACATCGGGATGCCCCCCGCCGTATTTGGTGCCAGCCACTTTCCCGCGATGCGCTGTCTGACCGGCGATCGCGGCGCAGGCGCGCTGCTGCGCAATGCCCGGTCAATCGCACTCGATCCGGCGTTGGCGCTCGATGTCGATACCGTCGATGATCTTGCCCAGGCAGAGAGCTTTCTGGCTTCAGGCTTCGGGATCGGCCAGCAGACCCGCTGACACGGTTCAATCCAGCGGAATGCCATTCGCCAGAAAGAATTCCATGACATCTGCCAGCGCGGTTTCGTGGGCATGCCACCGGCCAATCGATCGCGGGCGAGATGGCTGTCGCGCCCCGGATACCACCTTCGTTTCGCGGTCGCATATATCATGGCAGGCAGGGTCCCACGGCAATCCGCAATGGGCCAGCATACGCCGGGTCTGCACTTCCTGATCGATAACGAGATGTTCAAAGCTGATCTCATGGATCCGGCCCGGAAAACGCTGCCGCCAGAAGGCCATCAACCGCTGAAACATCAGCACGTAACGCGCCGCATCAAGCAGATCGTGCGACCAGGGATAATCCGTCGATCCGGCGGCGAAAGGCGTACGAAAATTGCTCCACACGCTGTCCATCGCGCCGCGTCGCAAGCAGACGATGCTGGCGTTGGGCAGCGCTTCGACGATCCAGCCAATGTAAAGGAAATTGGCGGCAAACCTGTCAACCGGCCGCAGGCCTTGCGCCTTCGATTGCTGTCGCATGTGGGTGATGTACAATTCGCCCAAGGCCTGGGCTGAACGCCCTGCAAGACCGGCGATAGTCTGAGTATCCAGTACCGGACGGGCCATGTCGCCCGTTATCTGACGGACCGCTGCGGGCATCGCCGGAAGATCGCCAGCCGACCATAACTGGCTGTGTGCGGAAAGGAGGCGATGAACGAGGGAAATCCCCGTGCGCGGCAGCCCGACCACGAACACCGGAGCCTCGGTAATTGTGCTGTCCGGCAGCAGCGGCAAGTCGCGGGCGAAGGTTCGCCTCAGCGCCTCGAACAATGCTTCGTCAGCCTTGCCGTCGTAAGGAAAACGAGCGCGACAGAGTGCATTGGCCCGGACAAACTGCGCAAAAGCCTCGGCATGGTCGCCTGAATCCTCCAGAGCGGTGGCGGCAGAGAACGCGGCTTCGGTGCCTTCGGCCGGAGAGCGCTCTATGGCCGGTGACAATGCTGTACCGCTCATCGCAGATCGCGTTGCAAGAGCAATGCCGTGGCAGAAAGTTTGCAATGCGCCAGTCTTGGCTGCACGTTGGTTCACCCTGAAAACGCAAAGGCGCGTTTCTTATTGTTGATGCCGCAAATGTAGCGCGACCTTGCTGCATCGTGCCTACGCCAAATGACGCATCCCCAGATGTCGATGCCAATCCCGGAGCGCATGGAACGGAACGCCCCGCGCCCGGCGGTGTTGTGTGCACGAAGGAGATCGACCATGCCCGCAAAGTCCGCAGCCCAGCAGAAAGCCGCCGGTGCCGCTCTGTCAGCGAAAAGGGGCGATACAGCCATGTCCGATCTGGCGGAGCCATCCAGGAAAATGGCGCAATCGATGACCGAAACGGAATTGGAGGAACTGGCCTCTACCAAACGCAAAAAGCTTCCTGAGCACAAGAACTAGGCGCACACTGTGGAACAGGTTTTCACAATGATCGCCAACCGTGTGTCGGCGATGGCAGGGCGTCCTGCGACTTTCATAATCGCCATGGCTATTGTCATAGGCTGGGGCATCAGCGGGCCTGTTTTCCAGTGGAGCGATACCTGGCAACTGGTGATCAACACCGGCACAACCATTGTAACCTTCCTGATGGTCTTCCTGATCCAGAACAGTCAGAACCGCGATGCTGCGGCCATGCAGGCCAAACTGGATGAACTTCTGCGCGCGGTGGACAAGGCCCGTGAAGGGTTTGTCGGGATCGAACACCTGACTGACGAGCAGATCGAAAAGTTGCGCAGCGCACTGGAACAGGAAGTCAGCGGGATGAAAAACAAGCAGGCAACAGCCGATGACACCGTCGAAAACCTGCTAAAGCGCACCTGACGGGCTTGCGGAAGAAACGGTGATGCAGAGAATCGAAACAGACAGCCTCGGCGAAGTCCGTGTGCCTGGCGATGCCTACTGGGGTGCGCAAACCCAGCGCAGCATTGAAAATTTCCCGTTCGGCGCGACGGAAACGATGCCGGTCGGCATCATCCGCGCGCTGGCGCTGATCAAGCAGGCCGCCGCCCGCGTCAATCGCCGCCACGGGCTGGACACGCAATTGGCGGACGCCATCGAGCAGGCGGCAGCCGAAGTGGTGGAGAGCAAGCTGGACAGCCAGTTTCCGCTGGTGATCTGGCAAACCGGTAGCGGTACGCAGTCCAACATGAACGCGAACGAGGTTATCGCCGGCCGCGCCAACGAAATCCTGACCGGAACGCGCGGCGGCAAGGTGCCGGTTCATCCCAACGATCACGTCAATCAAGGGCAGTCGTCAAACGACACCTTCCCCACGGCGCTGCATATTGCGGCAGTGGAAGCGCTGAACCGCGACCTCTTGCCCGCACTGGGGCGCCTGCGTGGGGCCTTGAGCGGTGCGGCGCTCGCGTGGAGCGGCATAATCAAGATCGGGCGTACTCATCTGCAGGATGCAACGCCGCTGACGCTGGGACAGGAATTTTCCGCCTATGCCCAGCAATTGACGGACACCACCGACCGGTTGAGGCAGGCGGAGGTCCACCTGTTGCGGCTGGCGCAAGGCGGCACGGCAGTTGGCACCGGGCTGAATGCGCCGGAAGGCTTTGCCAATGACGTCGCTGCCGAACTGGCCGCGCTGACGGGGCGTCCCTATATTACAGCGCCGAACAAGTTCGAGGCGCTGGCATCCAACGATGCGCTTGTCCAGTTCTCGGCCACGCTGGCAACGCTGGCGGTGACGCTGACCAAGATTGCGAACGACATCCGCCTGCTCAGTTCGGGTCCACGATCCGGTCTGGGCGAACTGGAACTGCCCGCCAATGAACCGGGCAGTTCTATCATGCCCGGCAAGGTCAACCCGACGCAGGCCGAAATGCTCACGATGGTCGGCGCGCAAGTGATCGGCAATCATCAGGCAGTCACCATCGGCGGCATGCAGGGGCATCTGCAACTCAACGTGTTCAAGCCCATGATCGGGGCTGCCGTGTTGCGTTCGGTCCATCTGCTTTCGGTGGGCATGATGAGTTTTGCCACACGCTGCGTCGAAGGCATCGAACCCGACCGCCGCCGTATTGCCGATCTGCTCGAACGATCGCTGATGCTGGTAACCGCGCTTGCCCCCCACATCGGCTATGATGCTGCGGCGAAAATCGCCAAACAGGCGCACGAACAGGATTTGTCCTTGCGGGAGGCGGCGCTTGCTTCGGGGCTGGTGGACGAGGCCATGTTCGACCGGATCGTGCGCCCGCAGGATATGGTATGAGGCGGCGCTACCGGACCGGATAACCGCGCATCTGCTTGATCCGTCGCAGCGAGAAACTGGACCGCATCGAGGAAACACCGGGAAGCCGGGCGAGGCAATCGCGGTGGATGGCATCGAAATGCGCAAGATCGGCTGCGGCCACGCGCAAAATGTAGTCCGCGCTGCCCGACATCAGATGACATTCGAGAATATCGTCAAGGTCAGCGACAACCTGCTCGAAGCGGTCCATTGCTTCCCTGCTGTGACTGTTGAGTGTTATCTCGACGAACACCTCTATCGTGAGGCCCAGTTTGCGGGGATCGAGGCGCGCGCCGTACCCTGCTATGATCCCCACTTGCTCCAGCGCCTTGATCCGCCGATGACACGCTGAAGGCGACAACGCGACCTTTTCGGCAAGCTCGGCAATTGAAAGAGCCGAATCGGCCTGCAACGCTTCCAGTACAGCGGTATCTGCACGATCCATGAAATATTTTCCCGAATAATTCGCCTATTCCGAATAATATCACCACGCCAACGAACTGCCTAGCCAACAATAGGCAATTTCTGCCGGGAACGATGGGATATGCTGGCGTTAACATGCTAACCCGCCAATCCGAGGAACAGTACCATGCGCGTAGGCACCGTCCGTGAGATCAAGAACCACGAATATCGCGTCGGGCTGACCCCGGAGAGCGCGCGCGAACTCGTCGCCCATGGCCACGAGGTATGGGTTGAAGCCGGTGCGGGCAACGGCATCGGTGCCAGCGATGGAGATTATGAAACGGCAGGTGCCACAATCCAGCCCGACGCACGAAGCGTGTTTGATGGCTGCGAAATGATCGTGAAAGTCAAGGAGCCGCAGGCGGGGGAGCGCGCGATGCTGCGCAAGGGCCAGATCCTTTACACCTACCTGCATCTCGCGCCTGACCCGGAGCAGACTGCTGACCTTGTGAAGTCGGGCGTGACCGCCATTGCGTATGAAACCGTAACCGGCGCGGGCAACGCCCTCCCCCTGCTCAAGCCAATGAGCCAGGTGGCAGGGCGAATGGCAATCCAGGCCGGTGCAACCGCGCTTGAGAAAGCGCACGGCGGCCGCGGCGTGCTGCTGGGCGGCGTTGCGGGCGTGTTGCCGGGCAAGGTCGTGGTCATCGGTGGGGGCGTGGTCGGCATCAATGCTGCACAGATGGCGGTCGGCCTCGGTGCGGACGTGACCATCCTCGATCGCGATCCTGACGTGCTCGAACGGCTCGACAATCACTTCGAGGGGCGCGCCCGCACCCTCTATTCCGGCAAGGCCGCGCTTGCCGCGCTGGTCGCCGATGCAGACCTGGTGATCGGGGCGGTATTGATCCCCGGCGCCGCAGCACCGAAGCTGGTAACGCGCGACATGCTGAAGACAATGAAACCCGGCGCCGTGCTGGTAGACGTTGCCATCGATCAGGGCGGGTGCTTCGAAACCAGCCACGCCACCACGCATGCCGATCCCACTTATATCGTCGATGGCGTGGTGCATTATTGCGTGGCCAACATGCCCGGCGCGGTCGCGCGGACCAGCACATATGCGCTGAACAACGTCACGCTGCCCCACGCCCTGCGCATCGCCGACATGGGCTGGAAGGAGGCGTTGCGTACAGACAGCAATCTTGCAGCGGGCCTTAACGTGCACGAAGGCAAGCTGACCTACGCCGCTGTCGCGCGCGAACTGGGTTACGCTTATACACCAGTGGCGGACGTGCTCGGCTGAGAGCAATTCAATTGCGGTGCAGCAATTTCCACATCACGGATCGGTCGCGGATGATTTCGGCCGCGGCGTTGTGTCCCGGCGCTCCTGTCACGCCGCCGCCGGGATGCGTACCCGATCCGCACATGTACAGGCCGCTGATGGGCGAGCGGTAATCGCCGTGGCCCAGCACCGGACGCGCTGCCCACAATTGATCAACACCCATGGCCCCATGGAAGATGTCACCCCCGATCAATCCGAACTTGCGCTCAAGGTCGAGCGGGGAATGTATCTGCCGGGCAATCACGCTGTTTTTGAAATTGGGCGCATGGGCGGTGACCGTATCGATGATCAGGTCGGCCACCTCCTCGCGCGCATCGTCCCATGATCTGCCGTCGGGCAATTGCGGCGCAAATTGCTGGCAGAACAGGCTGGCGACATGGTACCCCGGAGGCGCAAGGCTGTCATCCACCGTGGATGGAATCTTGATCTCCACGATCGGCTGCTTCGACCACCCATGCTGCTGTGCATCGCTGAATGCCTGATCCATGTAGTCCATGCCCGGCGCGATGATGATGCCGGCGGTGTGATGCTCGGCCAGGGCCTTGCCGGGCAGAACCGTGAAATCCGGCAGTTCGGACAGCGCCACATTCATGCGGAACGTGCCCGATCCGGTCTTGTAGCCCTTGATCCGGCGGTTGAAGTCATCGTCAAGATCGCTGGAATCGACCAGTTGCCGGTAGAGCAGCGCGGGGCCGACATTGGCGGCAACGATCGGCGCGTAAAGTTCTTCGCCGCCTTCCAGCTTCACGCCTTCGGCCTTGCTGTTGTTCACCAGCACTCTGGCCACCGGCGCTTCCAGCGTGATTTCAACGCCCGCATCCTCGCACGCCCGCGCCATGGCCTGCGTGATCGCACCCATGCCGCCCACGGCATGGCCCCATGCACCCAGCTTGCCGTTCACTTCACCGAACACATGATGCAGCAAAACGTACGCGCTGCCGGGGGTGGATACGCCCGCATAATTGCCGACCACCGCATCGAAGGCAAAAGCGGATTTGACATGATCGTCCTCGAACCAGCCATTGAGGAAATCGCGGGCGGACTTCGTGAAGATGTCCAGCAGATCGCGCTGTGTCGAAATATCCATGCGCGATAGCGGCCAACCCTGCTGCGCGGCGGCGAACAGCGAGCGCAAGCCGCCACCGGCGTTCGGCGGGCACTGCAACGCGATATCGCGCAACACGTTCGCGACCTTTTCAAGCGCCGCATCATATTTCGGGTATGTCCCGGCATCGGCTCTGGAGAACCGCGCGAACTCGGCCTCGGTGCGGCCCGGCCCACCACCAAGCTTCAGATAGGTATCTGGAAACGGGAAGAAGTTGCTGATCGTCCGCTCGATCACGCGATAGCCGTAGTCATGCAGCTTCATGTCCGCGATAACCTTGGGACGTAGCAGGCTGACGGTGTAGCTCGCGGTCGAATTGCGGAAACCGGGGTGGAATTCCTCGGTCACCGCCGCCCCGCCGACAACATGGCGGCGTTCCAGCACACGCACTTTCATCCCAGCCTTTGCAAGGTAGAAAGCGCAAGTCAGGCCGTTGTGTCCCCCACCGATGATCAATGCATCGTAACGGTTGGTCATGCAACTCGGCTCCTTTGCCCAAAGGGTGGCCGCATGTCCCCGGACTGGCAACTGCCTTTATCGCGCAGCCCCCAAGCAAAAGCCCCGGCCACTTGCGCGACCGGGGCTTTTCAACATGAGCAAAGTTGTTGTAAAATCAGCGCTTTACTTTGGTTGCATCGAAGGTTCCAAGCCCAGGCTTGAAGCTCTTTTCGTCAAGGAACTGGCGCGTTGCTTCCTTGCGCGCTTCAACGCCTCCGAAGCTGTGCAGCGCTTCCTGGGTGCGGATAAGGTAATCCTCGGCATTGTCGTAAGTCATTTCGGCAACGCGGCGAACCGCCCACTTCGTCGCGCGCAACGCGTGGCCGTCCTTCTTGCACAGCGCCTGCGCGATTTCGAGCACACGCGCCTTGAGCTTGTCGGCGGGGACCGCTTCGGTCACCAAACCTTGCTGCTCGGCCTGCTTGCCGCTGAGATTTTCGCCCATCATCGCATGGTAGACCGCCTTGCGCAGCGGCATCAGGTCTGCCGCCACCTTGGAAGCGCCACCGCCGGGCAGAATGCCCCAGTTGATCTCGGAAAGTCCGAACTGGGCATCTTCGGCCGCGACAGCAATGTCGCAAGCGAACAAAGGACCATAGCCGCCGCCAAAGCACCAACCGTTGATCATCGCGATGGTCGGCTTTTCGTACCAGCGCAGGCGTTCCCACCACGAATAGGCTTCGCGCTGCGCCTTGCGGATCGCCCACTGGCCTTCGGCCTCGGTTTCGCGGAAATACTCCCGAAGGTCCATGCCCGCTGACCATGCATCGCCTTCACCCGTCAGCACCAGAACCTTCACGTCTTCGCGAAATTCAAGGTCGGTGATGACCTTGCCCATCTGGCGGTTGAGCTTGGGACTCATGCAATTGCGCTTTTCCGGGCGGTTGAACTTAACCCAGGCGATGCCGTCTTCCACGACGAAGGCAACGGTATCTTCTTCCGCGCGCTCGATTTTCTGTTCAGTCATGGTGTGTCCTCTCGGAATGATCTTGCAGGTTCAGATCGGGAAATGGCCGGGCTGGGTTTCGATCGTGATCCAGCGCAGTTCGGTGAAACTGTCGATGCCCGCCTTGCCTCCAAAGCGGCCGTAGCCCGAAGCGCCGACGCCGCCGAAGGGCATCTGCGCCTCGTCATGCACGGTCGGGCCGTTGACGTGGCAAATGCCCGAATGGATCTGGCGGGCCACGCGCAAGCCGCGCGCGGTGTCACGCGTGAACACGGCGGCGGAAAGGCCATATTCGGTGTCGTTGGCCAGTTCGATGGCATGGGCCTCGTCGCGCGCGTGGATGATGCCCACAACCGGACCGAAGCTTTCATCGCGAAACAGCTTCATTTCCTGCGTCACGCCATCGACGACATGAGCAGGCATCAACACGTTGTGAGTCGTTTCCCCGCAAGTGAGCAACTGCGCACCATGGGCCACGGCGTCGTCGATCAGCGCAAGGCAATGCGCGACGGTCTTCGCATCGACTACCGCGCCGAGCGGCGTCTTGCCCTCGCGCGGGTCGCCCACCGCCATGGTCGAGACCTTGGCCTTGAACCGCGATGCAAACTCGTCGGCAATGGCGTCGACCACGATGATCCGTTCGGTCGACATGCAAATCTGGCCCTGGTTCATGAATGCCCCGAACGCTGCCGCCTTGACCGCTTCGTCCAGATCGGCGTCATCGAGCACGATCAGCGGGGCCTTGCCCCCCAGTTCGAGCAGGCACGGCTTGAGGTGTTGCGCAGCGCGGGTGGCGATGATCCTGCCGACCGCCGTTGAACCGGTGAAGTTGATGCGCCTGACCTCCTTCGCATCGATCAGCGCACCAACCACCTCCGGCGCATCGGCGGGCGCGTTGGTAACAACATTGACGACTCCATCGGGGAAACCGGCATCGGCAAAAGCTTCAATGATCAGCGCGTGTGTGCGCGGACACTGTTCGGAAGCCTTGAGGATCACGGCATTCCCGCAAGCCAGCGGAACGGCGATGGCGCGGACGCCAAGGATGATCGGTGCATTCCACGGCGCAATGCCGAGAATGACGCCCACGGGTTCGCGCAGCGCCATGGCGACGCATCCCGGCTTGTCGGATGGAATGACTTCTCCGGCAATCTGGGTGGTGAGCGCTGCGGCTTCACGAACCATCGATGCGGCCAGCCCCAGGTTGAACAGCGCCCAGCCCCTGGTCGCGCCAATTTCGCCCATCATCGCCTCGACGAAAGCTTCGGCGCGCGCTTCAAGTGCGCTGGCAGCTTTCATCAGGACAGCGCGGCGGGCATTCGGCCCCATCGCAGCCCAGGCGGGAAAGGCTGCCGCGGCACGGGCGGCAATCGCTGGAATATCGATCGCCGTCATCGCCTCAGCCTGCGAGGCCACTTCGCCGGTCATCGGGTTAATGCGTTCAAACAGCATGACGTCTCTCCCTTTATGTTATGTTTTATAGCAATCTGTCATCTGCGGCGCAACCGCATAATCCGTTTGGCAAGATGCCCAAGGCAATCATGCAAGACCTGCATTCGCAAGCGCGAGCGTTCCTACTTCTGCGTCCAGGCTATACCATTGAATAAATGCACGGAAATCGGCCAGTTCCGGCCCATGCGCTTCATTGGAGCACGAACAGTGCCAATCAAAGTTGCAAATCTCGCAACTGAAATCCCGCTATTCGCACTTGCACGATAAGGCCTCCACAGCCATTTGAAACAGGCCTTTCAGGCATCCTCTCCCAAACTTTCAAGGGCCGCCCGGCAACGGTGCGGCCCATTTTTTTGCCTGGGTGGCAACGAACAGTCGAAGCGGCGGATGGCGGGCGAAGGTCTACCGGCCCAATGCTCTGCCAACGCAATCGATACTGGTGTGCAAACCGAATCGCTCGGCCCGCCCGCCAGCACGGCTGGGACGACATTTCCGCGCCGTTTCGATCATCGATGGCAAACAATCACCGCAAAAAAAACGCTTTTTTCTCTCGTCGCAGGTACTTTGGTGCCGCCCGATTGCTGCAACGCGTTGGCAGGGCTGACGATCACCCGGTGCGCGACGGTGTGCACACGTTGGACGTAACAACAGCAGTTTGCTGCATCAGCGCCAAGGTCCAAAAGTGCTCCAAGGGTGGGATTCGTGCTGCATGGCACAATCAGGAATGGCGGAATTCCAACGATTTCGGCCCCGCCCGCCCCTTGTGCCGGATGGCACTACGGCATATTTTCAATCACGGTCGGGTAGAGACGGGAATACCCGCTCGATCGGCTCAATCCGGGACACAGCAGCGAAAACGTGCGCGTTCCGCAAAAGAATAGCAGTTGCAGGAGAATTGCCATGAAAACACTACTCGTCGCATCAGCGGCGATCGGCTTGCTGTCAGCGCCACAACTGGCAAATGCCGGCGAACGCCCGCAAACGGTTCAAATATCCGTGTCGTCAGATGGTCTGGACCTTGCCAACCCCGCAGACATGCGCCGCCTGCGCGTTCGCATTTCCGAAGCCGCAGCGGAAGCTTGCGACCCATCGGACCGCTTCATCGTAACGCCGCTGCCAGACTATTCGTGCCGCCGGGCAGCCGCCGCAAGCGTCGAACCGGCCGTTCAGCAGATGGCGGAAGCTGCCCGGCGCAGCACCACCAACCGGAGCCGCTGAAACATCCCGCGCGGCGTGGTACGGGCGACCCTGGACCGTCACGCGACATGCGGGAATGCGCAACGCCGGATGTGGAGTATCCCCCTCTTCGCATCCGGCGTTGTCGGCATTCAGCCAACGTTTGCGCCAACAGCGGCACCAACAGCGGCAGGCCTCAGCCGCCGAGCACCTTGATTGCCATCGCAGCAGCGGCGGCGCGGGTTTCGACGCCCAGCTTCTCGTAAATTCTCTCAAGGTGCTTCTGCACCGTGCGAGGGCTGATCAGCAGGACTTCCGAAATCATCCCGTTGGATTTGCCGTAGCTGATCCACAAGAGGACTTCCGCTTCGCGATCTGTCAGCGAAAGGCGTTGCTGGAGCTTCGTAACATCGGCCTTCGGGTTCAGTTCGTTCAGCCGGATGAGGATTTCGTTTTCGCGGTATTGTGCGATGATCACAAGCTCCAGCGTGTTCTCGCCCTGATCCACCTTGGCCGATGCGCCCTGCGTTGAGCTTCGCCCCAGCAGTCGCTCCAACGGGCCGCGCAGCGCCATCGGCAAAGTGCCACCCTCACGGCTCCATTCAGGACTGACACGGCTTATCGCCTGTTCGGCAAGCGGTGTACACCACAACAGCAATCCGCGATTGTCGGTGGCCATCATCAGCCGCCCGGTGGCGTCCAGCCCGGCAGCGCCGGCATGCATGGCGCGGGCGTGGCCAATGTGGACGCGAACGCGCGCCAGCAGTTCGTGGACATTGACCGGCTTGCGCAGGTAATCGACCCCACCCACTTCGAAACCTTCGATCACGTGTTCGCTCTCGGTCAGGCCGGTCATGAACATCACGGGCACATGCGCCAGATCGGGACGGGCCTTTATCCGGGCGGTGGTTTCAAAACCATCGAAGCCGGGCATCACCGCATCCATCAGGATCAGATCAGGCACGACATGTTGCAGCAGATCGAGCGCTGCGTTCCCGGAAATCGCGACAAGCACGGTAATGCCTGCGCCCTCCAGCGTATCGGTCAGAAACCGCAGCGAATCCGGTTCATCGTCCACAACGAGCACCGTATCGCGCCTTGCGCTGCCGCCACTCATTTCACAATTCCTCCACCGTCCGCCCAAGCGCGGCGAGATCGAACCTGTCGAGGCAATCATATAGCTTGGCAACAAGCGGGGCCGCTTCGGGCGCTGCCCGCTCAAGTTCGCGAATCTCGCCCTCCAATGCGCGAACATGACCGATCCGCACAAGCGATTTCAGCTTTTCGGTATGTACCCGTGCCGTGTCTGACAGAACAATTCGCTGTCGTTGCCGCGGCGGTGCCGCGCCCGCAGGCAAGCCCGCAGGCCATGTCCATTCCAACGCCAGAAGGCTGCCCAGCGCATCGATCAGTACAGACAGGTCAATCGGCTTAAGCAGGAAGCGATCGTGGTCAGCCACCCGGCCATCGACACCATGCCGCTCATCCGCGTTCGCCGAGAGCATCACGATTGCCACGTGGCGGCCATGCACGGCGCGCATGTGTGCGGCGGTTTCCCAACCGGACATGCCCGGCATGCTGACGTCGAGGATCACCGCATCGAACCGTCCCCGTTCGGCGATGGCCAGTGCGGTATGCCCGTCGCTGGCTTGTGAAATGTCGAAACCGAGTTCGTCCAGCGTTATGCGCAGCAGCGCCAGGTGATCGGGGTTGTCATCGACCAGCAACACCGTTCGGCGGTTCCCGACATAGCCTGTCGGCCTGATCGATCCGGCATCGCGCTCGACGAAACCGGAAACTTGGGGCATCAACAGGCGCAGACGAAAACAGGCCCCCTGTTCCTCTGCATTGTCCAGTTGCAGGTCACCCCCCAGCATCTGCACGATGGCGCGGGATATCGCCAGCCCCAGCCCCGCACCCGAATTGCCGCCATTAGCCTCACCGCCACTGCGTTCGAAAGGCGCGAACACCTGTTCACGCAGCGCCTCTGATATTCCCGGCCCGGTATCGCGCACTTCGAAAGTGGCAGTCTGTCCAGCCCATCGAAAGGCGAGCACGACTTCCCCTTCGTTCGTGAATTTGACCGCGTTGGAGACCAGGTTGATCAGGACCTGCCTGACGCGGCGCACGTCCATACGCACGAATTCTGGAAAACGGTCAGGCAGTTCGCAGCGGAACGCGAGACCCTTTTGCTCGGCCATCGGCCGGAACATGTCGGCGATCTGCTCTACCATGGGAACCAGCCGCGCGACGACGTTATCGATACGCACCACGCCCTGCTCCACCGATGCGATGTCCAGCAGGCCTTCGACAAGGTTGGTCAGATGTTCGGCGCTGCGTCGAATCACACGTGCGGCATCCTTGGGATCAACCGATGTCTCGCGCTCGATCAACTGTGCGTAACCGTAGATTGCATTGAGCGGGGAACGGATTTCGTGACTTACATTGGCCAGATAGCGGCTCTTCGCGGCGCTTGCCGATTGCGCTGCCTCAAGGTCATCCATCAACCGCAGGTTGATCGGCGGTTCGGCGGGCTTCCTGAGCAGGCCGATGGCGCCAGTCGCCATGACAAGACACACTCCGACCACCGCCGCCAGATGAATGCTCAGATGAACGGCCAGGCTTTCACCCGTCATCATCGCCGCCAGCACGATGGCTGCAACGGTGGCCGATCCAATCACATACAGCGCATAGCCTGCTGCTCTGCGGCTGATACCCGCTACGAAGCGGTCAATCCGTCGGCGTGAAAAAACTGCATGGGTGCGGTGGCCAATGCTCATGCGTTGACCCGATTATCCCGGTTGACCAGCCCTGACCGGTCATTAGCGCTTGTGCCCATCTTACCGACCCCGCGCGCCCATTGTTTTTATGTAGCGCATACGGATTGTGCACCGCAAACGGGCACAACTCAACCCCTATCAAAGTAGGGGGTCAGCGTTGGCAGGCAGGGGCGAACCCGTTTCAGATAACCTGATCACGCTGCAGGCGTTGCAACAGCCGCACCGCAACCGAATGCCGGATCGCCTTTCCCTCGCGCAGCTTCACCCATGTATTCAGCCCGATCCCGAAATGAGTCTGGATAACCTCTGGCTTCTGGCTCTTCAGGACCGATGCCATCTTGTGGACCACAGTGGGCTCAACCTGCGTAAGACGTTGCACAGTCATATTCCCTCACAATGTCGGTTTCTGCCGACACCATATTTTGCAGCGCAGCACATGGGATACGCCATTTGCCCCATTTCATTCCCGGACAGATGTCATATTTTGGCCAGCCGCGCTTCCGGTTCGGATTGCAGGCTCTGGCCACGCGCGATGAGCCGCGCCATGCCCGACTGCGTTTTCCCGTCGTTTTTCCCGCTGGCAAATCTCGCCCGCCTGATTACTGACGCCGTTCACTGCCCGGTGGCGGCTTGATGGAACCAGAAAAATGCGGCGAATCGCCTCAATCGCAACGCGTACCCTCCTCCTTCCGTCGCTTGCTTTTCCAACGGCGCTGGTTGCGCAGGAACAGGAACGGTCGGAAATCGTGGTGATCGGCGCGGGGCTGGAAACCGCGCCTGCATCGCAGGCCTACAATGTCCAGCAGATCGATCGTGAACGCCTGCTTGAAACCGGATCGGGTCGGCTTGAAGATGCCTTGTCTTCGGCCGCAGGTTTCCAGCAATTCCGCCGATCCGATAGCCGTTCCTCCAATCCTTCGGCGCAAGGCGCCACCTTGCGGGCGCTCGGAGGCAATGCAACCAGCCGCACCCTGGTCCTGCTTGATGGCATCCCGATGGCCGATCCCTTTTTTGGTTATATCCCGTTCAGCGCCATCGCGCCGGAACGCCTTGGTTCGGCACGGATCACGCGCGGCGGCGGGGCTGGCGCATTTGGCGCAGGCGCAGTTGCCGGAACCGTCGAACTCGAAAGCGGCAACGCCGATCAGCTCGGACTGGTTCAGGCGGGCCTGATCGCCAACGACCGGGGTGAGACCGAACTATCCGGTTCGCTTGCACCCAAGGTCGGTGATGGCTTTGCGGTCGTCACGGCCCGGTGGGACCGGGGCAAAGGCTTCTGGACCACGCCGGCAAGCCAGCGCGTTCCGGCCAGCACCCGTGCCCGGTTCGATGCCTGGTCGACAGGGCTGCGCGCGGTCGCGCCAATCGCGGCGGACATCGAATTGCAGATGCGCGGATTGCTGTTCGCGGATCGCCGCACCCTGCGTTTTTCCGGTGCTGACACTTCGTCGTCCGGGCAGGATGCATCGCTGCGGCTTGTTGGCCGGGGCAATTGGGCTTTCGACGTGCTGGGCTATGTGCAGGCTCGCGATTTCTCGAATATCGTGATCAGCTCGACAAGCTTCCGCAAAACGCTCGATCAGCGCGCGACACCATCGACCGGCGTTGGCGGAAAGGCCGAATTGCGCCCGCCGGTGGGCGATAACATGGTCCTTCGGCTTGGCGCGGACGTGCGCCGCAGCGATGGCGACATGGCCGAGGATGCCTATTCCGCAGCGACCGGCCTTGTCACCGCCCGCCGTCGTGCCGGGGGCAGCACCAGTGATCTGGGATTGTTCGCCGAAAACGACTGGCAGCTTGGCCCGGTCATTCTGACCGCAGGCGCGCGGGCAGACCGATGGACAATCCGCGAAGGCTACTTCGTCGAAACCACGGCGGGAGGTACGCCGACCACCGATCTTGCCTTTGCCGACCGGAGCGGATGGCAAGGCAGCTTCCGCGGCGGCGCAGTCATAACCGCCAGCAGCGCGCTATCCTTGCGTGGATCGGCCTATACCGGGCTGCGGTTGCCGACGCTCAACGAACTCTACCGCTCGTTCAACGTGGTTGCACCGCGCAGCGGCGGCGGCGTGACGATCACCACGACGCAGCGCAATGCGGACTTGCGCATCGAGGAACTCGAAGGCTTCGAAGCCGGCATTGATCTCGCACCGGCGCCGGGCGTATCTTTCAGCGCCACCGCTTTTGACAATCGCATCAGGCATGCCATCGCCAATGTCACGCTGGGCGCGAGCGGCAACACGATCACCCGGCAGCGCCAGAACGTGGACGCCGTTCATGCGCGCGGCATCGAACTGGCTGCACGGCTGCGCGCAGGCCAGTTTTCATTCGATGGATCGCTCGCCCATACCGACGCCGAAATGGAAGCCTCCGGTGTATCATCTTCGCTTGACGGCAAGCGCCCCGCGCAAACGCCACGCTGGGCCGGAACGGCGACGGTATCGTTTAGGCCTGCGCCGCGTTGGTCACTGGGCGCAACCGTGCGGCACGTCGGCGCACAGTTCGAGGATGATCTCGAAACCGACCGGCTACCCCCTGCCACGACAATCGATGCATTCGCCCAGTTGCCGCTTCATCCGGCAATCAGCCTTGTACTGCGCGGCGAGAACCTTGGTGGCGAGACGATCGTGACCCGGTTACAGGACGGATCGATGGACATAGGTACGCCGCGCACGTTCTGGGCCGGCATACGCCTGGAAATCCGCTGATCTGCCGACGATGTCCCATCAGGCCTGCTGAAACGCATATATCGCAGTACCTTGCGCCTTAGGCTGAATCACGCAGACGTATTCGCCCCGACATTTTGGGCGCCTGCCCGTAAAGCTGCGACAATCAGGCACGATGGCGCGGGGCAGCAATGATGCAACGACATAGACGGCAGCAGTGGCAGATCGCGCCAGGCCCCTGCATGCATGCCCCTGCACTGCGGTTGCAGCATTATTGTTTCATCGCACACATTCGATGCTTGCCGTTGGCGCGGGCACTGTCATACCAAATGTCTTGGGAGTACGATGAAACGTCGCCAGGCATCGCAGGAAACGGCCATCGGCCAGGTCCGGGCAAATGCGAGCAGGCGGCACTGAAAGGCCGGTGCAATGGGTTCCGGCGCGCACGTGGCTTGATCGCAATTGGTCCGGCACACGCCCGCGCCGGGAGCAACAGGGTGGGACGTGTGCCATGAGCCTCGAAATCAATTCCAAAGCGGCGGAAATCGACGCGCAGATCATTGATGTGCTGCGTCATCGCGTGGGCAAGGATGAACGCGCAGCCAAACCACATGACTGGTACACGGCAACGGTGCTCACCCTGCGCGACGCGATCATCGACCGCTGGATGGAATCCACCCGCAAGACTTATGCCGAGGGCGGCAAGCGGGTCTATTACCTCAGCCTCGAATTCCTGATTGGCCGCCTGCTGCGCGATGCCCTGTCGAACATGGGCCTGACGCGTGACATGGAAAAGGCCTTGCGCGAACACGGGCTTGATCTGTCGGCGCTTGAAGACATCGAACCTGATGCAGCGTTGGGGAACGGCGGCCTTGGGCGTCTTGCGGCCTGCTTCATGGAAAGCCTCGCCAGTCTCGACATCCCGGCCTACGGCTATGGCATCCGTTATGTGAACGGCATGTTCCGCCAGCGTATCGACGATGGTTGGCAGGTCGAACTGCCCGAAACATGGCTGAGCCATGGCAACCCATGGGAATTCGACCGCCGCGAAAGCGCCTATATCATCGGGTTCGGTGGCGAAGTGGTGGACATCGGCGATGGCGTGGAATGGCGCCCTGCCGAAAAGGTCGAAGCCAGCGCAGTCGATACGCCCGTCGTCGGGTGGCGCGGCAAGCGCGTCAACACGCTCCGCCTGTGGACCGCGCACGCATTCGATCCGCTGAAGCTCGACGCCTTCAACGCGGGCGATCACCTTGGCGCACTTGCCGAACAGATGCGCGCAGACAGCCTCGTGCGCGTACTCTATCCGGCAGACTCCACGCCTGCCGGGCAGGAACTGCGGCTGCGGCAGGAGTATTTCTTCACCTCCGCCTCGATCCAGGACATCGTTCGCCGCCACGTCCAGTATCATGGCGACATCCGCACTTTGCCCGACAAGGCTGCGATCCAGCTTAACGACACCCATCCCGCCGTGGCCGTGGCAGAGCTGATGCGGCTTATGGTGGATGTCTACGGGCTGGAATTCAGCGAAGCGTGGGAAGTGACCAAGGCGACGGTCGGCTACACCAATCACACCCTGCTGCCTGAAGCGCTCGAATCCTGGCCGCTGCCGCTGTTCGAACGCCTGCTCCCGCGCCACATGCAGATCGTCTATGCGATCAACAGCCGTGTCCTGCGTGAAGCGCGACGTGCAGGACTGGACGACAATGCGATCGCCGCGATCAGCCTGATCGACGAAGGGGGTGAACGCCGGGTCCGCATGGCGAACCTCGCGTTCACCGGCGCGCACAGCGTCAACGGCGTGGCCGCGCTCCACACCGATTTGATGAAGTCCACCGTGTTTTCGGATCTGCACAAGCTGTACCCGACGCGGATCAACAACAAGACCAACGGCGTCACTCCGCGCCGCTGGCTGCAACAGTGCAATCCCGGCCTTACCTCGGTGCTCAAGGATGCGATCGGCGATGGGTTCCTGGATGACACCGCAAAGCTGGCCGATCTCAACGCGCTGGCAAACGATGCATCGCTGGGTGAACGCATTGCCGAGGTCAAGCGGTCGAACAAGCTGGCGCTCGCCAAGCATCTCAAGGGCTTGACCGGCATCCGGCTCGATCCCGATGCCCTGTTCGACGTCCAGATCAAGCGCATCCACGAATACAAGCGCCAGTTGCTCAACCTGATCGAGACGGTCGCGCTTTACGACCAGATCCGCAGCCACCCGGAACGCGACTGGGTGCCGCGCGTCAAGATTTTCGGCGGCAAGGCGGCTTCAAGCTATCACAACGCCAAGCTGATCATCAAACTGGCCAACGATATCGTCCGCCGCGTCAATTCCGATCCCTCGGTCGGCGGGTTGCTAAAGGTCGTGTTCGTGCCCAATTACAACGTCAGCCTGGCCGAGCGGATCATTCCGGCGGCCGACCTGTCCGAGCAGATTTCGACCGCAGGCATGGAAGCGTCGGGCACCGGCAACATGAAGTTTGCGCTCAACGGCGCGCTCACCATCGGCACGCTCGATGGCGCAAACGTCGAGATCAAGGACCATGTAGGCGACGATCACATCGAAATTTTCGGCCTTACCGCCGATGAGGTGGAGGAGCAGCGCGCCAATGGCTACAACCCGCGCGCCGTGATCGAAAAATCGCGCGAACTGCAACAAGCCCTTGCCGCCATCGCCACCGGCGTATTTTCGCCCGACGATCCCGATCGTTACAAGGGCCTGATGGGTGGCATCTACGATCACGACTGGTTCATGGTCGCCGCCGATTTCGACAGCTATCATTCGGCGCAGCGCAAGATCGACAAGCGCTGGGAAGATCAGGCGGGCTGGCGCGCGTCGGCAATTCGCAACATCGCCAATGTAGGCTGGTTCTCGTCCGATCGCACCATCGGCGAATATGCCCGCGATATCTGGGGGGTCTGAAGGACAGGATGAAACCATCGGCGAGCGCCATCGAATCCCTTCTGGACGGAACGCACGCCGATCCTTTTTCCTTGCTTGGTATTCATGAAGGCCCCGACGGCGCGTTTGCGCGCGCCGTCCTGCCCGGAGCGGACACGGCTATCGCCTGGTCGCTGGCGGGCGAGAAGCTGGGCGAACTGGTCCGCGTAGACGGACGCGGACTGTTCGAGGGAAAAGTCAAAGGACCGCGCCAGCCCGTCCGCTATGCCTGCAAAAATGGGGGCAACGAATGGCTGGTGACCGATGCCTTCAGCTTCGGCCCTGTGCTCGGCCCGATGGACGATTTCCTGATTGCCGAGGGCACACACCTCCGGCTCTTCGACAAGATGGGCGCGCACCTGATCGAACATGAAGGCGCGTCCGGGGTTCACTTCGCAGTCTGGGCGCCCAATGCGCGTATCGTCAGCGTTGTCGGCGATTTCAACGATTGGGACCACCGCCGCCATCCGATGCGCCGCCGCGCCGATATCGGCGTGTGGGAAGTTTTCGTGCCCGGCACCGGAGAACACCGCACCTACAAATACCGCATTATCGGGGCGGATGGCACTCTGCTGCCGCTGAAAGCCGACCCTTACGCTCAAGCAGCGGAATTTCGCCCCAGCACCGCTTCCATCACCGCCCATCCGGTCAAAATGGACTGGGGCGATGAAGGCCATCGCGCCCATTGGGCCAGTGTCGATGCCCGCCGCCAGCCCATGTCGATCTACGAAGTCCACCCCGGATCGTGGCAAAAGCCGCATGAGGACGGCTTCTATTCGTGGGACGAACTGGCCGACCGCCTGATCCCCTACGTTACCGAGATGGGCTTTACGCACATCGAATTCCTGCCCGTATCCGAACACCCCTATGATCCAAGCTGGGGTTACCAGACGACGGGGCTTTACGCCCCCAGCGCCCGCTTCGGCCCGCCTGAGGGCTTTGCCCGGTTCGTCGATGGCGCGCATCGCGCAGGCGTTTCCGTGCTGATCGACTGGGTGCCCGCGCATTTTCCCACAGATGAACACGGTCTCGTTCATTTCGATGGCACCGCACTGTACGAACACGAAGATCCGCGCCTTGGGTTCCATCCTGATTGGAACACGCTGATCTATAACTTTGGACGCAACGAGGTCGTCAGTTTCCTCGTCAACAACGCGCTGTTCTGGGCAGAGCGCTATCATGTCGATGGTCTTCGCGTCGATGCCGTCGCCTCGATGCTTTACCGCGATTATTCGCGAAAAGCGGGCGAATGGATCGCCAATGACGAAGGCGGCCGCGAAAACTGGGAAGCGGTCGCCTTTCTCCAGAAGATGAACCGCGCTGTCTATGCCAGCCACCCCGGCTTCCTCACCATTGCCGAGGAATCCACGTCATGGCCCGGCGTCAGCAAGCCCGCGTTTGATGAAGCCCCGCGCGAACACCTTGGCTTCGGCTTCAAGTGGAACATGGGCTTCATGCACGATACGCTGCAATACATGGTGCGCGAGCCGGTGCATCGCCAGTATCACCACAATGAAATCACCTTCGGCCTGACCTACGCGTTTTCGGAAAACTTCGTCCTGCCCATCAGCCATGACGAAGTCGTCCACGGCAAGGGCAGCCTGCTGACGAAGATGAGCGGCGATGATTGGCAGAAGTTCGCCAACTTGCGCGCCTATTACGGGTTGATGTGGGGCTATCCCGGCAAGAAGCTGCTGTTCATGGGCCAGGAATTTGCACAGCGCCGCGAATGGAGCGAGGCCCGTTCGCTCGACTGGGATCTGCTTCAGGCTCCGGCGCATGAAGGCATCCGCCGATGGGTTCGCGATCTCAACCGTATTTACGCATCCCGCCCTGCCCTGCACGCCCGCGATTGCGAACCCGAAGGGTTCGAATGGCTGGTCGTGGACGATGCGCAGGCTTCCGTCTTTGCATGGCTGCGCAAGGCTCCGGGTGCAAAGCCCGTCGCGGTGATCTGCAACATGACTCCGCAGGTCCATGATCACTATCGCCTGCCCCTGCCGCATGATGGCGCATGGCGCGAAGTGCTCAACAGCGATGCACAGGACTACGGCGGCAGCGGGATCGGCAATCTGGGACAAGTGGTCGCACGCGATGGCGCCGCCTTCGTCGTCCTGCCGCCGCTGGCCACGTTAATGCTTGAATTCGAAGAATAAGGGACGGAGAACAGGGGATGCGCGATTCTTACTCACAGCCGCTCGCGCGCGATGCGATGGCCTATGTCCTTGCGGGCGGGCGCGGCAGCCGGTTGAAGGAACTGACCGACAACCGCGCCAAGCCGGCAGTCTATTTCGGCGGCAAATCGCGCATCATCGATTTTGCCCTGTCGAACGCCCTCAATTCCGGCATTCGCCGCATCGGCGTTGCCACGCAATACAAAGCGCATTCGCTGATCCGCCACATGCAGCGCGCGTGGAACTTCATGCGCCCCGAACGCAATGAAAGTTTCGATATCCTGCCAGCCTCGCAGCGCGTCTCGGAAAACCAGTGGTACGAAGGCACCGCCGACGCTGTCTATCAGAACATCGACATCATCGCGGCCTATGCGCCAAAATACATGGTGATCCTGGCAGGCGATCACATCTACAAGATGGACTACGAGCTGATGCTGCGCCAGCACGTGGACAGTGGCGCGCACGTGACCGTCGGCTGCCTTGTGGTGCCCCGCACCGAGGCAACCGGCTTCGGTGTCATGGCGGTCGATACGCAGGACACGATTACCGCCTTCGTCGAAAAGCCCGCCGACCCGCCCGGCATTCCCGGCAATGAAGGCATGGCGCTGGCATCGATGGGCATCTATGTGTTCGATACCGCGTTCCTGTTCGATATCCTGCGCAAGGATGCCGAAGACCCCAATTCCAGCCGCGATTTCGGCAACGACATCATCCCCTATATCGTCCAGAACGGAAAGGCGGTGGCTCACCGCTTTACCGCTTCGTGCATCCGCGCTGCCGAGGAAATCGAGGAATACTGGCGCGATGTCGGCACGCTTGATGCCTATTTCGACGCCAACCTCGACCTGACCGACATCGTCCCCAAGCTTGACATGTACGATCGCGAATGGCCGATCTGGACGGACCAGATCATCGCGGCACCGGCCAAGTTCGTGCACGATGAAGACGGGCGGCGCGGCATGGCCATATCGTCGCTGATCAGCCAGGATTGCATCGTTTCGGGGGCCATCGCGCGGCGCAGCCTGCTGTTCACCGGCGTAAAAATGGGTTCGTTCTCTTCGTGTGAAGAAGCCGTGATCCTGCCCTATTGCAACATCGGTCGAAACGCGCGGCTCAGCCGGGTGATTCTCGATTCCGGTGTGCGTATTCCCGAAGGCCTTGTCGTCGGCGAGGACCCGGAGCTTGACGCCCAGCGCTTCCAGCGCACCGAAAGCGGGGTATGCCTGATCACGAAACGGATGATCGACCAGCTCGCATGACGATCAAGGTCCTGTCCGTCGCGTCCGAAGTAGTGCCGCTGGTCAAGACCGGCGGCCTTGCCGATGTGGCGGGCGCACTGCCTGCGGCAGTGGCGCCGCACGATGTGGAGATGACGACCTTCCTGCCCGGTTACCCTGCGGTGATCAAAGCGCTCGCCCGCCCCCGCGCGCTCCACACCTGGGATTCGCTGCTTGGCGAAAAGGCGCGGTTGTTGGGTGGCAAGATCGACGGGCACCCGCTTCTGGTGCTTGACGCCCCCGCCTATTTCCAGCGCGACGGTGGCCCCTATTCCGATAGCGAAGGTCGCGATTGGGATGATAACTGGCGACGCTTCGCCGCCTTCGGGCGCGCGGCGGCCGATATTGCGGGCGGCGCGGTCAAGAGCCGCAAGTTCGATCTGGTCCACGCGCACGATTGGCAGGCGGCCATGGCGCTGGCCTACCTCCGCTTTGCCTCGCCAGATGGTGCGCGGCCCGTGCCTTCCGTCATGACCATCCACAACATGGCATTCCAGGGCTTCTGCGGGGCTGACAAATTCGCCGCACTTGGCCTGCCGCCCCACGCGTGGTCGCTCGACGGCGTCGAATACCACGGAGGCGTCGGCTTCCTCAAAGCCGGTCTCGAAGCGGCCAGCGCCATCACCACGGTCAGCCCAACTTACGCGCGCGAAATCCGCACCCCGGAATTCGGCATGGGCCTCGAAGGCCTGATCGTGAGCCGGGGTGAACGCGTATCCGGCATCGTCAACGGCATCGACACAGGCCAGTGGAACCCGGAAAGGGACTCGGCCCTGCCTGCGCACTTCAGCCTGAAAAGCCTCCCAAAACGCCAGGCCAACAAGCGCGCGCTGGAAAGCGAATTCGGCCTCGAACCGGGCGACGGGCCGCTGTTCGTGGTGATCTCGCGGCTGACCTGGCAGAAGGGCATCGACGTCCTTCTCGAATGTATCGATCACCTTGTCGGATTGGGTGGGCGTCTCGCCCTGCTCGGATCAGGCGACAAGGCGATGGAGAACGCCTTTCACGCCGCCGCCATGCGCCACCCCGGCAGGATCGGTGTACGCATCGGCTATGACGAGGCGCTTTCGCATCGCATGCAGGGCGGCGGGGACGCGATCCTTGTGCCGAGCCGGTTCGAACCTTGCGGTCTCACCCAGCTATACGGCCTCGCCTACGGCTGCGTGCCTGTCGTCGCGCGCACCGGCGGCCTTGCCGATACGGTGATCGATGCAAACCTTGCCGCCGTGATGGGCGGCGTTGCTACCGGCGTACAATTCAACCGTGTCACATATCCGTCGCTCGTCGATGCGATCAGCCGGACGTTTACGCTCTATTGGCAACAGGACATCTGGCGTGGCATCCAGCGCGCTGGAATGAAGACAGATTTTTCGTGGGGTCGCTCAGGCAAAGCCTATGCCGATCTCTATGCCAGACTTATTGCGGAGGTATGATGACCCGGACTGTTCAGACGACGCCCTATTCCGGCCAGAAGCCGGGCACATCGGGATTGCGCAAGAAGGTCAAGGTCTTCCAGCAAGCCAACTACGCCGAAAACTTCGTCCAGTCGGTATTCGATGTAGTGGAACGACCTGCCGGATCAACGCTCGTTCTGGGCGGCGACGGGCGTTATCACAACCGCACGGTGATCCAGCAGACGATCCGCATCGCTGCCGCAAACGGCTATGGCAAAGTGCTGGTGGGGCAAGGCGGCATTCTGTCAACGCCCGCCGCCAGCCATGTGATCCGCAAATATGGCGCGTCGGGCGGACTGATCCTTTCGGCCAGCCACAATCCCGGCGGGCCGGATGAAGATTTCGGCATAAAATACAACATCGCCAACGGCGGCCCCGCACCCGAAAGCGTGACCGACGCAATTTACGCGCGCACCCAGACGATCGACCGCTGGCTGACCGTGGACGCGCCGGATGTCGATCTCGACACGATCGGCTCCAGCACGGTCGCAGGCATGGTGGTCGAGGTGATAGACTGCGTTGCCGACTATGCCGAACTGATGGAAACCTTGTTCGATTTCAATGCGATCCGTGCCAATGTTCAGGCGGGTTTCAGCATGTCGTTCGATGCGATGAGCGCGGTCACCGGCCCTTATGCCACCGAAATCCTCGAAGGCCGCCTCGGCTTTCCCAAAGGCACCGTGCGCAATGGCGAGCCGTTGGAGGACTTCGGCGGCCATCACCCGGACCCCAACATGGTCCACGCGCACGAACTGTTCGATACGATGTTCAGCGCCCAAGCCCCCGATTTCGGTGCCGCTTCCGATGGTGACGGCGACCGCAACCTGATCGTGGGCAAACACCGCTTTGTCACCCCCTCCGACAGCCTTGCCATGCTTGCCGCAAACGCAAATCTCGCACCCGGCTATGCTAAAGGCCTGAAAGGCATAGCCCGGTCCATGCCAACCAGTGCGGCGGCCGATCGCGTGGCCGAAGCGCTGGGCCTGCCCTGCTTCGAGACGCCGACCGGCTGGAAATTCTTCGGCAACCTGCTCGACGCCGGGATGGCAACCATCTGCGGCGAAGAAAGCGCTGGCACGGGCAGCGACCACGTGCGCGAGAAGGACGGGCTTTGGGCGGTTCTGCTCTGGCTCAATATCCTTGCGGTCCGCAAGATCAGCGTCGACACTCTTGCGCGGGAGCACTGGGCGAAGTTCGGTCGCAATTACTACGCCCGCCACGATTATGAGGCACTGCCCACTGACAAGGCCGATACGTTGATGGCGGAACTCAATGAAAGTCTCGCAAGTTTGCCGGGCAAGGCATTCGGATCATTGACAGTTTCCACAGCAGACAATTTTTCGTATCTTGATCCGGTAGCTGGTTCAACCAGCAGAAACCAAGGCGTCCGCGTACTGTTCGAAGGCGGTTCGCGTGTCGTGTTCCGGTTGTCCGGCACCGGCACAGAGGGCGCAACCTTGCGCGTCTATCTTGAACGGTACGAACCGGTCGGCGGCGATCTTGACCGCGAAACCCCTGAAATGCTGGCCGATCTCATTGTTGCGGCGGATGCCATCGCCGGCATCGTTCGCCACACCGGCCGCACTGCGCCCGATGTGGTGACATGACGCCCGGCGTCGTGGTGGCGGACGGGAAGACCCGCTTTACCGTCCGTTCCCCGCGTGCCGAAGCGCTGACCCTGTGCCTGTTTGAAAATGATGGAGAACAACAGGTTGTGATGGCCCGTTGGGGCGATTTCTGGACAGTCGAACTGCCTGCCGACCTCACGGGCAGCCGTTATGGCTATCGCGCGTCGGGTGAATGGAACCCTGCGTCGGGGTTGTGGTTCGATTTCGAGAAGCTGCTGGTCGATCCCCACGCGATGGAGCTTGATGGATCATTCAGATTCGATCAGAGCTTATCGACATATGGTGTTGATACAGCGTCGAATATTCCGAAAGGAATCGTGGCAAATCCTGAACCGCTCGCAAAGGAAACACCGCGCTTTCAGCAAGGGGGGCTGATATATGAGGTCAGCGTGCGCGGCCTCACCATGCTGCACCCCGATGTGCCTGATGCCCTGCGCGGCACCGTAGCGGCCTTGGCTCACCCTGCGATCGTCAATCATCTCAAGCGCCTGAATGTCTCCGCCATCGAACTGATGCCGATTGTCGCGTGGATCGACGAACGCCACCTCCCCCCGCTCGGCCTCAACAATGCGTGGGGGTACAATCCTGTCGCGCCGATGGCGCTTGATCCGCGGTTGTGCCCCGGCGGCGTTGCGGAACTACGCAAGACCGTGGCAGCACTCCATGCAGCAGGCATCGGTGTAATACTCGACATCGTATTGAATCATACCGGCGAATCCGATGTTCTCGGCCCGGTTTTGTGCCTGCGCGGGCTGGATGACGCGACATATGCCAAGGCGCCCGACGGTTCACTGATCAACGACACAGGATGCGGCAATACGCTGGACTTCGCCAATCCGGCGGTGCGCGCTCTGGCGCTCGACACGCTCCGCCATTTCGTAAAGCATTGTGGAATCGATGGTTTTCGTTTCGATCTGGCCACGATCCTGGCGCGCAGTCCCGGATTTTTCGCTGATGCTCCAATCTTTGCCGAGATCGCAGCCGATCCATGGCTGAGTGATCGTGTGCTGATTGCCGAGCCTTGGGACATTGGTCCTGGCGGATATCAGTTGGGAGCTTTTCCTTCCAACTGGCTGGAATGGAACGATAGATTTCGTGACGATGTGCGGCGGTTCTGGCGCGGAGACGCCGGTGTGGGCGTGATGGCGACACGGATCGCCGGTTCGGCCGATGTGTTCGGCAAACGGTCGCGGTCGGTGAATTTTCTGGCCGCCCATGACGGGTTCACACTGGCCGACGGCCTTGCTTATGAACATCGCCACAACTGGGCCAATGGTGAGGAAAATCGCGACGGGCATGGCGAAAATTTCAGTTGGAACAATGGTGTGGAAGGTGAAACCCGGAACCCGGACGTTCTGGCCGCGCGCACTGCCTATGCCCGCGCCATGCTGGGCACGCTGTTTGTTTCCACGGGCACGATCCTGTTGACTGCCGGTGATGAATTCGGGCGAAGCCAGCGCGGCAACAACAATGCCTATGCACAGGACAACGCGATTACATGGGTTGATTGGGAAACCCGCGACCGCGCGCTGGAGGACTACACGTGTCAGCTATCAACCTGGCGCAATGAGAGAATATCGCATTTCGTCGAATTTCCGGAAAACGGGCATTGGCAGAGGCTGGATGGGGATTGCATGGCGGTTGAAGACTGGCAAAGCCCGGAAACCGCTGGATTGCGATGGTCCAACGATGACTATGCGTTCGTGATCGACCGGACCAGCCCTTTCGCCGGTCCGGCCTGATCCATCACGCGCCGATCCGGCGCAATGCTCGGTCGGGCTGGAAATGTCCCGCCGAAGCGGCCGACCAGCCTTCGCGCGGCGAAAGTGGCTGCGGCAGCAACTGGTTTAGCAGGAGTTGCCCGAACGCCCACTCGCCAAGATCGGATTCGGCATTGATATGCCCGACGTCTCCCGCATCGGCAAAGCGACTCCCCCATGCGCGGGCCAGTTGCCGCGCCTGTCCGAAACCCATGTAGGGATCGTTGCGGCTGGCGACGACAAAGCTGGGAAAAGGAAATTCGCCGTGGGGAAACGGGGCGAACCGCGTCAGGCGGCGGTCGATCGGACGCACTTCGACGTCGGGCGGCGCCACGAGCAGCGCGCCAATGACCTTGCCGCCATTTTCGGGGCGCGACGGCTGTTCGAACTCCGCCCACCATGCCACCGCAAGGCAGCCAAGGCTGTGCGCCACAAGCACGACCGGACGATCAGCGCGCTGAATCGCAAGGTTGATCTTGTTGACCCACGTGTTGCGGTGAGGATCGTCCCACAGGCCAAGATCGACGCGGTGGCAGTTCGGCAGGCTGTCTTCCCACAGCGTCTGCCAGTGGCCGGGGCCACTGCTGTTGAGGCCGGGCACGGTGAGTATGAGCGGGCCCTTCTCCGCACCGGAAATGCGTTCCCGGGGC
Organism: Novosphingobium sp. CECT 9465; assembly: GCF_920987055.1. Lineage (NCBI taxonomy): Bacteria > Pseudomonadati > Pseudomonadota > Alphaproteobacteria > Sphingomonadales > Sphingomonadaceae > Novosphingobium > Novosphingobium sp. CECT 9465. Next base: position 2,007,694 of record NZ_CAKLBX010000001.1, read on the forward strand.
AAGCGATCGTGAGCCATGTTGCTATCTCCATAGTTGGAAAGCCGGTCGACTCGGATTACGTCCCGACAGACCATGAAGATAACTCAACTTTATAAGTAGACAATTTCTTGGCGACAAAATGCGCGGATTCTGCGGCTGTCAGAAATCAACCATCAAAGAGGCGGTAACGGCGCCGTGGCAAAGCGCTCAGCAACAAGAGCAGAGCATCCCAAGCCCTTGAGCACCGCAGCTGCAACCTGGGCTGGGTAATCGTCGGGTGTGTCTTGCCGCAACTGGGTGAACAACGCTGAAAGCGTGGTGCCCATCAGGATATCGCGGCCGATGAGGTGGCTGGAGACGGAAAATTCACCGTCGTCGATGCCTTCCTCGACCGTGCGCATCGACTGCGCGAAAGTTTCAGCCCCGAACACAACTCCGCCAGCGGAAAGGTTGACGATCGACCACGCCCAGCGCGGGTCTGTACGCCCGCGCTCGATATAATAGCGGATGGCGGATGCGGCGCGCTGCGCGGCGTTCGGCATGGTATTGATCGAAGCGATAACGGCCATCAGGAAATCGTGACTGACTTCCCATGTCAGTGCCTCGCGCAAGTCTTCCATGCCGGCAAAATGATTGTAAAACGTCTTACGGGTTATTCCCGCACCCTCGCAAACCTCTTCCACCCGGCAGTAAAGCCCGTTTTCACGACCGTAGATTTCAAACATGACCGCCAGAATCCGGGCGCGAGTGCGTGCGCGACGTTGTCTACCGATCTCGGCACGGCGTTCGCCGTCCACATTTCGTTTGCGCGGTGTTTCCGTGGGCATTCTTCCGGCCTATCGAGACGGTCGCCGGGCGTCCAGAACCGCATTGGCCGATTTTGACTCATGGTGAAACTTGCCCAGGATTGCGCGATTGCAACCGCCGCCATTCGAAAGGTTCGACAGGTGGCGGGTTATGCACAGTTCGTCGCAAGGGCGGAGCGTCGGCCTTGCGCATGCCGACCACCACTCACATTTTAAGCATGAACGAAATATAATCAGGGTTTCGCGTAATGGTTCCTGACCGGCGCCAATTTTTAGGTGCCCTTGCTGCAACTTTCGGAAGCATGGCGGTTTCGGGCCAGCCCGCGCTGGCGGTGACGCCGCCTGTGGACATCGAACCGACGCCTTTCGCAATGCCGACGCTTCCCTTGATGGTGCGGCGCGCAGTGGCTGCGCTCGATGCACATGGCGGGCATATCCGGCATCGCGATCTGGTGGGCTTCGTCGATTTCGCGCAAGCATCGCGCGAGGCGCGGTTCCACCTGATCGACATTGAGGGCGGCAAGGTCATCTCTTCGCATCTGGTATCCCACGGCAGCGGATCGGATCCTGCGAACAGCGGTTGGGTGCAGAGATTTTCCAACCAGATGGGTTCAAATGCCTCAAGTCCCGGCGCTTTCCTGACCGGGGCTGGCTATAGCGGTAAGCATGGGCGTTCACGTCGGCTGATCGGACTTGAAGACCGCAACAGCGCTGCGATGGAGCGGGGAATCGTGATCCATGCCGCGGCCTATGTCGATCCTGACATGGCCAGGACGCAGGGGCGGATCGGCCGGAGCCAGGGTTGTTTTGCCTTTTCGAACAGTGATATTGGCGGCATTCTTGAGCGATTGGGCGAAGGCCGGCTGCTGTTCGCCGCGAAGTAATCACACCTCGCCCAGCCCTGCACATGCAGCGATCAGGGGGTGGTCGGGGCCAACAAGATCGGGCCTTTCGCGCGCGGCGATCACCCCCAGTGTCCGTCGGAAATCATAATCGACCAACGGTACGGCAACGATCCCGGTGCGCGCCAGTGATTGCGGTGCCGTGGTTACGCCCATGCCCGCGGCGACCATCTCCATGCAACGATCATCGTTCGACGAACGCAGGAAGAATGACGGTCGGACGCCACGCTGGGTGAACCAGCGGCTGGTCTCGCCCAGAATCTCGCACGAACGCCGCGCGATCATGGTTTCGGCCGCCACATCACGCACGTCGACCATGACCGCACCCGCAAAGGCATGACGTTCGGGCAGGAACAGACGGTATTGCTCTTCCAGCAGCATCAGCGATGGACGGCTTGCGTCTTCGGGCCGCAGGAGGGTCAGCGCCGCGTCGACCTGCCCTTCCCCCAACTTGCGTCGCAGTTCGGCGTCACTGCCTTCTACCAGTACGAGCGGTTGCGGCCCTTTCCAACGACGAACCACGCCAGAAAGCATGGCCGTGGCAATCGATGGGATGATGCCGATGCGCAGGGGAACCAGCGGCGCTGTCACGCCGGCAAGGACCAATTCAGCGGCGCGAAATTCGCGTTCGATTGCGCGGGCATGCGTCACCAGGCGCGCGCCCGCCTCAGTCAGCCGCACCTGCCGCTTGTCTCGCAGGAAAAGACGCGCTCCGGCCAGGCGTTCAAGCTCGGCAATTGCAGCGGAAAGGGTTGGTTGGGCCACGCCTATACGCTCGGCTGCACGCGTGAAGTTTCCCGTTTCGACAAGCGCGAGAAATTGCCGGAGGTGGACACGTTTCATCATAGGTAAAATCTATCGCAGAGTGTGCGATAAATCAATTTTGTGCGCTGATTTGGAAATGATAGAATTCACTCCGACAAGAGTTGAGAGGATGCTCCGATGCGCGCCACGCCCGATTTCGACTTCGGCCTGACCGAAAGCGCCATGATGATCCGCGAGGCGGCGGGCCGCTTTGCCGATGAGCAGATCGCACCGCTGGCCGCCGAAATTGACCGCAACGACCGTTTTCCGCGCGAATTGTGGGAGCCGATGGGCGCACTGGGCCTGCACGGGATTACCGTGGAAGAGGAATTCGGCGGGCTTGGGCTGGGTTACCTCGATCATGTGATTGCAGTGGAGGAAGTCAGCCGTGCGAGCGGATCGGTCGGCTTGTCTTACGGGGCGCATTCCAACTTGTGCGTCAACCAGATCCGCCGATGGGGCAATGCCGAACAGAAGGCAAAGTACTTGCCCAAGCTGATCTCCGGCGAGCATGTGGGATCGCTGGCGATGTCTGAAGCGGGCGCTGGATCGGACGTGGTTTCGATGAAGCTGCGGGCCGAGCCGGTGGTCGGCGGGTTCCGGCTGAACGGCACCAAGTTCTGGATCACCAATGGCACTTATGCCGATACGCTGGTGGTCTATGCCCGCACCGTGGCCGATGCAGGCAGCAAGGGCATCACCGCGTTCCTGATCGAAAAGAACATGGCGGGTTTTTCCATCGGCCAGAAGATCGACAAGATGGGGCTTCGCGGGTCTCCTACCTGCGAACTGGTGTTCGACGATTGCCTTGTCCCAGATGAGAACGTGATGGGACCGTTGAACGGCGGCGTCGGTGTGCTGATGAGCGGGCTGGATTACGAGCGCGTCGTGCTGGCAGGCATGCAGATCGGGATCATGCAGGCCTGTCTCGACACGGTCATCCCCTATGTTCGCGAGCGCAGGCAGTTCGGCAAGCCGATCGGCGCGTTTCAGCTGATGCAGGCCAAGATTGCCGACATGTACGTGAGCCTGCAAGCAGCGCGGGCCTATGTCTATGCGGTGGCCAAAGCATGCGATGCCGGGCAGACTACGCGGTTCGACGCGGCAGGCGCGATCCTGCTGGCAAGCGAGAATGCCTTTCGCGTTTCGGGCGAAGCGGTGCAGGCGCTGGGTGGTGCCGGTTACACGAAGGACTGGCCCGTGGAACGCTATCTGCGTGATGCCAAGCTGCTGGATATCGGTGCGGGAACGAACGAGATACGCCGCATGTTGATCGGGCGCGAACTGATCGGGGCAAGCTGATGGATATGATGTTGACGGTGCTGCAATGGTACGGTGCCATTGCGGGTGTGGTGGCCGCGGCGATGGTATCGCTCGACCTTGGCCGCAGGGCGACCGGATGGGCGTTCGTGATCTTCGTCAGTTCATCTATTGCACTGATCGCATGGGGATTTCTCAACAAGGATTCCGCCGGGATCGGGGCGCAGAACATTGTTCTGCTGCTGATCAACTGCATCGGCGTTTACCGCTACCTTATCCGCAAGAAGGCACCGCAATGAGCGCGCCGGTTCTGACGAGCAGTCTCGACCCGTCCAGCCCGGAGGCGCAGGCGCGGGCGAAGCACAATCGGGCTTTGGCGCAGGAATTGCGGGCGCGGGTGGCGCAGGCGACGCTCGGTGGCGATGCGCGCAGCCGGGAACGCCATGTGGCGCGGGGCAAGCTGCTGCCGCGTGATCGGGTGGAGCGGCTGCTTGATCCGGGATCGCCGTTTCTGGAAGTGGGCCAGCTTGCCGCGAACGGCATGTATGACGATGAAGTGCCGGGCGCGGGGATCATCGCGGGGATCGGCCGCGTTTCGGGCAGGCAGTGCATGATCTTTGCCAACGATGCGACGGTCAAGGGCGGCACATACTTCCCGATGACTGTGAAGAAGCACTTGCGTGCGCAGGAAATCGCTCAGGAAAATCGCCTGCCCTGCATCTATCTGGTGGACAGCGGCGGGGCCAACCTGCCCAATCAGGCCGAAGTGTTCCCGGACCGCGATCACTTCGGGCGGTTCTTCTACAATCAGGCGAACATGAGTGCCCTTGGCATTCCGCAGATTGCCAGCGTGATGGGATCGTGCACCGCCGGTGGTGCTTATGTGCCCGCGATGTCAGACGAATCCGTGATCGTGAAGGACCAGGGCACGATCTTTCTGGCCGGGCCGCCGCTGGTAAAGGCTGCAACGGGCGAGGAAATTACCGCCGAGGCGCTGGGCGGGGGCGATCTGCATGCGCGCAAGAGCGGCGTGGTGGATCATCTGGCCGACAATGACGAACATGCGCTGACCATCGTGCGGGATATTGTGAGTCATCTTGGCACCCCCGCGAAGGCGGGGGCGCACGGTCTAACAGCAGTGCGGGAACCGCTTTATCCAGCGGACGATCTCTACTCCATCATCCCCGATGACGTGCGCGCGCCTTACGATGTGCGCGAGGTGATTGCGCGGATCGTGGACGGGAGCGAGTTTCACGAGTTCAAGGCGCTCTATGGCACCACGCTGGTCTGCGGCTTTGCGCATATCTGGGGCAAGCCGGTGGCGATTCTGGCCAACACTGGCGTACTGTTTTCCGAAGGCGCGCAGAAGGGGGCACACTTCATTGAACTGGCCTGCCAGCGTCGAATCCCGCTGCTGTTCCTGCAGAACATTTCAGGCTTCATGGTTGGTGGCAAGTATGAAGCCGAAGGCATTGCCAAACATGGCGCAAAGCTGGTGACGGCGGTGGCGACGGCGCAAGTACCCAGGATCACCGTGCTGATCGGTGGCAGCTTCGGCGCGGGCAATTATGGCATGTGCGGGCGCGCCTATTCCCCGCGCTTCCTGTTCACCTGGCCCAATGCGAGGATCAGCGTGATGGGCGGGGAGCAGGCAGCGAGTGTGCTGGCGACGGTGCATCGTGATGCCGACAAGTGGACGCCGGAGGAGGCCGAGGCGTTCAAGGCTCCCGTCCGGCAGAAGTATGAGGACGAGGGCAATCCCTATTACGCCACGGCGCGGCTGTGGGATGATGGGGTGATTGATCCGGTGCAGACGCGCGATGTGCTGGGGTTGGCGCTGGAGGTTTGCCTTGAAGCGCCGATTGCGGAGGCGCCCCGGTTTGGGGTGTTTCGGATGTGAGCAATGGCTAAAGTATCAGTTTCAACTCTTGAGAAGTGGGGGCGAGAACGTCTGTCCAAGTCGTTCTTTCTACGAGACTTCCTTTTCTCTGACATCGCAGCTGCACACGGCTTCTGCAACTTTCCTGATGACTTGGATCTGGCAATAAAAGCCGGCAAAGCACTTTGTGAGAACCTGCTTGAGCCGTTGCAAGACAGTTTCGGTCGCATCGCAATCCGGTCGGCTTACCGATCAGCGGAAGTGAATGGCTTCGGCAACGAGAAGGGGCTTGGCTGCGCATCGAATGAGGCGAATGCTGCTGGTCACATCTGGGATAGTCTGGACAACAATGGTCATGTGGGGGCAACCGCCTGCATTGTCGTCCCATCATTTTGGGATCGCTTTCAACAGCCAGCCGACTGGAAGCGCCTTGCGTGGTGGATTCACGATCATCTGCCTTACAGCGAAATGGAATTCTTCAAAAGCTATTGGGCGTTCAATCTGACTTGGAATGAAGTTCCGGTTCGACGCATCACATCCTGGATGGAAAGCCCACGATTGCTGACCAAGCCCGGAATGGAAAACAACACTTCGAACCACGAGCTGAACTGGAAAGGTCTAGTGGAGGCCTGCCGAAAATGATCGAATCCCTCCTCATCGCCAATCGTGGAGAGATCGCCTGCCGCGTGATCCGCACGGCGCGGGCCATGGGTATCCGCACCGTTGCGGTTTATTCCGACACTGATCGCAATGCGCTGCATGTGCGCTCTGCCGATAAGGCCGTGCATATTGGCCCCTCGCCTGCGCGGGAGAGTTATCTTTGCGGCGGCAGGATCATTGCGGCGGCGCTCGCCACGGGCGCTGAGGCGATCCATCCGGGGTATGGGTTTCTTTCGGAGAACGCCGAATTTGCGCAGGCCGTGATCGATGCGGGGCTGGTGTGGGTGGGGCCGAAGCCTGCCTCGATCACCGCGATGGGTCTGAAGGATGCGGCCAAGGCGCGGATGATTGCGGCGGGTGTGCCGGTGACGCCGGGCTATCTGGGCGAGGATCAATCGCCGGAGCGCTTGCAGGCGGAGGCCGATGCGATTGGCTATCCGGTGCTGATCAAGGCCGTGGCAGGTGGCGGCGGCAAGGGTATGCGGCGGGTGGAAAGCTCTGCCGATTTTGCGGAAAGCTTGGCGTCATGCCGTCGTGAGGCGGCGTCCTCGTTCGGCGAGACCCGTGTGCTGATCGAGAAGTACATCCTCTCGCCCCGGCACATCGAGGTGCAGGTGTTCGGCGATGCCTACGGCAACGTCGTCCACCTGTTCGAGCGCGACTGTTCGCTGCAGCGGCGGCACCAGAAGGTGATCGAGGAGGCCCCTGCCCCCGGCATGGACGCGGCCACGCGCGAGGCGGTGTGCAGCGCGGCGGTGCGCGCGGCCAAGGCGGTGGACTATGAGGGCGCAGGCACCATCGAATTCATCGCGGATGGCTCGGAAGGCCTGCGCGCCGACCGGATCTGGTTCATGGAAATGAATACCCGCCTGCAGGTGGAGCATCCGGTGACGGAGCAGATCACCGGGGTCGATCTGGTGGAATGGCAATTGCGCGTGGCATCGGGCGAGGCATTGCCGAAGCGGCAGGATGAACTGAGCATCAACGGCTGGGCGATGGAAGCGCGGCTTTATGCGGAGGACCCGGCGAAGGGATTTTTGCCGAGTGTGGGGCGGCTGGAATTGCTGAATTTCGGTTATGAGCCGGATTGGCTGCGCATCGAAACCGGGGTTAGGCAAGGCGACGAGATTTCAACTTTCTATGACCCGATGATCGCTAAACTCGTCACACACGGTCAAACACGAAATGAAGCGAGAGAGCGTCTTCGCGCGGCATTAGACGAACTGGGCGTTTGGCCAGTCAAGACCAACGCGGCGTTCCTTTACAAACTCGCAGACTTTGCCAATTTTGCTTTCGGTCAGGTCGATACTGGTGTGATTGAACGGAATGTGGACGAACTCTGTTCGCCGCCTACTCCCCCTAGAGACACTCTTTCTTGGTGGGCTGAAGCGATCACGCCAAGCTTGCCTGACAAGGAACTGCGCGGCTTCCGTCTCAACGCTCCTCCGAAACAGAGAGGGTGGTTTTTGCATGACAATGAGCCAGTGGAAATTCCACTGCCATTTCCATCCATCGATCGGATAAAGCACCATGATGGCAGTGTGTTCGTCACTAGCGAAGGCAGAACGTCCTGCCTGTCGAAATGGCGCGTTGATGGTTTCGGTCTCCTCTCCGCATCGGACGGCGCCATCCTCTCGCCCATGCCGGGCAAGGTCATTTCCGTCGATGTTGCGGCGGGGCAGTCTGTGGCCAAGGGGCAGAAGTTGCTGGTGCTTGAGGCGATGAAGATGGAGCATGCCTTGATCGCGCCGTTCGATGGTGTGGTGGCCGAGTTGAATGCGGTTGCGGGCGCGCAGGTGCAGGTTGAAGCGCTGTTGGTGCGCATCACCAAGGCGGATTGATCCTCCCCGTTCCGGGGAGGGGGACCATGCAACGCATGGTGGAAGGGGCGCTCCCCAAGCGGTTCGTGGGTGGGGATAGCCCCCTCCACCACCGCTGCGCGGCGGTCCCCCTCCCCTTGCAGGAGAGGATTTTATGGCAGGGCGTTTCTTCGATCAGTGGCAGGTGGGCGATACCATCGCGCATGAGATCCGGCGAACGGTGACCGAGACCGACAACCTGCTGTTTTCGGTCATGACGCACAATCCGCAGCCGCTGCATATCGATGTCGAAGCGGCCAAGGCGAGCGAGTTCGGGCAGATTCTGGTCAACGGCACTTTCACGTTTGCGCTGATGGTGGGGCTTTCGGTGGGGGACACCACGCTGGGGACGCTGGTGGCGAACCTTGGCTATGACAAGCTGGTGATGCCCGCGCCCGTGTTCATCGGCGATACCATGCGCGCGACGAGCGAGGTGGTGGAACTGCGCGCCAGCAGATCGCGGCCCGATGCGGGGATCGTGACGTTCCGGCACGAACTGATCAACCAGCGTGGCGAAGTGGTGTGCCGGTGTTTGCGATCGGCGTTGGTCAGGAAGGGCACTGCTGCAACCGCGCCTTGAACGCATCGAGCAGCCATTGGCGCGCCGGGCCGGTGGGGCAATCGCGCCGCCACAGCGCGTTGAAGGTGTAGGCCATGCCCGGCGCTTCGGGCAGGGAGAGGCGGACAAGGCGGCCCGCGGCGATATCGGCCTGAACCGCATGTTCGGGCATGCTGCCCCAGCCGATGCCTTCACGCATCAGGGCATGGCGCGCGCCGAGATCACCCAAACGCCAGGTGTTGGCGGAGAACACCGAGAAATCCTTGCCTTCGGTGAGGCGGGAGCGGTCTGTCAGGACAAGCTGGCGGTGCTTGCGCACTTCGCCGGGCGGGACAGTTTCCATCAGCGCGAGCGGGTGGCCGGGCGCGGCAACGGGGATCATGCGAACTTCGCCGATGACAATACGTTCGAGTTCCGAAACGGCCACAAGCTCCGGCCCGCCGATGCCGAGATCGGCCGCGCGATCGACCACCAGCGCGGCGATGGCGCCCAGCGCCTCGACATGGAGGCGCAGAAGGACAGTGGGAAACGCATGCTGAAATTCGCGCAGGATTTCGGCCATCAGGCTGGTCGGGAACATGACATCGACCGCGAGACCGAGTTCGGCTTCGAGACCCTGATTGAAGTTGAGTACGCCCGCCATCAGGGCATCGACATCATCGGCCACGGCGCGAGCCTGCGCCAGCATTGCCTTGCCGGCATCAGTGAGGACGGGCTTGCGCGAACCTTCGCGTTCGAACAGGGCAACGCCCAACTGCGCTTCGAGCGTGGTGATACCGTAACTGACAACCGAAATGGCGCGACCAAGCTTGCGGGCGGCCGCGTTGAAGCTGCCTTCATCGACCACGGCGAGGAACAGCCTCAACTGGTCGAGAGTTGGTTGGCCGACGTCCACTTACTCACCTTTCAACTTATTCGAACATTGCGGTGGATTTTATCGGGATATTCCGATTGAAGCGCAATGCCTATCTGGGGTGCAACAGGGCGTCGAAAGCGCCCGGATTGGAGAAATCGCCATGACCCAGACTGTTGCTGCAAAAGCCCACATCGAACTGCGCCCCTTTGCCTCCCTTGGTGCGGCCAATCACGGCTGGCTGGACGCGCATCACCACTTCTCGTTTGCGGAATATCGCGATCCGGCGCGCGACAACTGGGGCGCGCTGCGGGTGTGGAACGATGACCGGATCGCGGCGAACACCGGCTTTCCCCCGCATGGCCATCGCGACATGGAAATCGTGACTTATGTGACCAAGGGCGCGATCAGCCACAAGGACAGCCTGGGCAATATGGGTCGCACCGAAGCGGGCGACGTTCAGGTGATGTCTGCGGGCACCGGCATCCAGCATTCGGAATACAATCTGGAGAACGAGGAAACCCGCCTGTTCCAGATCTGGATCGTGCCGGACAGGCGTGGCCATGCGCCAAGCTGGGGTGCGCGCCCCTTCCCCAAGGACAGCCGGGAGGGCCAGTTCGTACCGCTTGCTTCCGGGATTGCAGGCGACACAGACGTGCTGGCGATCAACGCCAATGCCCGCGTACTCGGCGCAACCATCAAGGCCGGCGAAACGATCCGCTATGCGTTGTCCACAGATCGCCACGCCTATCTGGTTCCGGCAAAAGGCCGGGTGCGGATTGGCGATGTGGAAGCCAAGGCTCGCGATGGCGTGGCGATGACCGGGCTGACCGAGATCGTCGTGACGGCACTTGAGGATTCCGAACTTGTCCTTGTCGACGCTGCCTGACAAACCCGTTTCATCCCAAGGAGTATCCCATGACCCGTACCGCTTCTCCCGAAGTCCTGCCGCTGATCGTAGCCCGCTGGAGCCCACGCGCATTCGATGGTTCGGCCGTGCCGCAGCATGACCTCGATATCATCTTCGAGGCGGCAGGCCTTGCCGCCAGCGCATCCAACTATCAGCCTTGGCGCTTTGCCTATGCCCATCACGGCGATGCCAACTTCGATACGTTCGTTTCCGCGCTGATCCCCTTCAACCAGGCCTGGGCCAAGGAAGCTGCGGTGCTGGTATATGCCGTGTCGGACGAATCCATGCGGGGTTCCCCCAATCACAGCCACAGCTTCGATACCGGCGCTGCCTGGGCAAATGCCGCCTTGCAGGCCCTGTCGATGGGATATCACACCCATGGCATGACCGGCGTGGAATTTGACAAGGCCGCCGAAATCCTGAACCTGCCCGAAGGCTTCCGCGTGGAAATGGCATTCGTTATCGGGCGCAAGGGCGATCCGGCGCAGTTGTCCGATGCCTTGCGCGAACGCGAAGCACCAAGCGGACGCAAGCCGGTGAGCGAGATCGCCTTTGCGGGACCGTTCAAGGCATAAGTGACAAGTGGCGCCGCCCGCGCGTTTTCGCTAGGGCGGCGCCATGCTTCGCATCAATGAACTGAAACTGCCGCTGAATCACGCCACCGAAGACCTTTCGGCGGCAATCTGTGCGCGTCTGGACATCGAGCCTGCGGCGCTTCAGCGCTTCCAGATATTCCGGCGCGGCAACGATGCGCGCAAGAAGCACGCCATCCTGCTGACCTACGTGGTCGATTGCGTGGTGGCGAACGAGGCCGAAGTGCTGGCGCGGTTTGCCGATGACCGGAACGTGCGGGCGACGCCCGATACGTCTTACAAATTCCCGGTGATGGCACCCGAAGGCTGGAGCGGCGAGCGCCCGGTGGTGATCGGCGCGGGACCATGCGGACTGCTGGCAGCGCTCATCCTGGCGCAGATGGGCCTGAAGCCGATCATCATCGAGCGCGGCAAGGCGGTGCGCGAGCGGACCAAGGACACCTGGGGGCTGTGGCGCAAATCGGTGTTGCAACCGGAATCGAACGTGCAGTTTGGCGAAGGCGGGGCGGGCACGTTTTCCGATGGCAAGCTGTATAGCCGGATCAAGGACCCGCGCCATCTGGGGCGCAAGGTGCTGGTCGAGTTCGTGAAAGCGGGCGCGCCTGATGACATCCTGACAGAGGCCCATCCCCATATCGGCACGTTCCGGCTGGTGACGATGGTGATGTCGATCCGCGAGACGATCGAAAAACTGGGCGGGGAATATCGCTTCAGCACACGGGTAGAGGATTTCGAGATCGAGACGTCCGTCGATGGTACGCGGCGGATGGCAGGGCTGCACTTGTCGGACGGCACGTTTCTGCCCGCGCGGCATGTCATCATGGCGGTTGGCCATTCGGCGCGCGATACGTTCCAGATGCTGTTTGATCGCGGTGTGCATATCGAGGCCAAGCCCTTTGCCATCGGTGTGCGCATCGAACATCCGCAGGGCTGGATCGACACGGCCCGTTATGGGCCAAGCGCGGGCAACAGGATTCTGGGACCGGCGGCCTATTCGATCGCGCACAAGTGCAAGAACGGGCGGACGGTCTATTCGTTCTGCATGTGCCCCGGCGGGCGCGTGGTGGCGGCCACGAGCGAGGAAGGCCGGGTGGTGACCAACGGCATGAGCCAGTATTCGCGCGCGGAGTTCAACGCCAATTCAGGGCTGGTCGTCGATATCGACCCTGCCCGCGATTATCCCGGCGGGCCGATGGCGGGCATGGCGTTCCAGCGGCACTGGGAAAGTCTGGCGTTTGCGGCGGGTGGCAGCAATTACAACGCGCCGGGCCAGAAACTGGGCGATTTTCTGGCAGACCGGCCCTCGACCGAATTTGGCGCGGTGACGCCGAGCTATCAGCCGGGCGTTCACCTGACCGAGTTGAAAAAGTGCCTGCCCGATTATGTAATCGAGTGCCTGCGCGAGGCCTTGCCCGTTTTCGGACGGATGGTGCCGGGGTACGATCATCCCGATGTGGTGATGACCGGGGTGGAAACGCGCACCTCTTCGCCGGTGAAGATCAGGCGCGGGGCTGATTGCCAGAGCCTCAACACGGCAGGGCTTTATCCTGCTGGCGAAGGTGCGGGCTATGCGGGCGGAATCCTGTCGGCGGCGGTGGACGGGATCAAGGTGGCCGAGGCGCTGGCTGTGCAGTTGCTCAAGTGAGCGGATCGAAATTCGACGCCATCGTGCTGGGCGCGGGCGCAGCGGGGCTGATGGCCGCGCTGACGGCGGGGCAGCGCGGGCGGCGGGTGCTGCTGGTGGATCATGCCGACGAGCCGGGCAAGAAAATCCTGATTTCCGGCGGCGGGCGGTGCAACTTCACGAACATGCATACGGCGGCTGACCGCTACATCTCGGAGAACGCGCACTTCGCACGGTCCGCGCTGGCGCGGTACACGCCTGCGGAGTTCATCGCGCTGGTGGGGCGGCACGGCATTGCATGGCACGAAAAGACGCTGGGGCAATTGTTCTGCGATGGATCGGCGCGCGCGATAGTCGACATGCTGATGTGGGAGTGCCGCGAAGGCGGGGTGACCTTTGCATTCGGAAAGCCGGTTTCGGCGGTGGACCTGACCGATGGGGTGTACCGGGTGACGGTGGACGGCGTGGAGCATCGCACACCCTCGCTTGTGCTGGCGACCGGGGGCTTGTCGATCCCGAAGATGGGTGCGACCGGGTTTTCGCTGGATCTGGCGCGCAAGTTCGGTCTGCCGGTGGTGCAGACGCGCCCTGCCCTTGTGCCGTTCACGCTTGGCGAAGACGAGGCGCTGTTCCGTTCGCTTTCGGGGGTTTCCGCAGACGTGATCGCGCGGGCGGGCAAAGTGGCGTTTCGCGAAGCGGCGCTTTTTACCCATCGCGGGCTTTCAGGCCCCGCAATGTTGCAGGTTTCATCGTACTGGCAGCACCGCACCGCCATTCAGGTGGATTTTCTGCCCGATGCGGCTGACGGCTGGCTGCTGGAGGAAAAGCGTTTGCGGCCCAAGGCCACCTTGCGCTCAACGCTGGCGCGACGCTTGCCCGAACGGCTGGCCGAGGCGCTGAGCGAACGGTTGGCGCTGGACGGCGAATTGGGCAATGCCCGTGACGCCGGGTTGCGCATGGCGCAAGAGCGGCTGGCGCGCTGGGCGTTCGAACCGAACGGGACCGAAGGCTATGCCAAGGCCGAAGTGATGGCGGGTGGGATTTCCACGCGGGCGCTTTCGCAAAAGACAATGGAAGCGGCCAAAGTGCCAGGACTTTTCGCGATTGGTGAGGCGGTGGACGTAACCGGGTGGCTGGGCGGCTACAACTTCCAGTGGGCCTGGGCGAGCGGACGCGCGGCCGGCGAAGCGCTCTAGAGCAGATCGAGGTAGGCGACAACATCGTTGTCGGTGGCAATGAACAAGCCTGCCTGCACCTCTTCTGGCTGCGCGGCGGCCATTTGCAGCGCCTGCCACAGCGGGCCATAGCACAGCGTTTCCGCCGATCCGCCATCCGGGCCGTCGCCCAGATAATACAGCCGGACGGAGGAATCTTCGTGAGTAGTGCGCATGGCTGCGTATTGGCAGTTCCAGACGCGCTTGTCATCCGGCACAGGCCGGACGCGCGCCATCGCCGCATTTCAGTTTTTCAACCTCTGGTTTAGGCAATTTTAATGCGATGTGTTTGCCTTGGCAGGGAACATCGCAGCAGAAAACATGCCTTCCATTGAAATTTATGCGTTATCGGGGCTAGGTTCAGGCAGGGGGAACATTACGAAAATGCCAGCTTCGCGTCACGGCCCGACCGTTGCCACAGGTGCACCGGTAACAATCTGCTACCTGGGTCTCTTGCCGGTTCGCCTCCGTTCCATGGCGGCGGCGCGATGACTGCACTTCGCATCAAGTTGTGGCTGGCGCTGGGCTTCATCCTGCTGATCGTGGCCGTTCCGGGCATTATCGCGGGCCATGCCTTCAAGGTGGCAAACGCTCAATATGCCCGTGCAGAAGCATCGGGCCAGACCCTGAGTTCCTATCAGCGCCTCGCCGTGTTGGGCTATTCGCTTCAACAGGAACGGCTGGCCGATCCCGCCGGGTTCGCGCAGGACATAGACAGAAACATCGACGGTGTGCGAGCGCATGTGGCCAATGTGGAACGCTATCTCGATGCAGAAATCCGCCTCATCGGCGAAGCATCGTTGCAGCGTTCAAAGCGTGCCGAAAGCATTGTCGGCGAAATGCGCCAGCGCGAACAACTGAAGACAGTAGGCGCAAGCCTGGAAAAGGTGTTGCGGGGAACGCCGGACACGGCGTGGGAAGACCTCGTTTTCGCGGCAATGAAAGCGGAAGAGCTGGAAACACGCTCGTTCCGGCGAGCGTCGATGGAAAGTTTCGAGAGCGTGACCGACACGCTGGCCATGACGCTGGCGATTGCCGGCGTGGTGGGCCTGCTTGGCGTATTGTGGGGCCAGCGCCAGGTCATCAGGCCTCTGGGCAACCTGTGGGTGGGCACACGGGCCATGGCCGAAGGCCGCTACAGCGAGCGGGTGCCGGTTGTCGGCACGACCGAATTTCAGACCATCGCCGAAAGTTTCAACACCATGGCGGCCCGCGTTGAAGAAGCATCGCGGACAATGCAGCAAACCAACGAGGAACTGGAACGCGCGGTTTCACGGCGAACAACCGAACTGGCAGCGACCAACCGTTCACTGGAACGCGCGAACCGGTTGCGCCAGCAGTTCCTTGCCGATGCGAGCCACGAATTGCGTACACCACTGTCCATCATGCGCAGCGAGGCCGAGATTACACTGCGCAAGCAGGATTCGGACACGGATGACTTGCGGGCCGGACTGGACCGCGTGGTCCGCCTTTCGGCATTGATGACCGAAATGATCGACGACATGCTGCACGTAGCGCGGGCCGAAGAGCCGATGCTTCAGACCACGATTGCGCCGCTGGACGTGGTTGCCGCAGTGCGCTGTTCGATTGACGATTTCCAGCGGGTGATCGAAGCCGACGAGGGCACGATCGCCATTGTGGAAGCGCCCGAAGCGCTGATGATCGAAGGAGACCGGCAAAGGTTGCAACAGGTCATAAGGATCGTGGTGGACAATGCGGTGTGCTATTCGACATTGGCCCCTCATGTTGAAATATCGATCCACGATGATGAAGGCACTGCGCTGGTGATCATTGCCGACAAGGGTGATGGCATTGCGCCTGAAGACATTCCGCACCTTTTCCAGCGGTTCCGCAGAGGGAGCCGACGCGTTGGCAAGGGCCAGGGATTGGGCCTTTCGATCGCGCGTTCGATCACCGAGGCGCTTGGCGGAACGATCCGGCTGGAAAGCAAGCTGCATGAAGGCACCACGGTATCGATCCGTCTCCCGCTGGTCGCCGGGATAGGACGGGTTGAGGAGACCCTGCCATGAAACTGCTGATTATCGAGGACGAGGTCGAACTGGCCGGCGCGCTGCATCGCGGCCTGACGCAGGAACAATGCAAGGTCACGCTGGCGACGGACGGCGCAACCGGCCTTGAACTGGCGACATCGCTGGCGTTCGATTTCATCCTGCTGGACGTCAACCTGCCAGACATGAGCGGATTCGAGGTTTGCGCAAAGCTGCGTGAGGCCGGACTGACCACGCCGATCATCATGGTGACGGCGCGCGATGAAGTGGCCGACCGCATCCGTGGCCTGAAAGGCGGCGCGGACGATTACCTGCCCAAGCCGTTCGCGTTCGAGGAATTGCTGGCGCGGATGGACGCGGTACGACGGCGGATCGATCGCCCGGCGGGCAGTTCGCTCCAGCCCGATGGCAGCATGTCCGTGGGCGACCTGCATTTCGATCCGCGCACGATGACGCTGAGTCGAGGCGGTGTGCCGGTGCAATTGACGGTCAAGGAAATGGGCGTGCTGCGCCTGCTGATGGAATCACCGGGCAAGGTGATTTCCCGAACCGAAATCCTGCATTCGGTATGGGGTATCGATGATGATCCGCTGACCAATATCGTCGAAGTGTACCTCAGCCGCCTGCGTCGCAAGCTGCACGCGCTGGGGCCACCGGTGGTCGAGAATTTGCGCGGCTTCGGCTATCGCCTCATCGCGTGACAGGGCGCGCGACATATCGCGCGCCCGTTCTGCATCACATTCCAAGCCACTTGCGCAATCCTGGCAAGCGCTGGATAACCAGCCCTTCAAACACCAGAACGGCGACCAGCGACAGCGCGAGCAGCGGCAGGACCGCCGCGAGCAGGACCAGCACGACCCATACGCCCTTCCCCGCTTCACCCGATCGCATGACCGGCGGAGCGCCCAGCTTTTCCTGAGGCTTGCGCCGCCGCCACATGACGAAGCCGGTCACGCTCATCCCCACCAGCATCACCGCGGTAAGCACCCCGATCAGTTGGTTCGCCAGCCCGAACAGTTGGCCTTCGTGCCAGGCGACGCCATAACCGACGACCTGGTCTATCGGATGCTTGTCCGCGAAGGTCTCACGAGATGTTTCGCGGGCCGTGCGCGCATCGTAGGTGATGGTAACGCGCAAGGGACGGTTCTGCGCATCGGAACGGACGGTCCACGCGGGCACGGCCTTCTTGCCGAACCGTCCCGGAGCGCCCGGAGGTGTTACGACCACCGGGAACGCGAGGTCCTCGCCCTTTGCCTTTGCTACGACCTCGCTCAGGAAAACGCCTGCCGGGCCGTGGCCAGCATGAGCGGCGCTATCATGCCCGGCATGCCCCCCGGCATCCGCCATCGCGGCATGATCGTGTTCGGCATGTTCGTCTTCGACCGGCGCCTTGCCGCCGATCGTCCAGTCCTGCGCTCCCTTTTGCCAGCCCATCTCTGCACGGACGGCCTTGAACGCACTGCCCCAGACATCTGCCCAGGGCAGGCCGCTGACCAGCAGGACCAGCGCGAGGCCGGAAACCCAGAAGCCCGTTACCGCGTGGGCATCGCGCCATGCCGCGCGCGAGCCAAGATGGAGGCGCGGCCAGAGCACACCTGCTGCCGCCCTGCCCCTTGGCCACCACAGATAAAGGCCGCTGAGGATCATCACGATGGCCCAGCTCGCCGCAAGTTCGACGATCCAGCTGCCGCGCGGGCCGAGCAGCAACTGGCCGTGAATATCGTGAACCACCTGCATGATCCGCCATTCGGGATCGAGCACACCAACGACATCGCCCTGCGGCGATACAAAGACATCGCGCATGCCCTTGCCTTCGGGCAGGCCGACATGAATCATCGCAGCATCGCCTTCGGTGCGCGGCAGGCGATAGGAATGGAAGCTGGCACCGGGGAATTTCCCCAGTGCCGCTTCGACTTGCGCATCAGGCGATACCCCGCCGGTAATGGGCAGAGCGGCAAACGACCGCTCCTCCCATGCCTCTACCTGCGGCTTGAACAGGTAGATCGCACCAGTGATCGATAGGATCACGATCATCGGCATCACGAACAGCGCGGCATAGAAGTGCCAGCGCCAGATCGTGCGATAGCGGGCGGCCCGATTGGCGGTCACAGCTTCCACCCGGCTTCTACCAGGAACGTGCGCTGCGGATAGGGATGGAACACCCAGGCGCGATCGTTGGTGATGTTATCGACGCCGGCAGAGACGCGGAATTGATCGGTCACGTTCCAGTTCACCTTTGCATCCAGTGCAAACAGTTCGGAGGTAAAGCCGAAAGTATCGCCGCGTTGCAACCCGAACAGATCGGTGTTAGGGCGGCTGGCATAACGCATACCGATCGATGCTTGCACGGTTTGGGTCAGCGCATAGCGCAGGTTGCCGTTGATCCGCCAACGCGGGATGCGCGGGAACTGTACGCCTTCAGCCAGCGTGTTCGACGGATTGCTCAGCGTTTTTGAATCGATCCATGCCCCATTGAGATCGATGTCCATGCCCTCGACCGGCCAATCGCGGGTTTCGGCGATCAGTTCGAAGCCGTACTGGCGCGTGAGGTCTATGTTCTTGAAATTGCTGGTGGTGATGCCGTTCTGGTTGAAACCGGTGAACGAGAAGATGGTGTTGCGTACGCGCTGGTAGAACGCCGACCCGGTCAGCTTCAGCCAGCCGAAATCGTGCCCGATCAGGAAATTGGCGTCCTTGCTCTTTTCCGGCTTCAAGTTCGGATCGAAGCTGTTGACGTTGAACGTACCATCGCCGTTGAGGCTGCCCTGGAACAGTTCACCCACGGTGGGATAGCGCGTCGCCATGGCAAGGCTGAGTTGGAGCGATGTATTGTCCGCCAACCGGTACTCGAACGACAGGCTGGGATCGACCGAGTCATCGGTGCGCGCAGCATAGCGGTTGGATACCTGCTGGCCGACCAGCGCGCCGGTGCCCAGCCGCGTGAGGCCACCGTCGTAGGCCCGCCAGTTGTCATAGCGTACGCCTGCGGTGACTGTCAGCGCATCAAGGAACATGCGACCTTCGGCCCATGCCGAAAGCTGCCGGGTCTTGCCGAATGTCTGCGTGGTGAAGGCCTTGCCCGTCACGCTGGTCCAGTTGGCCAGCGTATAGCGCGTCTGGTCGGTGCGATAGGCATTGGCGGTGAAGCCAATAGCCAGTTCGCGCCTGTCGGTCTTGTTTTCGATCGTCAGATCGCCAGTCCACCAGCCGGTTGGCCCCTGCTCCGCCAGCGTGCCCGCACCATTGTTCTGCCCGGTGACATAGCCGTTGGAGGTGAACCCATCGGAACGCAGCACCTGATAGGTTGAGACGGCGAGACGGGCGGTAGTGTTTTCGGCAAGCGGGGCCGCGAGTTTCAGTCCGGTGAGGAATTCATCGCGCAGCGTCCTGGAGAAGTTCGCGCCCGATGCGGTGTAACTTTGCGCGCCGATCCGCACCCGGCCTTCGCAAACCACATTGCCCGCCGCATCGCGAAGATAGCAATCGGGCGCGGTCTGGCTGTCTTCATTGTGCCAGAATGCGAACAGGAACTGGCCGGTAAGGTCGCCATTGTCATAGCCAACCTTGAGCTTGGCCTGCTGCTGCGTGATCTTCGCGGGCGACTGTGCGGCGAAATAGGGGTTTGAGGCATTGCCCGGAGCGCCCGGAATGCCGGTGCCCGCAGCCGTAGCGCGGACGTGTTCGGGATCGACCACCGCGCCGGTAACTTCGGTGCCGCCAGTGCCGGTGACCGGAGTTAATCCGAGGAAGGTCATCGGGTGGCCGGTGTTGCGGAAGAATCGCCCGGTCAGCCGGACCGACCACGGGCCGTCCTTCTGCTTCAACCCGATACCCGCCTCTGCCGAACCGCCCCAATAATCGTTCTGCGTGGAGAACTGGTCATAGGGCTGAACCATGCCCTGCACCGTGGCGAAACCTTCGGTTTCCTTGGGATCGCGCGTGGTAATGTTGATGATGCCACCCATCGAATTGCCGACATAGCGCGAACTGTACGGGCCATAGACGATATCGAACTGCTCGACTTCACCGGGGCCGACAATGCCCCACTTCGGCGCGAAACCGAAGCTGTTGCCAAGGAAGTTCGATACCGCAAAACCATCGACCATGACCAGCGTACGCGCGCTTTGCGTGGAATGGGTGCCGCGAAAGCCGGGAACGCCGTTGCTGTCACCGGAGTAGCGTTTGCGCACGAAGAAGTTGGGCGCATACTTCATCAGGTCTTCGGTGTTGAACGCGTTGATCGCGGCGAACTGCTCCTGCCCCAGGCTGACAGCAAGCCCACGCGGTTCGATCTCGATCGGGGCTTCGCGCTGCCCTACGACAAGGATCGAGGCGGGTGCACCGCTGTCAGTGGCAGGCGCGTCTGTTTCTTCGGCAAAAGCAGGCGCGGCAAAAGTGAGCGCTGTGGCCAGCGCAAAAAACGAGGTCTTCATGGAATAGCGTATCCGGTATTGTCGCCGCGCGCGCAGGCGCTGGCGATTTCTTTCAGCTGTGGCTCATGGCAAGCCGGTGTTCGGCTGTCAGATAAGGACCGGAGGCGCGCGCAATGGCGGCCGGATGCGCCGCGCCGACGTGACGCGAGGGGCAACAAGCGGCAGGAATCCCTGCAGGAGAATGAAAGCGAGCGCAGCGACGAGAAGCGCAGGATCGACCCCCGATGCGCCAACCATCGAAAGCGCCGAGAACGGACACGCTTCACCCGATTTGCCCGCTGCCGACTGGCCCCCTGCCGACTTTCCGGGAATCACGATCTGCTTCGCAACCACATGACCGCTGCTGGCATCGGCGCAGATCGCGATAGTCAGGACATGATCGCGTGTTTCGATCATGAAGCCGGCGGGCACGAGCGCCTTCATGGCGAGCGCCATCGCGATCACCGCAAAGGTGATTCGGTGCCGGATCAGCAGGAAGTGCCGCATTGCCCCCATGACGGCCGGCCGCATAGCCGTTTGAGACTAGCTTGTCACCGCCCGATATTGCCCCGCCACGTACGATGCCCGATCATGCAAAAATTCCCTGCTTACCCGGTTGACCCCACCGGCAGGCGCGGTTAGGAGCGCGCCCTGTCTTGCAGAGATTAACCCATCTGCACAGTGTGGCGGAGTAGCTCAGCTGGTTAGAGCAGCGGAATCATAATCCGCGTGTCGGGGGTTCGAGTCCCTCCTCCGCTACCACGACCGTTTCCAGCACGGTCCGCACCCTTCAACAAAAGCCTGCTGAAGTCCTGAATGCCTCCTTGGCGTCTGCCATATCGCATTCGATGTGCGATTGGCTGGTTGTTGCCAGTGCGTTCATGCATCCCATTCGGCGAGACTTTCGCCGCTCAGCGCATCTTCGAGCACGACCTTGCTGAATTCTACCGAAGCAGCACAAGTTGGCGGATGCGAGGGTTGGCTGACGACACAGTGGATTGGCTGACCGTCGGCAAATCCCGAAATCCGTCCGACCAGCTTCACCCTAAAGCTGTGTGGCGGGATTCCGCCATCAGCCGACAATCTTTCGGTGTGGGTGTATGGACGGTTGCCACGTCTCAGCGTGCGCGGTGAATCGGGCGAGAAAAATTGTACGAGAGCGAAGCGCGCTCCCGGATTGGTGTCCATCGCACTGCCTGCGGGCGTTGTGGCGGCCAAGTTCGACTGCTCTGCCTGCTTCGGACAATCTTCGGACCGCGTCCACGGACGTTCCATCCAGAAGCCTTCGGCAGCATCATGGGATGTTGCAGCGGCCAGTGCATCAAACAGCGGATCGGCAGTCCATACCTGCCGTGCAAAGCTGATGCGCAGCACGTTTGACCCGGCTTCCAGCTTCCAGTTGCCCCATCTGCCGAGATTTGCCCCTGGGCATGCAAATGGCAGCCGCAATTCAAAGGTACGGTTGACAAGCTCAAGGTTTGACTCAGGCAAGGGTTTGCCTGCGGCAACTTCGTCGGCGGCGGCCGCAGCCGCGGCAATCAGGTCGGCCCGGTCCAGCGCCGATAACGGAGTGACAGCCCCCATCGGTTCTGGCGGAGCTGCCGGTGCGATGGGCGAAGCGCTCCCTTCGGGCGGAACTTGCTCACGCTGTTCCTTGCATCCCGCCAGAAGCAGAAGCACTGCCAGGGCGCCAACGCATTGTTGATGCAAGGTGCCGCGCAATCCATGTGCCTGTTTCATACAGAAAACCTAGCACCGATTGTCGAGGGCGTCATCCACCTGTAAGCCTTTGAAGAATGACGTTTGAACAGATCATAACCCTGGCAGTGCTCATCGGTGTGGTGGGGGCGCTGATTGCCGACCGGCTGCGCGCCGATGTGGTCGCCTTGAGCGGTGCCGCGATCCTGCTCGTAACGGGTGCCGTCAGGCCAAGCGAAGTGCAAGGGGCGTTCGCAAGCCCTGCGATCCTCACCCTGGCCTCACTGTTCGTGATTGCTCATGCGCTCGAACTGTCGGGCCTGCTCGACAAAGCCATCGATCAGGCAGTGCTGCTCTGTCGTCGCACCGGCGCCGCAGGATTGTGGGGCATCATCGCCATGTCCGGCCTGGGATCGGCGTTTCTCAACAACACGCCCATCGTGGTCGTGGCCGCTCCGGTTGTACGCGACGTTGCCAAATCCATTGGCCTCGATCCACGACGATTCCTGATGCCGCTGTCCTATGTCGCGGTTCTCGGCGGATCGTGCACACTCATCGGCAGTTCGACAAACCTCCTGGTAGACGACATGGCCCGCTCATCCGGGCAGGCGCCGTTCGGCATATTCGAGATCACACCCGTAGGCCTTGCCATGGCAATTGCAGGTGGCATCTATCTCATGCTTTTCACCGGCCGCCTTGTCGCAAGCGGCGCAGGAGCCAGTGGATCGCGAAGCGACGATACCGTGGATGCGCCCGATGTGGCGCGCCGTCCTGTAAGCCACGTTGATCTGACCGGGGACTCGCTCGAAGATACACGGGTCTTTGCCCAGGTTCATCCGTTCCGTCCGGCCATGGCCGTGATCTCGATCGCCGTATTCATCACCGTCATTGCGGTTGCGGCGATAGACCTAGTGCCGATCGCCGCGGCGGCCTTCGCCGGTGCGGTGCTGTTGATCGTGTTGCGGGTGATCTCGCCCGATCAGGCTTATGGCGGGCTGAGACCCGAAATACTGCTGCTGATCGCAGGGATGGTGGTGATCGGCATCGCGATGGAACAGACCGGGCTTGCCGCCGAAGCGACACAGTGGATGATCTCCTCCGTCAACGGAGTGGGACCGCTGTCCGCGATGATCATGCTATACGGGGCCACGCTGCTGCTCACCGAGCTTCTGTCGAATGCAACGGTGGCTGTGCTGCTGACGCCTGTGGCCGTGGCACTGGCAGAAAGTCTTGGGGTCAGCCCCCGCCCCTTCCTGGTAACAATCATGATGGCTGCCAGTGCTGCTTTCGCAACGCCATTCGGCTATCAGACCAACGTGCTGGTCTATCAAATGGGCGGATATCGTTACACCGACTTTGTCAAGCTGGGGCTGCCGCTCAACCTTCTGACGTGGGCCGTCGCGGTGCTGACCATCCACCAGTTGTTCCCCTTCTGAACGTGCGGCTTGCCGCGTCCCGGAAATGGTGATTACCGCCTGACAAAGTTATGGCCGGCGTCTTTTTTACCGCGGTCATCCAACGACGCTGCTGGATAGCATGTCAGGGAGTTGATGCAGCGTTCGCCCTTAACGTATGGCGATTATATCGTTTGCAAACATTCCTTCGTCGTTGCGAGGAGGCGAAGCCGACGAAGCAATCCAGTGTCATTACACGTCGCTCTGGATTGCTTCACCTCGCTGCGCGAGGCTCGCAACGACGAGGTCAGAGTTTGCATTTGCAAACGATATAATCGCCTGACGTATCGCTACCGTCTTTGCGCGGACATTCGCTGATCGAAGCGCATTGGCCAAAACGGCCCACCTTTTGACGATGGCGGGAACCAAACACGCGGCACCAAGGTTCCCGAAAGGTCCGGGCGCGACATTATGCGCAGAAATAGCTCGCAGGAGACGAAAGATCGGGAATTCTGAAACCCTTTTACCCTCTCCTCCCCCGACGCTGCTCGATAACGCCACGCTCTTTCTGGATCTTGACGGCACCCTGTTCGATCTCGTCGATCGGCCCGACGATGTGTCTGCCGATTCTGATATGCAATCGCTGCTGACACAGCTTGCAAACCGTCTTGATGGCCGAATGGCGGTGGTCAGCGGTCGTTCTCTTGAACAGATCGATGGAATACTGGGTGTTTCGGCAAAAAACCTTGCAATTTCAGGTAGCCATGGCTGCGAACACCGCTGGCAGGGTGTAACCGTAACGCCCGACAGGCCAAGTGCGCTTGATGACGTAGCCACGCGATTCCACGCTTTCGCACACAACCGTTCCGGCGTTCTGGTTGAGGAAAAGAGCCTTGGCGTTGCGCTGCATTATCGCTTGTTTCCACAAGCCGAGACGGCCGCGGTGGCGCTGGCAAGGCAACTGGCCGGACAACGTGGCCTGTACTTGCAGCACGGCAAGATGATGGTGGAACTGCGCGTCGGCATTGGCGACAAGGGCAGCGCGATCCGCGCGATGATGTCCCGCGCGCCCATGGCAAACACGATCCCGGTTTTCGCGGGCGACGATCTGACGGATGAGCCCGGTTTCGAGGCCGTGGATGCCCTTGGCGGTCATGCCATCCTCGTTGGAGACCCTCGTCCCACTGCCGCACACTTCGGCCTGCCATCGCCAGGCGGGCTTCGCCAATGGCTTTGGAGCACTTTGCAATGACAGTTTCGCTCGACTTGTGGCCGATCGGCAATTGTCAGGTCTCGGCGCTCATCGATACTGCCGGGCAACTGGTGTGGGGCTGTGTGCCGCGGGTCGATGGTGACCCGTTCTTTTCGGCATTGCTGGGGGGAGACGATCCTGCCGGCGGCTTTTGGGCGATCGATATCGAAGATGGTGTCGAAACGACACAGGCCTATCTGCGCAACACGCCGATCCTGGTGACACGTCATCGCGATGCTGCGGGAGGCGAGATCGAGATCGTCGACTTCTGCCCCTATTTCAGACGCAATGGCCGCACGTATCGCCCCATGGCGTTCGCGCGGATCGTACGCCCGATTGCCGGATCGCCGCGCATCCGGGTGCGATTGCGACCGACCTGCGGCTGGGGCAGCACATGCACCATAAGCGCAGGCGGATCCAACCACATCCGTTACCTGTCAGGCACGATGACGATGCGGTTGACCACATCCGCGCCGGTCGGGCTGGTCGCCGAAGAACGAGTGTTTCGCGTCGAACAGGCGCACCACTTCTTTCTTGGACCGGACGAAAGCTTTGCCGGGGACCTTGCCGAAACGCTTGACCAGATGCTCGACGCAACGACCGCCGAATGGCGCGAATGGGTGCGCGGGCTGGCCACCCCGGTCGAATGGCAGGACGTGGTGATCCGCTCGGCGATCACGCTCAAACTGTGCCAGCATGAGGAAACCGGCGCGATCGTGGCGGCACTGACCACCTCTATCCCCGAACACGCCGGTTCGCAGCGCAACTGGGACTACCGCTACTGCTGGATCCGCGATGCCTATTACACCGTGCAGGCGCTGAACCGACTGGGTGCGCTCGATGTGCTCGAAGGCTATCTCGGCTATTTGCGCAACATTGTCGACGATGCCCGCGGCGGGCATATCCAGCCACTTTACGGCGTTCTTGGCGAAGCAACGCTGGATGAGCGGATTGCCGAAAACCTGCCCGGCTATCGCGGCATGGGGCCTGTGCGGGTGGGCAATGCCGCCTATTCCCAGGTCCAGCACGACGCCTACGGCCAGATCGTGCTGTCAAACACCCAAGGGTTCCTTGACCAGCGCCTGCTGCGCATGTCGGGCCTTGCCGATTTCGAAGCGCTGGAAAAGGTCGGTGAACGGGCGTGGGCGCTGTTCGACAAGCCCGACGCCGGACTATGGGAACTGCGTACGCGCCAGTCGGTCCACACCTATTCGGCAGCAATGTGCTGGGCCGCTTGCGACCGGCTGGGCAACGCCGCACAGGCGCTTGGCCTGGACGAGCGTGCAGCCTTCTGGGGCGAGCGCGCCGCCGCGATCCGAACGCGTATCGAAGAGGAGGCATGGCGCCCGGAAACCCAGCGCATGTCGGCTACCTTCTCCGGCGACGATCTCGATGCCAGCGTCATCCAGTTGCTCGACTTGCGCTTCCTTGCGCCCGATGATCCGCGCTTCATCTCGTCGCTGGAGGCAATCGAAAGTGGCTTGCGCCGCGGATCGCACATGCTGCGCTATGCCACCGAGGACGACTTCGGTCTGCCGGAAACCGCGTTCAACGTGTGCACCTTCTGGTTGATCGAAGCCCTGCACCTTACCGGCCGCAGTGCAGAAGCCCGGACGCTTTACGAAGAAATGCTGAGCCGACGCACACAGGCAGGCCTGCTGTCCGAAGACATCGACCCCCTGAGCGGCGAACTCTGGGGCAATTATCCGCAAACCTACTCACTTGTCGGCCTGATCAATTGTGCCGGTCTGCTGAGCAAGCCCTGGAACAGCGTACGATGAGCAGGCTCATAGTCATATCCAACCGCGTAAGTACGGGCGGCGGCGCGCAGGGAGGCCTCGCTGTCGCGCTTTCGGCCGCGCTGCGCGAACATGGCGGCATATGGTTCGGATGGTCGGGCAACGAGACCAGCGAATTTACCGGACACATCAACCTTGAGCGCATCGATGGCGTCACCACCGCCACAGTTGACCTTGAGGAACAGGACATCGATGAATACTACAACGGCTACGCCAACCTCACACTGTGGCCGCTGTTCCATTATCGTATCGATCTTGCCGAATACGAACGCAGCTTTGCCGATGGTTACCAGCGCGCGAACGAACGATTTGCCGATACCGTGCTTCCGCTGATCGAATCCGACGATCTTGTCTGGGTGCAGGATTACCACATGTTTCCGCTGGGCAGGGAACTGCGCAAGCGCGGTCTACAGAACCGCATCGGCTTTTTCCTGCATATCCCGTGGCCGCCGCGTCGGCTTCTGGCAACCCTGCCAGAGGCGCGAGCGCTGACCGAGGGCCTGCTTGCCTATGACCTGATCGGCTTTCATACCGATGAGTGGCTGCAATCGTTCTGCGATTACGTGACCCATGAACTGGGCGGAACGATCGACGACGATGGCCTACTTGCAGTTGGAGGGCGCCGTGTGCGGCTGATCGCATGCCCGGCCGGCATAGATGCCAAGGAATTCGCAGCCCTGGCCGCCAGTGACAAAGCCAGGGAAACCTACGAACGCGTAAGGCACAGCGCGGTCGGCCGCACGATGATCGTCGGGGTGGACCGGCTTGACTATTCCAAGGGGCTGGAGGAGCGCTTTCTGGGCTATGAAAGGTTCCTGACCGAGCATCCCGAAGAGCGCAAGGAAGTCACGCTTCTCCAGATTGCGCCGCCATCGCGCGGCACGGTCGACAGCTACCAGCGCATTCGCAGCGCGCTCGAAGGGCTGGCCGGACGGATCAACGGCGCTCATGCCGGTCTCGACTGGGTGCCGATCCGTTATGTCAACCAGGGCTACACGCGCGACATGCTCGCCGGGGTTTATCGGGCGAGCAAGGTCGGTCTGGTGACTCCGTTGCGCGATGGCATGAACCTTGTCGCCAAGGAATATGTGGCCGCGCAGGATCCCGAAGATCCCGGCGTCCTGATACTTTCGCGTTTTGCCGGTGCGGCCGAACAGATGACCGAAGCGCTGCTGGTCAATCCCCACAGCGCCGAGGAGATTTCCGACGCGCTCGTCCGCGCAATCACGATGCCGCGCGACGAACGTATCCGGCGCTGGCGCGCGCTCATGCAGGGCGTTGAAGAGAACGACGTGATGTGGTGGTCGAAGCGATTTACAGATACGTTGCAGGAATGCGATGTTCGCAAATGTACCCTGAACGATGCGATGCATGGTTATTCCTGATCATCGCGGTTCCTTCTGACATGGGGAATGCCTTTCATATCCCAACGCAGCTGATCGCGCGCCACATCGACCCCTGCCAGCAAAGCTTTTGGCGGCAAAGCGCTTTATCTCGAAGCCTAGGTCGCGCTGGCGCGATCTTGAAGTGCGGTTGTTCGATCCAGCGCCTGTGCCTGAAGGTGTCCTCGCCCGAACTGGAACAGGCCGCAGCACTCGCCAGAACTGAGACAATCCCGTCCAGTTTGGCAGTTTTCGCTATCCGAAGAAGGCGGCCTTTCAATATAATATTGATTTATAATAATATTTATTGAGCCGTCCACCTGGATAGGGGCATCTACTTAGCAATTAACCGAATAGTTAAGCACCGTAGGTTGGCAGATGAACACTTGCAGAACGCCGGAGGGGAACGGCGTTTGTAAAGCTAACGGGGGTGCCGACGGATGAGCAAGGATCAGCTAAAGGCCAAAGCACGCAGATTGATCGCCGCTGCAAACGAACTGCTTGCGATCGCCCATGAACTTGAACTTGGCATCGGCGATGATCGCGCGCCGGACGAATTGACGGTTCCGCACAACGCAAAGGACAGCCCGGCGTGGGCGGAAGTGGCCCGCTCGGTCTATCGGGAACGCAGGCATCGTTCCGACGTGTTCGGCGATCCCACCTTGTTCGGAGAGCCTGCGTGGGACATTCTGCTCGACCTGTTCATCGCCGCGAAGGAACGCAAGCGTCTGCCGGTGACCAGCGCCTGCATCGGCGCGGCCGTACCTGCCACGACTGCGCTGCGCTGGTTGACCGTGCTGGAAGAAAAGGGCCTGATCCTGCGCGAAAATGACACCGCTGACGCGCGTCGCGTATTTGTGCGGCTTTCGGCGGACGGTTATGAAAAGATGGTGGCCTATTTCACCCATGTCGCCAGCGACATGCGTCAGGACGAGCGGATCGAAGCGCCCGCGTTGCGCATGGCTTCGGGTGCCTGACGCGCTGCTGAATCAGAAAGGGCGGCCACTCTTCACCGCCCTCCTCCCATCCAGTCCGAAATGCGTCAGAAGCTGAGGCGACCGAAGGCCGCCTTGCCGGCATAACGCGCCGAATTGCCCAGTTCTTCTTCGATGCGGATGAGCTGGTTGTACTTTGCAAGCCGGTCAGATCGTGCGAGCGATCCGGTCTTGATCTGGCCGCAGTTGGTGGCAACCGCCAGGTCGGCGATGGTCGCATCCTCGGTTTCGCCGGAGCGGTGCGACATCACGGCCGTATAGCCGTTGCGCTGCGCGATGCTGACCGCTTCCAGCGTTTCCGTCAGGGTGCCAATCTGGTTGACCTTGACCAGAAGGGAGTTGGCCAGCCCCTTGCCGATACCCATTTCAAGGCGCTTGGGATTCGTGACGAACAGATCGTCGCCGACCAGCTGTACGCGCTTGCCAACCTTGGCGGTCAGTGCGGCCCAGCCTTCGAAATCGTCCTCACCCATGCCGTCCTCAATGGAGATGATCGGATAAGCGTCGCACAGTGCGGCAAGGTAATCGGCCATGGCATCAGGCGAGAGCGAGAGGCCTTCGCCGCTGATTTCGTACTTGCCGCCCTTGAAGAATTCGGTGGCGGCGCAATCGAGCGCCAGCATCATGTCCACGCCCGGCTTGAACCCTGCCTTTTCGATCGAGGCCATCACGAAATCGAGTGCATCGCGCGTGCTGGCAAGATTGGGCGCAAACCCGCCTTCATCGCCAACGGCAGTGGCGAGGCCCTTTTCATGCAGGCCCTTCTTGAGCGTGTGGAAAACTTCTGCGCCCCAGCGCACGGCCTCTGCCAAGGTCGGCGCGCCGACTGGCATGATCATGAATTCCTGGAAGTCGATCGGGTTGTCGGCATGTTCGCCACCGTTGATGATGTTCATCATCGGCACCGGCAGAACGTGGGCGGAAACGCCACCGACATAGCTGTAAAGCGGCAGGCCACGCGCATCGGCTGCGGCCTTGGCGATCGCAAGGCTGGTGCCAAGGATGGCGTTTGCGCCAAGACGGCTCTTGTTCTCGGTGCCGTCAAGCTCGATCATCGCAAGATCGATGTCGCGCTGGTCTTCGGCGTCCATTCCGACAATGGCTTCGGCAATGTCGGAATTGACTGCGGTTACCGCCTTGGTCACACCCTTGCCAAGATATCGGGCCTTGTCGCCATCGCGCAGTTCGACCGCCTCATGCGCGCCCGTCGATGCGCCCGATGGTACGGCGGCACGGCCGAAGCTTCCGTCTTCCAGCAAGATGTCGACTTCGACGGTGGGATTTCCACGACTGTCTAGGATTTCACGTGCATGGATGTCGATGATCGCGGTCATGGTCTGCTCCCTGCGGGGCGGCGGGGGTTCCCGGCGCCAAGGTTTGCCCGCGCTCCTATCGGCTGGAACCCCGGCAGGCAAGCCGCGTTGATGCACGAATTGGACGAACCGCAACCATACCCCTTGCCTTTGTGGTAAAGGGTCTAGCAAGATGGCGCGAACTGCCCATATCGTGTTGGCAACAGCCGCGCGACATGCCGAAGGGAACTCTACAATGGCCAACAAGACTTTGACCCCCGCAGACGCAACCGACATTACCGCTGCTGCCGCAGTATCCGACACAGACGACGTGAGCGCCAAGGGCCGCTTCACCAAGGCGATCGAAGAAGCCAAGGCCGGTGCCGAAGCCCTGAAGGGCGAAGCGATTGACAAGGGCGCGGCCTACAAGGCGAAAGTCAGCGACACGGCGACCGACTGGATGGGCGAGGCGAAGTCCTACGCTGGCCAGGCGAAGGAAAAGGGTGCCGCCCTTGCAGTTGAAGGCAAGGCGAAGGCCAGCGACGCGCTGAGTACGCTGGGCAAGACCATTTCCGACAATGCCGCGACGATCGACGAAAAGCTCGGCGTGCAATATGGCGACTATGCCCGGACCGCAGCACGTTCGATCCAGGAAACAGCGGCGAAGCTCGAAGCCAAGGATCTGGGCGAACTCGGCGATGATGTGAAGCAATTTGTCCAGAAAAGCCCCGGCGTTGCCATTGGCATTGCAGCCGTGGCGGGATTTGCGATTGCAAAGTTGCTTTCGGGTGGATCGGACGACTGAACCGGCCGAACGCAGCAGCGATTGCAGTGTGATGGCTGACATCGACGACCCCACCTTGGTCGCGGAAGAACCGAAACCTTCCTCGATCGGTGACGCGATTGGCGCGTTGATCGAGGACGGGCAGACGCTGGTCGAGGCGGAAATTGCCTATCGCAAAGCTCAGGCGGCTTTTGGCCTGGGTGAGGCAAAGGCAATTGCCGTGCTTCTCATCCTGGGACTGGCTTTCGGGTTCTTCACCCTGCTAGCAATTGTCGTTGGTCTTTTGCTGGCGCTGGCCTTTTACGTCGGGGTCTGGGGCGCACTTGCGTTGGTTGGCGGAGGATTGCTCATTCTGGCCGGGCTTTGCCTGCTGCTTGCCTTGCGCAGGCTGAGCCGGGCAAAGGCAGGCCTGCTTGGCACGGAGAAGGCAGCATGAGCGAAGCGCTGACCATCGCCACCGCACGGGCATTGCGCGACGAGGCGCTGGCGATTTTCCGAGCCGACCTGCAACTTGCCAAAACTGAATCTTCGCCCGCGCGGATCAAGGAACGCGCGGTGGATGAAGCCGTTGAGATGATCGATACCGTTCGCGACGTTGCGATCGAAAACAAGGCCGTAGTCGGCGCGATTCTGGCGATGTTGACCGGGTGGCTCTTCCGTGGCCAATTGATCGACCTTGGCACCCGGATGCGTGATACGGTCCGACCCGGAGATTGAAATGAAGAACAAGTCCCCCGCCGAAAAGCCGGAATTGCGCGACAAGGTAACCGCGGCAAAAGCGCGCCTTGATGAACGCACGGCCAATGCGCGTCCGGTTGATTCGGTGAAGTCCCTGATCGCTGATCATCCGGTGGCCTCTCTTGCTGCGGGCATCCTGCTGGGCGCCCTGATTGCAAAGGCCCTTCCCTCCTCCGGCCGGTGGCGCAAGGGTGCGGCGGGTCTCGCCACCGTCGCAGGGCAGTTTGCCGCAGACTATGCGTCCAAAGCTGCGAACGCCGGTCGCGAAGGGCTACACAAAGTTGAGGAAGCGGGCAGCACGGTTGGTGACAAAATCGCGGAAGGCAGCAGCGATGCAAGGCGCAAAGCGGTCGATCTGGCCGAAGTGGCTCGTTCTGCCGCCATCGAAGCCAGTGAGATCGCCGTTCGCAAGGTCACCGAACTTGCCTCGCGATTGAAGCATTGATCAGAAACGCTCGTTGACCGGAGCGAAATACGCCTTTGGTCGACTTGCGCTGACGCCGACTTTTTGTCAGGGGCAGGCAGTCAATCCTCCCCAATGGAAAGTCGCCAATGCAAAAGCTGCACCTCGTGATGGGCGGGCGGGTCAAAGATCCGCAGGGCCTGGAATTCGTCGATCTCAAGGCAATCGATATCGTGGGCGTTTTCCCCGATTATGCGACGGCTGAAGATGCCTGGCGCAGCGCGGCGCAGCGCACGGTCGATGATGCCGAAATGCGCTATGTGATTGTCCACATGCACAAATTGCTTGAGCCTGACTTGCCTGTCGCGTGAGCTTGAAAATGAAAAGGCCCCGGATCGCTCCGGGGCCTTTTCATTTGGCGATTATGGCGTTTGCAAACATCCCTTCCTCGTTGCGAGGAGGCGAAGCCGACGAAGCAATCCAGAGTTGCTCTGGATTGCTTCGTCTCGCTGCGCAACCCTCGCAACGACGAAGCCAGAGCTTGCATTTGGAAACGGTATAGTCGCCTTTTCCGTTGCTGCCTCAAACAGAAATCAGATGAACTCGATCTTCTGCACGAGGTAGAACTTGTCACCCGACGGCACGGTCACTTCGATTTCTTCGTCCACCTTTCGCCCGATCAGCGCCTTGCCCAAGGGTGAGTTGTAGCTGATCATGCCATTCTTGGCGTCAGCTTCATAAGGTCCGACGATCTGGTATTTTACCGGCTTGTCATCTTCGTCGAGCAAGGTCACCGTGGCGCCGAAGATGATCTTGTCGCCCGAAAGGGTCGTCGGATCAATGATCTGCGCGCGGCTTACGCGGTCTTCCAGATCGCCGATTGCGGCTTCGACCTGCCCCTGGCGTTCCTTGGCCGCGTGATATTCCGCGTTTTCGGAAAGATCACCATGGGCGCGGGCTTCTTCGATGGCATCAACGATCAGGGGGCGCTCTTCACGCAGCGCTTTCAGCTCTGCGGTCAGGCGTTCATAGCCCGCAGCAAGCATCGGCAGCTTTTCCACACTCGCCATCCGTCAGTCTCTTTCCTGTCCTGCGCCCTGCCTGCCACGCCGGCATTCAGGGAAAACCTACCCCCGCCGACCGACGCCGCATGCGCCAGGCCGGATCTTCCGTGTAGTGATGCCGGGGAGCTTTCACTTCATTCAGCTATAATAGTCCTGCAATGATCGCACTTCAAGTTCGGCAGAGCGCAAGGCTTCGATTGCCTCGACCACTGCGACCGAAGCAGCCGCCGTCGTGAACGAAGGAACCCGCGCGGCCAGCGCCGAAGCGCGGATCGATTGCGAATCCTTGTGGCTCTGCCAGCCTTCGGTCGTGTTGAAGATCAGCGCGATATCGCCATCGATGATCCGGTCCACGATGTGCGGGCGCCCTTCGGCAACCTTGT
The DNA here is from genome assembly GCF_920987055.1 of Novosphingobium sp. CECT 9465. Classification (NCBI taxonomy): domain Bacteria; kingdom Pseudomonadati; phylum Pseudomonadota; class Alphaproteobacteria; order Sphingomonadales; family Sphingomonadaceae; genus Novosphingobium; species Novosphingobium sp. CECT 9465. The sequence goes on from NZ_CAKLBX010000001.1 coordinate 2,041,201, forward strand.
TCACCCGCTCGACGATCACGCCCGCATCGGCAAGATAACGCGCGGTGCCGCCGGTGGCCACGATCCTGAAGCCCAGTTCGGTAAGCTTGGCGACCGCTGGCAGGACCATCGCCTTGTCCGAATCCTTGACCGAGACGAACACCGTGCCGCCCTGCGGCAGCTTTACCCCTGCCCCCAGTTGGGACTTGGCAAAGGCCACTGCAAAGGTGCTGTCGATGCCCATCACTTCGCCGGTCGATTTCATCTCTGGCGAAAGCACCGGATCGATGCCGGGGAAGCGCGCGAACGGGAACACGGCTTCCTTGACCGCCATGTAATCGATCTCGCGCTTTATCGGCGGCAGATTGGCCAGCTTTTCGCCCGCCATGATCCGCGCGGCAAACTTGGCAATCGGCTGACCGATAGCCTTGGCTACAAACGGCACCGTCCGGCTGGCGCGCGGGTTCACTTCGATCAGGTAAACCTCGCCATCCTTGATCGCGAATTGAATGTTCATCAGCCCGCGCACGTTGAGGCCCCGCGCCAGCAGGATAGCCTGACGTTCCATTTCCGCGATGATGTCCGCAGGCAGACTGTAAGGCGGCAGAGTGCAGGCGCTGTCGCCCGAATGGATGCCCGCCTCTTCGATATGTTGCATCACGCCTGCGACGGTCACGTCATCACCATCAGCCAGGGCATCGACATCGCATTCGATGGCATCGCGCAGATACTGGTCGATCAGCACCGGGCTGTCGCCCGAAACCTGCACGGCAGTAGCTATATAGTCGTCAAGCTGCGCCTGGCTGTCGACGATCTCCATCGCGCGCCCGCCCAGAACGTAGCTGGGGCGGATCAGCACGGGGTATCCGATGCGCGCGGCAACGGCCACGGCTTCGTCACGGCTGCGCGCCATGCCGTTCATCGGCTGCTTGAGGCCGAGCTTGTTGACCAGCGCGGCGAAGCGTTCACGGTCTTCGGCAAGGTCGATGGAGTCAGGCGAGGTGCCAAGGATCGGAATGCCCGCATCCTGCAGCGCTTGCGCCAGCTTCAGCGGTGTTTGACCGCCGAACTGCACGATCACGCCGACCAGTTCGCCGTTCGACTGTTCCAGTTCCAGGATTTCGAGCACGTCTTCGGCAGTCAGCGGCTCGAAATAGAGGCGATCGGACGTGTCGTAGTCCGTCGAGACGGTTTCGGGGTTGCAGTTGACCATGATGGTCTCGAACCCCGCTTCGTCCAGCGCATAACAGGCGTGGCAGCAGCAGTAATCGAACTCGATGCCCTGCCCGATGCGGTTCGGACCGCCGCCCAGGATCACGATCTTCTTCCGGTCAGTCGGCGCGGATTCGTTCTCCGGTTCGCCGAACAGGCCGCTCTCATAAGTCGAGTACATATAGGGCGTCACCGCCTCGAACTCGGCCGCGCAGCTATCGATGCGCTTGAACACCGGGCGCACGCCCAGCTTGTGGCGCAGCGCGCGGACTTCTTCCTCGCTGGTGGCCCCGGCCATGGCGTTCAGCACATCGTGCAGCAGGCCGGAGCGCTTGGCCTGGGTCTCCCCCAGTCCGCCCGCAACACCGACCGAGCGCACAGCCAGCGTGGCAAGGCGCTTGTCGGAAAAGCCCATCGCCTTCAACCGGCGCAGGCCAGCGGCATCGTTGGGCAGGCCATCGCGCTGGATCGCGGTTTCTTCCGCGATGATCTCGCAGATATGGCGCAGGAACCACGGTTCGTACTTCGTCACCGCGTGAACTTCATCGACGGTGAAGCCTTCGCGGAAGGCCTGCGCAATCGCCAGGATGCGCTCCGGCGTGGCCTTGCTTAGCGCTGCTTTGATCTGATCCCGGCTCGCACCTTCCAGTTCGACCACGCGGTTGAAGCCGTCAAGCCCGGTCTCCAGCCCACGCAGGGCCTTCTGCATGGATTCCTTGAAGTTGCGGCCAATCGCCATCACTTCGCCGACAGACTTCATCGCCGTGCCAAGGTTGCTCTCCGCGCCCTTGAACTTTTCAAAAGCGAAGCGCGGGATCTTGGTCACGACATAATCGATGGTCGGTTCGAACGCGGCAGGCGTTGCCCCGGTGATGTCGTTCATGATCTCGTCGAGCGTGTAGCCAACCGCCAGCTTGGCTGCGACCTTGGCAATCGGGAAGCCGGTGGCCTTCGATGCCAGCGCGGATGAGCGCGACACGCGCGGGTTCATCTCGATCACGATCAGGCGGCCGTCGGCGGGGTTGACCGCGAACTGCACGTTCGATCCGCCGGTCTCAACGCCGATCTCGCGCAGCACCGCGATGCTGGCGTTGCGCATGATCTGGTATTCCTTGTCGGTCAGCGTCAGCGCCGGAGCGACGGTGATGGAATCCCCGGTATGGACGCCCATCGGATCGACGTTCTCGATCGAGCAGATGATGATGCAGTTGTCGTTCTTATCGCGGACAACCTCCATCTCGTACTCTTTCCAGCCGAGCAGCGATTCCTCGATCAGGACTTCGGTGGTCGGGCTGGCTTCGAGGCCGCCCTTCACGATCTTGACGAATTCGTCCTTGTTATAGGCAATGCCGCCGCCGGTACCGCCCATGGTGAAGCTGGGGCGGATGATCGAAGGAAGGCCCGTGCGCTCCAGAATGACAAGCGCTTCCTCGACCGAATGCGCCACGCCCGAACGCGCCGATTCCAGCCCGATCTTGTCCATCGCCTCGCGGAAGCGCTGGCGATCTTCGGCCTTGTCGATCGCATCGGCATCGGCACCGATCATCTGCACGCCGTACTTTTCCAGCGTGCCATCATTGAACAGCGCAAGCGCGGTGTTCAGCGCGGTCTGCCCGCCCATCGTCGGCAACAGCGCGTCCGGGCGCTCCTTCTCGATGATCCGGGCGACAATCTCAGGCGTGATCGGCTCGACATAAGTCGCGTGCGCCATGTCCGGGTCGGTCATGATCGTCGCGGGGTTCGAGTTCACCAGGATGATGCGATAGCCCTCTTCCTTGAGAGCCTTCACCGCCTGCGTGCCCGAATAATCGAACTCGCAAGCCTGGCCGATGATGATCGGCCCGGCGCCGATGATCAGGATCGAGGAGATGTCAGTGCGTTTGGGCATTATTGAATCCCGAGAAATGTCTTTAAAGCTTCCAATGCAGCACGAACCGCTGCTCGCAAATTCTCTTCACTTGTCTCTTTCAAAGCAGCTTTTAGCGGCTCAAAAATTAAAGAGCGAAGTGCGCTACGCAACGCAGTCCCACCTCGTCGGAGAAGTTCTAGGCCAAGATCTATGTGGACTCGAAGCCAAGACCGTTCTTCAGCCGCCAAAGAGTTAGATGCTCTGATTGTTTCGGAGGCGCTTTCAACGGTCGCCAGAATTTCTTGATATCCTGGAAGATTGTCACCAATCGAAACGAAGCGATCTGAAGCAGGAACTGCGTTCTGAGTGGACTGATCGTTGTCATTTTCGTCAAAATCTGAACTGAGAAATGCTTCAAAATCTGTGTCTACAAAGTGTCGAATCTGAGATTGATTTGTAAGATACATTTCCTCAATTACCGCATACCCCGCTGCAGTAATTTGATACACGGAGTCACCATCTTCATCGGTGTAGACCGACAAATAATCACTCTCTGCCGACGAGTTTAGAGCCATCAATATGCGTTGTCTGCCGATTTTCTTGGCAAAAAAATCGACAACTCCGCCGTCCCACATTGCAGCACGATCAGTTTGGGCAATCTGAAAATATTTTGCTAAAACCAACGTATTGATTTTGCTTTGCCGAATATAGGTCATACGCCACCCGCCAACATCCCCACGAACTTCTCGAACAGGTAGAAACTGTCCTGCGGCCCCGGCGATGCCTCAGGGTGATACTGCACCCCGAACGCGCGCTTGCCCTTCACCGCGATGCCGCAGTTCGAGCCGTCGAACAGCGAGACGTGGGTTTCCTCCACGCTGTCTGGCAGCGCCGTGTTGTCCACCGCAAAGCCGTGGTTCATCGAGGTGATCTCGACCACGCCGTCTACCATCCGCTTGACCGGGTGGTTCGCGCCGCGATGGCCCTGGTGCATCTTGGTGGTGCGCGCGCCAGCAGCGAGACCAAGCATCTGGTGGCCGAGGCAAATGCCGAACACCGGCAGGTCCATCTCCAGCAGCTTCTGGATCACCGGCACCGCATAAGCGCCGGTCGCTGCCGGATCGCCCGGACCGTTCGACAGGAACACGCCATCGGGCTTCAGTTCGAGGATCGTCTCCAGCGAGGTCTGCGCGGGGACCACTGTCACCGCCGCGCCTGCTTTTACGAGGTTGCGGAAGATGTTGTCCTTCGCGCCGAAGTCCATCGCCACCACATGCGGGCGCGCATCGCGGGGTGAGCGACCGAAGCCCCTGCCCAGATGCCAGACCGAGCCTTCCCACGCTTCCTGCCCGTCACGCGTGACCACGCGGGCGAGGTCCATACCTTCAAGGCCCGGCCATTCACGCGCGCGTTCGATCAGCGCGGGGATGTCGAACTGCCCCTTGGGGTCGTGCGCGATTACTGCGTTGGGTGCGCCGCTCATGCGGATGCGGCGGGTCAGGGCGCGGGTATCGAGGCCTGCAATGCCGATCTTACCCTGCTTTTCCATCCACTTCTGGAAGGTGCCTGCGCTGCGGAAGTTAGCGGGATCGGTCACGTCCTCACGCACCACGCAGCCGACCGCCCCCGGAACGTCATGGCTTTCCATGTCTTCATCGTTGGTGCCGACATTGCCGATGTGCGGGAACGTGAAGGTCACCACCTGGCCTGCGTAGGACGGGTCGGTCATCACTTCCTGATAGCCGGTGATCGCGGTGTTGAAGCACACTTCGCCCACGGCCGAGCCGGTGGCTCCGAAACCACGCCCCCATGCCACAGACCCATCCGCAAGCACTAGGACTCCCGTTGCGCCGTCTGGTTTAGGCGCATGCGAAAGTGCGGGGTCGGCCATGATATGGGGCGCTCCGTTGGCAGGGTTTATGACGATGTTGCTAAGGGGCGGCTGCTAGACCTCTGTCCCCCATGCGTCAACCTAGCGATTTCCGAAACTTTGGCCTACATGAGGCCTTTCCCGCATTTGCGGGCGGATAAACCTCACAGGAATTACGTCATCATGATCCGCGACACCATCAAGGCCGCGCAGATTTCTGCCATGAAATCGGGCGACAAGCCCCGCCTCGCCGCCGTCCGCCTGATCCTCGCCAAGCTGAAGGACAAGGACATCGAACTGCGAACGGCCGCCGCGCTGCCCGACGATGACGTGCTGGTAACGGACGTGCTGCAGAAAATGGCCAAGCAGCGCCGCGAATCGATCACGATGTATGAAGCGGGCGGTCGTCAGGAACTGGCCGATGTGGAACAGGCTGAACTGGCCGTGATCGAGGAATTCCTGCCCCAGCAGATGAGCGAAGACGATACCCGTGCTGCAATTGCCGCCCTGATCGCCGATCTGGGCGCGGCGGGCATGAAGGACATGGGGCGCGTGGTGGCGGCGCTGAAGGCGAAGCACGGCACACAACTGGACATGAGCAAGGCGAGCGGTCTGGTGAAGGCGGCGCTGGCGGGGTAAACGCCAAAAACTCCCCTCCCGCCTGCGGGAGGGGTTGGGGGAGGGCATGTTGGACAACACTGGCGAGTTTGATCGCGCTTGGTCCCGCGAGAACGACAAAGGCTACAGCCGCCCCACGGCTCGCTCCCGCGAACTGCGCCAGAATGCCACCGAGGCGGAACGCAAGCTCTGGCCTTACATTAGCGCACGCAAACTGAACGGCGTTCGCTTCAACCGGCAATTCCCTGTCGGTCAGTTCATTTGCGATTTCGTCTCACGCGAAATGCGCCTCGTTATCGAACTTGACGGCGGACAGCACGCGACCGCAACAGAATATGATACAAGGCGCACCCGCTTCCTGGAATCGCAGGGCTACCGCGTGCTGCGGTTCTGGAACAATGAAGTGATGAAAAATATTGAGGGCGTTTTGAGGGTTATTCGGGATACGTTGGATAACATGCCCTCCCCCCGCCCCTCCCGCAGGCGGGAGGGGCGTTTGTGGTCCCGTGCGCTTCGCGACGGGGAGGTTAAGTGAGCCTGACCCCGCAATGGATGGACGAACTGCGCACGCGGATCTCGCTTTCGGGCGTGATCGGGCGGAGCATTCGCGTGACCAAGGCGGGGCGGGAGTTCAAGGCGTGTTGCCCGTTCCATAACGAGAAGACGCCCAGCTTCACGATCAACGATGAAAAGGGCTTCTACCACTGCTTCGGCTGCGGGGCGCATGGCGATGTGATCCGCTGGATGACCGACCATCAGGGCCTGCCGTTCATGGAAGCGGTGAAGGAACTGGCCTTGCAGGCGGGGATGGACGTGCCCGCCCCCGATCCCCGCGCCGCCAAGGTGGCCGAGCAGCAGAAATCGCTGCATGATGTGATGGCGGCGGCGCAGGACTTCTTCGTCCGCTCTCTGGCCGATGAGCGCGGCGAGCAAGCCCGTCGCTACCTGGCCTCGCGCGGGTTCCCGCCGGGCGTGGTCCGCGAATTCGGCTTCGGGTTCGCGCCGGACAGCCGCACTGCGCTGAAAGAGGCGCTGTCCGCCTTCCCCGATGCCATGCTGATCGAAGCGGGGTTGCGCATAGTGGTTGAGGGAAAGGAGCCTTACGACAGGTTTCGCGGGCGGCTGATGCTGCCGATCCTTGATCCGCGTGGTCGGGTGATCGCATTCGGCGGTCGCATCCTGAGCGCCGAAAAGACCGATGCGCCCAAGTACCTGAACTCGCCCGACACGCCGCTGTTCGACAAGGGCCGCACGGTTTATAACCTCCACCGCGCCGCGCCCGCCTCTCGCGCAAACGGGCGCGTGGTCGTGGTAGAAGGCTATATGGATGTGGTTGCGCTGGCGGCGGCGGGCATTGGCGAAGCGGTCGCCCCGCTCGGCACCGCGCTTACCGAACACCAGATCGAACGGTTGTGGCGGCTGGTGGAAACGCCGACGCTCTGTTTCGACGGCGATGCAGCGGGCCAGCGCGCGGCGATGCGCGCCATTACCCGCGCCCTGCCCATGCTGCGCCCCGGTCACTCGCTGCGCATCGCGACCCTGCCCAAGGGCATGGATCCCGACGATGTTCTGAAACGCGACGGCCCGCCCGCCATGGAAGCACTGCTGAATGAGGCGCGCAGCCTTGTCGATGTGCTGTGGCAGGTGGAGCGCGACGCCCTGCCCCTCGCCACGCCAGAGGACAAGGCCGGCCTGAAGGCGCGGCTGCTTGCCCATTGCGAAACGATCCAGCACCCGGATATCAAATCGCTCTATCGCCGTGAATTGACCGAGCGATTCGGCGAACTCGCCTTTGCCCGCAAGGAGCGCGCGCCATTCCAGCCGCGCACGGGGGGGCAGTCCCGCGGCAATCAGGGCAAAGGACCGTGGAAGCCCGCTCCGCCGCCGCTGGGAGCCGATGACAAGGCGCGGATGCTGAAGGTCGGCAATGGGCCAAGCACCATCCTGCTCAGTGCGGTCCTGGCCGGACTGGTCCGTCACCCCGGCCAGATTTCGCGCCATGTCGAATCGCTCGCCCGGCTTCAGCCGGAAGATAGCAGGACGGCGGCGCTGCTCGATGCGCTTCTGGCGATGGCCGATGATGCGCAAACGCTTGAATCCGCCAGCCTCGAACCCATATTGATCGAACGTGGGCTTCGGCCCCCGTCGGCACAGGACTACGCCGGGATGCGATTCGGCTTTTCGGCTGGCGAAAGCGGGCAGGCATCGGACGAACTGGCCGAAGCCGTATCGCTGCTGGTGGAATTGCCGGCCGTCGAAGAAGCGCTTGCAGCAGCAACGCAAGCCCACGAAACGGCGTTTTCCGACGATAGTTTTGCCGAACAGCAACGATTGTTGCAGCGAAGGCTGGCATTGCTTGCCCGTTTGGGGCAGATGGGCCGTGCTCGCGCTGCGTTATAATTATAGTCACACGCACTTCGGGTCAGTCAGGCCCGGCTCTAGATGGTGGTACCGGGGTTAAATGGCTTCAAACGACAAGACCGACGGCGACGCTCCGCTGATTGATCTCAACGATGCTTCGGTGAAAAAGCTGATCGCCCGCGCCAAGCGGCGCGGCATCATCACCTATGACGAATTGAACGAGGCCCTGCCTCAGGACCAGATGTCTTCCGAACAGATCGAGGACATCATGGCCGCGATTTCGGAAATGGGCGTCAACATCGTCGAAACCGATGAAGACAATACCGATCCCGAAGACAAGGAACCCGACGATCAGGATGAGCCTGAAACCGGGATGGACGACCGCCCGGTCGTCGAAAAGCGCAAGGAAACCATCGAGCGTACCGACGATCCGGTGCGGATGTACTTGCGCGAAATGGGCGCGGTCGAGCTTTTGAGCCGCGAGGGCGAAATCGCCATCGCCAAGCGCATCGAAGCCGGGCGCGACACCATGATCATGGGCCTGTGCGAAAGCCCGATCACCTTCCACGCGATCATCCAGTGGTCAGACGCGCTCAATGCCGGTGAAATGCAACTGCGCGAGATTCTCGATCTCGACGCGATGCTTTCGAAGGAACCCGCGCCCGAAGCCCTGTCCGAAGACGGTGAGGAAACCGGCGAGCCGGAAATCAGCGAGGCTACCGCCGGTCCTACCTTCAAGGAAGAAGAGGACGTCGAGGAAGAAGTCGCGGCCGATGACGAGGACGACGAGTTGCGCGAACGCCGCGCCCGTCCTGCCGAAGAAGAGGAAGAGGACAACACCCTCAGCCTCGCGCAGATGGAAGCGCAGCTGAAACCGGCCGCGCTTGAACGCTTTGCCGAAATCACCGCGCTGTTTCGTGCCTTTGAAAAGATTCAGGGCGAACGGCTTGACGCGCTTGGCCTCGGCAACGATTTTCCGGGCACACGCGAAACGCAGTACCAGAAGCTGCGCGAAGACCTGACCGCGCAAGTGGAATCGGTTCAGTTCCACGCGTCGAAGATCGAATACCTGGTCGACAATCTCTATGCCTTCAATCGTCGCCTGACCACGCTGGGCGGCCAGATGCTGCGCCTGGCTGAACGTCACAAGGTGCCGCGCAAGGACTTTCTCGACATGTATGTCGGGCGCGAGCTTGACGATGGCTGGCTGCAAAGCCTTGCCACGCGCGACAAGAAGTGGGCAGCCTTTGCCACCAACGAGGCCGAACCGGTTGAGCGCATTCGTGCCGAGATTGCTGATATTGCGGCTGCCACCGGCATGTCACTCGGTGAATTCCGCCGTATCGTCAACATGGTCCAGAAGGGTGAGCGCGAGGCGCGCATCGCCAAGAAGGAAATGGTCGAAGCGAACCTGCGTCTGGTGATATCGATCGCCAAGAAGTACACCAACCGTGGCCTGCAATTCCTTGATCTTATTCAGGAAGGCAACATCGGGTTGATGAAGGCGGTCGACAAGTTCGAGTACCGCCGAGGTTACAAGTTCAGCACTTATGCCACATGGTGGATCAGGCAGGCCATCACGCGGTCCATCGCGGATCAGGCGCGCACGATCCGCATTCCGGTGCACATGATCGAGACGATCAACAAGCTGGTCCGCACCAGCCGCCAGTTCCTGCACGAGCAGGGCCGCGAACCGACGCCGGAAGAAATGGCCGAGCGCCTGTCGATGCCGCTCGAAAAAGTGCGCAAGGTGATGAAAATCGCCAAGGAGCCAATCTCTCTCGAAACGCCGATTGGCGACGAGGAAGATTCGCACCTGGGCGATTTCATCGAGGACAAGAACGCGATCATCCCGGTGGATGCGGCAATTCAGGCGAACCTCAAGGAAACGGTCACCCGCGTCCTTGCCAGCCTGACGCCACGCGAAGAACGTGTGCTGCGCATGCGCTTCGGCATCGGCATGAACACCGATCATACGCTCGAAGAAGTCGGCCAGCAGTTCTCGGTTACCCGCGAACGCATCCGCCAGATCGAAGCCAAGGCGCTGCGCAAGCTCAAGCACCCAAGCCGCAGCCGCAAGATGCGCTCGTTCCTGGATCAGTAAGCACAGCACCGAAGCATATTCGAAAGGGCGGTGGAACGCGTTTCCGCCGCCCTTTTCCATGGCTCACGCAAAACAGACCGTCACACCTGTTACCATGCGCCCGATCGGGCACTGTCGCAGCGGCGATTTGCGGTGGCGTGTTGGGCTGTGACAGCTTATGGGGCCGCCAACGATTCCCGATAAACCGCTATCGAAACGGAACTCATGCGCATTGCCATCGCCTCGGATCATGCCGCCGTCGAACTCAAGGCGGCGCTGCGCGAATATTTGATCGAGCAGGGCCACGAGGTTGCCGACCTTGGTCCCGAAACTGCTGATCGGGTCGATTACCCGGACTACGGTTACAAACTCGCGTCAGTCGTCGCCGATGGCACGGCTGAATTCGGCGTGGCTTTGTGCGGATCGGGCATCGGCATTTCCATCGCCGTGAACCGCGATCCGGCCTGCCGTTGCGCACTGGTGTCCGAACCGCTTTCCGCCGCGCTTGCCCGCGAACACAACGATGCCAACGTGATCGCGATGGGCGCGCGGCTGACGGGCGAGGACATGGCCAAGGCCTGCCTCAATGCTTTCCTTTCGACTGACTTTGGCGGTGGTCGCCATGCCGGTCGCGTTGCAAAACTTTCCAATCCCGCATTATGAAGGAGCCACATACGATGACCACTGCAACCGCAGCGCCGGAAATCCGTAAGGCCGGCTTCTTTACCGAACACCTCGAAAGCGCCGACGCCGAAGTCTTCGCCGCGATCCGTGGCGAATTGCACCGCCAGCAGACCAAGATCGAACTGATCGCCAGCGAGAACATCACCAGCCTTGCCGTGCTGGAGGCGACCGGATCGGTCTTCACCAACAAGTACGCAGAGGGCTATCCGGGCAAGCGCTATTACGGCGGCTGCGAATATGCCGACGTGGTGGAAACGCTCGCTATCGAGCGGGCGAAAAAGCTGTTCGGCTGCGATTTCGCCAATGTGCAGCCCAATTCGGGCAGCCAGATGAATCAGGCCGTGTTCCTCGCCCTGCTGCAACCGGGCGACAGCTTCATGGGTCTCGACCTCAATTCGGGCGGGCACCTGACCCACGGCAGCCCCGTGAACATGAGCGGGAAGTGGTTCAAGCCGATCCCCTATGGCGTTCGCGAAGACGATCACCTGATCGACATGGACGAAGTTGCGCGCCTTGCCCGCGAAAACAAGCCCAAGCTGATCATCGCGGGCGGCACCGCCTATTCGCGAATCTGGGACTTCCAGCGCTTCCGCGAAATTGCCGATGAAGTGGGCGCGTGGTTGCTGGTCGATATGTCGCACTTTTCCGGCCTCGTTGCCGGTGGCGCACATCCTTCGCCGTTCCCGCATGCCCATGTGGTCACCACCACCACGCACAAGAGCTTGCGCGGCCCCCGTTCGGGCGTGATCCTCACCAACGATGAAGCGCTGGCAAAGAAGTTCAACATGGCGGTATTCCCCGGCATGCAGGGCGGCCCGCTGGTCCATGTGATTGCCGCCAAAGCCGTTGCTTTCGGCGAAGCGCTCCGCCCTGAATTCAAGGCTTATGCCGCACAGATCGTCGCCAACGCCCGCGCGCTGGCCGAAGCTGTCAAGGATGCCGGGCTTTCGGTCGTATCGGGCGGCACCGAAAATCATCTGATGCTGGTCGACCTTTCGGCCAAGGATGTGACCGGCAAGGCTGCCGAGAAGGGCCTCGACCGGGCCTGGCTGACCTGCAACAAGAACGGCGTTCCGTTCGACAAGCGCTCGCCCTTCGTAACATCGGGCATTCGCCTCGGTACGCCAGCGGGCACGACGCGCGGTTTCCGTGAGGAGGAATTCCGCGCCATCGGCAAGCTGATCGGCGAAGTGGTCGATGGCCTTGCGCGCAATGGCGAAGAAGGCGATGGTCAGGTGGAACAGCGAGTGCGCGACCGCGTTGCGGACCTGTGTGCCCGTTTCCCCATCTACCCGGAGCTTTGAAGCCATGAACGACCGTGACGATCTTGCCACCCGTGCGAAAGATGAAATTTCCGGCATGGCCAAGCAGGGCCTTGCCCATCCTTCGACCAAACCGGTGTTGACCGGCATGGCAATCGGCGCGGTCGCTGGCGCAGTTCTCCCGGTCGTTTCCTTGCCGCTGGGCCTGGCGGTCGGGGCGGGTATCGCCTTCTGGAAACGGATCAACCGATAAACTGATGCGATGCCCGTTCTGTGCCCATGACAACAGCCAGGTAAAGGACAGCCGGCCGAGCGAGGATAACACCTCGATCCGCAGGCGTCGGCAGTGCGAAGGCTGCGGCGCGCGTTTCACCACGTTCGAACGCGTACAGCTACGCGAGGTTCTCGTGGTGAAGAGCGGCCCGAACAATGACGGGCGGCGCGAACCTTTCGACCGTTCGAAGATCGAACAATCCGTTGCGCTTGCCTGTCGCAAGCGTCCGGTAGCGCAGGAGCGGCTCGATCAGCTGGTATCGGGCATCCAGCGTCAGATCGAAACGATGGGCGATGCCGAAGTGCCATCCAAGGCCATCGGTGAAATGGTCATGGAAGGCCTGCGCCAGCTCGATAGCGTCGCCTACATCCGCTTCGCCAGCGTCTATCGCGATTTCACCGAAGCGCGCGATTTCGAGGAATTTGCCAGCAGCGTTCAGGAAATGAGCGGGCTTGGGGCGGCGGACTAGTGAGCATCCCGGAAAACCGCCAGCCGGTGATCGTGCTGGTGCGCCCGCAACTGGGCGAGAACATCGGCAAGGCTGCCCGCGCCATGCTCAACTTCGGCCTGATCGAACTGCGGCTGGTAACGCCGCGCGATGGCTGGCCCAATCCATCGGCAGGCCCGGCAGCGGCCGGCGCGGACATCGTGCTGGAAAAGGCACAAGTGTTCGAATCCCTGGCAGAAGCCGTGGCAGACTGCGCGCACGTCTATGCCACCACGGTGCGCAAACGGGGCGTGACCAAGCCGGTACTCACGCCTGAGCTGGCCGCAAAGGACACGATCACCGCTCCCGGCCGCAGCGCCTTCGTGTTCGGACCGGAGCGTTCGGGTCTTGAAACCGAAGATGTCGCGCTGGCTCGTGCGATTGTCACAGTGCCGATCAACCCGGAATTCGGATCACTCAACCTTGCGCAGGCAGTCATCCTGTGCGCCTACGAGTGGTCGAAGCATGCCGATCTGGTGCAACCGACGGTCGAGGAGATCCTCCCCCCTGCCCCGCAGGAAGACTTTGAGGGCATGTTCGAGCAGTTGTGCGGAATGCTGGAGCCACGCGGCTACTTCGAGCCTGAAAGCCGTGCTGCCCATAACCGGCGGACGTTGCGTTCGGTGCTGACCAAGGCGGGCTGGAACCATCTTGAAGTGCGCACCCTGCGCGGCGTGTTGAGCGTACTGCGGCGCAGGCCTGGGTCAAAGCCGGGCGATCCGCGCGATTGATCGATTCGGCCGCCTATTTTCGCGAGGCCTGATCCCGTACCGCAATGGACGCATCCGAAAGCCGGTCCCAGAAATCGGACACGAGACTTACCGGTACGCCAAGCTCGAACGCCTTGCGCCGAATCACCGCCATCGCCTGACGCCGCTCGTCATCATCGTCCCAAGCCCCTTCGCCTATGGCCCGCACGAGAGCAAAGCGTTGAGAAAGCAGGAAGAGTATTTGCCGGTCGATGGACGTGACATCGCCCGCGGCCATTTCGGGCAACGCAGTGAATTCCGGCTGGGGCGACCTGTCGAGCATCAGGGATGACTGCACTCTCTTTTCGGAGTGCTGTCTATGGCAGGTGCCCTTGACATCTCGTTAAATCTCTGTTCTTGGCCGCCCTTCGCAATTGGCCTCGCACTCCCGGTGAAGCGGTGGCCGCATTCTGCAAATGGCAGAATGGTGCGGTTCCGGGACTAGAAACTTCGGCACGTTGCCGAAGCATTGCAAATTGAAGGATAGCGCATGTCCAAGCGCAAGGCATCCAAGTACAAGATCGACCGTCGCCTCGGCGAGAATATCTGGGGTCGTCCCAAATCATCGGTAAACCGTCGTTCGTACGGTCCCGGCCAGCACGGCCAGCGCCGCAAGAGCAAGGTTTCCGACTTCGGCATCCAGCTGCGCGCCAAGCAGAAGCTCAAGGGCTACTATGGCGACGTGACCGAAAAGCAGTTCAAGCGCACCTATCAGGAAGCGTCGAAGATGAAGGGCGATACCGGTCAGAACCTGATCGGCCTGCTCGAACAGCGCCTCGACATGGTCGTGTACCGCGCCAAGTTCGCGCCTACCGTATTTTCGGCTCGCCAGGTGGTTTCGCACGGACACATCTACGTCAATGGCGTGAAGTGCAACATCGCTTCGCGTCGCGTTCGCCCCGGCGACGTGATCAGCCTTGGCAAGAAGGCCAAGGAAATGGCCCTCATCGCCGAAGCGCAGACCCTGCCGGAACGCGACGTTCCCGATTACGTCTCGACCGAAGCTGACAAGGCCACCTTCACCCGCGTTCCCACGCTGGACGAAGTGCCTTATCCGGTGAAGATGGAACCGAATCTGGTCGTCGAGTTCTACTCGCGCTAAGATTTCCGGTCCTTCGAAAGACACGAGGAGGCGGGGCGAAAGCTCCGCCTTTTTCGCGTTTGCAGCAGCTGCGTTAGTTTTTGTTTTTGCAGCGTAAATGAGGGGATTTTTCGGGAACCGCGATGCGCCCGAACCATTGCACAGGCATGTCGCACTATCGCTTTGTCACCCCGCACCGCGCCGGAAAATGGTATCCCGATCTTCTAACCGCACAGCGTCAGGCTTTCGCCATCGGCGCCGGCTTTCTCGATCAGCGAACGGGCATGTTCTACCCCTACAAAGGCACCAGCCTCGAAGTCGGCCAGCCGGGCTTCGGAGATGATCCGCAGGGAATGGCAGCCTAACGCGCGAAGTAATCACGCCGGAAATCGGCAGCAAACGCTGCAAGCCGCGCTTCGGCTATTGCGGTACGCATCCCCGCCATCAACTGCTGATAGAACCACAGATTGTGCTCGGTCAGCAGCATCGCGCCGAGCATTTCACCGGACTTTATAAGGTGATGCAGATAGGCGCGGCTGTACTTCGTACACGTGGGGCATGGGCAGCTTTCATCAAGTGGCCCTGTATCCTCGGCATGGCGCGCGTTGCGCATGTTCAGCGGACCGTTCCAGGTGAAGGCCTGTCCATTGCGGCCAGAGCGTGTTGGCAGCACACAATCGAACATATCGACGCCGCGCTCCACCGCCCCGACCAGATCATCGGGCTTGCCCACGCCCATCAGGTAGCGCGGACGGTCGGCGGGCAGCTGGCCGGGCGCAAAGTCCAGCGTGGCGAACATCGCCTCCTGACCTTCGCCCACGGCAAGCCCGCCAATAGCATAGCCATCAAAGCCAACGTCGATCAGTGCCTCAGCGCTGGCCTTGCGCAAACCCTCGTCCAGCGCGCCCTGCTGGATACCGAACAAGGCTGAGCTTTCGGCATGTTCGCCGCCTGCATCAAAAGCATCGCGACTGCGCCGCGCCCAGCGCATCGACATTTCCATCGATTTTGCGATGACATCGCGCGGTTGGTCGGCGCGGGGGCATTCGTCGAAGCACATCACGATGTCGGAATCCAGCAGCCGCTGGATTTCCATGGACCGCTCAGGACTGAGCATGTGGCGTGAACCATCCAGATGGCTGGCAAACGTCACGCCCTCTTCGGTGATCTTGCGCAAGTCCGACAGGCTCATCACCTGATAGCCGCCGCTGTCGGTCAGGATCGGGCGATCCCAGCCCATGAACTTGTGCAAGCCGCCCAGCCGGGCAACGCGCTCTGCCCCCGGACGCAGCATCAGGTGATAGGTGTTGCCAAGAATGATGTCGGCCCCTGCCGCGCGAACGTCCTCGACCTTCATCGCCTTCACGGTCGCGGCCGTACCCACCGGCATGAAGGCGGGTGTGCGGATCTCGCCGCGCTTCATGCGGATCGTGCCAGTGCGGGCCTTGCCATCGGTGGCGTGGATATCAAAGGCAAAACGGGTCATGGGCGAATGCTCGGCAAAAAGAGATTGCGGCCCTTAGGCCTATTCGCCAAGGCGCGCAAATGCTTGACCCGATACAACTGGACCTGTGGCTATATCCCGCGTTGACGCTGGTTGCGGTACTTTCGGGATTCATTGATGCCGTCGCTGGCGGTGGCGGTCTGGTCACCATGCCCATCCTTCTGTCGACCAGCCTGCCCCCGCACATGGTGCTGGGCACCAACAAGGTCCAGTCGATGTGCGGCACATCGATATCGACATGGCGCTATCACAAGGCAGGGTTGTTCAGCTTTCGACAAAACGCACCGCTTGCCGCTGCCGTCTTCGCGGGCGCTCTGCTTGGCACACTGGCGATCCAGCGGCTCAGCGCCGATGTGCTCAAGCTGGTCGTGCCCGCACTGCTGATCAGTGTGGCGCTTTATACGCTGCTTTCGCGCGGCATGAACGATGATGACCGCAAGGCCGTGATCAGTGAGCGGACATACATGCCGCTTGCCGGGAGCATCGGGTTCTATGACGGCTTTTTCGGTCCGGGCACGGGCCAGTTCTTTGCCACGACACTTGTCGGGCTTCGCGGTCTGGGTCTTACGCGGGCTACCGGGCTGACGAAATTCCTGAACCTCACCAGCAATTTGGCAAGCCTGATCGTATTTGCCATCGGTGGGCAGGCGTTGTGGATTCTGGGGCTGTGCATGGGCGCCGGCGCCATGACCGGCGCCTGGATCGGCTCGCACTTTGCCACCAGATTCGGCGCGCGGATGATCCGGCCCTTGCTGGTGGTGGTCAGCATCGGTTTGACCGGGCGCCTCGTGTGGGGCTGGTTCTCCGCCTAAGGCAGAAGCAGGCTGGAATCGCCGTAGGAATAAAAGCGATAGCCCTCCGCAATCGCGTGAGCGTAGGCTGCCTGCATGCGTTCCAGCCCCATCAGCGCGCTGACCAGCATGAACAGTGTCGACTTGGGCAAGTGGAAGTTGGTCATCAGCCCATCGATGGCGCGAAAACGGTAACCGGGCGTGATGAAGATGGCGGTATCGCCTTCGAACGGGCGGATTAGCCTGTCATCCCCGGTCGCGCTTTCGAGAAGCCGCAGCGACGTGGTGCCTACCGCGATGACCCGGTTGCCGCGGGCGCGGACAGTATTGAGCCGATCCGCTGTCGCTGGGTCAATCGTGCCCCATTCGGAATGCATTGCGTGGTCGTCGGTATCGTCAGCCTTGACTGGAAGGAACGTGCCCGCACCCACATGCAGGGTAAGCGTCTCGGTCTTTACCCCCCGCACTGCCAGTGCTTCCAGCAATTCCGGCGTGAAATGCAGTGCGGCGGTAGGCGCAGCTACCGCCCCGTCCTTTGCGGCGAACATCGTCTGATAATCGCTCCGGTCCTGCTCGTCGGTCGGGCGCTTGCCCGCGATGTAGGGCGGCAATGGCATTCGCCCTGCCCGCTCCAGCAGGACTTCAACCGGTTCGTCTCCGGGAAAGAACAAGGTCCAGCTGCCATCGGGATGGCGCGCTTCGGCCATCGCCGAAACCCCTGCCCCGAACTCGATCAAATCGCCATCTCGCAACCGCTTGGCGTTGCGCACGAAGGCCTGCCAGCGCCGCAAATCCACGCGCTTGTGCAGCGTTGCGCCAATGCGCGCATCGCCACGCCGCCCTTCGAGCTGTGCCGGGATGACGCGCGTGTCGTTGAATACCAGCACGTCACCGGGGTTCAACAGTGCGGGCAGATCGCGCACGTTCAGATCACGGAACGGCCCTTCTCCGGCCACACCCAGCAGTCGCGCAGAATCGCGCGGACGTGCTGGCCGCAAGGCAATGTTCTCAGGTGGCAGATCGAAATCGAACAGGTCAACGCGCATGGCCGCGCCCTAACCGCAAACGGCGATCAGTTCGACCGCGAATTACTCAGCATATCCGCGGTGATGGCAGGCGCCGCAGACGGGCCAGTCATCGCTGGCGCAGGCTTGTTGTCCGCAGCGATGGATGCCTGCACGACCTTGGTCGGGTTCGCGGGCGGTTCGCCGCGCACGATCGCGTCGACATTGTCCATGCCCGCAATGACGCGACCGAAGTTGGTATATTTGTGATCAAGCGCGAATCGCGGATAGAACACGATGAAGAACTGGCTGTTCGCCGAGTTCGGCTCGTTCGTGCGCGCCATCGAAACCGATCCGCGCACGTGCGGAATGGCATTGAACTCCGCCGTCAGATCAGGAAGCGTCGAACCGTTTTGTCCGGTGCCGGTCGGATCGCCGGTTTGCGCCATGAAGCCGTCGATCACGCGGTGAAAGATCACCCCGTTGTAAAAACCCTGCCGTGCCAGTGTCTTGATCCGCTCGACATGATTTGGCGCCCATTCCGGCATCAGACGGATCACAACACGGCCGCCGTTCGAAAGGTCAAGCAGCAGAATGTTTTCACGATCAACGCTCTGGTCGGCGTTCACCGCATAAGTCAAAGGCTTGGTTTCTGCGGCCGGTGCGGCAGTCTTGTCTCCGTCCTTGTCTTGCGCCAGCACAGGCGATGCAATCAGGGCAGCGCCAAGCGCGAGACCGGTAATAAAGCGCGAAACCATGAGACAGTCGAACTCCAGATAATCCGTAGCGCGGATAGTCGTGTCGCGCTGTCGCTGCAATGAACGAATGCGCAAAGGGCGGCGTTCGCGCTTTTCAGTAATCGCCCAGGCGGCCGATCCTGTCGACACGCGCGATCACTTCCTGGCAAATCGTCGGTGTCACGAATCCTGAAATGTCGCCGCCGAACAGGGCGATCTCCTTGACCAGCTTGGATGCAATCGGTTGCAGGCCGACGTCGGCCATCAGGAACACCGTCTCTATTTCGGCATCGAGCTGCTGGTTCATGCCGGCCATCTGGTATTCATATTCGAAATCGGCAACGGCGCGCAGACCTCGCACGATCATGCTGGCGCCCTGTGCGCGCGCAAACTTCATCAGCAAGGCATTGAAACCAACCACCTCGACATTGTCGATGCCCTGATCCGCCACTTCCCGTCGTACGCTTTCCATGCGCTCGTCCGGCGTAAACATCGGATTCTTGGATGGATTCGTCGTCACCCCGATGATCAGCCGATCAACCAGCTTGGCCCCGCGCCGGATAATGTCGAGATGCCCTAGCGTGATCGGGTCGAATGTGCCGGGATAAACGCCGATACGTTCAGCCATCAGTGGTTCCTCTCCACGATGAAGCGCGCAAGTTCGCGCAGCAGGTCCGCTTCGGGACCATAACTTTGCAGCAGGTCTACCGCCTGCTCCACAAGGCGCCGGGCCTGTTCGCGCGCCCGATCCGGGCCGAGCAGCGACAGGAACGTCTGTTTGCCCTGCGCGTCATCCTTGCGCAGCGCCTTGCCGGCAGCGGCCTCGTCGCCTTCAAGGTCGAGCAGATCATCGGCGATCTGGAAAGCGAGGCCAATATCGCGGGCATAGCCGCGCAGATGGGTCCGGCCCTCGATCGGGACATGGCCGAGAATCGCTCCCATCTCGACCGATGCTCCCAGCAGCGCTCCGGTCTTGAGTTGCTGCAACCGGGTCACCGTGGGCAGATCGAAGCTGTTGGTTTCGGCCACGATGTCCATCATCTGGCCACCGCACATCCCGTTCATCCCGCTTGCCGTCGCCAGCGTACGGATCAGTTCGATCCGCACGAAGGGATCGCCACTCGTCGCCGGATCGGACAGCACTTCGAACGCGAAATCGTGCAAGGCGTCACCGGCCAGCACGGCTGCGGCATCATCGAATGCCACGTGAACCGTCGGCTTGCCGTGACGCAGGCCATCGTCGTCCATGCAGGGCAGATCGTCATGGATCAGCGAATAGACGTGGATCGCCTCGATCGCCGTGCCGACACGCACCGCCGCCTCGCGCGATACACCGAACATCGCCGCCGTCGCGGTCACCAGCAACGGACGAATGCGTTTGCCCCCGCCAATGGTGGCATAACGCATCGCTTCGACCAGCCGATCACGCGGGTCGCCCGGCAGCGGCAACAACAGATCGAAGCTGTGGTCGATGTCGTCGGCAATCGCCTTCAGCGCAGGCTTCAGCAAACCGTTTGCCTGTGACATGACCGCCCCGATCAACCCGCTGTTTCGTCAAACGGACGCAGGCCCTGAGGCTTGCCGTCGCGGTCAGCGACAATCGCCTCGATCCGCGATTGCGCCGCATCGAGCCGCGTCTGGCAATGCGCGCGCAAGGCATCGCCACGCGCATAAAGCTCGATCGATTCGTCAAGCGGGGCCTCGCCGCTTTCCAGCCGCCTGACGACGGCTTCCAGTTCCTTGAGTGCTTCTTCGAAGCTGAGGTTCGCGTTTTCCGGTGCCATTCCCATTGGGGCAGCATTGACCGGGCAAAAGGGGCGGGTCAAGCTTCGATCCTAAGTTGTCCCGGAGGGAACGAAGGCCATGCAATACCTGATCGCCTATGTTGCAGCCGCCGTCGTGTTCGGCGCGCTCGATGCCGTCTGGCTCGGCTGGGCAGGGTCGAAGCTTTATCGGCCCGCGTTGGGAGACCTGCTCGCCCCCACATTCCGCATCGCGCCCGCACTGGTATTCTATGTCCTCTACCTGTTCGGCATGCTCTGGTTCGCGGTTCGGCCCGGACTTTCGCACGGCCTTGGCGCCGCGGCGCTCAACGGCGCGATTCTGGGCGCGATGTGTTACATGACCTACGATCTCACAAGCCAGGCCGTGCTGGCGCGCTGGCCGGTTCATGTCACCATTGTCGATGTCATCTGGGGCACTTTTGCCACCGCCGTCGCTGCCACTGCCGCAACCTGGGCAGCGCTCAAGTTTGCAGGTTAAGACTAGCCACTTTCGCGCGCGCTCGCTAAGGCGCGCGCCATGTCCGAGATCACCGCAGAAGTCGTCGCCGCCCATGGGCTGTCCGAGGAAGAGTACGAACGCGTACTGAACGCGCTTGGGCGCGAGCCGAACCTTGTCGAACTCGGCATCTTCTCGGTCATGTGGTCGGAACACTGCTCCTACAAGTCGAGCCGCATCCACCTCAAGAAGCTGCCGACTTCGGCTCCCTGGGTTATCTGCGGTCCCGGCGAGAATGCGGGCGTGATCGATATCGGTGATGGGCAGGCTGCCATCTTCAAGATGGAAAGCCACAACCACCCGTCTTACATCGAACCCTATCAGGGCGCTGCCACCGGCGTTGGCGGCATTCTGCGCGATGTGTTCACCATGGGCGCGCGCCCTGTGGCGAACATGAATGCGCTGCGTTTCGGTCGTCCCGATCACCCCAAGATGAAGCATCTTGTACAGGGCGTTGTCGCGGGCATCGGCGGTTACGGCAACTGCGTCGGCGTACCGACCGTCGGCGGCGAAACGAACTTCCACCCGGCCTATGACGGCAACATCCTTGTCAATGCGATGACCGTGGGCGTGGCCGAACAGGACAAGATCTTCTATTCCGCCGCCACCGGCCTTGGTAACCCCATCGTCTATGTCGGCTCCAAGACCGGGCGTGACGGTATCCACGGCGCCACGATGGCGAGCGCCGATTTCGGCGAGGATTCCGAAGCCAAGCGCCCCACCGTGCAGGTCGGCGATCCGTTCACCGAGAAGCTGCTGATCGAAGCCTGTCTTGAACTGATGGCGACTGACGCCATCGTGGCGATTCAAGACATGGGCGCGGCAGGTCTGACCTCCTCGTCGGTTGAAATGGCGACCAATGGCAAGGCCGGCATCATCCTGAACATGGACATGGTGCCCTGCCGCGAAGAGGGCATGACACCTTACGAAATGATGCTCTCGGAAAGCCAGGAGCGCATGCTCATGGTGCTCAAGCCCGGCAAGGAACCGATGGCCGAAGCAATCTTCAGGAAATGGGAACTGGACTTTGCCGTGATCGGCGAAGTGACCGACACCGGCCACATGGTGCTCACCTTCAAGGGCGAAACCGTGTGCGACATTCCGCTCGGCCCGCTGGCCGAAGACGCACCGCTTTATGATCGGCCCGCCCTCAGCCTTGCCGACTACAAGGCATGGGCCAACGTCGCGCCACTCGGCTCGGTCCCTGAAAGCGCTGATCTTGGCGCGGACCTCGTCAAACTGATCGGTTGCCCCGACCTCGCCAATCGTCGCTGGATTTTCGAACAGTACGATTCACAGGTCGGCGCGGACACGTTGCAGAAGTCTGGTGGAGACGCCGCGGTCGTGCGCCTCCACGGTACGCAAAAGGCGCTGGCGATCAGCACAGACTGCACTCCCCGCTATTGCTATGCCGACCCATACGAAGGCGGCAAGCAGGCTGTGGCCGAAACCTACCGCAATATCTGCGCGGTTGGGGCGCGACCGTTGGCAATCACCAACTGCCTGAACTTCGCCAATCCGCAGCGACCCGAAATCATGGCGCAGATCGTCCAGGCGCTCGATGGCATGGGCGATGCCTGCCGCGCGCTCGATTACCCCATCGTTTCCGGGAACGTGTCGCTCTACAACGAATCGAAGGCCACCGGCGGCGGCTCGGCCATCCTGCCCACGCCCGCCATCGGCGGCGTCGGCCTGATGCTCGATCATCGGGTAATGACGACCATCGCGTTCAAGAACGATGGCGATGCGATCTGGCTGGTTGGCCCCGAAGGCACCCACCTCGGCCAATCACTCTATTTGCGCGAAATCGCAGGCCGCGAAGCTGGCGATGCGCCCAAGGTCGATCTCGCAACTGAACGCAAGAATGGCGAGCTGGTCCGCGAATGGATCGCGGCCGGCAAGCTGACTTCCGTGCACGACATCTCGGACGGTGGCCTGCTGGTGGCACTGGCGGAAATGGCGCTGGCAAGCGGCAAGGGTTGCGCACTCGACGCGGCACTCGATACCGCCAAGGCGTTCGGTGAAGACCAGTCGCGCTATATCGTGACCACTGCACCCAACGAAATGCTGGAGGGCGCAACCCGCATCGGCACGGTGGGCGGAACGCAAGTCGCGGGCGTCGAACTCGCCACCTTGCGCGAAGCCAACGAGGCCTTCTTCCGCGACTGGATGGAAGCTTAGGACAGCACCCTTTCCGGGATGGTCTCAGATTGGGTTGCTTCTCAGGCGGCGTTTTTCAGGCTCTTGCCGAGCAAATCATAAGGATCGACGCCGATCCGCGCCCATGTTGCATGCGCTTCATGATAGTAAACGGCTGGGGTGATGTTCAGCCGCCGCCGCACATCCTCTAGCGGCAATGGCAGCAGCGCGGTGATCGACTCCTCGCACAACCGGGGGCAAGCCTTGCCCAGCCGCTGCCCTTCCCGCACCGCTTTTAACACGGGGGCGTCGCTGCGCACTTGCCTGCGGATGTTCAGCCCCGCCATATAGCCGATAAACAGATGGGCTGGTGATGGCTGCTGACTGTACGTGAATGCCAATACGCAAGCCTCGCCCAAGGCATCGCGACCATAACCGGTCAGCACATGCAGCATGTCGTGCACATCGCGCATCCGATTCAGATACCAGCGGAACTGGTCGTCGAACTGCTCGCGCGTGACGGCAAACTTGTCGAACTCATCGACCAACCCCTGCGCCGTCAGCTCTTCGCGTTCCATGAAATCGCAATAGGCATGCGCCAGCGATCCGGCAGGCATGCGCCGCAAAGCCGCATGATCGTCGAGAATGGCCGGGAGATGCGGCTCCATGGCGCGGACTGCCTGTCCGTTGGGAGAAGACAGGAAGCGGACGGCGGAATGGCGTAGCCCCCGCCAGGGCAGCGCTTCGAAAATATGGAAAACTTCCTCGGTGTTTTCCTTATCCTGCATCAGGTTCTGGAAATGATGCCACGCCTTCCACAACCGCAGTCGCGGCCTTGGTCTGCGCTCGTCATACAACGGCAAATCAGCGGGTGACGCGCCGAGCACGGGATTCACGGCCATATCTCCAGAACGATCTGCAAGGACAATATCAACATCGTTGTAAATTCCGGGTCAATCCAGCACCCAGTCCTCGCGCCGTACACCTAGCAGCGAAAGTATCGATGTCAGGTCGCCCCGGTCGATCCAGCCATCGGCGGCAGCCCGCGCCTTGGGCTTCGCGCGATAGGCAATGCCGAAGCTGGCCGCCTCGATCATCGGAATGTCGTTTGCACCGTCACCCGTGGCAAGGCTCAGCCCGCCCTTGCCAAGGCGGGCTGCTTCTTCCAGCAGAACCTGCTTCTTTACTGAACTGTCGACGATCCCGCCGACCAGTCCGCCGGTCAACACGCCTTCATGCAGGCCGAGGCGGTTGCCCACCACACGCTCAAAGCCGAGCAGGTCCGCGACCGGATCGGCGAAGGAATGGAAACCGCCGGTTACCAGAACGGTGTAGCAGCCCCGCGCTTTCAGAGTCGAAACAAGCGTGCGCGCGCCCGCCATCGGGCGGATACGTTCATCCAGGCACTGCCGGATTGCAGCTTCGGGCAGGTCCTTCAACAGGGCGACACGCTCGCGCAGCGCCGATTCGAAATCGAGTTCGCCCTGCATGGCGCGTTCGGTAATCGCGGCTATGCGATCCTTCAGCCCTGCAAAGTCAGCCAGTTCATCAATGCATTCCTGCCCGATCATCGTCGAATCCATGTCGGACACGAACAGATGCGGCACATCGATCAGCCCAGCAGACAGCAGCAGATCGCTTTCCGGGAAACACTGGTCGAGTATCTGGCGAATGCCTGCTGCATCGCCATCGACCACTTCGAGTTCCAGCACATCGTCGCAGGTATCGAGCATGCCCGCGCCCGCCACTTCCCAATCGCGCGCCTCGATCATTTCCATGGCGAGCGCAAGATTGTCACCAAGCGTCTCCGGGTCTGCTATCAACCGCGCGATGATCACCGAGAATTCCTTTGAAGACGAAAACGTGGAACGGGCGGCCGGTCGGCCAAGGCTCGCGCTAATCGCAGGGCCGACCGCCAGCGGCAAGAGCGATCTGGCGGTAAAACTTGCCCTGCGGGCAATGGCGCGCGGGCAGGAAGCGGTGATCGTCAACGCCGACAGCGCGCAAGTCTATGCCGATCTGCGCCTATTGAGCGCGCGCCCGTCTGAAGCGGAAATGCAAGGTGTGCCTCACCTGCTGTTCGGCGCATGGGACGGTGCGCAGGCCTGCTCCGCCGCCGATTGGGCCAAAGCCGCAAGGATCGAGATCACGGCCGCCCACGCGCGCGGTGCACTGCCGATCCTTGTCGGCGGCACCGGCCTTTATATACGCACCCTGCTGGACGGCATCGCGCCCGTGCCCGACATCGACCCGGATGTGCGGACGCAAGTGCGGGCAATGCCGCTGGATATTGCCTATGCGCAATTGCAGGCTGAAGACCCCGCGCGTGCCGCGCTGCTTGCCCCTGCGGACGCCCAGCGCATCACCCGCGCGCTCGAAGTCGTGCGATCGACCGGCCGGCCCCTCGCTCACTGGCAGCGGCAATTGCACGGCGGAATTGCGAACACCGTGGACCTTGCGCCCCTGATTCTCCTGCCGGATCGCCAATGGCTCTACGATCGGTGCGACTTGCGCTTCGCATTGATGTGGCAAGGTGGCGCAATAGAGGAAGTGGAGGCGTTGCTCGCGCGCAACCTGCCCGATGACCTGCCGGTCATGCGCGCCATCGGCGTGCCGGAAATTCGGGCATTCCTGCAGGGCGCCATGGCACCCGATGAAGCGATTACCGCGGGTCAGCAGGCCACGCGGCGCTATGCCAAACGGCAGTACACCTGGTCGAGGAACCAGAATCCGGGCGATTGGCCACGCGTGACGTACGAAAATTCCATTGACATCGATCATGCAGCAAGTTTATTGCGCATATAGCCGCTTGACATGGCATTTTGTGTCAAGTAGCAGGTCGTCAATTGTCCTTGCCGTGCCATGCATGATGAGGATGCCCAAGTGGGGAGAGACGGCCCGGCGCAGCAAACCTGCACCGGGCCGATAATTTTTTGTTTTTCACAATCGCAGTCGCGGCTATCGGCCCATCGGCCGGACGTGGCAGGCAGAAGGATTGAGTGACGTGACAAGCGAGCGCAGCGGCGCCGAAATTCTGGTCGAAAGCCTGGTCGCAAAGGGCGTCGAATTCGTATTCGGCTACCCCGGCGGTGCGGTGCTGCCGATTTATGACGCGCTGTTCGGCGAAGAGCGCATTCGCCATATTCTGGTGCGCCATGAAGCTGGTGCAGCCCATGCCGCCGAAGGCTATGCCCGCGCCACCGGCAAGCCCGGCGTCGTGCTCGTCACGTCCGGCCCCGGCGCCACCAATGCGGTTACCGGCATTGCCGATGCCTTCATGGATTCGATTCCGATGGTCGTGATCACCGGCCAGGTTCCCACCGGCCTGATCGGGTCCGATGCGTTTCAGGAAGCCGATACCGTTGGCATCACGCGCCACTGCACCAAGCACAACTATCTGGTCAAAGATCCCTCGCAACTTGCCGCGACAATTGACGAGGCGTTTCGCATTGCCACCGAAGGCCGCCCCGGCCCGGTCGTGATCGATATTCCGAAAGATGTGCAGATCGCACTGGCATCGTGGAGCAGCGCCGCCCCGCAGCAGCGCAACCGCTACAATCCGCAGACCGAAGGTGGTGAGAAGGAAATTGCGCAGGCGATCGAAATAATCGCCAATGCCAAGGCTCCGGTATTCTACACCGGGGGCGGCGTGATCAATGCGGGGCCTCAGGCCGCGCGCCTGTTGCAGGAACTCCAGTCACTGACCGGCGCGCCCGTCACCTCCACCCTGATGGGTCTTGGCGCATTCCCGGCGGATCATCCGGCGTGGCTCGGCATGCTGGGCATGCACGGCACCTATGAAGCCAATCTGACGATGAATCAGGCCGATCTGGTCGTGTGCATCGGCGCGCGTTTTGATGATCGCGTAACCGGGCGGCTCGATGCCTTTTCGCCGCACAGCAAGAAAATCCACATCGACATCGACCGCGCATCTATCAACAAGACGGTGCGGGTCGACCTGCCTGTCGTCGGCGATTGCGGCAAGGTTCTGGCGCAACTGATCGACGCCTGGCACACGCGCGGCTACAAGGCGCAGGACCTGACCGCCTGGAACGCGCGCATCGATGGCTGGCGTGACCGCAAGAGCCTTTCCTATCCGCGCAAGGCCAAGGCGATCATGCCGCAATACGCGGTCGAGCGCCTGTACGAACTGACGCGGCACCGCGAGCCGATCATCTCGACCGAAGTGGGCCAGCATCAGATGTGGGCGGCACAATACTTCCACTTCATGAAGCCGAACAAGTGGCTCACATCGGGCGGACTTGGCACGATGGGTTACGGCCTGCCCGCCGCCATCGGCGCACAGGCGGGTTTCCCCGACGCGTTGGTGATCGATATTGCTGGCGATGCCTCGATCCAGATGAACATCCAGGAACTGGGCACCGCCACGCAGTATCGCCTGCCGGTCAAGGTGTTCGTGCTCAACAACGAATGGATGGGCATGGTCCGCCAGTGGCAGGAACTGACCTACGAAAGCCGCTACTCGAACTCGTACTCGGACAGTCTGCCCGATTTCGTGAAGCTTGCCGAAGCTTATGGCTGGAAGGGCATTCGCATCACGGACGAGAGCGAACTTGATGCCGGCATCCAGGCGATGATGGATCACGATGGCCCGGTCTTCGTCGATTGTCTTGTCGCCAAGGAAGCCAATTGCTTCCCGATGATCCCGTCAGGCGCCGCGCATACCGAAATGATCCTCTATGGTGACGAGGTTGCCGGCACGATGGACGACGAAGCCAAGGCGCTGGTGTGAGGAACCTCGACATGATGCACATTCACGAAGAGGCGCAGGAGCGCCACGTCCTCACCATCACGGTCGATAACGAAGCGGGCATCCTCGCCAAGATCGCAGGGCTGTTCACCGCGCGCGGCTACAATATCGACAGTTTGACCGTGGCGGACATTACCGACGGGCACGATCTCAGCCGTATCACGATCGTCACGCACGGTCCGCCGCCGGTGATCGATCAGATCCGGGCGCAACTGGAGCGGTTGGTGCCGGTCCACAAGGTGACCGATCTCACCGAAATCGGGCCATTCGTCGAACGCGAACTGGCGCTGATCAAGGTTTCGGGCAAGGGCGAGAACCGCGTCGAGGCGCTGCGTCTGGCCGATGTGTTCCGTGCCAAGGTGGTAGACACCACAACGGCGAGTTTCATTTTCGAACTGACCGGCACACCCGAAAAGATCGACAGCTTCGTATCGCTGATGAAGGAACTGGGGCTGGTCGAAGTCGGCCGCACCGGGATTGTCGGCATGGTTCGCGGTGCGACTGCGGCGTAAATTTCACGAAAAACACTCTAACCAACACGCAACCGTAGCCATCCCCCACTCGTCACCCTGAACTTGTTTCAGGGGCCATCATGCCCCAATCACCGCCTTCTCCGGCGAACACAGAACACGCGGCACGATGGATGCTGAAACAAGTTCAGCATGACGATCAGGAACAAAGGCACGAACAGAGGGAAGAACAATGAAGGTTTATTACGACGCCGATTGTGATCTCAACCTGATCACCGACAAGAAGATCGCCATCCTCGGCTATGGTTCGCAGGGCCACGCCCATGCGCAGAACCTGCGCGATTCCGGCGTCAAGGATGTCGCCATCGCGCTGCGTCCGGGCTCGGCCAGCGCCAAGAAGGCCGAAGCTGCGGGCTTCAAGGTCCTCGCCAACGCCGATGCCGCCGCATGGGCAGATGTGCTCATGATCCTCGCGCCCGACGAACATCAGGCCGCGATCTATGCCGACGATCTTCACGCCAATCTGAAGCCCGGCGCAGCCATTGCCTTCGCGCACGGTCTCAACATCCACTTCGGCCTGATCGAACCGCGCGCTGACATCGACGTCATCATGATCGCGCCAAAAGGCCCCGGCCACACCGTGCGCAGCGAATATCAGCGCGGCGGCGGTGTGCCCTGCCTTATCGCGGTCCATCAGGACGTGACCGGCAACGCACACGATATCGGCCTTGCCTATGCTTCGGGCGTTGGCGGTGGCCGCAGCGGCATCATCGAAACCAACTTCCGCGAAGAATGCGAAACCGATCTGTTCGGCGAACAGGCCGTGCTGTGCGGCGGCGCGACCGCACTGGTCCAGGCCGGTTTCGAAACCCTGGTCGAAGCCGGTTACGCACCGGAAATGGCCTATTTCGAATGCCTTCACGAACTGAAGCTGATCGTTGACCTGATGTATGAAGGCGGCATCGCCAACATGCGTTATTCGATCTCGAACACCGCCGAATATGGCGATATCACGATCGGACCGCGCATCATCACCGACGAAACCAAGAAGGAAATGAAGCGCGTTCTGGACGACATCCAGTCGGGCCGTTTCGTCAAGGCTTTCGTGCTCGACAACCGCGCCGGTCAGCCGGAACTCAAGGCAGCGCGTGGCCTTGCCAAGCGTCACCCGATCGAGGAAACCGGCGCAAAGCTGCGCGCGATGATGCCATGGATCGGCGCAAACAAGCTGGTAGACCAGACCAAGAACTGAGCGGAAACAGGTAGCTTGCAGGCGCAGGCTACCTTTTCCGACAAACGGCCGCGCGTGATCGACGAAAGCGGTGGACGGAATTGCTGCCGATGATACTTCTCCATTTTGGAGATAATCGGCGGGAGAGGGTCCACATCGTGTTCAGATCGTCGATCAGCGCGGCCTCGTTGTGCCTGTCTTGCGTTCCTGCGGTTTCCGCAAGTGCCGCCGCCGACATGGCGCAGCGACCCGTCGCGCCAGCGCCGTCCACCGCAGCCAAACACATCGACCTTTGCGGGATGCGTGCCGCTCTCAATTTCGTCGGATCCATCGCCACGGCACCGGTGCGCAAAAACGTCAGCGAAGCCGCCGGTCACGAACGGATTCGCTGGATCAGGCCCGGCGCAGCGGTAACTCAGGATTTCGCGCCGAACCGGCTGAACGTGATCCTTGACGATGCCGACCGGATCAGGACCATGCGCTGCGGTTGACGGTACAATCGGCTGCTTGTGCCAACCGCCGCACTGGGGCATTCCATTGCCACCCTTATGGAATCTGGAGATCCCCCGATGCAGTTCCTCCCCAAGATGCCGCGCGCCCTGAAGGTTGCGCTTCCCCTCGCCCTCGCCGCTGCCGCGGCGCCCATGGTTGCCCAGATGCCGGAAGTTCCGGGCAAGGCTGACAAGACGCGCGTCGTTGCCGGTACTTATACCGCAGACGCCAGCCACTCGCTGGTAGCGTGGACGGTCAACCACTTCGGGTTCAACGATTATTTCGGCTTGTTCGGCGACGTGACCGGCACACTTTCGATCGATCCTGCCAATCCCGCCGCGTCGAAGGTCTCGGTCAAGATTCCGGTTTCGAAGGTAATTACCGCCAGCCCCGGCCTTACCGCCCATCTGCTGAAACCCGGCGCTGAGGGCAAGCCTGCCGACTTCTTCGGGGCCACCCCGGCCGATGCGACGTTCGTTTCGACCAGCGTCGTGCCCGGTGCGGATGGCACGTCCGCCACGATCAACGGCGATCTGACGCTTAACGGCGTAACCAAGCCCGTTGCCGTTGCAGCCACCTTTGCCGGTGCCGGAACCAATCCTTTCAGCAAGGCCGCAACGCTTGGTTTCCACGGCACGGCCATGATCAAGCGTTCGGATTTCAATGTGAAGATGGGCCTTCCCTTCGTTGCAGACGAAGTGAAGCTGAACATCACGGTGGCGTTCGAAAAGAAGTAACACCCTCCACGGCTGAGGATAGCGCCCGGAGCCACCAGTGGCTTCGGGCTTTCCTTTGCCCGGAAATGTGCATTCAATCTGGACAATCGCGCAACGATTCACCATAGGCATGTGCCATGACCGCTCGACTGGACCTTACCCTGCGACTTATCCGCCCTTGGGCGTGAGCTGACGTGTCGCCTTGCGGCGCGCGGCGGCGCCCAGGGGAAGCGAGAACCAGTTCCAGTCAATTTTCCAGTCGAGTAGAATTACCATGACCATGCTGAAAAACCCTTCGGTCAAGTATCGCGCGTTTCCGCAGATAAACCTGCCCGACCGTCAGTGGCCTTCACGCGTGATCGAAAAGGCCCCACGCTGGCTGTCGACGGACATGCGCGATGGCAACCAGTCGCTGATCGATCCGATGGATGCCGAAAAGAAGGCCCGCTTCTTCGATCTTCTGGTGAAAATCGGCCTCAAGGAAATCGAGGTTGGTTTCCCCAGCGCTGGCGCCACGGAATATGACTTTATCCGCAGCCTGGTCGATGAAGGCCGCATCCCTGACGACGTATTCGTTCAGGTGCTGACGCAATCGCGCGAAGACCTGATCCGCACCAGCTTCGAAAGCCTGGCAGGCGCAAAACAGGCCATCGTCCACGTCTACAATGCGGTATCCCCGCTGTGGCGACAGGTCGTGTTCGGCATGGACAAGGCAGACGTTAAAAAGATCGCCAGCGATGGCGCCAAGGTCCTGCGCGATCAGGCCGCCCGCTTCCCGCAGACCGACTGGCATTTCGAATATAGCCCGGAAACCTTTTCCACCGCGGAAGTCGATTTCAGCATCGAATGCTGCGAAGCGGTGATGGACGTGCTGCAACCCACGGTCGATCATCCGATCATCCTCAACCTGCCCGCCACGGTCGAGGCATCGACGCCGAACATCTATGCAGATCAGATCGAATACTTCTGCCGCAACCTGCCGAATCGCGACCGCGCAATCATTTCGCTGCACACGCACAACGACCGGGGCACTGGCGTTGCAGCGGCGGAACTGGGCCTGATGGCTGGCGCGGATCGCGTGGAAGGCTGCCTGTTCGGCAATGGTGAGCGTACCGGGAACTGCTGCCTCGTCACGGTCGGGCTGAACCTCTACACGCAGGGGATCGACCCGGAGCTGGACTTCTCGAACATCGACGAAGTGATCCAGACGGTTGAATACTGCAACCAGTTGCCTGTCCATCCGCGCCACCCCTATGGCGGCGAGCTGGTGTTTACCGCCTTTTCCGGCAGCCATCAGGACGCGATCAAGAAGGGCTTTGCTGCGCAGGAACAGCGCAACGACGATCTGTGGTCGGTGCCCTATCTGCCGATCGACCCCGCCGATCTTGGCCGCAGCTACGAAGCGGTGATCCGCGTCAATTCGCAGTCCGGCAAAGGCGGCTTTGCCTGGGTGCTGGAGCAGGACCAGGGCCTCAAGCTGCCAAAGAAGATGCAGGCCCACTTCTCACGCCATGTCCAGGCACTGGCCGACGAACTGGGCCGCGAACTGCACGCGGCTGACATCTGGGGCGTGTTCCGCAAGGCCTACCGGCTCGACGCGCCGCAGCATTTCCAACTGGTCGACTACGAAGAAGGACGCGGTTCCGATGGCACCCGCATCTTTGCCGGCAAGATCGAGGTCGATGGCAAGGTCCAGTCCGTTTCCGGTCGTGGTAACGGCCTGATCTCGTCAGTCGTCGCCACCGTTCGCGATGGCTTTGGCGTGAACATCGATATCACCGACTACTCGGAACACGCCATGGGATCGGGCAGCAACGCCCGCGCCGCGGCCTATGTCGAATGCGTTCTTCCCGATGGCCGCACGATCTGGGGTGTCGGCATTGACGAGGACGTGGCCACCGCCAGCGTCCGCGCGGTGCTGAGTGCAGCAAACGCAGCATTGTAATCAGTGGCGACGGGCGGCAGGTGCTGCCCGTCTCCGCCCAAATGGCAGGTGTCCCTTGCCTTTGACATGCGCGTAGCCGAGGCTTACACCTTAACCGTACAATTAATAAACTGTGCGAGGATCAAGCCGCATGCCGTTGCCCCCGCTTTTCGCGAACTTGCGACTGCCTGTGATTGCATCGCCGATGTTCATCATATCGTGCCCGGAACTGGTCATCGCCCAATGCAAAGCGGGGATCGTCGGCAGCTTTCCAGCGCTCAATGCCCGCCCCGCCAGCCAGCTCGACGAATGGCTTCATCAGATAACCGAAGAGCTGGCCGCGTACACCCGCAGCAACCCGGCTCGCCCCGCCGCGCCCTTCGCGGTCAACCAGATCGTCCACAAGACCAACAATCGTCTCGATGAAGACATGGCGATGTGCGAAAAGTGGCGAGTGCCGTTGCTCATCACATCGCTTGGCGCACGTGAAGACGTTTACCAGGCGGCTCATGGCTGGAACGGCATCGTCCTGCATGATGTGACCAATGATCGTTTTGCCCGCAAGGCGATCGAGAAAGGCGCTGACGGCCTTGTTCCCGTTGCGGCGGGTGCTGGCGGCCACGCCGGCGCGCAATCACCATTCGCGCTGATGCAGGAAATCCGGCAGTGGTTTGGTGGCCTTGTCGCACTTTCAGGGGCGATCGCCCATGGTCGTTCGATCCTGGCTGCACAGGCGCTGGGGGCTGATTTCGCCTATATCGGGTCGGCATGGATTGCGACGGACGAAGCGCGGGCCGAACAGGCCTACAAGCAGGCCATTGTCGATTCCCGCGCGGACGACATCATTTATTCCAACCTGTTTACCGGCATCCACGGCAACTATCTGCGCGCCTCGATCCTCAGGGCAGGTCTCGACCCCGACAATCTACCGGTCAGCGATCCTGCCAAGATGAATTTCGGGTCTGGTGGCAATAGCGCGGTCAAGGCATGGAAGGATATCTGGGGGTCGGGACAGGGCATCGGCACCATCACTGCGGTGGAGTCCGTAGCCGATCGCGTTTCGCGCTTTGAGCGGGAATATCGCGATGCCGCTGCGGAATTGTGCGCCAATACCGCGGCTTTCCTGCGTTAGGCCGCTTTGGGCGTCCAACTGGTCGCTGACCACAAAAGGTCCGCCATTTCATCAAGGTGGCCGAAGTCCAGCGCCGGATCGTGCGCGTTGAGCGGCTTGCGTGACCAGGAACGCGGATCGAGCAGTTTCCGCCGCAAGGCGCGCTGCAAAAGATCGAAGCGCATCAAGGCCTCGAAATCGGCTTGCGGCGAACCTGCGGACCGCTCGCTTGTCCAACGGGCCTCGATCTGGCCTGCTCGTTCCATGACCAGCTCGTTATAGCTGCGATGTGGACCGCGATGCAGCGGCAGGCCGATCCGCAATGCTGTCACTTCAGATGCCGGCAACAGCAATCCATTCCTGCGAAAATCGTGAAATCCAAGACGGTCGAGTCCGAGGCGGGCAATCATTCGCCCAAGTGCTTGCGATCCCAGCACTTGCCGAGGGATCAGGTGATGCCGCTGCAAACCCGGCGCGTAGCCCGGTTGGCCCGCCACATTGACGCTGCCAAACGGCAACGCCCTTCTTCCTTCACAAGTCGGTTTGCGATTCAGGCACACCTTGCAACGATACTTGTGTTGGTCTGCGCCTCAAGAAAGACTGCTCCCGTTCCGGCAAGAACTACCTCTGTGTCTTCCACCACCGGCCCATGTGCGACCAGCCAGTCGACGAGCCGGACCGCCACACGCGCAAGGTGATCCGGGCCTTTCAGGGTATCGCCAACCAGCGAAAACTCCTGCCCGATCAAAAACTTGAGACCTTCGGAGCCGATTCCCCCGCGGGGCATTCGGTGCAGCGATGCCAAAGCCATGGCGGGAAATGGCCCACCTTCCAGCCAGGGTTTCACCGCCCGATTAAATAGTTCCGGTGCGACGGCATTTCGTGCAGGAATCCAGCAAATGGCGCGGGGCCGTCCGATTTTCGACAGCGACATGGCAAGTGCGGCGCCCACGCGAATCACCGGAAGCAACCGCTGCGCACCGGCAAGATGGGGTCCAGGGCAAATCCGCAGCGATGCCAGATCGTCACCCGGCTGCATGCCCACAGCATGCGCGATCGCTGGCGGGTCAAGCGCGGCGCCACCGGAAAGGCCGCGCAGATCGAACGTCAGGCCATCACGCACGACTTCGGCCCAGCCTTCGCCTGCTGCCGGGACGTGACTCACCGTAAATTCACCGTAGCCCTCTGCCGCACCCATCAACTCGTCGATACCGGGGACCGATCCAGTATCGTAGAGCAGAGCGGCGAGTGGCGCGCAGTCAGGAGACTGATCACTTGCTTCCACGTAAACCCCGCTTCAATTTTGTCCGAATTGGCACAATCGCCCCCTTGCCGTCGAGTCCGCCAGACACACGGGGAAGCTCAAACCGTTCTATAGAGCGAGAAGCCTAGAAAACTCCTAGGCCAATACCTCCAGAAAGGGCCTGTCCCATATCGCAACAGGATTGCAACGTTTCAGCAGGGACGCATTTGGGAGACAGGATTGCGTCGGGCGTTTGTGCGCCATTGCGCACGATCAGTGGCTCGGCCACGCGGCGAAGGCGCCAGCCGGTGGCGATCCGATCGATTTGGCTCTGCGCGCCCGTTCCATCCGTTCCGGCTGCGATGATCGTGGCATAGGGGCGACCTTCGATCCGACCCAGCACCGGATAATAGGTTCGGTCGAAAAATTCCTTCATGGCACCGGTCATCGTGCCCAGGTTTTCCGGGCAGCAGAACAGATAGCCACGCGCATCCAGCAGGTCTGCCACCGCAGCCTCCCCGGCACCCAGCAGACGGCATGGCCCTTCAGCCAGTCCGCCCTTGAAGGCAGCCTGTGCCATGGCCTGTGCCGTCCCTGTGCGACTGTGCCAGACGATCAACAGCATCGCATCAGCAACCGTCTCCTGCACCCGGAACGCCCAAGGCACCGCCGATGGCGCCGCCAAGCAACCCGCCGAAACCCTTCTTCTTTGGCTTGCACTGTGGCGTCTGTGCGGCTTCCGGCTGCGCTGCGCCAAATCCTTCAACCCCCACAAGGAAGCCGGTCGTGGACCGATGCCGGATCCGCGCCGTCCATTCCAGCGCCCACTTCGCCTTGGGATCAGCAGGTTTGGGCGGATAAGCGAACGATTCCTCAGGGCCATAGGCGTGCAACGTGCCGAACATGAAATCGGGCGCGGCCGCCTTCACTTCTGCCGGGACGGTGCATGTGGTGGTTTGCGGTGCCATGACTGTCTTCGCGGCAACCAGGCGAGCCACCGTGGCGGGAGCAAGCCAGTCCGAAAGGCCGCCGCCGAACTCACGCGTTGCGCTGGATGACCACCACACGATGTCTGTCATCTCCTGCCCCTTGGGTGCCTGCTTGCCCCCGATCACCATGGCATAATAGCCGGTGGCATCGGGCACGGCATTCCACCGCACAAGCGTTGCCCCATTCTGCTGCACGGCGTTGGTAGCATTGAGCGGTGCCATGAAATCCTTTGACAATGTGAATGCCATGTCCGGCGAATAATTGCCCGCAACCCGGTGCGCCCCGATCAACGAGGTGTCAGGCCGCGCAGACTTGCCGTCGTCCGAAGGCCAGTGGCCATAGGTCTTGCTTGACGAAGGCGAGACCCAGCGATCCATCGGAACCGCGCTGCTGAACAATCCCGGAGGCACCTGACCTGCCGCCAGCTTGCTGAAGTCAATCACGACGGGCTGGCCCTTGGGCGCGTGTTCGCCGCACCCCCAGAAGATCAGCATGCGACCTTTGGGACGTTGAAAATCCGTTGTGCCCGGCTCTGAGGCAGGCTTGCCCGGTGTATTGACCGGAGTCTTCAAGGCGACCGATTTGCCCAGTTTGGCCCCCGTCGGCATGAAGTGATCGGCCTTAGGGCTGGCGCCGACTGCGCGCGGGTCGATCCCAGATCCAGCCACAGCGCGTGCTGCGCCTTGGGCGCGCCGCCGAACGCCATCGACATCGCCGCCGCCATACCGCCCTGGCCTCCGCCAGCCCCCTGTCCGCCAGTCATGCCGCCGCCGAAACCCGACATCGTCTCGGCCCGCATTTCATAGCGGGCGACCGGCCCCGTGGTCTGCTGGGCCAGGATGCCTGCCGCCCCTGCCCCTGCCAGCACCACGCCGAACGCCGCCCATTTTCCCTTGCTGATACGCATTGCTCCATCCTCCTTGCGAAGTTCGGTCACGACTGACCGCTGGCAAATTCGATGCGACCATATGCCGGGATGACAAGTCATTGATCGTGCGCAACCGCACTCCTGCTTGCTCTTTCCGGCGTTCGCCACATGGTATAGCGCAAGCAGATGATTCCAGTCACTTCCATAACACGATCTCTTTCCGGCCAGGCCTGGCGCTGGCGCGGCGGAAACATGGACATGGGCGGCGCGCACAGTGCGCCCGGCGACGATCTTGTCACGCAATTGCTCCTCTCACGTGGTGTGGCGCGCGATGATCTGGAGCGTCACCGTCGCCCCACCCTGCGCGATTTCCTGCCTGATCCCTCGATTTTCCGCGATATGGACAGCGCCGCGCGTCGTTTGTCCGACGCGATCCTGGCGAACGAACAGATCACCATTTACGGTGATTATGACGTGGATGGAGCGACCAGTGCTGCCTTGCTGATCCTGCTCCTGCGCGATCTTGGCGTTGCCGCCCGCCCCTATATTCCCGACCGCCTGCTGGAAGGCTACGGCCCATCGGGCGAAGCGCTGGTCCGTCTGGCGCGCGAAGGGTCGAGCCTGATCGTGACGGTCGATTGTGGGGCAATGGCGCACGAGGCTTTGGCCGCCGCCCATGCGGTCGGCGTAGACGTTATCGTCGTAGATCACCACAAGTGCTCGTCAGAGCTTCCGGTTACTGCCGCGCTGGTCAACCCCAACCGACTGGACGAATGCGACGAGGCGGCATCGCACGGCCATCTGGCCGCAGTTGGCGTGGCGTTCCTGCTCGCCATCGCCACGGTGCGCGAATTGCGCACCCGTGGCCATTTTGAAAAGCGCAAGGCCCCCGATCTGATGCGCCTGCTCGATCTGGTCGCACTCGGCACCGTTGCCGATGTGGCGCAGCTCAAGGGCCTCAATCGCGCGCTGGTCAGCCAAGGTCTCAAGATCATGGCGCGGCGCGAGAATGTCGGCCTTGCCGCGCTGATCGACGCCAGCCGTCTCAATCGCGCGCCCACCTGCAGCGATCTCGGCTTCGCGCTCGGCCCGCGTATCAATGCAGGCGGACGTGTGGGCGAGGCGACGCTCGGCGTGCGCCTGCTGACCACGCAGGACCCCGACGAGGCGCGCTCCATCGCTGCGCAGCTTTCCCTGCTGAACGAGGAACGGCGCGGGATCGAGCAGGAAGTGCAGGAAGCCGCAGAGGCGCAAGTTGCCGCACAGCACAACCGCGCAGTGCTTGTACTGGCCGGACACGGGTGGCACCCCGGCGTGATCGGCATCGTCGCCGGACGGATCAAGGAAAAGACCGGCAAGCCTGCCCTGGTGATCGCGCTCGATGCTGACGAGGCGGGCAATGGCAAGGGATCGGGCCGTTCCATCGCCGGTGTCGATCTTGGATCGGCGATCATGGCAGCTCGCTCAGCCGGATTGCTGATCGCCGGCGGCGGCCATGCCATGGCCTGCGGCCTCACCATGGATCCGGCGCGGCTGTCCGAACTGGGCGACTGGCTGGATGACAGGCTGGCTCGTGACATATCCGGCGCGCGCGCATCGCAGTCGCTCCTGCTCGATCTTTCCCTCAGCCCCGGCGGACTGACGCCGGACCTGGTCGAGACACTGGAAACAGCAGGTCCCTTTGGCGTGGGCTGGCCCGGTCCTCGCGTGGCAGTGGGTCCGGTCAGACTGGTCAAATCCGATCTTGTCGGCACCGATCATGTCCGCATGGTGGCAAGCGGCGCCGACGGACGTTCGTTCAAGGCAATCGCCTTTCGGGCCGCACAGACCGAACTGGGGCAGGCCCTTCTGCACGGTTCGCGCGGGCGCCACTTCTGGCTGGCGGGCCGCGCGAAGATCGACGATTGGGCAAGCAGGCCTGCCGCAGAACTGCATGTCGAGGACGCTGCCTTTGCGGACTGAACTTTTTCGTAACATGCTGCTTGACGCCCCGCCATCCTCCCCTTAGAGGCGCGGACCTGCCCAGCGGCGCAAGCCCACTGGCCCCTTCGTCTAGCGGTTAGGACGCGGCCCTTTCACGGCTGAAACACGGGTTCGATTCCCGTAGGGGTCACCATCTTCTTCCGGGCAATCCCGGACGGAAATGCCCGGATGGTGACAGCACGCATAGCAAGGCCTGTACAGTCGGCCCCTTCGTCTAGCGGTTAGGACGCGGCCCTCTCACGGCTGAAGCACGGGTTCGATTCCCGTAGGGGTCACCAGCCAGCCATCTGATTTTGCAGGGCCTGTGCTGAACGATAAGCAAAAGCGTCCCGCGAAGGTCCAACAGGCCGCATTTCTTCACACATTATACTGGCAACCAATGCTGCAAAATTTGACGGCGATGCACTGCGCTTGCGCAGGGTTGGCGTGGTCGACTATCCGGGCGTTCCAAAGCTGGCCGAACCGGTTGGCGATTCGCAGATTGCGGGCAGACCAAACGGCGTGATTCGATGACTGGCTTGTCGTTGCCCCTCCCCAGCATATTCGTGGCCCTGTGCACCGCTATCGTGATGTACCTTGGCGGCGCAGGGTTCTGGATGTCCGTTTCGGTCCTGGTGGTTTGGCTTGCCACGCTGTGGCTGGCACGGCCGGAACCGACGGTCGACACGATAACCCGCGACGATGGCAGTGTATCGCGCCAGACCATGATCGAACTGGTCGAACCTTTCGGATTGCCGGTACTGATGCTTGACGGCCAGCGCATTGCTGCCGCCAATGCCGCAGCGCGCGAAGAGCTGGGCACGCATCTGGTCGGTCAGGACGCGCGCGTCGCGCTGCGCCATCCCGAAGCGATCCGCCTGCTCGAAAAGCCCGCAGGCCGTGCGCTTGTGCGCGGTTTGACCGGCGCGCGCAGCATCTGGCAGGTCAGCCGCGTACCGATCGACGAACGCTTTTCTCTGATCGAAATGGTCAACCGCACGGCCGAGGCCGACATCAGCCGCGCGCACACCGATTTCGTGGCCAATGCCAGCCACGAACTGCGTACGCCGCTGGCGTCGATCATCGGCTATATCGAGACGCTCGCCGATCCCGATGCCAAGGTTGACGAAGTGACCGCTGCCAAGTTTCACGCCACGGTCCTGCGCGAAAGTCGTCGGCTGCAAAGCCTGGTCGAAGACCTGATGTCGCTCTCGCGCATTGAGGCCGAAAAACACGAACTTCCGCGCGACCGCATCGATCTTGGCCAGCTGGTCGGCAGCATCGGCAGCGAAGTGGCCATGACAGCAGGCGAAGGGCGGCTGGAGATCGACACGACCGAAGCCATCGTCGGCGGGGATCGTCAGCAGCTTGACCAACTTGTGCGGAACCTGATCGACAATGCCTTCAAGTACGGCGATCCGGTTGCCCCGGTAAAAGTCCGCATCACCGTCGGCGCCGGCGAAGCCCAGCTCACGGTTACGGATCAGGGCGAGGGTATCCACCCCGATCACCTGCCTTATCTGACACGTCGCTTCTATCGCACCGATCCCGGCCGCAGCCGCACGGCAGGGGGCACGGGACTGGGCCTCGCCATCGTCAAGCACATCGTCGAACGGCACCGCGGCAAGCTGGATATCTCCAGCACCATGGGCGTTGGCACGACGGTTTCGGTCCGTATCCCGCTGGCCGCGCCGATTGCGGCTACTCCCGCTTTTCCTGCCGCCTGATCGCTGTCATAAAGCTGTCATGCAACCGTCGCATTGGCCGCCATGCCAATAGGGATAGGGTCCATACCATGTCGATGATTCGTACAATTGCGCTTTCCGCCGCCGCGCTTGGCGCACTTTCGCTCGCAGGCTGCGGTTCGCAGGATGGCGGTACGCGCGATCAGGTTCGCGCGGTTGGCTCATCAACGGTCTATCCTTTTGCCAAGGCTGTGGCTGAATCGCTCGCCAAGTCCGACCCGTCGCTCAAGTCGCCGATCATCGAATCGACCGGCACCGGCGCTGGCATGAAACTGTTCTGCGCCGGTGTCGGCGCGCAGACACCAGACATTGCCAACGCATCGCGCCGCATGAAGATGTCCGAATTTGAAGATTGCCAGAAGAACGGCGTCAAGGACATCGTCGAAATCCAGGTAGGCCTTGATGGCGTCGCCTTTGCCGAAGCCCAGGGCGGCCCCGGTATCGCACTGACCCCGGAAGACGTTTACAAGGCGCTGGCCCGCAATCCTTATGGCAAGCCGCAGACCGCCAAGACCTGGAAGGACGTAAATCCGGCGCTCCCCGCCCTGCCGATCCTCGTCTATGGCCCCCCTTCGACTTCGGGCACCCGCGATGCGCTCAAGGAACTGATCCTCGTCAAGGGTTGTGACGAGAACGCGGAAATGAAGGCGCTGAAAGACAGCGACAAGGATGCCCACGAAAAGACCTGCGGCGAAGTTCGCGATGACGGCGCCTATGTCGATGCGGGCGAGAACGACAACCTGATCGTCCAGAAGATCGAAGCCAATCCCAAGGCCATCGGCATCTTCGGCTTTTCGTACCTTGAAGAAAATGCAGGCCGAATCAAGGGCCTGACGATGAAGGGGATTACGCCGACTTACGCCACCATATCCGACTTCAGCTATCCCGGCGCCCGCCCGCTCTATATCTACGTCAAGAAAGCCCATTTGAAGGCAATTCCCGGACTTCAGGGATTTGTCACGGAATGGTCAAAGCTTTGGGGCAAGGATGGCGCGCTTGCGAAGCTCGGCATGGTCGTCGCACCCGACGATGTGCTTGCCGCCAGCGCCAAGACTGTTAACGACCTTCCGGTTCTTGACGGTTCGCAGTTGAAATAAGGGAATACCGGGGGTCATGTCGTCAGCCATTCTGTTATTGCTAGCCTTCGGGCTGGGCCTGCTCGGCTGGCTGGCGGCACGGTCGCGGGCATGGGCTTTCCGGCGTGCCGCGCCGGAGGTCCGCCTCCACTCCCTGCCCGGTTTCCATGGCTGGTACGTTGCCCTGTGGATTGCGGTGCCCACCCTGCTGTTCGCCGGGCTGTGGAATGTGATCGGCCCGATGCTGATCACGTCGCACGTTCTGGCAGATCCCGCAGCCTCGACGCTGCCTGCCTTCGGGTTTGAGCGCGAAACGCTGCTCGCTGAAGCCCGCGCCGTTGCCGAAGGGCGCGCGTTCGGCGTGTTCAACCAGGAAGCGGAGGCGCTGATCGCCCCCTACCGGACCGCGATCTCGCTCTATGGCTCGATCGGCCTGGCGGTCAGCATTCTGATCGCCTTTGCCGGCGGTGCATTTGCCTTCATGCGCCTGAAGCCCGATTTTACGGCGCGCACCCGCGTCGAACGCTCGGTCATGTCGCTGTTGCTGATTGCGTCGCTGGTTGCGGTACTGACCACCATCGGCATCATCGCCAGCCTCGTGTTCGAAACCGTGCGCTT
This sequence comes from Novosphingobium sp. CECT 9465, assembly GCF_920987055.1. Classification (NCBI taxonomy): domain Bacteria; kingdom Pseudomonadati; phylum Pseudomonadota; class Alphaproteobacteria; order Sphingomonadales; family Sphingomonadaceae; genus Novosphingobium; species Novosphingobium sp. CECT 9465. Next base: position 2,083,382 of record NZ_CAKLBX010000001.1, read on the forward strand.
CTTTGGCATGGTCTCTCCCCTCGATTTCCTGTTCGGCACCCATTGGTCGCCCGATCCGATGAGCAGCGGCGCGCCGGACGGTGGCGATTACGGCGCGATCCCGCTGTTCTGGGGTACGATTTATATTGGCGCGATCATCGCGATGCTGGTAGCCATTCCGCTTGGCCTGATGAGCGCGATCTTCCTGACGCAGTATGCCAGCGGCGGTGTGCGCAAGGTTATCAAGCCGCTTCTCGAAATTCTCGCGGGCGTCCCCACCGTGGTCTACGGCTACTTTGCGGCGCTGACCGTGGCTCCGATGGTACGCGATGCGGCACAGGCCATCGGCATATCCAGCGCGTCGACCGAAAGCGCGGTTGCCGCAGGGCTGGTCATGGGCGTGATGATCATCCCGTTCGTGTCATCCATGGCAGACGACAGCATAGCCGCGGTTCCGCAGGCCATGCGCGACGGCAGCCTTGCCATGGGCGCAACCACTGCCGAAACGATCACCAAGGTCCTCGTTCCCGCCGCTTTGCCGGGCATCGTCGCGGGTGTGATGCTGGCGATCAGCCGCGCCATTGGCGAAACCATGATCGTTGTCATGGCCGCTGGCGCATCGGCCAATCTTACCGCCAACCCGTTCGAAAGCATGACCACGGTCACCTTCCAGATCGTCGCCATGCTTACCGGCGAAGGCAGCTTCGATCACCCCGCCACGCTGTCGGCGTTCGCGCTGGGGATGGTGCTGTTCCTTGTCACGCTGGCCCTTAACTTCATCGCGCTGCGCGTGGTGAAACGCTACCGCGAAGCATATGACTGAGGCCCCCGCGATGAGCACCACTCCCGCAGCCGATGCATCGACCGTGCAGGCGCGTCGCCACGCCATGATGGAGCGCGGCCTGGCGCGCCGCCGCGCCGCAGACAGGCGCTTCCGCTGGATCGGCTTTTCTGCCGTCGCATTTTCCGCGCTGATGCTGCTGTTCCTGCTGGTGAACATGAGTTCAGCAGGCTTCGCCGGTTTCCAGCGCAGCGAATTGCGGATCGAGATCCCGATGGCGGGCGCGATGCAGATCGATGCCGAACGCCTGACCCAGCCCGATCCGCTTGGCGGACTTGAACTGGCGGGGCTGCCCAAGGTGGTCGAAGGCGCGGCCAAGGCTGCACTCGGTCCCGATGCCGACGATCTGCTCGCCCAGGGCGCCTGGCGTGAAGTTGCCGAACATCTGATCGAGGAACCCTCACGGCTGAGCGGCACGATCTCGGTATCGTTGCCCGCAAGCGATGATCTTGCCAAGGCTCAGCGCGGCGAAGGCGATCCGGCCTTGCAGGAGGTTGCCCGAAAACTGGTGAGCGAAGGAAAGCTCGTCCGCGCTTTCGACAAGGGCTTCCTCAGCCGTTCGGATGCAACCAGCCCGCAGTCGGTCGGCATCTGGGGGGCGCTCAAAGGCTCGATGCTGACGATGTTCGTCACGCTGATCCTGGCCTTTCCTGTCGGTGTGCTTTCGGCACTGTACCTCGAAGAATACGCGCCCAAGAACCGCTGGACCGAATGGATCGAAATTTCGATCAACAATCTGGCGGCTGTTCCTTCGATCATCTTCGGCCTGCTGGGACTGGCGGTTTTCCTTGCGATGTTCCCTAACCTGCGCTCGGCCCCGCTGATCGGAGGCATGACGCTGGCCTTGATGACAATGCCGGTCATCGTGATTTCGGGCCGCAACGCGATCAAGGCGGTGCCACCCTCGATCCGGGATGCTGCGCTCGCCATCGGTGCAAGCAAGGTTCAGGTCGTGTTCCATCATGTGCTGCCGCTGGCCCTGCCCGGCATCCTGACCGGCACGATCATCGGCATGGCCCGCGCGCTGGGCGAAACCGCGCCGCTGCTGATGATCGGCATGCGTGCGTTCGTGGCCACCGCCCCGTCCGACTTCACATCGCCGTCAAGCGTGTTGCCGGTCCAGATTTTCCTGTGGTCCGACGAGATCGACCGCGGCTTTGTCGAGCGCACCAGCGCAGCAATTGTCGTCCTTCTCGTCTTCCTGCTTCTTATGAACGGCCTTGCGATCTACTTGCGCAACCGCTTCGAAAAACGGTGGTAAAATGAACGCTGAACCGATCCAGACTGTGGTTCACACCGAAGTAAAGGCCGACACTGCGCCATACTTCGACGCGCCGCTCAAGATGAACGCAAAGAACGTCTCGGTGTTCTATGGCGACAAGCGCGCGATCGACGATGTCTCCATCGAGATTCCGCAGCGCTATGTCACCGCGTTCATCGGCCCGTCGGGCTGTGGCAAATCAACCTTCCTGCGCTCGCTCAACCGCATGAACGACACCATTGCCAATGCGCGTGTCGAAGGCGAAATCCTGCTTGATGGCGATGATATCTACCGTTCCGGCATGGACGTGGTGCAATTGCGCGCGCGGGTGGGCATGGTCTTCCAGAAGCCCAATCCGTTCCCCAAGTCGATCTACGAAAACATCGCCTATGGGCCGCGCATTCACGGCATCACCGGATCGAAGGCCGAGCTTGACGAGATCGTCGAGCAATCGCTGCGCCGCGCCGGATTGTGGGACGAAGTCAAGGATCGCCTGCATGACAGCGGTACCGCACTTTCGGGCGGACAGCAGCAGCGCCTGTGCATCGCGCGCGCCATTGCAGTCGATCCCGAAGTGATCCTGATGGACGAGCCGTGCTCGGCGCTCGACCCCATCGCCACCGCCCGTATCGAGGAACTGATCGACGAGTTGCGCGGACGCTACGCCATCGTCATCGTCACGCATTCGATGCAGCAGGCCGCCCGCGTATCGCAGCGCACGGCATTCTTCCATCTTGGCAAGGTCGTCGAATACGGCAAGACTTCCGATATCTTCACCAATCCGCGTGAAGAACGGACCAAGGATTACATCACCGGGCGCTACGGCTGAGCGGCAGGGGCAAGGATCGAAACGTGGCTGAACATACCGTCAAGGCATTCGACGACGACATCACCCGGCTGCGCGGCCTTGTTGCGGAAATGGGCGGCCTGGCCGAGCTTTCCGTGTCCGAGGCCATGGACGCGCTGATCCGGGCCGATCACGACATGGCCGCGGGCGTTATCGCCCGCGACAAGCGCATCGATCAGCTGGAAGCCGAAGTCGACAAGCTGGCCATCCGGGTGCTCGCCCTGCGCGCACCCATGGCCGACGATCTGCGCGAAGTCGTCGCGGCGCTCAAGATCGCCGGGGTGATCGAGCGGATCGGCGATTACGCCAAGAACATCGCCAAGCGCGTGGGTATCATCGAAGGCCGCCGCCGGTTCGAGCCGCTGACGCTCATCCCGGCGATGAACGATCTCGCCGCCGAAATGGTCCACGATGTGCTCACTGCCTTCGCGGCACGCGATCCCGTGGTCGCAACCGAGATCGTCCAGCGCGATTCCAAGGTCGATGCCTTCTACGATTCGATCTTCCGCAATCTGATATCGTTCATGGTCGAAGACCCCGCCACGATCAGCACAGCTGCCCAGCTCCTGTTCGTTGCGCGCAATATCGAACGCATCGGAGATCATGCCACCAACATCGCGGAAATGGTGTACTACGCAGCGACGGGCGAGAAATTGCCCGAACGCGAAGAGGTCATTCCCCCGGCCTGAGGCGCTTATTTGAACGCCGTCATATCGCGGTAACAATAGTCGTGCTTCAGCAAACTGACTGTCATGGAGGTTTGCGTGCCTGCTCCGAAACTGCTGCTGGTTGAAGACGATACGGCGCTTGCCGAACTGGTCGAATACCGCTTTCGCGGTGAGGGCTACGACGTTCGCACCACCGACGATGGCGACGAAGCCCTGCTGCTCGCCGCCGAAGACGCGCCTGACCTTGTCCTGCTGGATTGGATGATCGGCGGGACCAGCGGCATCGAAGTGTGCCGCCGCCTGCGCCGCAACAAGGAAACGGCGCACGTCCCGATCATCATGCTCACCGCCAGGTCGGATGAAGACGATCGCATTCGCGGGCTGGAAATCGGCGCGGACGATTATGTCACCAAGCCGTTCTCGCCGCGCGAACTGATCGCCCGTGTCGGCGCAGTGCTGCGCCGTGTGCGCCCTGCCCTTGCCGGGGAAACGATCACCGTGGGTGACCTGTCGCTCGATCCCACTGCGCACCGTGTGATGCGGCGTGGCACACCGATGAAGGTTGGCCCTACCGAATTTCGCCTGCTCCGCCACTTCATGGAACACCCCGGCCGCGTATTCTCGCGCGGGCAACTGCTCGATGCGGTGTGGGGCAGCGGCAGCGATATCGAACTGCGCACCGTGGATGTCCACATCCGCCGCTTGCGCCAGGCTGTCGCCATTCCCGGTGCAGCAGACCCGGTACGCACCGTTCGTTCGGCCGGATATGCGCTCGAAGGCGTCTAACGGTCCATGCGTTTTAGCGCGACATTGTAGTCCAGCAGGCCCGGCTTTTCGGTGCATGGTCCCGGCCGCGCAAGCACGCAATACTGCTGTTCGAACAACGGGGTCGTGGGCGACATGCACCCGACAAAGCGGTAATTCTGCGGCAATTCGCCAATATGCTCAATCGGTGCGATCGCCACATTGAAGCGGCCCTGCGCAACCTTGGCGGCTGCTTGGGTATTGATCAGCAACGCAGGGACATCGCGGTTCAAAACCGCGCGCGAAATGAACGGAACGTCGCGTATCCGGTAAGTCGCCACCCCGCATAGCCCACGCTGGTTCCGCACGGTCTGCATCGCGCGCAATGGTGCCTTGCCTACATTCCAATTGATGCGGAACGGCTCGGTGGCGCCAACCTGTAGTGATGCACCGAGCCAGAGCGCCAGCACCCCCGCCAGCATCGTGTTCGACAAAGCCTTGCCGCCCCGCTTTGCCCACCAGCTTGCCAGATCGACCGAGCCGATTGCCGCGATCAGCACCAGTAACGATACCGCCAGAAGGATGAAGCGGTATTCCTTGTGGCCGACGGCCGAATGCACCGCGATCACCGCCAGCGCGGTCAACAGCAGCATGGGATAGCGTCTTGCCCCCAGCACCAGCACCGGTGCCAGGGCGGCGGCGACATATTGCCACTGCCACGCCAGCACCCGCAGATACCAGTCCGGCGGCTCCAGACCGAAAGCGTGACTTCGGTTGTCCACGATGTTCGCCAGCACATTGCGCATGATCCACAGCAGCGGCGCCTGCCCCATCGCTGCGTTGGCCAGAACATCGCACAGCACCGCCAGCGACGCGCCACCCAACAACGCAGGCCAGGCCTTGCGAAAATCGGCCCGTCCTGCCCAAAGAAACGGGATGGCTACTGCCGGCCCCAGTGGAAAGCGCGCAATAACACCCAGCCCCAGCAGAAAGCCCGCAGCCCAGGCCTGCCGGATATTGCCCGTATCGCGAAAGCGATAGAGCAGCGCCAGCCCCGGCAGGATCGCCAGAACCGAAAACGTATCGCTTGAAGTGCGCGAGGCGAAGTAGGCAAAATCGATCCAGACCGCTGCCACGAACCCCGCCGCGATGGCATGGCCCCGGCTAATCCGCCGCCCCAGCGCCCACCCCGCCCAGACGGTGCCCAGTGAGACGAACGCCATCATCAGGCGCGGCAGGACAAGGTGCAGCTCGCCCAACGGATCTATGGTGTAGCCCAGCCAGACCGGGGGCAGCATGAACAAGGGAATCAGCCAGCTGCGTATGCCAAGCCGAATGTCCCACGTCCTGATCCAGTCACCGGTCACCACGCCATAGGCCGGTTCGATATATTGCCAGACCTCGTCCGCGTGGTGATAGACGGTCAGCCACGCAATGGGCACCCGAACTGCCAGCGCCAGCGCCATCAGCGCCAGAAGGGCCGGATCGAACCCTTTGCGGCAGATCGTTTCGCGCACCCCCCGCGCGCCGTCAGTGACCGATGTAGGTCGTCAGATCAAGGTCCGCCACCGTGATCCATTCGTTGAAATAGTTGGCGTAGAAAAAGCCGAACATCAGTGCAGACAGGATCGTGGCGCGGATCACGATCTTGCGCGCCGAAAAGTTGGCAGGCGCGCTTTCCGCCTGCCCCTCGACTTTTTCGGTGCCGGTCTCATCGTTTGTCCGTACGCCGAAAGGCAGCACCAGAAACCCGGCCATGACCCAGAACAGGCCATAGATCGCGATGATCGAGGTCCACTTCATCCCGCTCAGCCTTCCCGCAACAGGACCTGGACAACCGGCTTCTTGCCAGACCAGCGCTGGCCCGTCCGCCGCACGGCAAGCCGCACCGCTTCTGCCACCGCCAGACGATCACGCTTGCGGTCGCCGCGCAGTTTGCGCACCGCTTCGGCTGCCTCGACCTTGGCGTCGGCAACGAAGGCTTCCATGTCCTCGTCCAGCGGAATGCCGATCGAACCGATGTCCACGTCCGACACCAGTTGCCCGTCTGACCGCACCGCCAGCGCAACACTGATCAACCCGCCCTGCGAAAGCTTGCGGCGCGCAATGATCGCCTCGCCATCGGCGGGTGCGATGATATCACCATCAAGGATAAGACGCCCCGCCCGTTCTTCGGACAGCTTCTTCGGGCCGTTGGGCGCAAGCCTTATCAGATCGCCATTCTTCTGGAGGATCGCCTTCGGAATGCCTTCGTCCAGCCCCAGTTGCGCCTGTTCGGCCATGTGGCGAATCTCGCCATGGACCGGAAGCAGGATTTCAGGCCGAATCCAGTCATAGAGCGCGATCAGTTCAGGCCGTCCGGGATGGCCGGAAACATGAATCATCGACTGGCGATCCGTCACGATGCGGATGCCCTTGTCCACCAGCGAATTCTGGATGCGGCCAATCGCCAGTTCGTTGCCGGGAATCTGGCGGCTGGAAAACAGCACGACATCGCCCCGTTCAAGCCTGACGGGATGCTGCTCGCCCGCGATCCGCGCCAGCGCGGCGCGCGGCTCACCCTGCCCGCCTGTTGCCAGCACCAACAGTTCACCGCGCGGCACGTCCATCGCATCGTCTGGATGCACGAGGTCCGGGAAGTTCTTGAGATAGCCGCAGGATTTCGCCACGCGAATGATCCGGTCAAGCGAGCGGCCAGCGACACACAGCCGCCGCCCGGTAGCTTCGGCAACTTCGCCCAGCGTCTGCAAGCGCGCCACGTTCGACGCGAAAGTGGTCACCACCACGCGCCGCCCCTTCTGCGCAGCCACCACGTCCATCAACCCGTCGCGCACTTCGCCTTCGGAACCGGACGCCTTGGGATTGAACACGTTGGTTGAATCGCACACCAGCGCAAGGATGCCCTCGTCGCCGATGGCCGTCAGTTCCTGCTGAGTCGCGGGTGTGCCGATGCGCGGCTCGTCGTCCAGCTTCCAGTCGCCGGTATGGAATATCTTGCCGTGCGGCGTATCGATCAGCAACGCATTGCCTTCGGCGATCGAGTGCGCCAGCGGCACGTAACGGATGCCGAACGGTCCCAGTTCGAACCGGTCGAGATGATCGATGACGTTAAGTTCGACCTCTTTCTCGATCCCTGCCTCAAGCAGCTTTTCGTGGACCAGCCTGGCCGTGAAGGGCGTCGCGTAAAGCGGTACGCCAAGGTCCTGCGCAAAGTAGGGCACGGCGCCGATATGATCTTCATGCGCGTGAGTGAGCACCACGCCGATCAGGTCGTCGAGCCGATCTTCGATGAATTCCAGATCGGCAAACACGAGATCGACGCCGGGATAATGCGGATCGGCAAAGGTCATGCCGAGATCGACCATCAACCATTTGCCGTCACAGCAATAGAGATTGACGTTCATCCCGATTTCGCCCGACCCGCCAAGGGCGATAAACAAAAGTTCCCCAGAATTATTCTTTAAAACTTGTGATTTCACTTGGATTTGCCTTGTGTGAGCGCGACCCGCTCTGCCAGAATGGCAAGGCCATCCAGCGTCAGGTCGGTATCGACGTGGTCGAAAATATCAGTGTGATCGCCAAACAGCACGGCCAAGCCCCCGGTAGCCACAACTTTGGCGGGGCGGCCGATTTCGGCGCGCATACGGGCGATCAGGCCTTCCATCATCGCCACATAGCCCCAGAACACGCCGATGTGCATCTGGTCTTCGGTGTTGCGGCCAATCACGCTTTTGCTTCGCGTAGGCGCTTCGATAGCTATCCGCGGCAGTTTGGCGGCCGCATTGACCAGTGCATCGAGCGAAAGGTTGATACCCGGCGCGATGATGCCGCCCTTGTACGCCCCATTGAAATCGACGACATCGAAGGTGGTCGCCGTGCCGAAATCGACGACGATAAGGTCACCAGGATAGCGCGCATGGGCCGCAATCGCATTGACCGCACGGTCCGCGCCAAGCGAACGCGGTTCGTCCACATCGGCTTCGAATCCCCATTCCACGGGTGGCTGCCCGGCAACGAGTGGATCAAGGCCGAAGTACTTCTGGGATAGCACCGTCAGGTTGTGCAGGGCGCGCGGCACCACTGTCGAAATCAGAATCTGATCGATGGCGGCGCGATCTATGCCTTCAAGCTGCATCAGTTGCAGCAACCATACCGCATATTCGTCTGCCGTCCGGCGCGGATCGGTTGCCACGCGCCAGCGTGCCTTGATCGCACGGCCCTGGAACAGCGCAAACACGATATTGGTATTGCCGACGTCAACCGCCAGAAGCATGGGAACCCACCATTTCTATGTCGCCCGCGTGGATGGCACGGACCGCACCGTCCGCCAAGCGCAGAAGGGCAACGCCATTGTCATCGATGCCTGCAAAGGCACCGATGATCTCGCCATGGTCGCGATCCTTTACCGATACAAGCGTTCCTGAGGGCAAGGCACGCGCGAGCCACTGCGCGCGCAGCACCGGCCATTCGCCCAGATGCCAGCGGATCAGCGCATCGGCAAACCGTTCGGCCAGAACGGCGGCGAATAGATCGCGCGAAACCGGATACCCCAGGCCTGCCAGCGATACGGTTTGCCGCCCCGGCACATCGGGGGCTTGCGCCAGATTAACGCCAATCCCCACGACCACGGCGTCACCATGCCGCTCAAGCAGGATGCCCGCCAGTTTGGCATCGCCTGAAAGCAGGTCGTTCGGCCACTTGAGCACGATCCCGTTTATGCCCGGCGCAACACAAGCCACGGCGTCATGGACTGCCAGCCCCGCTACCAATGCCAGGGTCTGTGGCAAGGGATCGGAAGCGCGCAGGCCCACCATCGTCGATCCCATGAAATTGCCGAAGCCGTCCGACCAAGTGCGTCCGGCACGGCCACGTCCGGCGCTTTGCCGATCGGCTACCAGCCAGTGTCCTTCGGCAACAGCCTCGCCCCGCCCAAGCCGCGCCAAGAGCGCACCATTGGTCGAAGGGATTTCGTCGATGGTTTCGATCAAGTCAGGTCAGTACGCATAGAACAGAGAAGCCGCCGCCGTATCGGCCAGCGATCCGAGACAATTGGTCAGCAGATAGCCCAGCGGCGAAATGACCAGCACCGACAGCGTCAACAGCACGGTATGTGAAAGCTCGCCCGCGCCCTTCACCTTGTCCACCGCTTCGTCGAAGTACATGATCTTGACGACTTTGAGATAATAGAACGCGCCAATCACCGACGCCGCGATGCCGATGGCCGCAAGCGCGATGAGATCGGCCTGAACAGCCGCCTGGAACACCACGAACTTGCCCCAGAACCCGAACAGCGGCGGGATGCCGGCAAGGCTGAACATGACCGACGCCATCGACAGCGCGAGCCACGGGCGCGTTTTGGACAAGCCTGCCAGGTCGGAGATCGCCTCGACCGCATCGCCGTTTTCATCGCGCAGAAGCAGAACCGCCACGAAGCCTGCCACGGACATGGCAACGTAGATCGCCAGATAGACGAGCATCGCCGAAGCACCCGCCTGCGTCGCCGTAGCCAGACCGATCAGGATGAAACCGACGTTGTTGATCGAGGAATAGGCCATCAGGCGCTTGATGTTGTTCTGGCCGATGGCGCCCAGCGCGCCGATCACGATCGACAGCAGCGATGCGAAAATCACGACCTGCTGCCAGGCAAAGACCTGCGCGCCGAATGCTTCGAGGCTGACTCGCATCAGCAGGCCGAGTGCCGCAACTTTGGGTGCAGTGGCAAAGAAGGTGGTCACCGGGGTCGGCGCACCTTCGTAAACGTCAGGCGTCCACATATGGAACGGCGCGGCGCTGATCTTGAAGGCAAGCCCTGCGAGAACGAAGATCACCCCGAACAGCGCGCCTGTTGCCATCTGACCGGCGAGCGCCTCATGGATCGCGGCGAAGCTGGTCGTTCCGGTAAAGCCGTAAAGCAGGCTCATGCCGAACAACAGTATGCCCGAAGCCAGCGACCCCAGGACAAAGTACTTGAGACCCGATTCTGCCGAACGATCGTCCACCCGCAGGAATGCAGCCATCACATAGGCGGCAAGGCTGTTCAATTCGAGGCCGATGTAAAGCGTCAGCAGATCGCCTGCCGAAACCATCATGCCCATGCCAAGGGCCGCGAACATCACCAGCAGCGGGAATTCCGCGCGCATTGCCTTGAAGCGGTCGAAGAACGACGGCGCGACCATCAGCGTGACGCCAGAACCGGCATAGATCAGCAGTTTGCAAAACGCCGCAAAGGCATCTGCGCGATACTGCCCGCCGAATGCTTCGGTGTCCGGCCCCATTGCCCCGCCCCACAAGGCTGGTGCGACAATGATCGCGCAGGCGGTAAGAGCGGCAACCGCGGCCACCGAAATGGCGCGCGAAGCCTTGTCACCGCACCATGCCGCAACAAGCAGCAGGATCAATCCCGCAACCGACAGCAGCGTTTCGGGGGCGACAAGCGCGAGCGAACGGGCGAAATCCATCAGTGCGCCCCCCCATGGGCGGAATGTTCTTCGGCAGCAGGCTTTCCAGTGCCAGCCTTCAGATCGGCATCGCCATGCGGCTTGGCCTGCGAAAGGCGGGCGTCAAGCGCCGCGATATCGGCGCGCATCGGCGCCAGGAAGCTTTCAGGATAGACGCCCATCCACAGCACGACCGCAGCCAGCGGCACCATCATCGCCCACTCGCGCTTGTCGAGATCGAGCATTGCCGCGGCATCGGCGTTCTTCTGCTCGCCATAGGCCACGCGCCAGTAGAGGTAGAGCATGTAGGCAGCGCCAAGGATGATCCCGGTGGTGCAGACCAGCGCGACCCAGCTGGACATTTCATAAATCCCCAGCAGCGACAGGAATTCGCCGACAAAGCCGCTCGTCCCCGGAAGACCGATCGAGGCCATCGTGAACAGCAGCAGGAACATGGCATAGCGCGGCATGTTGATCGAAAGGCCACCGTAACGGGCAATCTCGCGCGTGTGCAGCCGATCGTAGATCACGCCAACGCACAGGAACAATGCGCCCGCCACAAGGCCGTGGCTGAGCATCACGATCATCGAGCCTTCAAGACCCTGCACGTTGAACGCAAACAGCCCGACCGTGACAATCGCCATGTGCGCGACCGAGGAATAGGCGATCAGCTTCTTCATGTCGGTCTGCACCAGCGCGATCAGCGAGGTGATGACCACCGCCGCCATCGACAGACCGAAGATCAGCGGCGCAAACTGCGCCGAGGCTTCGGGGAACATCGGCAGCGAGAAGCGGATGAAGCCATAGCCGCCCATCTTGAGCAACACGCCCGCGAGGATCACCGAACCGCCAGTAGGCGCCTGAACGTGTGCGTCGGGCAGCCAGGTGTGCACCGGCCACATCGGCATCTTCACCGCAAAGCTGGCGAAGAACGCGAGCCAGAGCCACGTCTGCGCATGGGCCGGGAAATTGTAGGCCATCAGCGTCGGGATATCGGTCGTGCCCGCCTCGTTCACCATCCAGAACATCGCGATCAGCATCAGCACCGAGCCGAGCAGCGTGTAGAGGAAGAACTTGTAGCTGGCGTAGATGCGATCCGCCCCGCCCCAGACGCCGATGATCAGGTACATCGGGATCAGACCGGCTTCGAACATGATGTAGAACAGGAACAGGTCCTGCGCCGCAAACACGCCGATCATCAGCGTTTCCATGATGAGGAACGCGGCGTAATATTCACCCTGGCGCTTGTCGATCGACAGCCAGCTTGCACCGATGCACACCGGCATCAGGAAGACGGTGAGCGCGATCAGCATCAGCGCGATGCCATCGATGCCCAGCTTCCATGAAAAGCCGGCGAACAGCGCGGCGCTTTCGGTGAACTGCCACTGCGCGCCGCCGATGTCGTAATTGGCCCAGAGGATCACACCGAGAACGAAATCGATCAGCGTCGCGATCAGTGCAACGCTGCGCGCCTGCTCACGCGGCACGACAAGGCATGCAACCGCTGCCACCAGCGGCACCAGCAGCATCAGCGAAAGGATTGGGAAGCCGTTCATTGTGCGATCACCCAGCTGATCGCGCCGACAAGTCCGACGAGCATGACCAGCGCATAGCTATAGAGATATCCCGACTGGAGCTTTGCGGCGGCGCGGCTGCCCTGCACCACGACCCATGCGGCACCATTGGGACCGAACCTGTCGATCACGCCCTGATCCAGCACCTTCCAGAACACGCGGCCAAGCCACATGGCGGGTACGATGAACACGAAGCGATAAAGCTCGTCGAAATACCACTTGTTGAGCAGGAACTTGTAGAGGAACCCGAACTGATCGACGAAGGCCGCAGGGAACTTGGTGTTCCTGATATAGGCATACCAGGCAATCAGCAGGCCGGTGGCCATCACCGCGAACGGCGCCCACTTCACCCATGTCGGCACATCATGCATCGCATGGATGGTGTGTTCGGCAAAGACCAGCGAACCCTTCCAGAAGTGGCCCGTGCCTTCGCTGACGAAGGAATGGTGGAACACGAAACCGGCGAGCACCGCGCCCAGCGACAGGATGCCCAGCGGCACCAGCATGTTGAGCGGGCTTTCATGCGGGTGATAGCCCGCCGTGCCGTCGCTGTGTTCATCATGGTGTGCGTGTGCGTGTGCGTGTGCGTGTGCGTGTGCGTGTGCGTGGTCATCGTGACCATGGGCATGATCGTCATGACCATGAGCATCGTGAACCGCGTGCTGGATATGCTCGGACTGATCCCAGCGCGGCTTGCCGAAGAACGTCAGGAAGATCAGCCGCCACGAATAGAAGCTGGTCAGAAGCGCCGCAAAGATGCCGAGGAAGAAGGCAAAATAGCCCAGTTCCGTACCCTTGGCATAGGCCGCTTCAAGGATCGCGTCCTTCGAATAGAACCCGGCAAAACCGAACACATCGACAATGCCCACCCCGGTAATCGCCAGCGTTCCCATCATCATCGCCCAATAGGTGAGCGGGATCTGCTTACGAAGACCGCCGTAGTAGCGCATGTCCTGTTCGTGATGCATCGCATGGATCACGCTGCCCGCGCCAAGGAACAGCAACGCCTTGAAGAAGGCATGCGTGAACAGGTGGAACATCGAAGCGCCATAAGCGCCGACGCCCGCCGCGAAGAACATGTAGCCCAATTGCGAACAGGTTGAATAGGCGATCACGCGCTTGATGTCGGTCTGCGTCGTGCCGACAGTGGCGGCAAAGATGCAGGTCATCGCGCCGACGAACGTCACCATGGCAAGCGCCGTCGGGCTGACTTCGAACATCGGCGACAGACGGCACACCATGAACACGCCAGCGGTCACCATCGTAGCAGCATGGATGAGCGCCGAAACCGGGGTCGGGCCTTCCATGGCATCAGGCAACCAGGTGTGCAGGCCAAGCTGTGCGGATTTGCCCATCGCACCGATGAACAGCAGGATGCACAGCACGGTCATCGTATCGAACCGTCCACCAAGGAATCCAATGGTCGATCCGGCCATGCCGGGCGCGGCTGCAAGGATTTCCGGGATCGACACGGTGCCGAACACCAGGAACGTCCCGAAAATGCCCATCATGAAGCCAAGGTCGCCCACGCGGTTGACCACGAAGGCCTTCATCGCAGCGGCGTTCGCGCTTGGCTTGCGGAACCAGAAACCGATCAGCAAGTACGAGGCAAGGCCCACGCCTTCCCATCCGAAGAACATCTGCACGAGGTTGTCGGCGGTCACCAGCATCAGCATCGCGAAGGTGAACAGCGAAAGGTAGGCAAAGAAGCGCGGCTGATCCGGCTCCTCGCTCATGTACCCCCATGAGTACAGGTGCACGAGGGCCGAAACGCTGGTGATCACCACCAGCATGACGGCCGTCAGCGTATCAACCCGAAGCGCCCAGGCGAAATCGAGATCGCCCGACTTCACCCAGCTCAACACCGGCGTCACGCTCGCCTCGGCATGACCGCCAAGGAAGCCGATAAAGATCGGCCAGGACAGCGCACATGATATGAACAGCGCGCCCGTCGTGATGACCTTGGCCGGAACCGCACCCAGCTGCTTGTTGCCAAGCCCTGCGACAATCGCTGCCAGCAGCGGCAGGAAAACTATGATCAGGATGGGGTTCACTGCCCGTGCCCCTCGTCATTGCGAGCGCAGCGAAGCAATCCAGTGCCCCGCGAACCGCTCTGGATTGCCACGCGACCTTCGATCGCTCGCAATGACGAAATCTTGCTAGACACCGGTTTACCCCTTCATCCGGTTGACATCGTCAACGGCAATCGTGCCGCGACCACGGAAGTAGATGACGAGGATCGCAAGCCCGATGGCCGCTTCGCCCGCCGCCACGGTCAGCACGAACATCGCGAAGACCTGCCCCACAAGGTCGTTCAGAAACGCGCTGAACGCCACGAAATTGATGTTCACCGACAGCAGGATCAATTCGATCGCCATGAGGATGATGATCACGTTCTTGCGGTTCAGGAAAATGCCCAGCACACCCAGCACGAACAGGATCGAACTGACGACGAGATAGTGTTCGATGCCGATCACAGCACAACTCCCTTGCCCGTTTCAGGCTGCATGTTGATCGTTGCGTCCTGTGGACGGCGCGCGTTCTGCTTCGACACGTTCTGTCCGCGCGTACCGCCGCGTTCACGGTGCGTCAGCACGATCGCGCCGATCATCGCCACCAGCAGGACGATGCCCGCCGCTTCGAACAGGAACAGATAACGGCTGTAAAGCAGTGCACCGATGGCCTGGATGTTCGACATGTCCGCCGCTTGCGCCGCCGTACCGCTGGCTGTGCCAAGCTGTACCCCGCCCGCGCCATGCACCACAAGACCGACGAACAGTTCGACAAACAGCACCACCGCCAGCGCAAGGCCGAGCGGGAAGTTCTTGACAAACCCTGCCCGAAGTTCGGCAAAATCGATGTCGAGCATCATCACCACGAACAGGAACAGCACCGCCACCGCGCCAACATAGACGATGACCAGCAACATCGCGATGAACTCCGCCCCCGCCAGAACCATCAGCCCGGCAGCGTTGAAGAACGCGAGGATCAGCCAGAGCACCGAATGCACGGGATTGCGCGCAAGGATCGTCACCGCACCGCTGAAGATGCAGAGCGTGGCGAAGAGATAGAAGGCAAACACCTGGATCATGTCAGCATCCTCCCCGGCACGGGGAGGTGGCGCGCGCAAAGCGCGTGACGGAGGGGTCTCTCCGCTGGGCGCAACCTTGCATCAGGACGGGAGTCCCCTCCACCACCCTGCGGGCGGTCCCCCTCCCCGTTCCGGGGAGGATAAATCCGGTTGAAAGCATCATCAGCGCGGCCCCCTAGCGATACGGCGCATCGGCTTCAAGGTTCGCGGCAATCGCACGCTCCCACTTGTCCCCGTTCGCGAGCAGCTTTGCCTTGTCGTAAAGCAGCTCCTCGCGCGTTTCGGTCGCGTATTCGAAGTTCGGTCCCTCGACGATCGCATCGACCGGGCAGGCTTCCTGGCAGAAGCCGCAGAAGATGCACTTGGTCATGTCGATGTCATAGCGCGTGGTGCGGCGGCTGCCGTCCTCACGCGGCTCGGCCTCGATCGTGATCGCCTGCGCCGGACAAACCGCCTCGCACAGCTTGCACGCGATGCAGCGTTCCTCGCCGTTGGGATAACGGCGCAGCACATGCTCACCACGGAAGCGCGGGGAAAGCGGGTTCTTCTCGAACGGATAGTTGATCGTCGCCTTGGTCTTGAAGAAATACTTCAAGGTCAGCCAATGTGCCTTCAGGAATTCCCAAAGCGTGAAGCTCTTGATGATTTGGGCGACGCTCATGCGAAGTGTCCGGTAGCCATAAGGTAGCCGCTGACGAGAACCACGAACAGCAGCGAGACGGGCAGGAAGATCTTCCAACCCAGGCGCATCAGCTGGTCATAGCGATAGCGCGGGACTGTCGCCTTCACCCAGCTGAAGATGAAGAAGAAAAACAGGATCTTGAGCAGCAACCAAACGAAGCCCGGCACCAGATATAGTACCGGAATGTCGAGCGGCGGCAGGTATCCGCCCCAGAACAGCACGGCGTTCAGCGCGCACATCAGCAGCACGTTGGCATATTCGCCCAGCCAGTAGAGCGCGAAGGACATCGAAGAATATTCGGTCTGATACCCGGCAACCAGCTCCGATTCCGCCTCGGTCAGGTCGAACGGCGCGCGCGCGGTTTCGGCCATGCCTGAAATCAGGAACATCACCCACATCGGGAACAGCAGCGGGTTCGCAACGAAACCGTTGATGATCCACACGTGGCTCTGCTGCGCCTTGACGATATCGTTGAGGTTGAACGTGCCCGCCCACAGTACCACGCAGATCAGGATGAACCCGATCGAGACTTCATACGAAATCATCTGCGCCGAAGCGCGCATCGCCGAGAAGAACGGGTACTTCGAGTTGGACGACCAGCCCGCGATGACCACGCCGTAAACGCCCAGCGACGAGATCGCGAGAACATAGAGCAGGCCGACATTGATATCGGCCAGAATAGCGCCCGAATTGAACGGGATTACAGCCCACGCCAGCAGCGCGACGGTGAAGGTCAGGATCGGCGCCAGAACGAACAGGCCCTTGTTCGCCGCCGAAGGAATGATGGTTTCCTGAAGGAACACCTTCAGACCATCGGCAAAAGACTGCAACACACCGAAGGGGCCAACCACGTTGGGACCGCGACGCAAGGCCATCGCCGCCCAGATCTTGCGGTCGGCATAGATGACCATCGCCACGCCGAGCATCAGCGGAAGCGCGATCAGCAGAATACCGCAGACGATGGAGATGCCAAAGGCCCACGCGTACGAAAGGCCAAGACCCATGAAGAACTCGGTCATGCTGCAAATCCTCCCCGTACCGGGGAGGTGGCAGGCGCGAAGCGGCTGACGGAGGGGGCTATCCACATTGCGCCAGCTTGAGCGGCGGGGAGAGTCCCCTCCACCACCCTGCGGGCGGTCCCCCTCCCCGTGCCGGGGAGGATATTGGCTTGCATAATCATTCCGCAGCCTCCGCGAAGCTTTCACCGTGGAGCAGTTCTGCCGAGCAGCGTTGCAGCGTCGGGCTGGACCGCGCGATGGCGTTGGTCAGGTAGCGATCCTTGATCGGATACCCCGCGATCACGCCTTCGGCCTTTGCTCCAGAGGGAGCCGCCGGAAGCGCGCCGTAATCGGCCAAGCCTTCCACGCCCAGCGCCGGAACTTCGGCAATCATCGCCGCGCGAAGCTGCTCGAAGCTGTCGAACCCGACCGAAACGCCAAGCGCATCGGCCATCGCGCGCAGGATCGTCCAGTCCTCGCGGGCATCGCCGGGCGCGAATACGGCCTTTTCGGCATACTGCACGCGGCCTTCGGTGTTGACGTAAGTGCCGTCCTTCTCGCTGAACGCGGCGGCGGGCAGGATCACATCGGCAGCGTGCGCCGCCTTGTCACCATGATGACCGATGTGGACGATCATGCTGTCAGCAAACTTGGTGAAGTCCACCTCGTCAGCACCCAGCGAAATGACCATCTTCGGCTTCGCGGCAACCAGATCGGCGATGCCGCCCTTCTGCGCATAGCCGAGCATCAGCCCGCCCATGCGGCTCGCCGCCATGTGAATCACGTTGAAGCCGTTCCAGCCCTCATGAACGAGATTGAACTTCTCAGCGAAGGCCAGACCAACTTCCAGCCCGCCCTTGGCAAGCCCTGCACCGCCGACGATGATCGCAGGCCGTTCCGCCTTGCCGAACGCCTCGGTCACCGCCTCAGGCAGGTTCGACATCACACCAGCATCATCGCCGATGAAAGTCGCTGCGTAAGTAGGGTCCCACTGCGGGCCGACGATGAACACTTTCGCGCCCTTCTTCACCGCCTTGCGCAGGCGGGTGTTGAGCAGAGGCGCTTCATCGCGCACCATCGAGCCGACGATCAGGATCGCGTCTGCATCCTCAATCCCTGCCAGCGTCGAATTGAAGTTCACCGCAGCAAGGTTGGAAGCGTCATAAGACATGCCGGTCTGGCGACCTTCGAGCAGCGTCGAACCCAGCGCTCCAGCCAGCTTCTTCGCGGCAAACATCGTCTCGCAATCGACCAGATCGCCCGCGACAACCGCAACCGACGCACCGGGATTGATCTTCGCGACAGCCGCGAATGCCTCGGCCCAGGTCACCGCCACCAGCTTGCCATCACGGCGCAGCCACGGTTTGTCCAGGCGGCGGCGGGTCAAGCCATCGACCATGTAACGCGCACGGTCAGACAGCCATTCCTCGTTCACGTCATCGTTCACACGCGGCAGAGCGCGCAGCACTTCGCGACCCCGGCTGTCCAGCCGGATGTTCGATCCGATGGCGTCCGAAACGTCGATCGACAGCGTCTTCTTCAGTTCCCACGGCCGCGCTTCGAACGCATAAGGGCGAGAAGTCAGCGCGCCGACCGGGCAAAGATCGATCACATTGGCCGACAATTCGTGCGCCGCAGCCTTTTCCAGATAAGTGGAAATCTGCATCGTCTCGCCGCGATAGAACGCGCCGATCTCGTCAACCCCCGCCACTTCCTCGCTGAACCGCACGCAGCGGGTGCAGTGGATGCAGCGCGTCATCGTCGTCTTGATCAGCGGGCCCATGTACTTCTCGGTCACCGCGCGCTTGTGCTCGTGATAACGCGAGGCACCGCGCCCATAGGCGACCGACTGGTCCTGCAGATCGCACTCGCCGCCCTGATCGCAGATCGGGCAATCGAGCGGGTGGTTGATCAGGAGAAACTCCATCACCCCCTCGCGCGCCTTCTTGACCATCTCGGAATCCGTTCGGATCTCCTGCCCCTCGGTGGCAGGCAGCGCACAGCTTGCCTGAGGCTTCGGCGGCCCCGGCTTCACCTCGACCAGACACATCCGGCAATTGCCCGCAATGCTCAGCCGCTCATGATAGCAGAACCGCGGAATTTCCTTACCGGCCAGCTCGCAAGCCTGCAGGACAGTAGCGCCTGCCGGGACTTCGAGCTCTACGCCATCGACTTTGACTTTAGGCATTGTCATCTAGCCCATTAGTTGTGTGCTTTGCTTGATGCACGTTTGTAGCCTGCCCAGCCGAGAAGTGCTTCGAGATCAGCCTGAGAGCGGTAGGGGGACCGATTGCGGCCAATGCAAGCACCGCCAATCGCCCGTAAAACTCGGGTGCACTAAGTAGCGCTCCGCCGAACACCCACCACGCAAGAGCAAACAAAAACGGGACGCTCAGGATATAGCCAATCCAAGCCAAGGTAATAGAAAATCGCACTGCGGTTGCAACTGCTGCATTCAGCGAACGCGGAACGTCGGATCGGTCTGATCCTAGCATAGCTATCACTCCCCCCGCACATGGCGCACACCCATGGCCATCGCACCAGGAATGTTCGGATTTTCAGGATTGGGGATCAGCACCTGCCTACGCGGATCGATCAGCAGGTCCATCGATTCCATCGGGATTGCTCCCAGCAGCACCGTGTCACCCATGACCATCGCGCCCGTATAGGCTTTGCGGCCAAACACTTCGACGAGGATCGGACCAACGTAATCAACGACCTGCTTGTTGCCGTCCGCCGTCGTCACTTCACGCTGCTCCAGCACTTGAAGCTTGAGCTGATTGACGACGTGCTTGGGGATGCACAGATCGATAGCGCCGGAATCGACGAGCGCCTTGGCGTCCACTTCCTCAAGCTCTGGCCTTGCCGCATTGGCAATCCTGATGCGCTGATAGACGAGGCCCATTATTCCGCCGCCTCCCGCACGTTCTCGGCAATCCGGCGCTCAATCTCCGGGCGGAAGTGCTTGATCAGGCCCTGGATCGGCCACGCAGCCGCGTCACCCAAAGCGCAGATCGTGTGGCCTTCGACTTGCTTGGTCACGTTGTGGAGCATGTCGATTTCGCTGACGTCGGCATCGCCCCGCGCCAAGCGTTCCATCACTCGCCACATCCAGCCGGTGCCTTCGCGGCACGGTGTGCACTGGCCGCAGCTTTCATGTTTGTAGAAGTACGACAGGCGGGCAATCGCGCGGACGATGTCGGTGGACTTGTCCATGACGATCACCGCAGCGGTGCCGAGACCCGATCCGACCGCCTTGAGGCCGTCGAAGTCCATCGGCGCGTCCCAGATTTCGGACGCGGGCACCAGCGGCACCGACGATCCGCCGGGGATCACCGCCAGCAGGTTGTCACGCCCGCCGCGAATGCCGCCGCAGTGCTTTTCGATCAGTTCGCTGAACGGGATGCTCATCTCTTCTTCGACCACGCAGGGGCGGTTCACGTGCCCAGAGATCTGGAAGAGCTTGGTGCCCTTGTTGTTGTCGCGCCCGAACGAGGAGAACCACGAAGCGCCGCGACGCAGGATCGTCGGCGCAACCGCGATGCTTTCGACGTTGTTGACCGTGGTCGGGCAACCATAGAGACCCGCGCCGGCCGGGAACGGCGGCTTGAGGCGGGGCTGGCCCTTCTTGCCTTCGAGGCTTTCGATCATCGCGGTTTCTTCGCCGCAGATGTAAGCGCCCGCGCCGCGATGGACGAAGACGTCGAAATCGTAGCCCGAACCGCAGGCGTTCTTGCCGATCAGGCCAGCGTCATAAGCCTCCTGCACGGCGGCAAACAGCGTCTCGGCCTCGCGGATATATTCGCCGCGAATGTAGATGTAGGCCGCGCGCGCGCGCATCGCATAGCCCGCCACCAGCGCGCCCTCGATCAGCTTGTGCGGATCGTGGCGGATGATTTCGCGGTCCTTGCACGAACCCGGCTCGGATTCGTCGGCGTTGATGACCAGAAAGCTGGGACGGCCGTCCTTGCTTTCCTTGGGCATGAACGACCACTTCATGCCGGTGGGGAAGCCTGCACCGCCACGCCCGCGCAGGCCAGACGCCTTGATTTCCTCGATGATCGCGTCCTGCCCGCGCTCCATCAGGGCCTTGGTGTTGTCCCAATCGCCACGCGCTTGCGCAGCCTTCAGGTTCCACGGCTGGAAGCCGTAGACGTTGGTGAAGATGCGGTCCTTGTCAGCGAGACTCACAGGGCACCTCTAAATGCAAAAGTCCGCTCATCCTGAGCCTGTCGAAGGACGCGCGCCAAGACCTGCCGTTGCGCGCGTGCTTCGACAGGCTCAGCATGAGCGGGTGTGGGAAAGCGGTTCATGGCTTACCACTCCCCCCGATAATCATGGTTGGCATCGACCATCGCGGTCAGGTTGCTCAAGGCCCCCGCCGGTTCCACTGTATGACGCCCCGGCAACTGTGTGCCCGTCTTCGGCTGCTTGCCCGCCGCCAGCTCGTCAAGGATGCGCTCCATGTCGGCGGCGGTCAGGTCTTCGTAGTTGTCATCGTTGATCTGGACCATCGGAGCCGATGCGCAATTGCCCATGCATTCGACCTCGGTCAGCGTGAACAGACCGTCCGCCGTGGTGTGGCCCTTCTTCAGGCCCTTGCCCTTGCAGGCGGCCAGAATGTCGTCAGACCCGCGCAGCATGCACGGCGTGGTTCCGCAGACCTGCACGTGAAAGCGGCCGATCGGCGCGATGTTGTACATCGTATAGAACGTCGCCACCTCGACCACGCGGATCACCGGCATGTCGAGGTACTTGGCGATGTATTCCATCACCGGGATCGGCAGCCAGCCTTGCGTGTTCAACTCCGCGCCGACCTGACGCTGCGCCAGATCGAGCAACGGCATTACGGCAGAGCGCTGCCGCCCCGCCGGATAGCGTCCGACAATGACCTTGGCCTGTTCGGCATTTTCAGCCGTCCAAGCAAAGCTGCCCCAGCGCGCGCGCAATTCCGGGCTGTCGGGTTCGATATGACGATCAGCCATTGGGCTGTCTCCGCTTGATCCAGAGGTCCTGCACGAACAGGAACAGTTCGAAGCCACCGATGGCCGTAACGAGGTTGGGCAGCATTTCGCTGACTGCGACGCCCGCATAAACACTGGCGAAATAGCCCGCTGCGAGCACGACACCCGTCAGCATCGCCCAGACCCGCATGAGATCGAAAGTGGACTTCACCGGATAAACTCCACGCGGGCGCACTTGTCACCCTCGAAAGAATAGACGGCGATCACGTCGAACGGCTCCACCAGCGCCGAACCATCGGTCGCAGGGCCGCGGGTTACGTGTTCGCGCATCAAAACATAGTTGCCGATGGCCTGTGCCTCGACGACCTCGGCATGGTTCTGCGGCCAGCGCGCAAACGCGGCGGCAAGCCCGGAGCGTGTGCCCTCCTTGCCTGCGCGCACCACATCGCCGCGATAGTTCGCCTCGCAGGCGTCGTCGGTCATGCACGAGACGTAGGCGTCCACGTCCTGCGCGTTGTAGGCGGCGATCATCGCCTTGGCGGTGGCGAGGTTAGTTGCCATTGCCGGTCTCCCGAGTGGACCACAGGAATGCATCAACTGCAGCGGTAAGAGCGGCAGCCCCGAAGAGATAAAAACCCCAAGGGTAGCCTAGAAGATGGGCAAAAAAGCCCGGTAATCCGAAGACGACCAAAGCAGCTTTATTCCACCTAGATGGCTTATATCCCCAGCTCACCGGTCACACTCCCCGAACACCACGTCGATCGCGCCGATGATCGCGGTCACGTCGGGCAGCATGTGGCCGACGCTCATGAAGTCCATCGCCTGAAGGTGCGAGAACGCGGTCGGGCGGATCTTGCAGCGGTAGGGCTTGTTGCTGCCGTCCGACACCAGATAGACGCCGAATTCGCCCTTGGGGCTTTCGGTGGCGACATAGACTTCGCCCGCCGGAACGTGGAAGCCTTCGGTGTAGAGCTTGAAGTGATGGATCAACGCTTCCATCGACTGCTTCATCTCGGCGCGCTTGGGCGGCACGACCTTGCGGTCGGTGCTGGCAACCGGGCCTTCGGGCATCTGTGCGATGCACTGCTGGATGATGCGGGCCGATTGGCGCACTTCTTCGACGCGGACCATGAAGCGATCGTAGCAATCGCCATTGGTGCCCACCGGAACGGCGAAGTCCATGCGGTCGTACACATCGTAAGGCTGGCTCTTGCGCAGATCCCACGCGATGCCCGACCCGCGGATCATCGGGCCGGAAAAGCCCCAGCGCACGGCGTCTTCCTTTGACACCACGCCGATATCGACATTGCGCTGCTTGAAGATGCGGTTGTCGACGACAAGGCTCATCGCGTCGTTGAACAGCGGGTGCAGCCGCGTGTCGATCCAGTCGGCGATGTCGGTCAGCAGCTTGAGCGGCACGTCCTGATGCACGCCGCCGGGGCGGAACCAGGCCGCATGCATGCGCGCGCCCGATGCGCGTTCGAAGAAGTTGAGGCAATCCTCGCGGATTTCGAACATCCACAAGTTCGGCGTCATCGCGCCGACGTCCATCACATGCGATCCAAGGTTGAGCATGTGATTGCAGATGCGCGTCAGTTCGGCGAACAACACGCGCAGGTACTGGGCGCGCAGCGGCACTTCGATGTTCAGCAGCTTTTCAACCGCCAGCACATAGGAATGCTCCATCGCGAGCGGCGAACAGTAGTCCAGCCGGTCGAAATAGGGCAGCGCCTGAAGATAGGTCTTGTGCTCGATCAGCTTCTCGGTGCCACGATGCAGCAGGCCAACGTGCGGATCGACGCGCTCGATGATCTCGCCATCAAGCTCCATGACCATGCGCAACACGCCGTGCGCCGCCGGGTGCTGCGGGCCGAAGTTGATCGTGTAGTTGGTGATGACATCATCGCCCGTGGTCGGCGACTGTTCAAGCGAGAGGCTCATGCGCCGTCTCCATCGGTTTTCTTGTCGCGCGGTGCGCGCGCCGGGCGATCCTCGGTCGGTGCAGGTGCCGCAGGCGCGTCCTTGGCGGAATCGCTGGGGGCAACGGCCTTGGCAGCCTCCGCATTGGCCTTCTCGCCAGCGCCGGTATCGGCCTTGGTTTCCGTCGTCTTGGGCGTGGCAACCGGAGCGGGCGCGGGCGTGGCGGGCGGCGTAACTGCCTTCTCGTCGCCCGGCAGCACATAGTCTGCGCCCTCCCACGGACTCATGAAATCGAACTGCCGCAAGTCCTGCGCAAGCTGCACCGGCTCATAAACCACGCGCTTGTCCTCTTCGGAATAGCGCAGTTCGACATAGCCGGTCAGCGGGAAGTCCTTGCGGAACGGATGGCCCTGAAAGCCATAATCGGTAAGGATGCGGCGCAGATCAGGATTGCCTGCAAACAACACGCCGAACATGTCGTAGACTTCGCGTTCATACCAGCCGGCGTTGGGCCAGAGCGTCGTCACCGTCGGCACCGGCGTCGCTTCGTCGGTCGAAACCTTGACCACGATGCGGTGGTTCTTCGTCAGCGAGAGCAGGCAATAACACACTTCGAAACGCTTGACCCGCTGCGGATAATCGACGCCCGCAATGTCCATCAACTGCTGGTATTCGTGATTGTCGCGAAGCAGGCGCAGCGCGTCTTCGGCGCGGTCGCTCACCACTTCGATCACGATCTCGCCGTGTTCCTCTTTGGAAGCAACGACGAAATCGCCGAGTGCGGCGACGAGCGCGTCATGCACACCCTCGTTCGAGGTCCAGCGCGGGGCGGGGTGGAGAACGGTCATACGCTATACCCCAAGTCGCGTGCGGGCTTCGACAGGCTCAGCCTGAGCGGAGTCTGGTTTGCCACAATACGAAAGGTCCGCTCATCCTGAGCTTGTCGAAGGATCATGGCGATCACCGCTCAAGCGTACCAGCGCGGCGGATCTTCCGCTGCAACTGCATCACGCCATAAAGCAGCGCTTCGGCGGTCGGCGGACAACCGGGGACATAGATATCCACGGGCACGATCCGGTCACACCCACGCACAACCGAATAGCTGTAGTGATAATAGCCGCCGCCGTTCGCACACGACCCCATCGAGATCACGTACTTCGGGTCGGACATCTGGTCATAGACCTTGCGCAGCGCAGGCGCCATCTTGTTGCACAGCGTACCCGCCACGATCATCACGTCCGACTGGCGCGGGGAAGCGCGCGGGGCAACCCCGAAGCGCTCCATATCGTAACGCGGCATGTTCACGTGGATCATCTCGACCGCGCAGCAGGCCAGCCCGAAGGTCATCCACCACAGCGAGCCGGTGCGCGCCCACTGGAACAGCTCCTCGGTCGACGTGACAAGGAAGCCCTTGTCGCTGACTTCAGCGTTGAGACTGTCGAAAAACGACTGGTCGGGCGCGGCAACCGCGCCTTGATTTGCCGTGACGCCCAAGTTGAGAGGCGAAGAAGTGGCCATGTTGCTCATTCCCAGTCCAACGCGCCCTTCTTCCAGGCGTAAATGAAGCCGATCACCAATTCAGCCAGAAACACCATCATCGTGATCCAACCTGCCCAACCCGTTTCACCCAGGCTGACCGCCCAGGGAAACAGAAACGCCGCTTCCAGATCGAAGATGATGAACAGGATTGCGACGAGATAGAACCTTACGTCGAACTGGCTGCGCGGGTCTTCGAACGCGGGAAAGCCGCATTCGTACTCGCTGTTCTTTTCGGCGTTCGGATTGTGTGTCCCGGTCAGACGGGCAACACCCATCGGCAGGAACACGAATGCCGCCGAAAGCGCGAGCGCGATCCCCAGGAAAATGAGGATCGGCAGGTATTGCGCCAAATAGCTGGATTGATCGACCAAGGGGCTGACTCGCCTTGCTAACAGGTTTCGCAGCGCACTAGTCCCGCCGCCGCTTCCGCGCAAGTGGGGTGCACTGCACTATAGGGGGTTTCCACCCACCTTTTCCAGCCCAATCGGAAATCTACCCCGGTCTCTTGCCATTTGCTGATCGTATGCAGTGCCTACCACATGGATAGCGCTGGCGTTTGGGCGATTGTCCTTGCGCAGGACGGCCTCAGCCCGGCAACACGCTCAACGGGAATTCCTGACCGGCTGACCGGCTGACCGGCAGAGCAAGGTCGGCCCCTGCATCATGCACACTGCCCGAAACCGGGGTTATCCCAGCCCTTGCAGCAGGAATAACGGCCATGCCACCACTGCAAGGCAGGTGCCAAGCGGCAGGGCCGTATCGGCGGTGACAGTTCGCCTGGCGGCCAGCATGACGACGGCCACCACAATCCCGACAATGCTAGCCCCCAGCATGACTTCCACCACCCCCAACGGACCGAGCCACAGGCCTATGGCGCCCAACAGGGGCGGATCGCCCGATCCCATGCCCTCGCGCCCGCGCGCCTTAAGATAGAACCGTGCCGTTGCCCACAGCAGCACGAAGCCCAATGCGCCGCCGCTCAGCGATGTCAGCACGGGGTCGAGGCTCCCCTCGCCCAGCGTCCGCGCAATAACCACGGCGGCACCACTCAGCGCCAGCCATCCCAACAGTGGGCGCGGCAACCACAAATGGCGCAGATCAAGCAAGCCGAGCAGCAGCAACTGCCACCCCAGTATCATCGCTGCCAGCACCAGCCCCTCTCGCGCGAAGATCACCGCACCGATGCCCACTGCGGCGCCACCAAGTTCGCAAGCCAGCTGCCAGCCGCCGATTGCCGCACCACATGTCCGGCATTTGCCGCGCTGGGCCAGCCACGAAAACACAGGCAGGAGTTCGGTGACGGTCAAGGCCTTGCCGCAACCATCGCAGGCAGATCTGCCCCGTATCACGGATCGCCCTTCAGGCAGGCGGACCAGCACAGCGCCCAGGAAGCTGCCGATCACTGCGCCCAGCACAGCCGCCCCGGCGACAAGAATTCCCCATGGCGCGGCCACGATCACATCCTGGTTCATGCAGCCCCTCCGGCCGGTGCAATTGATTTCGCTGCACTGCAATACTACATTGGTAGCAACAATCCGGTGCATCCAAGCACGCTTTCAGCAGGGTCCGTCAAGCCATGGCAAAATTCTCACCCGCCGATCCGATCGTCATCCTGTCCTATGCGCGTACGCCGATGGGTTCGATGCAGGGCGCGCTGGCCGATGTTGCTGCCACCGATCTGGGAGCCACCGCGGTCAAGGCTGCGGTCGAACGTGCCGGCATTTCGCCTGAAAGCATCGAACGCATCTATATGGGTTGCGTACTCCCCGCAGGGCTTGGCCAGGCCCCTGCCCGCCAGGCGGCGATCAAGGCGGGCCTGCCCAAATCGGTTCAGGCCACCACGGTCAACAAGGTTTGCGGATCGGGCATGCAGACGATCATCATGGGCGCCGAAGCTCTCGCTTCCGGCAGCGTCGACATGATCGTTGCAGGCGGCATGGAAAGCATGACCAATGCCCCCTACCTGCTGAAGAAGCATCGCTCTGGCGCGCGCATCGGCCATGACACCGCCTACGATCACATGTTTCTCGATGGTCTCGAAGATGCCTACGAAGCGGGCCGTGCGATGGGCACGTTCGCGCAGGATACCGCCAACGCCTATCAACTGACGCGCGAGCAGCAGGACGCTTACACGATCGAATCGCTGCGCCGCGCGCAGACTGCTGTGAGCGACGGCAGCTTCAGCGATGAAATCGCCCCCGTTACGGTCAAGGGCCGCGGCGGCGACACCGTGGTCGATACCGACGGAGCACCGGGCAAGGGCCGACCCGACAAGATTCCTTCGCTGAAACCCGCCTTCGCAAAGGACGGCACGATCACGGCTGCTACTTCGTCTTCAATCTCCGACGGTGCCGCTGCCGTTACCCTTACCCGCAAGAGCGTCGCCGATGCGGCAGGCCTTGTGCCCGTTGCAACGATCGTCGCGCTTTCAGCCCATGCGCAGGAACCGAAGGATTTCACCACCGCGCCGGTCGGCGCGATCAACAAGGTGCTGGACAAGGCCGGCTGGACGATTGCCGATGTCGACCTGTTCGAAGTGAATGAAGCCTTCGCCTGCGTGGCGATGTTCGCGATGCACGATCTTGGCATTCCGCATGAGAAGATCAACATAAATGGCGGCGCCACCGCGCTCGGTCATCCTATCGGTGCTTCAGGTACGCGCATCGTCACCACGCTGATCGCAGCGCTCAGGAAGCACGGGCTCAAGAAAGGCGTCGCCAGCCTGTGCATCGGCGGCGGCGAGGCCACCGCGCTGGCGATCGAACTGGTTTGATTGCAACCGCTTCCCGGCCCGCAAGGCCGGGAAATTGCCGATCAGGGCTTTTGTGCGCCCCATACGCTTGCGGCGCGTATGAAGCCCTTGCGGCCATCCACATCGAAGGCACACCACTGCGCCTCGCATTCGCCAAGCTTGCCGATCACGCCGGGTTCAACCCGCCACAGAATGCGTCCGGTGCCGTCCTTGTTCGATCGAATCCCGGTAATGCTGCCGGTCACGATTCCCGATCGTTCGCGGTTGAGGAACTGCTGTAATATCCAGCCGCGCGACCCATCCTTGTCCTCGACCAGCCGCCAGCCGCCCATCACGCGCAACACTTTGAGCGGAACGCCCTTGCGCACGTATGTCCAGCTGATGCGATAGTCCCGGCCCGGTCCCACCCGCATGTTGGCTTTCGCCTTGCTCGTGGAAACCCAGTAAGGTCCTGTATCTGCCTGGGCCACCGCAGGCGGAGCAATCCCGATCAGCAGCGCCGCCATGACTGCAACAGGGAATGCGGAATTTCGAAAAGCCTGATGTGCTGCCATGTCCGTGCCGTTACAAAATTGGGGGCCAAGAGCAACACTTTTGCCCCACGATGTCCACCATGACAAATCATCCCGCGGCTTGACCGCCTCCCGCCGCTGCGCCTAGCCTTGGCACACGATGACCAGTCCCGCAGAATATCGCCCGGCGCGCCGTGTCGAAGGCAAGCCCAGCGTGATCGTCACGCGCCGCCTGCTACCGGAAACCGAATCCCGGATGCGCGAACTGTTCGACGCCACGCTCAATGCCGACGACCATGTAATGTCGCGCGACGAACTGGTCGCTGCAATGCAGACGGCAGACGTGATCGTGCCGACAGTGACTGACAGGATCGATGCGGAGATGATCGCACTGGCGGGGCCGCAACTGGGCCTGATCGCCAATTTTGGCGCGGGCACCGATCATATCGCGCTGTCCGCCGCCCGCGCGCGCAAGATCATCGTCACCAACACCCCCGGTGTGTTTACCGACGATACGGCCGACATGACCATCGCCCTGATCATCTCGGTCGCGCGCCGCCTCAATTATGGCGGACGGACCTTGCGCGCGGACAAATGGGAAGGCTGGGCGCCATCCACCATGCTCGGCCACCGCCTTTCGGGAAAGACCCTCGGCATTATCGGCATGGGCCGCATCGGACAGGCCGTCGCCTGGCGCGCCCGCGCGTTCGGCCTGAACGTGGTCTATCACACCCGTCATCGCTTGCCGCAGGCGCAGGAAACCATGTTCGGTGCGCGCTTCGAACCGGACCTTGACCGCCTTGTCGCCGAAGCCGACATCCTTACCCTGCACTGCCCGGCCAGCCCGGAAACGCAGCATATCATCGATGCCCGCCGCATCGCCCTGATGAAACCCGACGCCTATCTGGTGAATACCGCGCGCGGCAATCTGGTGGAAGAGGAAGCGCTGATCGCAGCGCTGGTCGAAGGCCGGATCGGCGGCGCAGGTCTTGATGTGTTCGAACACGAACCGCAGGTCGATCCGCGCCTGATCGCACATCACAATGTTGCCATCCTGCCGCGCATGGGCAGCGCTACGTTCGAAGGCCGCATGGCATCGGGTGACAAGGTGATCGCCAACATCCGCTTCTGGGCCGATGGTCACCGCCCCCCCGATCAGGTGCTTGAAGGGCTTGTCTGAATGTACCGCGCCTGAAATTTCGTCCCCCATTCGCACAACAATCGGTCGCAACAGCGCTTGTGCGCAGATGCAATATTGCCCTAGAGCCGCCGCTGAGAGGATCTGACGCGGGCATGCCCTGCGTGAGAGGGGAGACTTGTTCATGCGAAAGATGATCGCGGTCGCAACTGCAGCCGCAGTGATGCTCATGCCGATGCTGGCTCACGGCCAGACAGAAGCGATCAGTGTCGAAGATGTTGCCGATAGTGGCGACACCGCATGGATTCTCGTTTCCTCCGCTTTCGTGCTGATGATGGCCATGCCCGGCCTCACCCTGTTCTATGGCGGCCTCGTGCGCGCCAAGGGTTTCCTTGCCGTGCTGGTGCAGGTCGGCGCGATTGCTGCGGTAGCCTCGATCCTGTGGATCATGGTCGGTTATACGCTCGCTTTCGGTGACGTCAGCGGCGGATGGCTGGGCAGCGGCAATGCGTGGATGCTGCTCAACCTCGGCAACGTCCGCGCCGATACCGCGATCCCCGAAAGCGCCTTTGCGCTTTACCAGATGTGCTTCGCGCTGATCACGCCCGCGCTGATGGTCGGCGCGTGGGTGGATCGCGCCCGCTTCGGCTGGGTCGTCGGCTTCTGCGCGCTGTGGGGCCTGATCGTCTATGCGCCGTCCGCACACTGGATCTGGGGCGGCGGCTGGCTTTCGTCGAAGGTCGGCACGCTCGATTTTGCTGGCGGCATCGTCGTTCACACCACGGCGGGCATTTCCGCGCTGGTCGTGGCCTTGCTGCTGGGCAAGCGCGCAGGCTTCCCCAAGACGCTGATGCTGCCGCACAGCCCTTCGCTCACCATGGCAGGCGCAGCGCTGCTGTGGGTCGGCTGGTTCGGCTTCAACGGCGGCTCGGCGCTCGCGGCCAACGATGATGCGGCCTCGGCCATCATCAACACCCATGTCGCCGCATGCGTCGCCGCGCTGGTCTGGCTGGTGATCGAAAAGATTTCGGTCGGAAAGCCCACCTCGGTCGGCTTCGCCACCGGCGCCATCGCGGGCCTTGCCACGGTGACGCCCGCCGCCGGATTCATCGCGCCGGGCGCGGCCATGCTTCTGGGCGCTCTTGCCGCACTGGTCTGCTACCCGATGATCCAGTTGGTCAAGCAGCGCCTGCACATCGACGATTCCCTCGACGTGTTCGCCGTCCACGGCGTTGGCGGAATGATCGGCTCGATCCTGCTCGCGGTATTCATCTCGCCCTCGTTCGGCGGCACCGGCTATGCCGAAGGCATGGACATGCCGCGCCAGCTGGTCGCCCAGTTCGCAGGCGTCGGCATCGTCGCCCTATGGAGCGCCTTTGCCACCGTCGTCTGCGCCCTGATGGTCTCGATGGTCATCCCGATGCGCGTGACCGAGGACGAGGAACGCGAAGGCCTCGACATCACCAGCCACGGCGAACGCGCCTGGGAAATGGACTGATTGTGGCGCTGGGAGGGGTTTGGACCTCTCCCGGCGTTCAAGCGGCGGCATTCTGACACTGCGTGTCCAAATTGAACTCTCGGATTGAGCCAGTTGCGGACAATTACCGCACTGCTACACTTCGAGCATGAGACCTTCAGATAGAATGAAGCTGCTAGAAGCGCTTGGTAGTGAACTTCAAAGGCAGTTTACTTTCGACGAACTCGACCTCTATTTGAGCGCGGCGAGGTTACTCGAAATCGCTCCGGGTGACCGCACCAATTGCTATGGAAGCAAGCGGGTCTACGCGAAGAACCGCCTTGCCTCAGTGAGCGATGCAGAACTTCTGCGTCTCGCGGACGATCTTGATTTGGGTGGCTTGGGAGCCGTCGAGCGAGCAAGCATTGCAACCGAATCTCTGCCGCCGCGTAATTGGAAGGACACACCTAAATTCAAACTGTTCATTTCTCATATCTCGAAGCACAAGAATGTAGCAACCCGCCTGAGAGACGCTTTGAAACCTTTAGGCGTGGCAGGATTCGTTGCCCACGAAGACATTCACCCTACCGCCCGGTGGCAAGCCGAGATTGAGCGCGGGCTAGCGACTATGGATGCGTTGATCGCGATCTTGACTCCGGGCTTTCGCGATAGCGTGTGGACCAATCAGGAGATCGGCTTCGCCTTGGGACGTGGAGTTAAAATCATTTCTCTCCGTATGGGGGAAGACCCACCTGGCTTCATCTCGACGGAACAAGCAATTCCGCAACAACAGCGAATGGCTGTGGATATTGCTCCCATTATCGTCGGGCTTTTGTCCGACGATGAAAGAACGACAATGCGAATGGTTGAAGCGCAGAGAATGAACAGTTCTAGCGGCGAGACACCCTAAATTTGAACTCTTAGATGTCTTCGTCCTTCGACTTTTTGCCAACTTAAAAATGCCCTCAAAGCCCCAAACTCCCTCGTCATTCCCGCACAGGCGGGAATCCAGCGACAGGCAAGGTCGTCGCTCTGCGACGGCATTTTTGGTTGGTCTGGATTCCCGCCTGTGCGGGAATGACGAAGGGTAGTTAACCACAAAAAGGACGGCCCAGGCCCCCCGGAACCGCCCCTCGCCAACCCCAAAAACCCCACTCAATCCCCGGTCAAAATCCGGTCCACCAACTGCTTCACCGTTGGCGTGAAGTTGTTCGAATAGAACGGGTCCTGCTTGAACCGATAGGCCGCGTGGCCCGCGAACATCAGGTTCTTGTCGATGTCGCCACCATGCGCGATGTCCTGCAGCGTCTTCTGGATGCAGAAGCTGCGCGGGTCGGCCAGACGGCCGGTGGTGTAATCGTCATGGTCCTTCCATGACGAGAAGCCGCAGTGCGAAAGGCAGCCCATGCAGTCCTTCTGGTCCTGCTGGATTTCCGTGCGCTCATCCGGCGTCACGAAAACGACCGTATCGTCCGGGGTGCGCAATGCATTGGTGTATCCGGCACCGAACCACCCGCGCGCCCGGTCGAGGTCCTTGGGCGTCACCCAGAAGTTCTTGCCCTTAACGCCCACGTCGAGTTGCACGGTGTGCTCGCCCGCCTCGACCTTCGAATAGGGAATCTGCCGCTCTGACCGCGATTCCAGCAGCCGCAGGAACGGGTTGCGCACAGCGGAGGAATAGAAGCCCGTGGGCGAAAACTTGTGCAGCAGCACATCGCCCGGCTCCAGCGTGCGCAGATGGTCTTTCCACCCCTGCGGAATCGGGCTTTCCTCGGTCAGCAGCGGGCGTGTGCCGAACTGGAAGGCAATCGAACCCAGTTCCGGGTTATCGATCCAGTTGTCCCATTCGCGCAGGAACCACACACCGCCTGCCATCACGATCGGCACATCGTCCGAAATGCCTTCAGCGCGCATCACATCGCGCAGCGCTTTCACGCGCGGATAGGGGTCTTCCGGCTTGCGCGGGTCTTCGGCGTTGGACAGGCCGTTGTGCCCGCCCGCAAGCCAAGGATCTTCATAAACCACCGCGCCCAGCAGTTCCGGCACCTTGTGATAGGCACGCTTCCACAGCGCACGGAACGCACGGCCTGACGAGACGATCGGCAGATAATGCACGTTGAACCGCGCCGCGATTTCCGAAAGCTTGTAGGGCATGCCGGCACCGCAGGTCACGCCGGTCACCTTCCCGCGCGTCTGGTCCAGCACCGCTTCCAGGATCGGCTGTGCGCCGCCCATTTCCCACAGCACGTTGATGTTGATCGCACCATTGCCGCCTGAAATCTCGTGCGCGCGCTTCACTTGTTCGACGGCCCCGTCGATAGCGTACCGGATCAGTTGTTCGTGCCGTTCGCGGCGAGTCAGCGCATCATAAACCTGTGGAACAATCTTGCCTTCGGCGTCGTAGCTGTCGGCATTGACGGCACTCACAGTGCCGATCCCGCCAGCCGCGGCCCACGCGCCCGAACTCATATGGTTCGTCGCGGCCACACCCTTGCCACCCTCAACCAGCGGCCAGACTTCACGGCCACCATAGAGAATCGGCTTCAACCCCTTGAACGCAGACATTAATTCCCTTTCAGCGCCCCTGCGCGCTCACACTCTTCGCCGGTGCCAATCGGCAAGGCCTGATACCGTTCGGCTCTGGTCGAACCGGCGCAACAACGAACTGGGCATAGTACCCTGCCAATTCGGGCTTACGGTGAAATTGATCCAAGCGAAAGCCCACCGCTTCCATCTCGCAAAACAACAGCGCAGGCGCGATTCCGTGCCGCGCGGTTGGCTTGTCGGCATCCACAACAACCACCTTACCGCCCGCTTTCAACGATGGCCACAGCCGCCACAGGAACGCATAGGGCTCGGCAACCTCGTGGTACATGTGCACCAGAAAAACGCGGTCGAAGCTGCGTTCCGGCAAACGCGGATCGTCCTCGGCGCCGGGCTTGATCGATACGTTATCAAGCCGGTCATGTTCCACGCGCAGCGCCAGCCGACGCAGTGCATCGCCATCGATATCCTGTGCCAGAACACGGCCTTTCGCGCCCACGCGATCGGCCAGCCGCACCGTGTAATAGCCCTCGCCCGCGCCGATATCGGCCACGCTCATGCCCGGCCCTATCCCGGCCAGATCCATGACGGTGCTGGCTTCGTTGCGGTTGTCACGCTCGGCTTCATTCGAAAACTGGGTGCTGACCACGGTTGCGACCGGCCGGTCAGCGCGGGGGAACCCGCGCGCGCTTTCGGGCCGGTCATCCTTCGCGGCAGGCTTGCACGCCGCCACGGCAAGGGTTGCCAGCAGCGCCAGCGCGATGGAAGGAAGGGCCGCAGCCCTGCTCAATCGTCATCCTCCACCGCCACCTTCTCGCCCGTCACCCGCTGCGAAAGCGCTGCCGCCATGAACGGATCGAGCGCGCCGTCGAGCACTTCTCCCGGATTGGTCGAGATTACGCCGGTGCGCAGGTCCTTGATCTGCTGATACGGCTGCAACACATAGGAGCGGATCTGGTGGCCCCAGCCGATTTCGGTCTTGGCCTGATATTCGCCACTTGCCGCCGCTTCGCGCTTGGCCAGTTCCGCCTCATAGATACGCGCTTTCAGCATGCCCATCGCCGTTGCACGGTTCTTGTGCTGGCTGCGGTCGTTCTGGCTGGCAACGACAATCCCGGTCGGCATGTGCGTGATGCGTACCGCCGAATCGGTCGTGTTCACGTGCTGCCCGCCCGCACCTGAAGCGCGGTACGTGTCGATCTTCAGGTCCGACGGATTGATCTCGACCTCGATATTGTCATCGATTTCGGGATAGACCCAGACCGAGCTGAACGAGGTGTGCCGCCGTGCAGAGCTGTCATAAGGGCTGATCCGCACCAGACGGTGCACACCGCTTTCGGTCTTGGCATAGCCATAGGCGTTCTCGCCCTTGATCAGCAGCGTCGCGCTCTTGATCCCGGCTGCTTCGCCCGCGTGATAATCGACCAGTTCCACCTTGTAACCATGGCGTTCGCCCCAGCGCGTGTACATCCGCTGGAGCATTTCGGCCCAGTCCTGGCTTTCGGTGCCGCCAGCGCCTGCGTGAACTTCAAGGAACGCGTTGTTGGCGTCGGCCTCGCCCGCCAGGAGTGCTTGCACCTTGTCGTTGTCGGCCCTTGCCGCCAGCGCGGCCAGCGTTGCCAGACCCTCGTTAACTGTCGCCTCGTCGTCCTCCATCTCACCAAGTTCGATGAATTCGATGGCATCAGCCATTTCCTGACCGATCTCGTTGACGGTGCCGATGGACGCTTCCAGCCGCCGACGCTCGCGCATCACTTCTTCGGCCTTTTTCGGATCATCCCACAGCTTCGGGTCTTCAACGCGCGCATTGAGTTCGTCGAGACGGCGCACCGCGCGGTCCCAGTCGAGAAACTTGCGCACGAGAGCGAGGGCTTTCTCGATGCGATCGATGTGGGCCTGCCCTTCGGCACGCATGGGTACAACTCCGGTCAAACGCAAAACGAACTGCGCCGCTTAGCGAAGCGGGCAGGCATGTAAAGCCCAAGCGTGAAATGCGTTTCCGATCAGCCGCGCGTCTTGATCCTGCGCACGGCCTCCAGCGTCATCTTCACATGATCGCGATAGTCCATGTCGGAATGGACCATTGCCACCCTGCCGTTGGGTGCAATCACATAGCTGGTCCGCTTGGTCAGCCCGGTCGATTTGCCATCGCGCTTCAGATCGACATCGTAGGCCTTGATCACCGCCGGGCTTGCTGCGGCCACCGCAAACTTGTCGCGGCAGGCCTCGGTCGAAAACTTCTGCAGCGTGGCAATGTCATCGTTCGACATGCCGACCACGCTGGCGCCCGCCGCCTTGAACTGGTCGCTTGCCTCGGCAAAGGCGTGGGCTTCCAGCGTACAGCCTTGCGTGAACGCCTTGGGGTAAAAATAAAGCACGACCGGCCCCTTCTTCAGCGCCTGCTTGAGCGAGAAGGAAAACGGCTTGCCAGCCAGCGCGCCCTTGGCCGCAAAATCAGGCGCGCGCGCGCCGTTCGGCAATTCAGCATGTGCCTGGGTTGAAGCCAGAAGGGCGAAAGCTGCACCGGCAGCAGCAATGTTGCGCATGTTCATGAATGCAAAGGTATCAGACGATGGCCCCACCGACCAATGCCTTTCCGGGCAGGATCAGTAAATCCCGCCCTGTTCCTCGACAAAGCTCTGTTCGACCGGCGCCTCTTCCTCGGCGCTGTCGGCGAAGCCGCGCGCCGCCCGCGCCTTGCGCAAGGCTTCAAGCACCGCTTCCTTCGCGCTCACTTCACCCTCGCGCGCGGTACGCCTGGGTTCGGTATCCGGTTTGAACGCCTCCCAGATGATCGAGGCCTTGGCCACATCGTTTTCCGGCGTCCCGGCGAATACGCGCTTGCCCGATACGCGGTCGATCTTGACCATGCGCACACCTTCGGGAACGCGAAACGGAATGTCTTTCCACCGTGCGCGCGTTTCCTGCACCAGTTGCTTGAACACCGGCGCGGCGATCCGCCCGCCCTGCGCATAGCCGCCAAGGCTGCGGGGCTGATCGTACCCCACGTAAACGCCCGCGATGATGTCGGGCGAACCACCGACGAACCACACGTTGGTCGGCCCCGATGTCGTTCCGGTCTTGCCGAACAATGGCAGGCCCAGATCGCGCAGCGTCACCGCTGTACCGCGCACCACCACGCCTTCCAGCATATGCACCACCTGATAAGCGGTGCGCGGGTCGATCACCTGCTTGCCAGACGGGGTGAAGCGCGGCATCGGCTTGCCGTCCCACTGCGCCATGCTGCAACCTTCGCAACGCCGGTTGTCTGCGCGCCACACGACTTTGCCGTTGCGGTCCTGCACGTAATCGATCAGCGTCGGCTCATGCTGTCGGCCCTGATTGGCAAGAGCGGCATAGGCATTGACCATTTTCAGTACGGTCGTATCGCCAGCGCCCAGCGCCATCGACAGGTACGGCTCGTAATCGCCCACGCCCGCCGCCTTGATCGTGCGGACCACCTTGTCCATGCCCACATCGTTGGCCACGCGCACCGTCATCAGGTTGCGTGATTGCTCAAGCCCCCAACGCATCGTGTGGCTGCCCGATCCACCCTCGTTTCCGAAGTTGCGGAAGCACTTCTCGCCCAGCGCAGCGCCCTGATAAACGCAGAACGTGCCGTCCACGACCATCGAGGCCGGCGTCATGCCGTTGTCGAGCGCAGTCGCATAGACGAAAGGCTTGATGGTCGAACCGGGCTGGCGATTGGCCTGCGTGGCGCGGTTGAACGATCCGAGCCGCGCGTCGAATCCGCCCTGCATCGCCAGCACACGTCCACTCTGCGGGTCTTCAACCACCATGCCGCCAGAAACTTCCGGGATTGTGCGTACCGCAAAAGTGCTCGAATTGACCGGCGCAACTGCGGTGATGTCGCCCGGCTTCATGTTTTCGGGCACGCCGATCAGGTCGGCGGTCTTGCCGTCCGAAAAACCGATTTCACCGCTGGTGCCCTTGCGCGAAAGCACAACGCCCACGCGCCAGTTCTGGTAATTCACCGAGATGTTGCTGGTGATCAGCTGTGTCTGCCAATTGCCATCGTCCAGATCGATCCGCGCAATCGGCCCATGCCACGCCCTTCCGCCTCCGTATCGCAACAACGCTGCGCGCAGCGAATTCTGCGCTGCGGTCTGCAATTGCGTGTCGAGCGAGGTGCGCACCCACAGCCCACCAGCGTAGACGCTGTTCGGCCCGTCTTCGGCCTTTTCGCCGAACTTGCCAATCAACTGGCGCCGCACTTCCTCAAGGAAGTATCCGGCATCCGCCGTATAACTTTCGCTTCGGCGCGGCTTCAGACCCAGCGGCATCGCGCCTGCGGCAGAAGCCTGCGCCTGCGTTGCCCAGCCGTTCCTGACCATCTGGTCGAGCACGTAATTGCGGCGCGCAATCGCCATGCTTTCGTGCTTGGCCCGGCCATAGCGTTCCGGCGCCTTTGGCAGGATTGCCAAAAACGCCGTCTCATGCAGCGCAAGATCGCCGACATCCTTGTCGAAGTAGGCGCGCGCTGCTGCCTGCACACCAAAGCTTTGCCGCCCCAGCGGAATTTCGTTGAGATAAAGCTCCAGAATCTGCTGCTTGGTCAGGACGCCCTCGATCCTTCGTGCGAGGATCATTTCCTTGAGCTTGCGCGTGATCGAATATTCGTCACCGATCAGGATGTTCTTGGCCACCTGCTGCGTGATCGTCGATCCGCCCCGCGCGCGTTCACCCGATCCGAACTTGGTGGCATAATCCACGACCGCCCCGGCAAAGCCCAGGTAATCGATGCCGCCATGATCCCAGAACGTCTTGTCCTCCGCCGCCAGAAACGCATTGATCATCGGCTGAGGGAAATCGACATAGCGCAGTTGCACACGACGTTCGCGGGCATAGCTGGAAACGATCTCGCCATCGTTGCCGCGCACCATCGTGGGCAGCGGCGGCTGATACGTGAGCAGCTTGTCCGCCGAAGGCAAAGTGCGCGCGACCGTCAGCCACAGCACGAACCAGCCGAGCAGGAACGCGCCCAGCAGATAGTTCGCGGTGCGGAACCCGCGGCTCTGGTGCCACTTTGCGCGGTGCCATTGCAAAAGGCCGCGCCAGCGGGCCAGAAGCCCGCCACGCAGCGTTGCAAACCGGGATTGCTCAGGTGTTTCATCCGCCATCGTGAAGCGCCTCTAGCATGCCCGCGCCTTCCCTTGCCAGAGGGCAAGCGCCTTTACTCTTGCGCCGCATCGGCTTGCACGGTGGCAGGTGGACCAGCAAACAGCGGCGGCGCCAGCCGCTCCGCCAGGAAAATTTCAATTGCCCGCGCAACGGTTCCGGCAAACCCCTTGCGCCATGCCTTGTCGCGCATGTCGCGCGCATCGTCGGGATTGCTGATATATCCTGCCTCGATCAGCGCCGATGGCAGATCGAGCGATTTGAGCACGATGAACGCCGCCTCGCGCTGCGGCTGCTTGTGAAACGCGATCTGCTGTTCACCCTCGCGCACCACCAGCTCGCCAAAGCGCTGCGAACGACCACGCATTTCGCGCCGGGCAAGATCGATCAGGATCGAAGAGACCACCTCGCCTTTGCCCGCCAGCACCACGCCGTTCACGCTGTCGGCACGATTTTCCCGCGCCGCCAGTGCCTCAGCCACCGAATCGGATGCCTTGTCCGACAGTGTATAGACGGTTGCCCCGCGCGCCGCGTCGGATTGCGCGGCATCGGCGTGGACCGATATGAACAGGTCTGCGCCCAGCCGCCGCGCAATATCCGCGCGCTCTTCCAGCACCAGGAATCTGTCGGTATCGCGGGTCAGCGCCACGCGCACACGCCCTTGCGCCAACAGGGCATCGCGCACCGAACGGGCGAGCAGCAGCGTCAGATCCTTCTCGCGTTCACCGCCCTGTCCACTCGCGCCGGGATCGTGGCCGCCATGCCCGGCATCGATCACCACCAGCGGACGGCTGGCATCGGGCGGCCCTTCGACCGGCGGCAAACCGATCCGGCTTTCGGCGCCCGGC
Source organism: Novosphingobium sp. CECT 9465 (assembly GCF_920987055.1). Classification (NCBI taxonomy): domain Bacteria; kingdom Pseudomonadati; phylum Pseudomonadota; class Alphaproteobacteria; order Sphingomonadales; family Sphingomonadaceae; genus Novosphingobium; species Novosphingobium sp. CECT 9465. Next base: position 2,123,316 of record NZ_CAKLBX010000001.1, read on the forward strand.
ATTGCCAGTCGCACCACGTAATGCGGCTCTGCCGATGCCAGTCCGGCAGAGAGCAAGGCCCATAGCGCGGCCGCCGCCACGAACGGCGCTGCAGCAACTGCAACTAGTGTACCCCGATCTTCCATCCGCATAATGCTATGCCCTGACGCCTTGGCCGCGGTCCAGTGCGAAATGCCGATCATAGTTAACGGTTGGGTAAGGCCGTCCATGCAACATGGGCTGTCCGCGTTCCGACGCGCGATGCCCGTCGCTGGTGCCCGCCATTGTTTTAATTGCCGCTTTGCAATTGGGGTGCTAGCAATGTTTTACCGGGGCAAGCCAGCAACGGTGCGAACCCTGCCAAGCCGCCAGAAAGCGCTGATTTGCGCCATGGCTGGCCGGGGAAAAGCATAGCTGGCAATGATCCCGTTACCGTGGGGATGAAGATGCGTTCGCGCCCATTCCTCACGTCACAAGGTTGATGCCGTGATGATGAGCTGCGTTTCGTTCCTGCCTGCCAGCCCCGAAGGGGCGGTATCGGCGTGGACGGTCTGCGGCACGCGCACTTCGCCGCGAGTTGTCTTCACAGCAGACGCAAACCAACCGCCGCCGGGCGGCGAGCGACAGGGCAGCACAGGCGCAAAGCCTTGTGTCCCGATGCTCCGATCCGGCAAACCCGCATTCGCGCGCCAGCATGATACAGTCACCGTCTCCGCACGGTCCCTGTCGCAAGGCGCGCGCTTATCCCACAAGATCCGCGCCAGACACGCAGGGGTAACCCGGCGGCGGCGCGGCTGGAGAATTTGTAATGACAACGCGCATGCTTATCGATGCGCGCCACCAGGAAGAAACCCGGGTGGCGGTGCTGAAGGGCAACCGGATTGAGGAGTTCGACTTCGAATCTGCTGATCACAAGCAGATCAAGGGCAATATCTATCTGGCCAAGGTTACACGGGTAGAACCTTCGCTTCAGGCGGCTTTCGTCGATTTCGGCGGCAACCGTCACGGGTTTCTGGCGTTCAGCGAAATCCATCCCGATTATTATCAGATCCCCAAGGAGGACCGCGAGGCTCTTCTGGCGGAAGAAGCCGCCCACGCCGAGGAAGAGGCCGCCCTGCGCGCCGCCGAAGATGGCGAGGACGACGAGGACGATTACGGTGACAACGAAGGTTACGATTCCGATGAAGGCGTGACCGAGGTCGACACTTCGGAAAAGGATCAGGTCGCCACGATCGAAGGTGGCGTCGTCGAAAACGGTTTCGACCATGAAGCCGAAGAAGGCGACGAAAACACTTCTGACCGCAGCAACGACGGCGAAGGCGAAGGCGACGAGGACGGCAACGACAGCGGCAACCGTAGCCGCCAGCGTGGCCGTGGCCGCCGTCAGGGCGGACGTTCGCAGGGCAAGGAAGCCGACGAACTGCGCGCCAAGCGCATGGCCCTTCGCCGCCGTTACAAGATCCAGGACGTGATCCAGCGCCGCCAGGTGCTGCTCGTCCAGGTTGTCAAGGAAGAGCGCGGGAACAAGGGCGCGGCCCTCACCACTTATCTCAGCCTGGCAGGCCGTTATTGCGTGCTCATGCCGAATTCCAGCCATGGCGGCGGCATCAGCCGCAAGATCAGCTCGGCTTCGGATCGCAAGCGCCTCAAGTCGATCATCACCGAGATGGAATTGCCGCGTTCGATGTCGTGCATCGTGCGCACTGCCGGTCTCCAGCGCACCAAGCCTGAAATCAAGCGCGACTTCGATTACCTTGCCCGCCTGTGGGACGAGATTCGCGAACGCACGATCCATTCGGTCGCGCCGGCGCTGATCCATTCGGACTCCGATCTGATCAAGCGCGCCATCCGCGACATCTACAACCGCGAAATCGAAGAAGTCGTGGTCGAGGGCGAATACGGCTATCGCGCAGCCAAGGACTTCATGAAGCTGCTGATGCCCAGCCACGCCAAGCGGGTGCGCCAGTATGCCGATCCGGTGCCGCTGTTCCAGCGCTATGGCGCCGAAGACCAGTTGACCGCAATGTACGATCCGGTCGTGCAGTTGAAGTCGGGCGGTTACCTCGTGATCAACCCGACCGAGGCGCTCGTTTCGATCGACATCAACTCAGGCCGTTCCACCAAGGAACACGGGATCGAGGCGACCGCGCTTTCCACCAACATGGAAGCCGCGCGCGAGATTGCCCGCCAGTTGCGCCTGCGCGACATGGCCGGCCTTGTCGTGATCGACTTCATCGACATGGAATACGGATCTAACATCCGCAAGGTCGAAAAGGCGATGAAGGACGCGCTGCGCAACGATCGCGCGCGCATCCAGGTGGGGCGCATTTCCGGCTTCGGTCTTATGGAAATGAGCCGCCAGCGCCTGCGCACCGGCGTTCTGGAAGCCACCACCCGTGGCTGCCCGCACTGCGATGGCTCAGGCCTCGTCCGCACCGCATCGTCCGCCGGTCTTTCCGCCCTGCGCATGATCGAGGACGAAGCCGCCAAGGGCAAGGGCAATGTCGTCACGCTTTATGCCTCGCAGGAAGCGGCGATCTACGTCCTCAACGCCAAGCGCACCGATCTTGCCGAGATCGAGGAGCGTTATGGCGTGACCGTCGAAGTCATTCCCGAAGGAGAGAATGAAGGCGCCAAGATGCGCGTCGCCTCGCGCGGGCCGCGCCCGGAATTCGTGCCCCGGTTCGAACCGATCCTTGAGCCGGAGGAAGACGATATCGTCGAGGACGATTACGAAGACGTCGAGGAAGAACCGGAAGAGCGCGAGGAACGCCCTGCCCGCGCGCCCCGCCCTGAAAGCGAGGACTCCGCGGATCGTGACGGTCGTCGCAAGCGCCGCAAGCGCCGCCGTGGCCGCAGCCGCGATCGCCGCGATGACGATGGCACCCAGGCCGAAGGCACGGACGCCGAAGATGCCGATGACGAGGGCGAAGCTGAATCCACCGCTGAAACCGTCGAAAGTGGCGAAGCGGAACAGGACGCCGAAACCGAAGCCGAGCGTGGCCAGCGCAAGCGTCGCCGTCGCGGTCGTCGCCGTCGTGGCGGACGTGATGGCGCTGAAGGTCAGGGCACCGAAGGCGAGTTCGAACAGGGCGAAGGCGAGGACGGCACGACTGCCGAAACCGCCGAAGCTCAGGCCGAACCTGCGCCTGTGGTTGAAGCTGAAATCGCGGAAACCGAAGCCGCTCCCGCACCCGTGGCGGAAGAAGCTCCGGCAAAGCCAAAGCGCACCCGCCGCAAGAAGGCCGATGTCGCCGCTGAAGTAGCGCCAGATGCAGAAGCGGTAGCGGAAGAAGCACCTGCTACCATCCCGGAAGCCGAACCCGTGGCAGAAGCCGAATCCGGGGCGGAAGCGGCACCGGCAAAGCCCAAGCGCGCCCCTCGCAAGAAGAAGGCAGAGGCCGCACCCGAAGCCGAACCGGTCGCCGAAACGGCGGCAGACGAAGCACCGGCCAAACCGAAGCGCGCGCCCCGCAAGAAGAAGGTCGAGGCTGTCGCGTCCGATGCGGCGCCTGCCGAAACGGTTACGGCCGAAGCCCCGGTTGCCGAAGTCGTCGAAGAAAGCGCCCCTGCCGCTGCGCCACGCCGTGGCTGGTGGCAGCGCACTTTCGGCGAATGATCGCCGCCTGAACCGCTAACCGAAAGGCCCTCGCCGGATGTCCGGCGGGGGCCTTTTCTTTCGCGATTATGTCGCCGCTTGCAAAACGGCGATAGCACACTCCCCGCTCAACTTACGGCTCGACAAGTCTCGCTCACCTCCCCTGAAGGAAGGGCTGAGGTGGGATTACCACCCCAGTAATTGCAAAAAATATTCGCCTGTCTTTGGGGACTATACCTTTTGCAAACATCACGTCGTCCTTGCGAGAAGGCAAAGCCGACTGAGCAATCCAGAATCGGCGCCCATCGCACCGGATTGCGTCACGCCGTTTCGCGGCACTCCCGTGAAGAACTTGGCCCATAATGTATCCCTCCATTCCCCCATGGAGAATGCACCATCGAACATCGGGACCAACACCTGAACCGCTGTTTACAAACTACAAAATCGCCAAGACAATACCACTCTCAATCAGCTGCTGACCGTTTTCACGGTGCGTTTATGCAGTGCCCGGCCCGGTTCGGCTATCCAGCGGCTGATCTGCCGCCCCGCGCGCATTCCAGGGCGTTCGATCAAAAAGTGCGTTGCAGCAGTGACCAGGAGGACGAGAGCCATGGCTGGCACAATTGCCCAAACAATCGTGGTCAACGCCAACTGCGAAATTAAGGTCTCCGCATCAGTGAACAAGACGTCCAGCAAGATACCGTGCAGCAGATAAATGCCGAACGAGCATTCTCCCAAGACGAGCGCACCACGTCCGCGCAACAAACCGCCCAGACTGTTTCCACACGCCACCGACACAAAGAAAAAGGCAAAAAACGGCAATGACGCTGTGTAGGGCACCGGCGTGATCACAGTGCCGAGCAATAGCGATGCAGGTGCCAGCGCCATCATCGCCGGCGTTGTCATTGCAACCCGCCAAGAGAGCCTCGACTGAAGCTCGTGCGTCAGCATCCCGACGGCAAAAAGGGGAAAGTATTTTGGCTCGACCATCACAAAATGACCGAAAATTTCTGACCAGCTCACAGCCAGACTTATGACCAGCAAGGACACGGGCACAATCCACGTAGGAAGTTGCCGCGCTCGCACCACATCCATGAGTCCTGCGCAAACAGGAAGAAGAAAGAGGTAGAAAACCCATTCATAGCGCAGTGACCACAGCACGTAGGAATTTATTCTGCCGCTGTCGGGATAGCCCAGTACATTAGATTCGCTCCACCCGCTGATCCAATGAACTGCCGCGTTGCCGTACTTAAGAATAGTGAATAACCCCGACACAGTCGGTTCGGTCCGTAAGATAATTATTGCCGTCACCAGAAGGAAAGAGGCTGCTGTCAGTGGAATAATACGAAACACTCGCGAGATGTACACTGTCACCCACGAGGTCGCCCTCAGACCGGCCAGAACCCGCGGATAAAACACCAGCCCCGTTATCATAAAGAATAACCCAACACTGCCAGCTCCCAACTGGTTCAGAAAATGGATCGAAGGTTCAGACCACGCCCCCCCCCCCCCTAGTCACTTGCAGCCAGATGAAAAAGTGATGCACCATCACTGCCAAAGCAAGATAGCCGCGCAAACCGTCAACACACCCGATCCGACGATCTTCGGGCGGGACAGGAAAGCGCGCCCTAGCGAATAGACTTGCAAGATACGTCGTGACGACGACTGCCGCGACGGCAGCAAACATTAGAACTGTGAGGAACTGCGTCATGCTGCACTCCGGCCTATCGATCTGATCGTCCTGCTGTGCTGCGAGCGATCCACACCCCGCCAAAACCCATTTTGCCTTTCAAGCTCGGCACTCCGAGAGTTGGTGATAATCCACTACAACGCTTTCCAATGATTCCAACACCCTTTCGCGTGGCAAATCCTCACGTAGCCTATTCCGGTTGGCTGTCCGTCCGGTGGATCCAGTCAATGCCGATCAACAACGCCGCGCTGCAACTCCATTAAAGCACCATGCCCCCCACCAATGTACAGCCTGCGCCCCCTTGCCCCGCGCGCTGCAATTGCTAAGGACGACTCAGAACAGCCGCAAAAGCACGCGCAACACAGGATATGACGATGGCGACCTTCTCGCTTCCGAAGAACTCCAAGATCACCGGCAAGGCTCGCCATCACGCCGCGGCCACGCAAGGCAAGGTCCGCAAGTTCAAGGTCTATCGTTACGATCCCGACAGCGGCGAAAATCCCCGGTACGACACGTTCGAAATCGATCTCGAACAGTGCGGCCCGATGGTGCTCGATGCGCTGATCAAGATGAAGGGCGAACAGGACCCCACCCTCACGTTCCGCCGCTCCTGCCGTGAAGGCATCTGCGGATCGTGCGCGATGAACATGAACGGCCGCAACGGCCTTGCCTGCACCACCGCGATCGAGGATCTTTCGGGCGAAGTGCGCATCACACCGCTGCCGCATATGGAAGTAATCAAGGACCTCGTCCCCGATTTCACCCATTTCTACGCGCAGTATTCATCGATCCGCCCCTGGCTGCAAACCGTTTCGCCGACGCCTTCGGGTAAGGAGCGCCTGCAATCGCCCGAACAGCGCGAAAAGCTCGATGGGCTTTACGAATGCATTCTCTGCGCCTGCTGCAGCACCTCGTGCCCCAGCTACTGGTGGAATTCCGACAAGTTCCTTGGCCCTGCCATCCTGCTTCAGGCCTACCGCTGGCTGGCCGACAGCCGCGATGAAATGACGGGTGAGCGCCTTGACGAGCTGGAAGATCCCTTCCGCCTCTATCGCTGCCACACCATCATGAACTGCGCGAATGTCTGCCCCAAGGGTCTCTCGCCCGCGCGCGCCATCGCCGAGATCAAGAAGATGCAAGCCGAACGGCTGGTCTGATCTGCATCAAGCCCGCCCGTCGATGACCAGCGTTCTGCAACGCTACCGCGAACTGGTCGCGGGCGGCGAACTCAGGCCCGATGCGGAACAGGCGACCGCTGCTGCAAGGCTTGACGCCTTGCAGCAGGAACTGGAAAGACCACCGGTCTCCGCAGGCTTTCTGGGCAAGCTGCTCGGTCGCAAAGCGTCAATCCCGCAGCCGCGCGGCCTCTACATGTGGGGCGGCGTCGGACGCGGCAAATCGATGCTGATGGATCTGTTTCACGACAATCTGGCCATCGCGGCCAAGCGCCGGGCACATTTCCACGAATTCATGCTCGACGTTCACGCCCGCCTGCGCGAGGAACGCAAGAAGGAAAGCGGCGATCCGATACTCCCCGTCGCCTCCGCCATCGCTGCGGAAACCAGGGTTTTGTGCTTTGACGAAATGGTCGTCAACAACAGCGCCGACGCTATGATCATGAGCCGCCTGTTCACCGCGTTGCTGGTGGAAGGCGGCGTCACCATCGTTACCACATCGAACCGCGCGCCGTCTGATCTGTACAAGAACGGCCTGAACCGGGAGCATTTCCTCCCGTTCATTGCACTGGTCGAAAGCAGGCTCGACGTGGTGACGCTCAACGGGCCAACGGACTACCGTCTCCAGCGCATGCAGGGCGTCGGCACGTGGCACACCCCCGTCGGTCCCGCCTCAACCGAAGCGGTGCGCGAAGCGTTCTTCCGGCTCACCGATTACCCGCCCGAAGACAGCGAACACGTGCCAAGCACTGCACTGGACCTGGGCGGTGGCCGCATGCTGCATGTCCCGAAAAGCCTCAAGGGCGTTGGCGTTTTCAGTTTCAAGCGACTGTGCGGCGAAGCACGCGGCGCGGCCGACTATCTTGCCATTGCCCGCCATTTCCACACGGTGATCGTCGTGGCGATTCCGCGTCTCGGCGCGGACATGCGCAATGAAACGGCACGCTTCATCACCCTGATCGATGCGCTTTACGAACACAAGGTGAAGCTGATCGCCACCGCCGATGCGGAACCTGCGGAACTTTACGACTGGAGCGGCAAGGGCGACGATGAAGGCCGCTTCATGTTTGACCGAACGGTAAGCCGCCTGATGGAAATGCAAAGCCAGGATTATCTGGCACTGGGCCACGGCGAAGACTGAATCACCGCCGTTGGTTAACGGCCACTTTAGGGTTAACGACCCTTTTGCCCCGGTAACCCGGCAAAATCCTGTTAAATCCGAATCGGCAGTCGCGCCCTTACGGCGCAAAAACACGAAAGCGCCGCCGATCAGGTGATCGGGCAGCGCTTCGGTTCAATAGCACTGGTTTTCTAGGAAAAACCGTCCGTTTAAATCAACGGAAGAGCCAGTCCCAAACGCTCCAGGCCAGGTTAAGAGCTGCAAACATCAATGCCTCCATCCACGGGTTGACGTGGATTGGTTAACACCGAGTTAAATGGTTAACAACCCTTAAATCTTTCCAGAATGAACCTGTCCCGTTTTGAGAATGGTTTGACGAAAATCGTTAAAGGCCATTGGCCGTCCCAGATGATAGCCCTGCCCTATATCGCAGCCCAATTGCACTAGCTTTCGCCAGGTTGCTTCGTTCTCGATGCCTTCGGCAACGACAGCCTGACCGAGTGCATGAGCAAGATCGATCGTGCTCTGAACGATCGTCAGTTCGCGTTCATGCGTGAGGATTCTCGAAATAAATCGTCGATCGAGCTTCAATTCATCGCTCGGCAGATCCGCCAGGTAGGCGAGGCTGGCCTCCCCCGTCCCGAAATCATCGATGGACAGCCGAAAACCCAACCCGCGCAATTGCGTCAGGTTGTGCACTGCGGCCGGGCGGTTCCTTACACTGGACGTTTCGGTGATCTCGATCGTCAATTGCGCTGGGTCGATGGCACGCCGGGCAACGATTTCTGCAAGGCTGGGAACCAACCCTGGCTTGTCCACCATTTGCGCCGAAAGATTGACGCTCATCTGCAATCGCTGCCCCATCGCGTTCAGCGCGAGTGCTGCCGTGATCGCCTCTTCCATCGTCCAATAGGTGAGGGCATCGATCCGCCCCGCCCGTTCGGCCTGCAAGATGAACGCATCGGGCGGGATTGGCCCGCGCGTCGGATGATTCCAGCGGATCAGCGCTTCGGCGCCACAAGGCAGGCCGGTACGCATGTCCCACTGGCTCTGATATGCCAGCCAGATCTCGCCGTTGCGCAACCCCTCGTCGATCCGGGCGTGCAACGAAAGTTCCCAGCTGGCTTCGGCAAGGCGGTCGGCTTCGAAAAGCTCGATGGCACGACCGCTGCTCAGGGCATCGTTGGCACTGGCCAAAGCCGAATTGACGCGGGTCAGGGCATCCAGCCCTTCGTTGCGATCAAGGCCGAAATGAATATTTGTATCGAATGTAAATGGGCCGATCTCAAGCGGTGCGGAGAAAAGTGCGCGCAGTCCCTCAAGGTGATCGAGTTGCATGTCGAGCGGACGGGCTTCCTCGGTCCACGCGAAATGGCCGCCCTCACCATTGTAGACGGTCGTGGTCCCCGATCCGACACTGAGACGGCGCGCGATCTGGCGCGCGCACTCACCGTGCAATTCCTTGGGCAGCGTCGCCAGAATCTCCTCGTAGCGCGCGATGACGGCAACGATCACATCCTGTCCAACCGTCAACGGTGAAGCGCTGAGCGCAAGCAGATTCGGCAACCCGGAAGCGCTGGTCAGCTGAACGCGGCGGATGCGATATTGCCACATCCGGGCAAAGCCATAAATCATCACGGCCAGCAGGCCGGCACTGATTTCGACCGATATGCCCAGAGGCTGGGTGAATGTCGGGATCAGGATAACCGAAAGCAGAGCCGACCCGTGGTAGACGACCTTCATGCGCTTGCGCACAGCACGCCTACCGCTTTTTAAGAGCAACCACGCGAAGATGAGCAGCGGCAGCGCGCCCAGTGACAGCGAGAGGTTCTTCGACAGCGCCGAAGCGCCCGCCACGTCAAGATCGATCGGATGCCGCCGCCCGCTACCATAAAAGCCGATGGGGGGAACCGTTCCTTCGAACGTCACAATAACCGTTCGGCCAGTCAGCAGTCCGGGGGTAAAATTCCCCGATGTCAGTGCGCTGGCGCGAATTCTGGGAATGCTGGCCGGGTCGAGCAGAAAATCGGGTCGAAAGGTTGCTTGCAGTCCCGAATCGACATTGGCCAGCGCGGCGGCAAACGTCGGGTAGCTCTTTCCACCAACATCCACGGAATAAGGCGAGGAAATCGCGTAATCGAAGAAGTTGCTGTTCCACGATGAAACCACGACAGGAGCAGCCCCGGAAATCGCGGCATCCGGGATCTGCAGGTCCTTGCTCTCGACCTTGTCCGCGGAAGCGACGAATTTCTCATTCCGAACGACAAATGCCGCATCGGGAGCGAGTTCGCGCACTGCCTGGACGAGTTGCCTGTCGCCTGCGCTGTCCTGGCCGAAATTGACGGGAGCGTCGATAAATACACGATAAGGCATTTGACGGCGGACGGCTTCGAGCACTCCCGCCAGATTGTGCGTCGAAGTCGCCGACGCGTCACGTTTGCTGTCGCTGCCGTCGATGGCTACGATAATGAAAGACTGCGAAGCTTCATGCTTGCCAATCTTGGATCGCGCATTGCGAAATGTATGATCGACGGGTGCAAGCCAATCGCCCGCAAGCGTAAGCAATGCTGGGATGAGCAGCGCGAGATACAGCGGTGTGCGCAGTTTCTTCAGCATGGACCATCGGCGGTTGTTTCTACGCCTGATTAGTCCGCAATGGTGAAGATCGTCTTACCGGGGCAAAGTGATTAACGGTCGATCAACCAAGGTGATCGAGCGATTTCCGCAACATCAACAACTGCCAGATGAGCCGACTGTGATCCGCCGTGCCCGCAATATGCGCCTCGGCCAAGGCTTCTATCCGCGCAGAATCGAACCAGCCTGTTCGCGCCAGCGAGCCTCCAGAGGCCAGGCCGCGTGCCGCTTGGGCAAGTGGCCCCCGCAGCCATTGCGCAATCGGCGTCACGAATCCCATTTTTTGCCTGAACAGCACGTCATCGGGCAGGTAACGACGCATCGTTTGCTTCACGAGCCATTTTCCGGTCGTGCCGCGCACCCGCATTTTTTCCGGCAGCCTGGCCCCGAATTCGATCAGGCGGTGATCAAGCAAAGGTTCACGCGCTTCAAGGCTCACCGCCATGCTGGTGCGATCGACCTTCGTCAGGATATCGCCCGGCAGGTAGAACTTGAGATCGGCGTATTGCGCGCGATCGAGACCGCTTCGTCCCGGAGCGTTGCGCATCAATTCGACAAACGGCTGCTCTGCGCGATATTCGCCTCGCAGACGGCGGAAATCCGGGCTGTAGAGCGTATCGCGCAATTCCGGTGCGGTGACCGCCAGAGCGCGGGCATAGCCGTCCTCTCCATTGGCGGCGAGGCTCAGGAAGGTCGTCTTGGCGCGCAAAGGTCGCGGTGCCCAATCGGCCTTGGGCCACACAGCTCCCAGCGCGCCGAAAACCGGCATACGCAACGCGCCGGGCAGAAACGCGCGCACTTGCTCTTCGCGGTGGTGGAACGTCTGGCGGCGATACCCGGCGAAAGCCTCGTCCGCGCCATCGCCAGACAAGGCGACAGTGACGTGTTCGCGGGCAAGTTCGCAAACGCGGAATGTAGGCAACGCCGATGCGTCGGCGAACGGCTCGTCGAACATGCCTCCAAGCCTGTCCACCAGCGAAAAGTCGTCAGGAGAAACCTTGCGTTTCCAATGCTGTGTATGAAACTGCTGTGCAATCCTGTCAGCATAGGCAGTTTCATCGAATGCGGCGACATCGAAGCCGATCGAGCAGGTCTTCACCGGCGAAGCGCTCGCCTCCGCCATCAGTGCGACAACGCTGGAACTGTCCACCCCGCCCGAAAGGAACGCCCCCAGCGGCACGTCGGCCAGCATGCGCGACGTCACTGCATCACGCATATGGTACAGCAGATGTGCGCCAAGATCATCGGCATTGCCCTTTGCCCGGTCGGCAAAGGACACGTCCCACCACTGTACCGGGACGGGCGCAGGCGCATCATGGCGGAGCAACTGGTAGTGCCCTGCGGCAAGCTTCTCGACCCCTTTGAGGATCGAGCGGTGATCGGGGACATAGCCCCATGCAAGGTAGTCTTCGACGGCCAGTGGATCGATTTCACGCCGAAAGGCAGGATGCGCCAGCAAAGCCTTGAGTTCGGAACCAAATATGATCGAACCATCGGTCAGTCGGGCGGTGAACAGCGGCTTCACGCCCAGGCGGTCGCGCGCCAGCAGCAAAGTGCGCTCTCGCAGATCGTAGAGGGCGAAGGCGAACATGCCGTGCAGGCGCGTCAGGCAATCCGCGCCCCAGTGACGCCAGGCCTGAAGGATGACTTCGGTATCGCCATCGGTACGAAACTTCGCGCCCAGTGCCTGAAGTTCGGTACGCAATGCCTTGAAATTGTAGATTTCCCCATTGAAGACGATAACCGCATCCTGCTCAACCGATGCCATCGGCTGCGGCGATCCGGCAAGGTCGATGATCGACAGGCGGCGGTGCCCCAAACCCACGCCGGGCGCTGTCCAGACGCCCTCACCATCGGGTCCGCGATGGGCGATGGCATCGCACATCATGCGGATGCGATCGGGATCGACCGGCTTGAGACCCTCGGTATGGAAAATTCCGGCTATTCCGCACATGGACCTGCCCTAGCGTCCTGATGCCATACGGTCCATCCACGCATCGACCGGGCCGGTGGCGGCAAGGAACGCGCGGAGGGATTCTTCGGCCGAAGCGCGGCCCGGTACACCGTCTTCGGCGGACAGGATCAGCGTGGCAGTGGTATGCTTCCGCAAAAGCAGCCGATCAACAATATTCTTCAGTTTCAAACGTGTATTGCTGCCTGTCAGGAGGGAGTCTGAACGATAGAATGTTTCAGCCAAGCGATGCACCGGCCCCGCGGTCTGCAAGCGGTCAGCATGGCCCCCAGCCAGCGGCGGCGGTGATTTTTCCCACGCCCACCCACTGTCCAGTGGCAAGGCGCCCTGCCCGAAACCACCTGCTTCGCGGCCTTCTCCCTGCATTGCATAAAGCGCGAACGAGACGTCCACGACGTGTCCCGATGCGTCCTGATAGCGCCCCAGCAGCACATGATCAGCGCCGCTGTGCAGGGGCTGCCAGGCGGTCAAAGGCGTATAGTCCACCTGTTGCCATCCGGTGACGGGGACAAGGACGATCTGCGAGGGTACGCTTGCTTCGAGCCTGTTTGCCCATGCGCCCCATCCGGTAAACGTCAGCGCGAGGACGACCATGACGGCAAGCGCCCCGCCCTGTCCAATGCCGAACCGTGCGACGCGGGTGAACAGCGCGTTGGCATTGATCGCATCGGCATCGATCATGCGATCTTCGATGGCGCGATCGAAGAAGCGCCAGGCGATGGCCATGACCAGCGCCATGACCACGGCGAAGAATATCCAGCCGTAGAAAATGTGATCGAAGCCTGCCGCAAATTCGATTCCGCGATGTTCGGCGATAAAGATCGTGCCCCATGCGCGGATGCCATTGGCGATGATCGGCATGGCGATGCTGAGCGCCATGAACGCGATCCGGCGTGGCCAGGCGCGGAAGCAGACATTGGCGACAAGCGCACCGTAGGCGATCATCGCGATCAGGAATTTTACGCCCGAACACGCCTCGGCCACTTCGAAATAGCCTGCGGGGGTGGTGATGAACACGCCTTCGATGTGGGCGGGGACGCCCGACCAATCTAGCAGGATCATGGTAATCGCCGCGGTGATGGTCTGGAGCGTGGGGATCAGTTCGTCACCTGCGGGCACAAGGAACAGCATGTAGGCAAGCGGAAACAGCAACGCGGCCGACGCCTTTGGCCCCAGCAGGGTCAGGATGCTGGCCTGCATCATCAGCACCACGCCAAGCTGGGTGGCAAGCGAGAGGCCGGCAAAGTGGCCGAGGAGCCAGAAGAAGCCTGCGCCGCCAAACAGTACGAGGCCGGGCCACCACCCTTGCGGGGCAGTGCGCAGGACTTCGCGACCTCTTTGCGCGATCAGCCAGCCGAGGATGAACGGAATCAGTAGGATGTGGTTGTAAGTCGAACTATCCCACCATTGCAGCGCCATCGCCCGCCAATCTGCAAGGAACAGCCCGATGTTGCCGATCCATGCGAGCGCGAGCAGCATGACCGGGCGTTGCCACGCCGGGGGCAATGTGGCCCACGCGCGGGCAAGCGGGGCGTTGAGGGTGGCCTCAGGCAGCGGCACTGGCCTGCCCTTTGTCGTCAAGGCCCAGCAATCCGCCAAGCGGCGCCAGGACGTGGTCCCAACCACATTCGCGGATCACGAAAGCGCGGGCCGAATGGCCGATAGCGGCGGCCCGGACCGGATCGTGCAGCAGGGCCAGCGTCTGGCGGGCAAGTGCCTCAGCACCGTTGGCGACGACAATTTCGAAGCCATCGCGCGCAGGGATGCCGGTGGCGGCTGCGGGCGTGGCGAGGACCGGGCGGGCCATCGCCATGGCTTCGAGCACCTTGTTCTGGACACCGCGCGCAATGGTAAGCGGGGCAGCGACGAGATCTGCCCCGGCGATCCACGGGCGCACATCGAGAACAGCCCCGGTGACACGGGTGCCATTCTGATCATTGAGCGCACGAACCGATGGTGTGGGCGCGCGACCGACGATATTGAAGCGGGCGCTGGCAAATACGCTGCGAATGGCGGGCATGACCCGTTGCGCGAACATTTCAACAGCGGCGACGTTGGGCGGATAGTCCATCTGGCCGGTGAAGGTAATCTGCGGCCCCTCACCTGCCATTTCAGGCGCGCATGGCATGTCGGCGGGATCGAAAAATTCGGTGTCGATGCCGTTGCACAGCGATTGGAGCGTCGGCTCCAAACCCGGCGAGAGCCTTGAGCGGAGCAGTTCGGTTTCTTCGGGCGTCACCAGCAGGCTGGTGCTGGCGCGGCGCGCGGTGAGGCTTTCGTAGCAACTGAGCAGGCGGGCTTCACGCTTGTAAAGAAAGTTGGCGGGGAAGCGCGCCTGCGCGGCGTAGGCTTCGAACTTGGCCGAATCGACATCGACGAAATCCATCACCACGCGCCCTGCGAAAGACGCGGGCACGTATTGCGCCATCTGGCCGGAAAAGACGTAAATGGCCGATATCGGGCGTTCGGCAAGGGTGCGGCTGACGAATTGGTGCAGCGCCTTGTCGGCAAAGGCGGTAAGGCTGACGGGCCTTCCCGTTAGTAGCGCATCAATGCCTGCGACCGGCAACTGTCGCGCGCGGCGGACAAGGCAATGGCTGTGCGAGGCGGCTGCAAGGTCCGGCTCGTAAGCCAGATCGGCTTCATCATCGGCAAAGCAGGCAACATGGACCGGGGCCAAGGCGGCGATGTGGCGCAGGATGTGGCACGAGCGGATCTTGTCGCCACGATCCGGGGGAAAGGGAATGCGATGAGCAAGGAACAGGACCTCGCTCACGCAAGACCCTGCGCGATCAGGGGGCCGATGCGGTTGGCGACCGAAAGCGGCAGTTTCTGCCAGGCGGCAATCTTCGCCTTGTAGCGCGGGCTGAGCGGGTTGACGTCACGCGGGGGGGCGCCATCCGCCGTCCAGTTGGCGTAGGACAGCGGCTGGGGCACAAAGCCCCAGTTGCGCTTGAAGTGATAGGCACCGGTCCCGGTTTTCGAACGTCCGAAATCAAAGCGGTCGCAACCGCGCGCGCGCGCGTGATTCATCAGCGCATAATACATCACATCGTTGGCGCGCATGGTGCGGGCCGCGAACACGCCGCCGCCCCAATAGGGCATGACCGCGCCGCGATGATAGACGCTGAGCACCGAGGCGAGCGGGGTGCCTTCGTGCAGGACAGTGAGGATATCGGCATCGTCGCCGAAGCCATCCATCACCGCATCGAACAGCGCCTTGGGGAACACCGGCGTACCCAGATTGCGCACGGATTCTGCATAGACCGCATAGTGCATCGCGCGCGTATCGGCATCGCTGCCAACACGCACTTTCATATCGTGGCCGAGGCCGCGACGCACTTCGGCGCGCTGTTTGCGCGGAATGGCGAGAAGTTGGGCATCGTCATCGGGGCTGAGCGGATTGACGAAGCCTGCGTGGCTCTCCTGCTTGATATGCCAGCCTGTGCCCGACGGCAGCGGACCGCCGCGCAGTTCAAGGCTGGGGCAATTAAGGCGCACGGCCAGTTCCTGCGCCGCTGCGAACAGGGCGGGATCGGGTTCACCCACCACGCCCCCACCCACGGCAAAGCCGGTCGAGACAAGCGCGCGACCAAATAGCGGGCTGTGCGCTTCGTGCAGGGGCAGGACGCTGCGGATCGCGCCATCCTGTTCGGAAAGAAGAATGTGCGTGGCGTGGCCGGTGGAGCGTTCAACCGCGTCAAGCCATTCGAAGCGGTGAAACGCCGTGGTATCGGGATGATCGGCCAGAAAACGCGCGATTGCCGGGCGATCACCGGGATCGGCAAGGCGCACAGCAATGCGCGAAGGTACGAACGGGGCGTTCATGCCGCGATCCTTGCAGGCGTACGCGTCGCCTCGATGGCGGCGACATCATCCATCCGACCCCAGCGAAACTCGTGGACGAGGCGCGACAGCTTTGCCGCCATGACATCAAGATTGGTGTAGTGGCGCAGACGCGACTTGAGCGGAGCGGTTGCGAAACGTGGCTGGTCCGGGTCGATTTCCCACGGGTGAAAGTAGAACACGGCGGGGCGCTGGTCGCGCAAGTTGACCTGGCGGATCGCCCAGCGCGAGACCGAATAGGGAAGCAGGCGGAAGAACCCGCCGCCGCCTGCCGCCATGCGTCGCCCGGCGACTTCGGCTGTCGTCACCGGAATTTCGATGAAATCGGCGCCTGCAACCGGGCGGAAGGCAAAGCGTGGTGCTTCCCGCCAGCCATAGTGATCGTGGACCACGGGCGCGACTGACGATGAATAGGCATAGCCCTGTTCCGCCAGCACTTCATGCGCCCATGGTGTCCGCGCATCTATCGAGAAACTGGGCGCGCGGTAGCCGGTGACCTGCTGGCCGGTGGTATCTTCAAGCACCTTGCGCGCAAGGGCAATGTCTTCCGCAAAGGCTTCACGGCCCAGCGTGAAGACGCGAGCGTGATCCCAGCCGTGGCTGGCTATTTCGTGGCCTGCATCGGCAATACGACGCATCATTGCCGGATAACGCTGCGCCACCCAGCCGAGCGTGAAGAACGTGCCCTTGACCTTGGCCGCATCGAACAGATCGAGGATATGCGCGCAATTGCGCTCTACCCGGCAATCGAGGCTGTCCCAGTCCTTGCGGTCGATCACGGTTTCGAACGCGCCGACCTGGAACCAGTCCTCCACATCGACGGAAAGCCCGTTGAGTACGGACGGCGCGGTCATCGTGATCAATCCCCTTTGGCCGCGCTTCAGGCAGCGGCGCGCTGATAATCTTCGGCTTCGATCCATTCGATCAGCATGGTCAAGGTGTGGCGGATTGCCTGCTCCTGTTCGACCGTGCGGGTTTCAAGCGATGCGATGCGGCGTTCGGCTTCTGCCAGCGCGGCGATGCGGCGGTTGGCCTCTTCAAGCTGCGCGAGGATTTCGGGGTCCGCAACAGGTTCTGCCGCAGCGGGACGCATGTCGGCCAGTTCGATGATCGCCTGCTGAAGTTCGGCGATCTGTTCATCGCGCTGGGCCAGCGCGGCGCGCCAGGCGGCATCGTCAAGAGTCGGCGCGGCGACAGGTTGGGCCACGACTGCCTGAGCCGACGGCAGTTCCACCACCGGGGCTTCACTGGCGGGAACCGGCGTGACCGCAGCCGGGGCGTTGAGGCCGCCATCACCGGCAAGGTCGGTCAGCACCGCCTGAAGCATGGCGGCATCGATGTGCTGGCGCTGTTCGACCGCGCCCATCAGCAAGAGGCGATTGACGATCTGGTTGACCCGGCGCGGCACACCGCCGGTGGCCTTCGCCAGATCGGCATAGACGCGCTGGTCGAACGCCGGATTGCCCGTCCACCCTACGCAGGCGAGACGGTGTTCGATGTAGGCGCCGATTTCCGAAGGCTCCATCGCATCGAGGTGATGCGAGGCGATCACCCGCTGGCGCAGCTGTTCGAGTTCGGGCGAGGTTTGCAGCAGCGTGCGGAATTCGGGCTGGCCGAGCAGCAGGATCTGCAACAGCGGATGCGCACCAAGCTGGAAGTTCGACAGCATGCGCAGCTCTTCGAGCGCGGAAACCGACAGGTTCTGCGATTCGTCCACCACCAGCAGGCAGCGGCGGCCTTCGCGCGCTTCGTGGTGAAGGAAGGCTTCGATCTGGGCGAGCGCAGTGGCCTTGTCATGCCCGGCCACTTCCAGCCCGAAGGCGCGCGCCGAAACGTGGATCAGCTCTTCGCCATCAAGCGCGGATGTGACGATCTGGGCCGCCGTCAGCCGCTGGCGATCGACCGAAGCCATCAGGTGCGCCGCCAGCGTGGACTTGCCCGCGCCGACTTCGCCGGTGATGACGATGAAACCTTCGCCCTGCGCCAGACCATAGCCCAGATAGGACAACGCCTTGCGATGTGTTCCGCTTTCAAAATAGAAGCGCGGGTCGGGGGTCAGCTGGAACGGGCGGCCGGTGAGGCCATAGAATTCATCGTACATCGAGACCGTCTCCGGGCATCAGAAGGAATAGCGCAGGCCGACAAGGCCCGATGCAATTACTTCATCTTCAATCACTTTACGGTTAACAGCATCCAAACCGACCGCTGCGGTTGCTACGAGCCGGTCGGTGAGGTTGCGGAAGTAGGCAGCATTGGCGCCCACCGTGTTCACATCGCCAAGACTGGACGCGCCGCTCTGGAACCAGGCGGCGTAGGCCGAAACACCGAAGCTGGAGCGCCGGTCGATCGGGCCGTTCAGCCCGGCATCGACGTAGAAGCTTTCATCGACCACGCCATTGGCCGCGCCGAGCACCGAATCCTGCCGCGCGATGAACTTGCGGCGGATGTAGCCCGCGCCGATGCCTGCCTGCATGCGTCCGATGCGGCGCGCATATGTGGCGTTGACGCCGCGCGCGCGGAACACCGACGAGGAAACCGACGACAGCGCGTTGTTGACGCAGCCGCCGCTTTCCGAACCGATCGCGCAACCGCTGATCTGGCCGTTGAACGGATCGCGGTTGACCTGGAAATCGGTGGGCAGATCGCGCAGCGCGCGGCTGACCTGCCCGCCAAAACCGGAGACGTTGTCATAGACCGAAACGCTCAGCGAACTGCGCTCGTTCGGGTTGTACGAGAAGCTGCCGTAGTAGGTCGTGCTATCATAGCGGCGACCGACGAAGGCCGAGAGCGCGGTGCGGCGGCTGGGGCGCCACATCACGCCTGCGTCCCATGTCAGCCCATCGGTTTCATACGCAAGCTTGCGGGCCTGCGACTTGTCGGTGACGTAGCGTCCATCCGCGCCGATCACCGGATCGCCATTGGCATCGCGCACCGCATCGCGGGCAGATACGGACACATCCTCGTATCCGACCGCACCGACGAGCGCGAGGTCCATGGTGACAGGATAGGTAACCTGTACGCCCGCGCGCATGTCGCGTACACGCTGATCGAGGTTGGAGATATCTTCCTGATAGAACGCGCCGGTGGCAGTAATGCCCACCGGAAGGACCGTGCCGGGGGCAATACCGGCAGAAACCTGCGCGGACTGGGCAATGGAATCATCGAAAATGTCGGTAAAGGTCTGGCTTGGCGCGATCTGGATCGCGTCCTTCTGCTGTACCTTGGTGTAGCCGAGCATGTAGGAACCGGCGAGCGCCACATCGCCGACGTGGGTGGACAGTGCAGGGCCTGCATAAAGCGAATAGACCTGGCTGACCGCATCGCCATTGGCGAGCGGGTTCAGCGAGGATGCGCCATTGCGTTCAACGCGGGTGCGCGCGGCAAGACCGCCTGCCTCGACCGAAAGCGTGCGCGGGATCAGGTCGTGCTTGACGCGGGCAAGGCCGGACACGGTATCGCCATCGGCCACGCGGTCGCTTTGGGCGATGCGGCGTTCATAGCGGACCGAAACCGCGCCTTGTGTGCGGCGACCGTTGAGCGCCACGTCCACGCCTGCAGCAATCGTGCTGTACGTCAGCACATCGTCGCCGGGGGTGATCTCATAAAGAATGTTCTGCGTGGCTTCGATGTAGGGGCGGATCGTGGTGCGCGCGCCCCCGCCTGCACCGCGCAGCGAAACGCCGCCACGGCTGCCAGACTTTTCAGAGCCGGACTTTTCAGGCGATGCGCCTTCGCCATCGACCGATTCGTAGGACATCGATTGCGCATGGAGCGACGGCGCCCACAAGGCGGCGAGCGCCACGCTTGCGGCGAGGAGTACCGGACGGGTCATTCCTTGTATCCGTAATAAGTGCCGAAGCGGCGGCCCGTGGTGGAAAAACGGGTGCCGTTGAGCAGGAGCTTGATGTCGTCACAGGCGGCCAGCAGGTGCACCGCATCGCGCAGGGCAGCCTCGCCGGTCACGTCTGCGCGCACGATCATCACGGTCTGGCCGACATGGTGGGCAAGGACCGAGGCAGGCGATGCGGCGAGCGCGGGCGGCGAATCGAAGATGACGATGCGATTGGGGGCGTGGGCCGTGAGCCGGGCCAGCACTTCGCCGGTGCGCGACGAGGCGAGGTATTCGGTGTCCGATCCGGTCGCGTTGCCGGCGGGCAGGACATAAAGGCCTGCGATGTCGGTGCCGATGATGCAGTCTTCCACCGCCAGCGACGGATCGGCCAGCGCGTCCATCAGGCCGGGACCACCGGGCAGGCCCAGCGTGGACAGGACCGAGGGCTTGGCGAAATCGGCATCGACGAGCAGGACTTCGTTGTCCTTTTCGGCAGCGATGGAGAGCGCAAGGTTGACCGCGCAGAAGGTCTTGCCTTCACCCGGATGGGCCGAGCAGACAAGGATGCGTTCGCCGTGAGCCGCGCCCTTGCCTTCGCGCGATTCCGCCGCCGTGCGCAGCAACTGGCGCTTTACGATGCGAAATTCTTCAAGCAGGCCGGTGACCGCGCTTTCGGGTTCGATCAGACACTGTTCGCGCAAATGCGCGCGGTCGATCGCGTGACAGGTGCCGGTGAACGGTTGTGGAGCGGGTTGCGGCGCAGGCGCGGTGACGGACCGCGCTGAGACAGGCTGAACCGCGACAGGCTGAATGGCGTCCGGCGCAGCAGGCGGAGCGGCCTTCACGACCGGCGGCTTGACCGTTTCGGGCGGCAGATCCGCGATGGGCGGGCGCGTCATCGTGCGGAAATCGAACGTGCCCGATGCCCGTTCGATCAGTGAGGGACCGGAAGGCGGCAGCGGGATTCTGGTCTGGTCGGTCATCGTCCGTTCTCTCTCATTCCACCATGCCGCGCTTCAGCATTTCGATGCCGAGCAGGACGAACAGGACCACGAACAGGCCGGCAAAGCCGCCTGCGAACAATTTGAGGTTGCGCGCGCGACTGGCGCGGGTGGTGCGGGTGATCGCTTCGGAGATCGAGCCGATCACGGGCAGGCCGGTGGCGCGTTCAAGCTGGCCGGTAGTGGAATAGGCCGACTTCAACTGGCCGAGCGCGAAGGCACCGCCACAGCCTGCGCCGATCCCGACGATCAGGACGAGCATGAGCAGGATCGGGCGATCCGGTGCAGCCGGGCCGGTGGGCATGGTTGGCGGATCGATCACTTCGAACTTCACCGCATCGCGTTCGGTTTCCACCTGCCCGCGCAGGCGCAGGGATTCGCGGTCGCGCAGCAGCTTGTCGTACTGTTCCTTGAGCACATCGTAATCGCGGCCAATGCGCGAGGCTTCGGCGGCGATGGCCGGTTCGCCATACTGCTGCGCGGAAAGACGGGCGATCTCTGCCTGAAGCGAAGCCTTGCGCGATTGCAGCGCGACAAGGCTGGCTTCGCGATCCGCCTTGATCGAGATCAGCGAACTGTAGGCCGGGTTGGGCGTTCCGCCGCCCGGACCTTCGGCATTGGCCGAACGCTGCAGATTGGCGACTTGCGCCCTTGCCGCGATAACATCAGGGTGACTGTCGGTCAGGCCACGCGCGCGCATCGAACCGAGATCGGACAAGGCCTGGGCCAGGGCACCCTTGGCTCCACCTTGCACACCGGGGATGGCGATGGTCTGCGGTGTGCCCGAAAGCTGGCCATTGATCGATGCCAGCGCGCTTTGCGCGGCAAGCAGGTTCGAATCGATATCGCGCATTTCGCCGCGCGCGGCCTCGATCTTGGTGGTGATCGATCCGCTGCCGGGGATCATGTCCGCGTTCCTGGCTTCGAATTCGGTACGTTTCAGTTCGGCAGCTTCGAGCGCTTTCTTGCGTTCGGAAAGCTGCTGGTCGAGGAACGCCAGGGTGTCGGTCATCTCGCCGCGACCGCCCGCAAGGTTTTCCTCGCGGAAGATGTCGATCATCTTCTGGACGACATCCTGCGCCAGTTTGGCATTCTCGCCATCATTACGCCCGCCACCGCCGGCCACGCCGGTGATCTCGAACAGGTTGTCCTGCTGGCTGACGACGGTGACGTTCTTGCCGAGGCCCGCAACGGCGGCCTGCATCTGCTTGTCGTTGGTCACTTCATCACCCAGACGGGTGGCGCGGATGACCTTTTCGAGGTTCACCGAGCTGGTCAGCGTCTGGCGCACACGTTCGATATCGCGTTTGCGATCGCCACCGATGCCGATCTGATCGGCCAGCACATCGTCGATCTGGACAAAGATGCGCGCCTTGGATTCATAGCTGTTGGGCACCATCGCCACCACCAGCCAGCCGAGCATGCACACGCCCCAGGCGATGGCCAGCGCCACCCAGCGGCGGTGCCAGATGCCGTGGAGCGCGATCCGCACTTCTTCATAGATGTTGGTCATGGCCGCGCTGTCCCCCGCCCGCCGCTCAGAACGTGCTTTCGGGGATGATGATCACATCGCCGGGCATGAGCAGGACATTGGCCTTGGTATCGCCCTTGCGCAGCAGATCGCCGATGCGCACGTCGTATTCCTTCTGGTTGCCGGTCTGCTTGTCGAACCGCACCAGCCGCGCCTTGTTGCCCGCCGCATATTCCGACAGACCGCCGACCGCGATCATCGCATCGAGCAGGGTCATGTTGGCGCGAAACGGGATCGAGGCGGGCTTTTCGGTCGCGCCGACGATGCGGACCTGCTGGCTGAACGTGCCGGCAAACTTGTTGACGATGACCGAGACGATCGGCTCCTGAATGTACTGCGACAACTGGAGCTTGATGTCTTCGGACAGCATCGAGGGCGTCTTGCCCACGGCGGGCATGTCTGTAATCAGCGGCGTGGTGATGCGCCCGTCGGGGCGGACCTGTACCGAAGCGCCGAGTTCGGGATTGCGCCACACGAAGATGGTCAGTTCATCGAGCGGCCCGATCACGTATTCCTCGCCCGGACCTTCCTGCAAGGCAACGAACGAGGCGGGTGGCAATTGCTGCCCTGCGCCCACGCCACCGCATCCCGACAAGGCAAGGCTCAAAATGGCCGTGCTGGCGAGCATACGGGTAACGCGCGAATTCAACGGCATGGCCTGTCCTTGTCTTCTGCGGGTTGTGGCGCATCGCCGCAAGCGGGGCGGATGGACACAAGGACCGCAATTCATCACCGGCTATCGCCAAAAAGGGTGAAGATTGCGTTAGCCTTGATTGCAGAACAGGTGGCCGCCAAGCGGGTATTCCGCCCTGTCCCGTAACGGGACTGGCGTCATGGCGTTGGTTAACGCATCAGTGCCATCACTTTGTC
Source organism: Novosphingobium sp. CECT 9465 (assembly GCF_920987055.1). Classification (NCBI taxonomy): domain Bacteria; kingdom Pseudomonadati; phylum Pseudomonadota; class Alphaproteobacteria; order Sphingomonadales; family Sphingomonadaceae; genus Novosphingobium; species Novosphingobium sp. CECT 9465. Next base: position 2,146,564 of record NZ_CAKLBX010000001.1, read on the forward strand.
AGACAAGGATTTCCCGCGCAGGCCCCTGCCCCAGGAACATGGCGGGACTGGCGCTGGCACCATAGGCTCCGGCACAGAAAATGGCGACGAGATCACCCACCGCGGCACGCGGGAAGCCGCCCTTGTCGGCCAAGCGATCCAGCGGGGTGCACAGGCAACCGACGATGCTGGCCTCCTCTTCCACCGCTGCACCGAAGCGGGTGGCGATGGCGCTGGGATAATTGCGACGGACGACCGTGCCGAAATTGCCGCTGGCGGCCAATTGATGATGCAAACCGCCATCGGTGACAAGGTAGGTCTCGCCGTGGCTTTCCTTGCGGTCCACGATCTGCGCCAGATAAATTCCTGCTTCGCCAACAAGATAGCGGCCAAGTTCGATCACGAACCGGGTGTCTTTCAGCACGTCGGGCAGATCGGCAAAGCGGTCTGCCAGTGCTGCACCGACCTTGGCGATATCAACCGGCTCATCACCGGGGAAATAGGGGATGCCGATGCCGCCGCCCAGATTGCACTTGGGCAGGGCTGCGCCGGATGCTTCGGCAAGACGGGCGGCGAGCGCGAGGGTTTGCGCCTGCGTTTCGACGATGGCGTCCGCCGATAATGCCTGACTTCCGGCAAAGATGTGAAAGCCGCGCCAGTCCGCACCTTCGGCAATCAGGTGGCGAGCCAGCGCCGGGACACGGGCTTCGTCGATACCGAAAGGCTTGGCACCGCCCCCCATCTTCATGCCCGATCCCTTGAGATCGAAATCGGGATTCACGCGGATGGCCAGCTTCGGCCTGACGCCAAGACGGCTGGCGATGGCAAGCGCGCGGGCAGCTTCGCCTTCCGATTCGAGGTTGAGCGTGACGCCAGCAACGATTGCGGCTTCCAGTTCGACGTCACGCTTGCCCGGCCCGGCAAAGCTGACGCGGGCGGGATCAATCCCGACGGATCGCAGAATGGCAAGTTCACCGCCCGATGCGATATCGAAGCCATCGACAAGGCCTGCCATATGTTCAAGCAGCGGACCGAACGGGTTGGCCTTGACCGCGTAATGGATCGCCAGCCGCTTTGGCATCGCGGTGCGCAAGGCGACGACGCGTTGCGTCAGCAGATCGCGCGAATAGACGAACAGCGGGGTGCCGCCTGCCTGCGCGACCAGCGTAGAGGCTTTATGCCCGGAAACCGCTAGTTCGCCGTCAATGGCGGCATAGCCTGAAGGGATCGGCCCAAGTGGCTTCATGGCGTCGGCTCCTGCGAAAGTTGTGCCGAAAGTTCTGCGGCCAGCGCCACCCGGTCGAGTTTGCCGTTGGGGCCGACAGGCATCACGTCTCGCCAATGGACATGGCGCGGGACCATGAAATTGGGGAGCGCGCGGGTGAGCGCGGGGATCAGGTCATCGGGCAGTGCGCCGGGTGTTGCCCGCGCAACAAGGTGGATGGCCGCGCCCAGTTGCGGGTCGGGCAGGCCCAGCGCCACGGCTTCGGCGACAAGACCCGTGGCAATCGCGGCTTCCTCGACTTCCTGCGGGCTGACGCGGTTGCCGCTGGTCTTTATCATCGCATCGCGGCGTCCCACGAAATGGAGCAGCCCTTGCGCATCGCGGCGCACCCGGTCGCCCGACCATACCGCCATCCCGCCAAGTTTCGCGAAAGCGGGCGCGGGCTTGAAGCGTTCCGCCGTCCGGGATTCGTCCTGCCAATAGCCCTGCGCGACCAGCGGGCCGGTGTGAACGAGTTCGCCTTCCTCATCGGGCGCGGCTTCCTGGCCTGCATCGTTGACCACGAGGATCTCGGCGAAAGGGATAGCCGTGCCAATGGATGTCGGATGCGCGTCCACCAGCGCGGGATCGAGGAAGGTCGAACGAAAGGCTTCGGTAAGGCCGTACATCGCGTAGAGATCGGCTTGAGGGAATTTGGTGCGCAGCGCGCGGACCAGCGAGGATGTAAGTGCGCCGCCGCTATTGGTCAGGCGCTTGAGATGGGTGGCAATTTCCAGCGGCCAATCGAGTTCGGCCAGTTGCAGCCACAGCGGCGGGACCGCGGCGATAGTGGTAACAGCGTGGCGATCGACGGCCTTCATCACATCGCGGGGCGTGAGATAATCCAGCGGGACGACCGCGCCGCCTGCATACCATGTGGAAAGCAACTGGTTCTGGCCATAATCGAATGCCAGTGGAAGGACTGCGAGAACGCGGTCTTCGGGGGTGAGCTTGAGGTAATGGGCCACGCTGACCGCGCCGAGCCAGAGGTTGGCCTGGCTAAGCATCACGCCTTTGGGTCGCCCGGTGGAACCGCTGGTGTAGAGAATCGCGGCAAGGCTGTCGGGCGCTGCATTGGAGGGCGGCAGGTCTTTGCCCAGCGCTTCGGCCTCGCCCCATGCGGCGGGTTCGTCGAACGCGGGGCATGCGATGTCCGCCGGTTCCAGCGTATCGAGGCGGCCCTTGTTGGCGATGAGCAGCGATGCGCCGCTATCGGCAAGGATATGCGCCACTTGCGCGCGTTTCAGCAGCGGATTGACCGGGACATGGACCAGCCCTGCCCGCACCGCCGCCAGTGGCATCAGGCAGGAAAGCTCGGTCTTGGGCAGCCATGTGGCGATCCGCGCGCCCGATCCCGGCACTTGCGATTTCAGCCAGCCCGCCAGCAGTCCTACACGCGCGTTTAACGCTTCGTGGCTAAGCGTGGCATGCTTGAGCACCAGCGCGAGGGCCTGCCGTTCTCCGCGAAGGGCAAGATGATCGAGCGGAAATACGGTGGGATCGGGATCGGCGGGCACGCGGGCATCTCAGGGTAAAGGACTATCTGGAATTGGACGTCTATCACGCCAGTCTTAAGGAAGCGCAAGCGGACCCGCGCATTGCGGCGGTGGCAAGCGGTTCTCCGTTCGAGCGCCTGGACTGGCTGGCGCTGCTGGCAGCAGAATGCCTTGACCCCCGGAATGCGCGGGTGAGCGTGGGCGTTGATCGTGATAGGGTCGCTGTTCTGCCCTGGCTTGAAGAACGCGGGCAGATCGAGCCGCTGGCCAACTGGTACAACTTTTTTGTTCGTGCTTCAGGCGATAGCAGTCTCCTTTCAGAGATCACGCGAGCTTTGCCGCAGGGGCGCGCGACGTTTGCACCGATGCCTGAAGCAGATGCCGGGGCGCTGGGTGATGCGATGCGCAAAGCGGGATGGGTTGTGCTGACCGACCCTTGCGATACGAATCATGTGCTTGAGGTCAAGGGTCGCAGCTACGCCGAATATTGGGCAGGGCGTCCCGGTGCCTTGCGCGAAACGGTGCGGCGCAAGGGCAGGAAGGGCGAAGTTTCACTGCGCATCGCCACCGCATTTTCCCAAGCCGATTGGGATGCTTACGAGGCGATCTACAGATTGAGCTGGAAGCCCGGCGAAGGCAGCCCGGATTTCCTGCGCAAATGGGCGCAGATGGACGGCGCTGCCGGGCGGTTGCGGCTGGGGATTGCCGAAATCGATGCGCAACCGGTGGCGGCGCAATTCTGGACCGTGGAAGGCGGCACCGCGTTCATTCACAAGCTGGCGCACGACGAGCGGTTCCGCAAGCAATCGCCCGGAACGCTGCTGACTGCCGCGATGTTTGCGCATGTCATCGATGTGGACGGCGTTGATCTGGTGGACTTCGGAACGGGCGACGATCCCTACAAGCGTGACTGGATGGAAACGGTGCGGACGCGCTGGCGGCTGCGCGCGTGGCGGCGTGGCGCGGTACGGCACTGGCCGTCGCTGGCGCGCGCCATGGGCCGCCAGATGTTCCACCCCCTTGTTTCTGCGAACCGCGATGGTTAAGGGCGCAATGAAATGTCCGTTTCACTACTCAGGGCGAAGATGACCGACACCGACAGCACCCTGCGCGCGATCCTTCAGGACGTGCTTGGCCTTTCGGCAGAGCGCGTGGCCGCGTTCGAAGCCGCGACCGGCCTGTTCGGCGATCTGCCCGAACTGGATTCCATGGCCGTCGCGGGCTTGCTGACCGAAATCGAGGACCGGCTCGACATCGTGATCGAGGATGACGAGGTCGATGGCGAGCTGCTGGAAAGCTATGGTAACCTGTTGACGTTTCTCGAAGGCAAGGTCGCGCAGAGACAACCGGGGTGATCGCGGCATGGCCCTGCCCCGGCCCATCGGGCCAGAGCAAGGAATATGCGCTGGCGTTTGACCGGGCGAGGCCGCGCCGTGTCCTGATCGTCCCTGCCCTGTTCGATGAAGCCAACCGCATGCGGAAAATGCTTGTCGACATGATGCGGCTGCTCGATGCCGAGGGTATCGACACATTTCTTCCCGATCTGCCGGGCTGCAACGAAAGCCCGCAAAGCTTCACTGCGCAGAGCCTGCACGGCTGGCGCGTGGCCATGCAACACGCGGTGCGCCATTTCCGCGCGAGCGACGTCCTCGCCGTGCGCGGTGGCGCGCTGGTCTTTCCGGGCACCTTGCCGGGATGGGTACTGGAACCTGCCAAGGGACCGACAATCCTGCGCCAGATGCTGCGCGCCCGAACCATCGCCGCGCGCGAGGCCGGACGGCAGGAGGACAGCGCGGCGCTGCTGGAACAGGGCCGATCCGAAGGGCTTGAGCTTGCGGGCTATCGCTGCGGAGCCTCTCTGATCGCGGGATTGCAGGATGCCCTGCCGCAGATCGAGGGACAGCGGATCATCGCGCAAACGGAGCTTGGCGGCGGTGGCCTATGGCTGCGCGCCGAGCCAACGGCAGCGCCGGACCAATCCGGGACGCTCGCGCGGATCATCATGACAGATATGGCCGAATGACACGGCGGCATGTGACCTTTTGGTCTGAGGGCGCAACCCTGGTCGGCACACTCGACATTGGGCAGACCAGCGGATCGACTGGGTTGCTGCTGGTTTCAGGCGGCAATGAACTGCGCAGCGGTGCATGGGGCGGACAGGCGCAACTGGCCGCGCGGCTGGCGGACAAGGGCTTTCCCGTGTTCCGCTATGATCGGCGCGGGGTGGGCGATAGCGAAGGCGACAATCCGACATTCCGCCATTCGGGACCGGACATTGCCGCAGCGCTGGCGGCGTTTCGTTCGGCGGCACCGCACGTGGCGCGCGTCGTGGCATTCGGGAATTGCGATGCGGCGGCGGCCCTGATGCTGTTTGCGCACGGACTGCCGATTGATGGACTGGTGCTGGCCAATCCGTGGACGATCGATGGCGAGGAAGCCCCCCAAGCCATACCTGCGGCCGCCATTCGCAGCCGCTATCTGGCGAAGCTTTCCAATCCGCGTGAGGTCTGGCGGTTGCTGACCGGCGGGGTCAATCTGGCCAAGCTTGCCAAGGGCCTGCGCGGCGCGGCTTCAACGCAGAGCGTCCCCACGGGGCTGGTTTGGGAAATGCAGGCAGGCCTCGCCGCGTTCGGACGCCCGACAACCATCGTTCTGGCAAGTGGTGATCGCACGGCGCAGATGTTCGAGGCAGCGTGGGACAGAACAGACCCGCGCATCGCGCGTATCGACAGCGCATCCCACAGCTTTTCGGATGACGCGGCGCGCGAATGGCTGTTCGCGCGCCTGGTGTCAGCGCTTACGCAGGAACCGCCTGCAGCGCCTTGAAATCGAGATCGGCGAGGAAGCGTTCCGCATCGAGCGCGGCCATGCAGCCGGTGCCGGCAGCCGTCACGGCCTGCCGATAGGTGTGATCCATCACGTCGCCACAGGCAAACACGCCGGGGATCGCCGTCTTGGGTGTGCCCGGCTGGACGACGATATAGCCGCTGCTATCGAGTTCCAGCTTGCCTTTGAACAGTTCCGTGGCGGGCGCATGGCCGATGGCGACGAACGCCCCATCGGTTTCGACAACCGATTCCGTCCCGGTGACGGTATCGACCACCTTGACGCCGGTCAGGCCTTTGCCTTCGACGCCCACGAAGCTGTCAACCTTCTGGTTCCACAGCACCTTGACGTTGGGGTGCGCGAACAGGCGGTCTTGCAGGATCTTTTCGGCGCGCAGGCTGTCGCGACGATGGATCAGCGTAACATCGGGCGAATGATTGGTGAGATAGAGCGCTTCTTCGACCGCAGTATTGCCGCCGCCGATGACCACGACCTTCTTGCCACGATAGAAGAACCCGTCGCAGGTGGCACAAGCCGATACGCCCTTGCCCGAAAACTCCTGTTCGCCGGGCGCGCCAAGCCATTTCGCCTGTGCGCCGGTGGCGATGACCAGCACGTCGCCTTCATAAATGTCGCCGCTATCCCCGATCGCGCGGAAGGGCGAGCCATCGAGGCTGACGTCGAGGATCGTGTCCCACATCATGCGGGTGCCGACGTGTTCGGCCTGAGCCTGCATTTCCTGCATCAGCCAGGGGCCTTGAATCACATCACGGAAACCGGGGTAGTTTTCAACATCGGTGGTGATCGTCAACTGCCCGCCGGGCTGAAGCCCCTGCACCACGATCGGCTGCATCCCTGCGCGCGCGCCATAGATCGCCGCGGAAAGGCCTGCGGGGCCGGAACCGATAATGAGCATGCGGGTCTTGTGCGTTGTCGCCATGAGAATTCCTCCAATGGTCTGGCGAGATAAGCCGCAGGCGGTGCAAAAGCGAGTCCGGGCTGCCCGGTTTTTCCGCAAATACCGGACAGATTTTCTTGGGACCACCCTGCGCGCATTTTGCCAACAGGGCGTTGCGCAAAAGGCTTTTGACACCCCGCCCTGTCCCGACCGACACAGACATGCCAGCCGGAAAAACGGGGACAATGATGGATCGCAGACAATTTTTGACGAGCCTTGCCTGCATGACGGGCGCCCTGGCAACCCCCCGATACGCCGGTGCCGCGGCCCCGATCAGCGACCCGGCGCTTGGCCGGTTCATCGCCGGGATGCCGAAATCGGAATACCATGTGCATCTGGAAGGCACGCTGGAGGCGGAGATGAAGTTTGCGCTGGCAAAGCGCAACGGCATGGCCCTGCCCTTTGCCGATGTGGCCGCGATGAAGGCGAGCTACGTCTACCATGATCTGCCAAGTTTCCTTGCGATCTATTATGACGGCATGAAAGTGTTGCAGACCGAGGCGGATTTCCGCGATCTTGCCTATGCCTATCTTGCCAGGGCGGCATCGCAGAACGTGATCTATGCCGAGATGTTCTTCGATCCGCAGGAGCATTTGAAGCGCGGTGTGCCGATAGCGGCAGTGATCGGCGGGATCACCCGCGCCCGCGCAGAGGCGCAGGCGGCATTGGGCATCCGATCCCAACTGATCCTGTGCTTCGTGCGCGATCTTTCAGCCGAAAGCGCGATGGCAGCCCTGGATGCAGCCTTGCCGTTCAAGGCCGATCTGGTCGGCGTAGGGCTGGATTCGGACGAGGCGGGCAATCCGCCTGAAAAATTCCGCGAGCATTTTGCCAAGGCGCGGGCACATGGCCTGAAGGTGACCGCGCATTGCGACATCGACCAGCCCGATACCCTGCGCAACATCCGCACGGTGTTGACCGATTTGAACGTGGACCGGATCGATCATGGCGGCAACATCGTCCAATCGCCCGAACTGGTGGCGATAGCACGCGAACGCGGCATCACTTTCACGGTGTGCCCGACGTTTTCCGGCACTTTGCGCAAAAGAGAAACAGTGCCGGTAGACGTGGTTCGCGCGATGCTGGACGCCGGGCTTAAAGTGACCATTTCATCCGACGATCCGGCCTATATGGGCAGCGAATACATTGATGACGTGCTGATCCGCGCGGTGGAGCGCAGCAAGCTGACGCGCGAGGAACTGGTGTTGATGGCGCGCTATGGCTTTGAAGCGGCGTGGCTGCCGCAAGCGGACAAGGATGTGATGATCGCCCGGCTGGAGGCTTATGTCAAAGCAGGCTGACGCGTAGACTTTCAGTCCGGGTGACGTTCCAGCGGTGCAAGCGCCTTGGCCACGACGACCGCGGCCGGGGTCGGTTTGGGCACCAGCGTACCACCAAGGTCACGGACCGCTTCGTCCATGCGATCAAGATCGCCGGTGTGGAGCACGTAAGGTACGCCCCGTGCCGCCAGTTTGCGCGCGACCTGTTCACAGGTCTGCCCTTTCCCCAGCGAGACATCGAGGATGGCGGCCGAGATCGCGTTGGTTTGCAGGATAGCCAGGGCTTCCACCAGATCGAGCGCGGTCAGCGGTTTGCAGCCGGCATCCTCGACGGCAAATTCGAGATCGAGCAGGATCAACGGCTCATCATCGAGTACCAGGATGCGGTGGGGTTCTTGCGCGCAAGCGTTGTGAAGCGTCACTCGGCAAAATCCCTCAAAGGTATGTTGAGACGGGCGCGAAGTCCTTCGGAATGCCATTCGCGGACGATGCCACCACGGGCCATTTCCAGCATCCGTTCGACGATGCCGCCACCGGCAACCGGCGCGGAAGCGCGCGGGGACGCTCCCTGTTCGAGCCAGTCGATGCGAATGGCGGGCATGTCCGGTTCGCCGCTTTTGCGCCAGCCAACGGTAACGGTGCCTTCTTGCGTACCGAGCGCCCCGTTCCGTATGGCATCCACGGCGAGTTCGTGAAGTGACAGACCAAGCACCGAAACCGATGCGAAATCCGAACGGAGGCCATTGCCTTGAAAAATGATCCGCGTTCCATCGGGATCATAAGGCGCCAGGACCGCGCGGATCGCTTGCCCGACTTCGACCGTGCCGCGGCGGGAATCATCAAGGGTGGTTTCATAAGCGCGCCCAAGCGCCTGAATGCGCTCGTTTATCTCGCGGGCCTCAGCTTCGATTCCCCGCGCCCGCCCGGTGAAATTGACTATACCGCCAATCACCGCAAACATGTTTTTCATGCGATGTGACAGTTCGCGGGCCAGATCGCGCGCATTGGATTCGTCGGCACGGGCGGCGCGGACATCGGACACGTCCCACTGGCTGCCGAACAGATAGACCAGTTTTCCGGTCGCATCATAGACCGGGCCAAGATGAAGCGCATTCCAGAAGGCCGTGCCGTCCTTGCGGTAGTTCAACAATTCGACCACGATCACATCTTCGCGGGCGATTGCGTCCTTTACCCGGTCGAGTGCCGCGCGGTCTGTATCAGGCCCTTGCAGGAAACGGCAGTTGCGCCCCACGATCTCGTGTTCTTCGTAACCCGTCAGGTTGCGGAAGGCACGGTTGGCGAAGACGATAGGCACATCAGGCTGATGTGGATCGCACAGGCATATGGCCATGCGCGTCTGCGCCATCGCCTGTTCGAAAAGCACGCCGGATGCCCCTTCAAAAGTATCTTCAGGGTGCTTTTCGCGAAAATGGGCAACCGACGATTCAAACGCGGTGTGCGCCATGTCGGTATGCCCCCGATAAGGGTTCTTTGGGGGAGGATTATCGTTCATATTCATGGGACCTGAAGCCCCCAATGCAGTTTAGCCGGCTTGGTTCCGCCAAATCGGATTAAAATGCCATAAACTAGCGCTGCTCCGAAGGAATGACTGCGAGCGTCAGGCGCGAGATGCACACCAGTTTGCCCGCCTCGTCTTCAATTCGGATCGACCAGACGTGCGTGGTGCGACCCAGCGCTTCGGGACGCGCTGTGGCATAGACCCAGCCATCGCGCACCGGACGCAAGTGGTTGGCATTGATTTCAAGCCCCACGGTCGCAAACCTGGCCGGATCGACGACCATCATGCCACCCACCGAACCCACTGTTTCGGCAAGCGCCATCGATGCGCCGCCATGAAGACGGCCGAACGGTTGGTGTGTGCGATGATCGACCGGCATCCGCGCGCAGATCCAGTCTTCGCCGCAATCGACGAATTCCATGCCGAGATGGGCCGGCATCGTCGTTGCGCCAATACTGGCCAGACGCTCCGGCGACGGCATTTCATCGTTCCACCAGATCATGAGAACCCTTCTGCGAGAAACCGTTCCGCGCACCCTGCCAGAACCGCCGTGCCGAGCGGCAGGACACTTTCATCGACCATCATCTTCGTGGAATGGATCGAGCAACACGAACGCCAGTCGACGCCCTGATGCGCAACGCCGAGGAAGAACATCGCGCCCGGCACCTTTTCGAGCACGTAGGAAAAGTCTTCCGCCCCCATGATCGGATGATCGAGACGTTGAAACAGGCCATGCCCGATCAGGTCATGAACGACCGTTTCGCCAAGATCGACCGCGCGCCCATCGCAGACCGTGACCGGGAAACCCGGCGTTATGGTCAATTCTGCTGTCATGGCGTGAGCGGCGGCGATATGGGTGGCGACTTGTGCCAAGGCTTCACGCAAACGGGTGCGGTTGCCCGGCGAAAGTGTGCGCAAGGTGCCCTTCAAGGTGGCAAAATCGGCGATGACGTTGTGCGCCGTACCGCCTTCGATCCGGGCGACCGTGGCCACGACCGGGTCCGATACGGGAAACCGGCGGGTGACCATTGCCTGTATCGCCATCACGATCTCGCAAGCGACAGGAACCGGGTCCAGCGCATCATGCGGCATGGAAGCGTGGCCGCCCTTGCCCCGCACGACGATCTCGAACTGGTCGGCCGACGCCATCAAGGTGCCTGCGCGGCCGGCCACCTGCCCATGCGGACTGTTGGGCATCACATGGAGCGCGAAGGCGGCATCGGGCAGCGGATCGATCAGGCCATCATCGAGCATGAACCGCGCGCCGTGGTAGCCTTCCTCGCCGGGCTGGAACATGAACTGGACTTCGCCTGCCAGCATGTCGGCACGGGCACACAGGAGTTCGGCGGCGCCTGCCAGCATGGCGGTGTGCGTATCGTGTCCGCAGGCGTGCATTGCGCCGGGGACGGTCGAGGCAAACGGCAGGCCGGTGTCCTCGGTCATCGGCAGGGCGTCCATGTCTCCCCGCAGAAGCACACGCCGACCTGGGCCTGACCTGCCTTTGAGCGTGGCGACCAGCCCGGTGGTCGATGGACCTTCGCGCCATTCCAGCGGAAGATGAGCGAGCGCCAGCCGCACCTTGTCACGCGTTCGCGGGGTACGCAGGCCGAGTTCCGGTTCGGCGTGAATGGCGCGGCGCAGGGCGATGATTGCATCGGAATACCCGCGCGCCTGTTCAAGCAGTTCGTTATGCAGCATCGGCGCCTCCGGGAAGCATCTGGTTGAAATCGGATGGATCAGGCTGGCACGTCTTGCCAGCAGTGTCGAGCCTGCGGACTCGACGAGGACTCCGCCGTGGCACGGCTGGCGTGGATACAAGAGAACGGCTCCGAAGCCCCGGATTTACTGGGGTTCCGGGAACAATTTCATCGATTATGCGGCCTTATTCTTGAAGATGTTGCACCTGATACGAAATTTGTGCATGGTTAAGCGGCATGACCTTGCTGCCGCGCGCAATTTTCCAGCCGATCCGCGGCAATGTGTCACGTTATGGCGCAGCCTTTCTGTTCGCAGGACTGGGCGCTGGTGTGCGTTTTCTGGTGGATGGTGTGCTCCCGCCGGGCTTCCCGTTCGTGACATTTTTCCCGGCGGTGATCATCTGCACGTTTCTGGCAGGGCGCGGGCCGGGCGTCGTGTGCGCGGTGCTGAGCGGCCTGGCTTCCTGGTACTGGTTCATCCCGCCTTTTCACAGCTTTGGCATGAATGCCTCGGTCGTGGCGGCGATGCTGTTCTACGTGCTGGTGGTGGCGGTTGACGTTGCCCTGATCGATGGACTGTTGCAGCGCCAGCAGCGGCTGGTCGAAAGCCAGCGCCAGCTTGCCGAAATGGCCGAGCACCAGACGCTGCTGTTCAAGGAACTGCAACACCGGGTGGCCAATAACCTTGCCTCGATCGCATCGATGCTGCGGCTTCAGCGCCGCCGGATCGAGCGCGATCCTGCATCGGCGCTGGCGGTAGTGGATAGCGCCGACGCACGGATCGAACTGATGGGACGGGTCCACCGCCAACTCTACGATCCCGCGGCCCGGCAACTTGCCCTGCCCCAGCAGATCGATCACGTCGTACGGCAAGCGCAGGCGGTGGCCGGGGCAGGCCACATCACCATCACGGTGGACGCGATCGACGCGCGGATCACCGTGGACCGGATGATGACGCTGATGCTGCTGATAAGCGAAGTGCTGACCAACAGCATCAAACATGCATTCATCGACGGACGGTCAGGCGAAGTCCGATTGACGCTGGACCGGACCGAAACCGGCCAATTGCGCTTGACGATCAGGGATAACGGCATCGGCTTTCAGGATCAGCTGCCGGAAGCGGCATCCCGGCGGCGTGGTCTTGGCACAACGATCATTCGCGGGTTCGCCGCACAATTGCACGGTACGCTGAAGGTGGATGGCAGCAATGGCATGACCACGATGGTCGAATTTCCCGAAGACGCGCCCGCGCCGCTCCTGCCCTGAGATCACGCGCCGTGATTCACGGGGCCGCTGCGATCGGTCCTGCCTCGTTCGCCACGATTTTCAGCACTTCGGTCCACGCGGCCACATTTTGCGCCAGGTCCGCCGGATCGACCTTGTCCAGCGTATCATCGGGCGTGTGGTGCAGATCGAAATAATGCGTGCCGTCCTGGTCGAGATCGACCACGGCGAGTTTCTGCTTTTCGATCATCGGTTCCACATCGGTGCCGCCATTGGCCTTGCCCGAACCGCGCACGATGCCCATTGGCGAAAGCGCCGTGGCAATGCGGTCTGCCAGCGGCTTGTTGGCATCGCCGATGGTAAAGTTCACGCGCCATACCTGGCCAGCGCCGAAATCGCTTTCCATCGCCAGCGCGTGGGGTTCGGCATGCTTGGCCGCATAAGCCTTGCCACCAAAGCCTCCCAGTTCTTCAGACCCTGCCCAGAGCACCCGGATCGTGCGCAAGGCCTTGCCGCTGGCTTGTGCATTCAATGCCGCAGCCGTGATGATCGCGCAGCCCGCCGCATCGTCAATCGCGCCAGTGCCAAGATCCCAGCTGTCGAGATGGCAGCCGACGAGGATCAGCGGCAGCGATGGATCACGGCCCGGCAAATCGGCAACGACATTGCCCGAAGGAAGACCTTCGGTGGTCTTGCCCGTGAGCGTCAGGTTCAACCGGATCGGTTTGCCGCTACGCGCGATGCGCGCGATCAGATCGGCATCGGGGTTGGACACCGCGCCCGCCGGGATCGGCTTTGCACCGTCGGCAAAGGTCGTGCCGCCGGTATGCGGGTTGCGATGGCTGTCGGTCCCGATGGAGCGGATCACCACGCCGATTGCGCCCTTGCCTGATGCGATGGCGGGACCTGCGCGGCGCACCTGTCCGTAAGGCCCGTAGCCACTGCCATCCTGCGCACGCTTCATCGCATGGTCGATGAAGGCGATCTTGCCGATCAACGATCCGGCAGGAGCGGCCTTCAACGCATCGAGTGTGGCGAAATAGACGACTTCGCCCTCGATGCCCTTTTCCGGCGTGGTGCCGCTGTAGCCCAGCGCAGTCACCGCCAGCTTGAACGGGAACGGCGCGGTCAGGCTCGCCTCATCCCGGCCCCGCACATAGCCGCGAATGGCAAACGGCTCGACGGTTACATTGCTGAATCCCAGCGCCTTGAGCCGCGCCTCTGCCCAGACCCGTGCCCGCGCTTCGGCTTCGCTGCCCGGCATGCGCGGGCCGACCTCGCTGGTGAGACCTGCGAGGATGCTCCACGCTACATCGCCTTCGGGCGCCTGCGCATGGGCGGCGTGGGCGGCGATCAGGGCGGAGAGCGCGACGGCGCGGAGGGTGTTTCGCATGGCGCCATGCCTAACTTTCCGTCTGGCCGCTGCCAAGCCCGGACTGGCATGGCCCAACACCCTTGTTCGCCAACCGCCGCTTGCCCAGCCCCACGCGCTCGGATAGAGGCGGCGCAACCGTTTCACGCCATTCCATCAAGGACCCGTCATGGCTGCCCAATATGCCTACGTCATGAAGAACATGACGAAGACCTTCCCCGGCGCACAGAAGCCTGTGCTCAGCGACATCAGCCTGCAGTTCTACCAGGGTGCCAAGATCGGCATCGTCGGGCCGAACGGCGCGGGTAAATCGACGCTGATCAAGATCATGGCGGGGATCGACAAGGATTACACCGGCGAGGCATGGCCGGGTGAGAACATCACGGTCGGCTATCTTGAACAGGAACCGCAGCTCGACGAGAGCAAGACCGTGCTCGAAAACGTCAAGGACGGTGCGCGCGGGATTGCCGACATGGTCGATCGGTTCAACCAGATCGGCATGGAAATGGGCGAGGAAGACGCCGATTTCGACGCGCTTGGCGCCGAGATGAGCGAGTTGCAGGACAAGATCGACGCCGTCGATGGCTGGACGCTCGACAACCAGCTCGAAATCGCGATGGAAGCGCTGCGCTGCCCGCCGGGCGATTGGCCTGTGACCAGCCTTTCGGGCGGTGAAAAGCGCCGTATCGCGCTCACCCGCCTGCTGATCCAGAAGCCGTCGATCCTGCTGCTCGACGAACCGACGAACCACCTTGACGCAGAATCCGTCGAATGGCTGGAAAATCACCTCAAGGAATATGCCGGCGCGGTGCTGATGATCACCCACGACCGCTACTTCCTTGACAACGTGGTGGGCTGGATCCTCGAACTCGATCGTGGAAAATACTTCCCTTACGAGGGCAATTACTCGACCTATCTGGAAAAGAAGGCCAAGCGCCTGGAACAGGAAGACCGCGAGGAAAGCGGCAAGAAGAAGGCGCTTACCCGCGAACTCGAATGGATCAGGCAGACGCCAGCCGCGCGCCAGACCAAGAGCAAGGCGCGTATCCGCAAGTTCGAGGAACTGCAGAACGCACAGGACAACCGCCCCATCGGCAAGGCGCAGATCGTCATCCAGGTGCCCGAACGCCTTGGCGGCAAGGTCATCGATGTGAAGAACATCTCGAAGGCTTATGGCGACAAGCTGCTGTTCGAAGACCTTTCGTTCATGCTGCCGCCGGGCGGCATCGTGGGCATCATCGGGCCGAACGGCGCGGGTAAATCAACCCTGTTCAAGATCCTGACCGGCAAGGAACAGCCAGACAGCGGCACCGTGGAAATCGGCAGCACCGTTCACCTTGGCTACGTCGACCAGAGCCGCGACGATCTCAATCCCAAGAACAACGTCTGGCAGGAAATCTCCGACGGTCTGGACTACATGACCGTAAACAAGCAGGAGATGAGCACGCGGGCCTATGTCGGCGCGTTCAACTTCAAGGGCGCGGATCAGCAGAAAAACGTCGGCAAGCTTTCAGGCGGTGAACGCAACCGCGTTCACATGGCCAAGATGCTGAAGCTGGGCGGCAACGTCCTCCTGCTCGACGAACCGACCAACGACCTTGACGTGGAAACGCTGAGCGCGCTGGAAGACGCCATCGAAAACTTCGCGGGTTGCGCGGTGGTCATCTCGCACGACCGCTTCTTCCTTGACCGTCTGGCCACGCACATTCTGGCCTTCGAAGGCAACAGTCACGTCGAATGGTTCGAAGGCAACTTTGCGGCTTACGAAGAAGACAAACGCCGCCGTCTGGGCGATGCGGCGGATCGTCCAACCGCGCTGGCGTACAAAAAGCTGACGCGCTGATCTTCAAGCAGATGCGGTGTTCCGCTTACCGCCCCTTGCGGCGGAAGCGGAACACCAGCGTTTCTTCCTTGGCGCCTTCAGTGACCTTGACCATGGCGGTCATCGCGTCCGGGCCGGTCCGTTCATAGACCAGGCCGGAGAAATCCCAGCGATCCTTGCCCGTCGCAGTCAAAGGGAACGCGGTGACCTTGTCCTTTTCCTCCCACCCGGTCAGGTCGGCATTGAAGTGCTTGAGCCGATAGGCCAGCGAGCCGCCCTCCTCGACGATGGTGATGATTTCATAGAACATCACCGAGCCATCCTTGTTCAATTGGCGGAAGTGTCCGACCATTTGCCCGCCTGCCGCCGGTGCATAGGCTTCGAGCGCGGGCGCACCTTCGATCCCTTCGCCTTCCCACGATCCGGCAAGCCAGCCGAGATCGGCCAGGGAAGCCACGGGACCATCCATCGCATTGGCGGACATGGGCGAGCAAAGGCAAAGCGCCAGTATTGTCAGGATCTTTCGCACCAGACGTTCTCCATGCGGCAGCACTGCTGAGTGAGTGAGGATTGATCGTACAGCGCGCTGCGATCCGATCAATGGAAAGCGATAGTGTGGCAGCGCTGCCGTTCATCATAAAACGACCCAACATGAACAGAAAGCCACCAAGGCGGTTCAGGGATGGGACAGTGCGAATCGGTTATCAAGTTGTTAACAGGCCGAAACAGGTGTTGCGGCTGGTACAATCGGGAAAGGGTCGGCCATGATGTCCGGCAGTTCGATATTTGGAAAGGGCGTGCTGGGCGCGCTCGCCATGGCGCTTGTGACAACGGCCATTCCGGCAACCGCGTTCGCGCAGCAGGAACGGCGCGAGGAACGCAGCGGGCGTTCCTGGGGTGGTGGTGAAGGTCGCGCGCGGGGCACAGCCCAGGCGCAAGTGCGCCCACAGCAGGCCCCGGCACAACAGGCGCAGGCTCCAAGGGCGCAGTCGCAGCAGCAGCGGCCGGTCTGGAATGGATCGGCACCGACCCGCGTGGATCGCTCAGGCCCGGCGCAGGCACCTCGCGCCACCACACAGCAGCGTGGTTGGGACGGTACGCGGTGGAACCCGACGAACCCCGCCCGCCAGCCGGATCGCAATGGCGGCCGTGACTGGAACCGTGACCGTGATGGTGACAGGAACAGGGGTGACCGCAACTGGAACGAAAACCGTGACCGTTCGCAATCGTGGAACGGGCGCAACCCCGGCTACACCGACCGCGACCGCAACCGCGACTATCGCCGCGACAATGATCGCAATGGCTGGAGCAACCGCGACAACTGGAACAACCGCAACGGCTGGAACAACGACCGCCGTGACAATGACCGCCGCTGGAGCAACAACTGGCGTAACGACCGGCGTTACGACTGGAACAGCTATCGCAGTTCCAACCGTTACCACTATCGCATGCCGCGCTATTATGCGCCCTATCGCGGTTACAATTACAGCCGCCTCTCGATCGGGATTTTCCTGAACTCAGGCTTTTATGGCAACAACTACTGGATCAATGATCCATGGTCTTACCGTTTGCCACCGGCCTATGGCGGCTATCGTTGGATCAGGTACTACAACGATGTCCTGCTGGTTGATACATACACGGGCGAAGTAGCCGATGTGATCTACAACTTTTTCTGGTGATGCATGACACGCGGTGATTGACCGTACGCTGGATATGACCGCGAACCGGAGAAAGACAAGGCCCCGCCACGATGTGCGCGGGGCCTTCACTGCCATCCGTGTTCTGCAATTGCGGCACCTGTGGTCTCGGAGAGATTACCCTTTCGTCGAGCAGATTGGCGAGATTGCAGCCAACACGGCTTGCATCATGATTCGGCCCTGTTCGGTCAGCCGGACATAGCGGCGACGCGCGTCAGCAGTATCAGCCGTGCGATAGACAAGACCTTCGTCTTCGAGGCGAGCGATCCATCGCAGGATCGTCGTCGATGGCACACCGGAATCCAGACAAACGCTGGATACCTGAAGGTCGGTCTGTCGTTGCTGTGCAATATAGAGATCGAGCAGGATATCCCAGCCCGGTTCGCCGAACAAACCCCTGCGACCGGATGCTGCGTCCCTTTTTCTGCGAAGCTCATAAAGAGAAGCTGCCAATCGCAGGCGCTCTTGCTCCGGGTTGACGAAGGCGTCCAACTAATACTCCCTCAACACTTCGACCCGATTGCTTGCCTGACACCTGAGTCAGACTGCTTGAGCATTTGAACGACGCCCCACACGTCAAATGCCAAACACTACAATCCGATCCTCAGACCCTGGTTAATTTTTCATTCCGCCGATGGTTAACCCAAACTTGACTGAATTGCTTGCGCAAATGGCATCATGCATCCGCTTCGGATCATTCGGCGTCTCTTGCGCAGTCCTCAACGATGAAGCATGTTCAATTCGATCATGATCAAGTTTCAACGTAATTCCGCTTCTTCAATTGAACAGCAGGCGTTAAGGAAAGTGGGCGATGCTGTTCGCAAGCGCCTGTCTGGTGACCCTGGCGTTTACCAGATACCTGTCGATGGCATCGAGATATTCGGAGTGGCCGACTTCTTTACCGCTGCCGAGTGTGCGCGGCTGATCGAGAAGGTGGACAGCGTAGCCCGGCCCTCACCAACCTACAAGGGGACCGACGCTTCGGGCCGGACCAGCTATTCGGGCGATGTCGATCCTTTCGATCCGTTCGTGCTGATGCTTCAGCGCCGGATCGATGATCTGATGGGGATCGACCCGGCCTTTGGTGAGACGATCCAGGGACAGCGCTATGCGCCTGGGCAGGAATTTCGCGGACATTTCGACCACTTCCTGCCATCGCAACCGTTCTGGGATTCGGAACAAAAGCGTGGTGGCCAGCGTAGCTGGACTGCCATGGCCTATCTCAATGCCGTTGAGGAAGGCGGGCATACCGATTTTACGCGCATCGACCTTTCCATTCCGCCGCAGCCCGGTGCCCTGCTGATCTGGAACAACATGAAGCCTGACGGGACACCCAATCCAAATGCCATGCACGCCGGAATGCCGGTAGTGCGCGGCACCAAGTACGTGCTGACCAAGTGGTATCGGGCGCGTCCATGGCAATGATGCGGACCTGGCGGATCGGGGCCGCGCTGCTGGTATTGGCGACAGGATTTCCCGCACGTTCGCCTGCGCAGGACGCCAGTGCAATTGTCCGCATAGATGCTGCTCCGGCAACGCCGGTCCGGCTTTCCGCCAATGCCATGCTGGACCGCCTCTTTGCCGAAGATGTGCGCGAGGCCATGGCGCTCGATCCACTGGGCGCACTTGAGCAGGGGCAGCGCGTTTCGGTGCAACAGTTCGCATTGCTGTTCACCCCCGAACTTGCCCGCAAACGCCACGAAAGCAACGCCCGCACCCTGGCGGCGCTGGCGCAAATCGATCCCGAACAGCTCGACCCCAGCCGCCGCATATCGCACGCGGTGTTCGAGGAGACGAAGCGCAACGAACAGGCGCTGATGGCGCCCGATGTTCAGGCGTTGACTGCGGTCCAGCCGTTCAACCATTTCGGCGGCTTCCACATCGCCTATCCTGAACTTTCTGCAGGGGGGAGCGGCAGCACACTGAATTCGGTGGCGGATTACGATCTGCTGATCGCCCGGCATCGCGCCCTTCGGCAGGTATTCGGACAGGCAATCGCACGGTTTCGCGAAGGCATGGCAAGCGGCATTACCGAACCGCGCCTGACCGTGGACAACATGATCGTGCAGATCGACGGACTGCTGGCACAAAGGATCGACCGATCCCCGTTCATGGCCCCTGCCCGCCAGTTTCCGCAGGACTTTACCCCGGCCGACCGCGCCCGCATCGGGCGGGAACTGACAGAGGTGACGCGCCGGGACATCTATCCGGCCTATCGTGCGCTGCGCCGGTTTCTGGTTGAGGAATATCGCCCGGTCACGCGCGAGCAACCGGGGCTTTCAGCCGTGGCGGGTGGTGACAGGCTTTATCGCCTGCTGGCGCGCCATCACACCACGCTCGATCTTGATCCGGCCGTGGTGCACCAGACAGGGCTGACGGAAGTGGTCCGCATTCAGACCCAGATGGACGGAGTGAAACAGCAACTGGGGTTTGCCGGCCCATTGCGCGCCTTCTTCGACCGCATTCGCAGCGATCCGCGGTTTCATCCACGCAGCGAACATGAACTGGCCGAAGGCTTCCGGTCGGTGGGGCGCAAGGTGGATGCGCTGGCGCCGCAATACTTCCTCCATTTGCCCAAGGCGCCGCTGCATATCCAGTCGTACCCGGCCTATCGCGCCAAGTTCGAGGCGGGGGGCAGCTATGCGCAAGGATCTGCCGACGGGACGCAGCCGGGCGTGTTCTTCTTCAACGCCTATGACCTGAAAAGCCGCTTCCTGACCGGCGTGGCGACACTGTATCTGCACGAAGGCGCGCCGGGGCATCACTTCCAGATCAGCCTTGCGCAGGAAAACACCGCCCTGCCCGATTTCCAACGGTTTGGCGGCAACACCGCCTATATCGAAGGCTGGGCGCTTTATGCCGAAACGCTGGGGTACGAGATGGGCTTTTACGCCGATCCGATGCAGCACTGGGGCACACTGGACGATGAGATGCTTCGCGCAATGCGGCTGGTGGTGGATACCGGCCTGCACACCAAAGGCTGGAGCCGCGAACAGGCGGTCGATTACATGCTGGCCAATTCGGGCATGGGGCGGAGCGATGCCGAAGCCGAAGTGGACCGCTATATCGCCAATCCGGGGCAGGCGCTGGCCTACAAGATCGGCGCGCTGACCATACAGCGGTTGCGCAAGGAAGCGGAAAGTGCACTGGGCAGCCGGTTCGACATCCGCCTGTTCCACGATCAGGTGCTGGGCAGTGGCGCCTTGCCGATGGCGGTACTGGAAGCCAAGGTCCGGCGCTGGATTGCGGCAGGCGGGCGCGCTGGGTACTTGCGCTGATCGGGCAAGCCTGCTGTTATCGCGCGGCCTATTGCTGGGGGACAGGATGCTTGGCTATTTCATCGCGGCATTGCCACATTTCCTTGCCTATTTTGCATCGGCCATGGCGCTGGCTGCGGCATTCCTGTTTCTCTATTCGCGTTTCACCCCGCATCGCGAATTCGAACTGATCCGTCAGGGCAATTCGGCAGCGGCAATCCAGTTGACGGGCACCTTCATCGGCTTTGCCATTCCGGTGGCAGTGGTGATCGGCCATTCGGCGAGCATCCCCGACATGCTGCTGTGGGGCGCAGTGGCGGCGGTCGTCCAACTTGGCGTGTTCGTGATCATTTCCCGGCTGCTGTTCAGGGCGATTTCGGACAAGATCACCGAAGGCTGCGCGGCATCGGGGCAATTCGTGGGCGGCATCGGCATCGGCGTGGGCATTCTGCAAGCCGCCTGCATGGTGCCCTGAGCGATGAACAAGCACCTTGCCCTGACTACGGCGATGGCGGCGACGCTGGCCGGTCTTTCGGGCTGTTCATCACGCAACGACTGGGACGATGACGTGGTGGTGGACCGCGATACGCGCGTCTGCGTTGACCAGAACGGCTATCGCGTGGAAGACGGCCGCTGCGGCCAGAGCGGATACTACGGCGGTGGGTCGCACTTGTGGTATTACGTGAACCGGGGCAATCGTGTGCCCTATTACGGGGATCGGGTGAACGATCCGCGGCTGGGCTTCAAGGGCAGCTATTTCGCCACCAAGGGCGCGCAATATGCCAGCGCTCCCGCGAAATCGAACCTTGTGCGATCCACCCCGGTATCGCGCGGCGGGTTCGGTTCGAAGGGCGGCTTCTTTGGCGGTGGCAAGTCCTGATCGATGCAAAGGCTGACGCTTGCCCCGCGCCATGATTGGCAGGCGGCGGTAGAGGAACTGGGGCTGCTGTGGCACAGCGATGACGATGGTCCCTACTGGGATGAGTCCGCGTGCTACCAGTTCAGCCTTGCCCAGATCGAAACGATCGAAGCCGCCACCGAAGCGCTGCATCAGCTTTACCGTGAGGCAGGCGAACGCATTTCGCGCGACGAACGCATGCTGGCCGCCTGCGGCATACCTGCGGAATATCACGGTGCTGTCCGCGAAGGCTGGCGCGGCAATACCCCCGCGCTCGATTTTGGCAGGTTCGATCTGGCGTGGGACGGCACGGGCGACCCGAAGCTGCTCGAATACAACTGCGATACGCCCACATCGCTGCTGGAAACAGCGATCATCCAGTGGAACTGGAAGGAAGCGGTGTTTCCCCACGCCGACCAGTTCAACAGCTTGCACGAACGCCTGATCGAGCGCTGGCAATTGATCGCCCACGCCCTGCCCGGACGGCGGGTATGGTTCACGCATGTGGGTGACACGGTGCACGAAGACACCATGACCACCACCTACTTGCGCGATCTGGCGCAGCAGGCGGGCCTTGAAACGCGGGGACTGCTGATCGACCAGATCGGCATCGATGGCGACGGTCGCATCGTCGATCAGGACGATTACCTGATTACCGCCTTGTTCAAGCTCTACCCTTGGGAATGGCTGGCGGCCGAAGAGTTCGGAACGCAAATCCTGCCGCACATGAAGGACACAGTGTGGCTGGAGCCGTTGTGGAAGATGATGTGGAGCAACAAGGCTGTCCTGGCTGTGCTGTGGGAGATGTTTCCCGGCCATCCCAACCTGCTGCCCGCCGCGTTCGACGCCAGAGCGGTCGGCGAAGACTACGTGTCAAAGCCGGTGCTGGCGCGTGAAGGCGCCAACATCGAGGTCGTGTCTGCCGGGCAGGTTCTGGCCAGCACCGGTGGCGGGTATGATCGCGGCAAGTTGGTTTACCAGCAACGCTATCCCTTGCGCGATTTCGGAAAGGGCTATCCGGTGCTGGGAAGCTGGATTGTGGGCGGCGAGGCAGCGGGCCTCGGCATCCGCGAAGATGGCCTTATCACCAGCAACCGGGCGCGCTTCGTGCCCCATATCATCGTGGATTGACTGCCGTCAGTCGAGCGCTTCGGCGATCAGCTTGCGCGTGTTGGCCACACCATAGAGTGCGATGAAGCTGCCCATGCGCGGGCCTTGGGCCGATCCCAGCAGCGTTTCGTACAGGCACTTGAACCAGTCACGCAGGGTTTCGAAGCCGTAGTGCGGGTCCTTCCCGATTTCGTAGACGATGTTCTGCAATTCTTCGGCGGTGGCATCGTCGGACGTTGCCGCCAGTTCCTCGTCCAGCGCAGCAAGCGCCAGAGCTTCACCCGCTTCGGGCTTGCGCCGGATCAGCGTGGGCGCAATGAAATCGCGGTTATAGGCCAGCGCGCGCGTGACCAGACCGTCAAGCGCCGGATGGGCCGCAGGGTCTGCGTTTTCAACATAGTTGCCAAGATAGGACCACACCTGATCGCGGCTGGCCCCCGCGCCCAGCACGCCGACAAGGTTCAGCAGCAGGCCATAAGTCACCGGCAGGCTTTCACCGTCGCCGCCCTGATAGCCATTGGCGCGCAACAGGTGCCACACCGGGTTGCCGAGTTGTTGTTCCACCGGCTGCGTCGGCAGCTTTTCGCGGAACTGCCAGTATTCATCGACCGCGCGCGGGATGATGCCGACGTGGAGCGACTTGGCGCTTTTGGGATCGCGGAACAGGTAGAAGCTCAGCGATTCCTCGCTGCCGTATTCCAGCCACTGTTCGATCGTCAGGCCGTTGCCCTTGGACTTGGAGATCTTCTCGCCCTTCTCATCAAGGAAAAGTTCGTAGATCAATCCTTCGGGGCGACGACCGCCGAGCACTTGCGCGATACGGCCCGATTGCGTGACGCTGTCGGTCAAGTCCTTGCCGCACATTTCATAATCGACGCCCAGCGCGACCCAGCGCATGGCCCAATCGACTTTCCATTGGAGCTTGGACCAGCCGCCCAGCACGGTGTGCTCGATCACATCGCCATTGCTGTCGGTGAAGCGAACGATCCCGGCGTCTGCATCGACCACCTCGACCGGCACTTGCAGCACTTGGCCCGTTGTCGGCGAAACCGGCAGGACCGGGGAGTACGTCTTGCGGCGTTCCTCGCGCAATGTCGGCAGCATGATGTCCATGATCGCCTGCCAGTTGCGCAGGACATTCTTCAGGGCATCGTCGAACCCGCCCGCATTGTAGCGGTCAGCCGCCGAGACGAATTCGTAATCGAAGCCGAACTGATCCAGAAACGCGCGCAGCATGGCGTTGTTGTGATGCGCAAAGCTTTCGTGCGTTTCGAACGGATCGGGGATGCGGCTGAGCGGATGGCCGAGGTTGGCTTCGAGCACCGCCTTGTTCTCGATATTGTCGGGAACCTTGCGCAAACCATCCATGTCATCGGAAAACGCGACCAGCCGCGTGGGGTGGCCACCTGTCAGCGTTTCATAGGCGCGGCGGACCAGCGTGGTGCGCAGCACTTCCTGGAACGTGCCGATGTGCGGCAGGCCCGACGGGCCATATCCCGTTTCGAACAGCACGGGCACGAGATTGCCGGACGCATCGCGTTTGCCGCCCGGAAACCGCTTGGCGATCTTGCGGGCTTCCTCGAACGGCCATGCCTTCGAAGTCTGGGCTGCTGTGTGGATTGCGTCTGTCATGATGCCCGCCCTTTTGCGCGGGGGCGCGGCTTTCGCAAGCAAAAGCTGGTGCTGGGGCGCAACGCCGAAAGGCCGGAACCGCGCGTATGCGATCCCGGCCGTCCGTGGAGTGCTTCTGAAGGGAGGCTTACTTCAGAAGCGAAAGTACATTCTGCTGGGCCTGATTGGCCTGCGCGATCATCGCGGTCGATGCCTGCGAAAGGATCTGCGCCTTGGCCATCGCGGTCGTTTCTGCCGAATAATCGGTATCGACGATGCGCGACCGGGCATCAGACAGGTTGGTGACATTGTCGTTGAGGTTGTTCACCACCGATTCGAGGCGGTTCTGGCCTGCACCGAGGCCGGCGCGGGTAGCGCTGACGGCGGCGAGTGCGGCATCGACGTTGTCGATCGTGTCACTGGCATTGGTTGCGCCGCTGCCGTCTCCGGCCACGGTATCGTTCACCTTGAGCGACTGCGTACCGCCAGCGGTGTAGGCGACGGCGCCGGTGCCGAACAGCACATCGCCATCGAAGGCCTTGCTGGAAAGCGTCACCGTATCATTGGTTTCGCCGCCGGTCTGGATGATGAATTCGAGATCGTCGGCCGCGACCGGCGCGGTGGCCACGGCAAACAGTTCATTGCCGTTGAACTTGGTCTTGGTCAGGACTTCGCTGACCTGGCTGGTCAGGTTCTCGACTTCGGACTGCATCGCGTTGCGATCCGATTCCTGATAGGTGCCCGATTTGGCCTGAACCGCCAGTTCGCGAATACGCTGGAGCATCGCGGTCACTTCATTCAGCGCGCCATCGGCGGTCTGGGCAAGGCTGATGCCGTCGTTGGCATTGCGTACGCCCTGATTCATGCCCTTGATCTGCGCGGTCATGGTCGTGGTGATCGCAAGGCCCGCCGCATCGTCCTTCGCGCTGTTGATGCGCTTGCCGGTCGAAAGGCGTTCCATGGCCATGCCAAGCATCTTGGCGGCCGAATTCGAAGCATTGGTAGCGCGGATGGCGCTGATATTGGTATTGATGACTGCCATGTCCCATTCTCCACTATGGGGCGAAGCCGGGTTGCGCTCCGCGATTGGTCCCGCAGAGAAGGACGACAGGCGCGCGGACGTTTTAAGGGCCTTGGTGAATCGCGTGGCAATATCTTGCCGTGGCCGGTTGACGCTTGCCCCGTGTTCCATTCCTGTTCTAACGCATGCCGGTGACGGACACGCCCGCCCTTTCGCTTCCGGCGATTCACGCCAGCCATGGCGGGTGCTGGCTGCGCGATGGCTTTGCCACGCGCGGTGTGGGCAAGGGCGATGCCATCGTGGCGGCAGCAGACACGCCGCTGCTGATGCTGAACGCGCCGCTGGTGGCCAGTCGGCTGGGCTATCCCGATCTTTCCGGGCTGGACCTGCTCGAACTCTATGCGTTCATCCACCCTGCCCGCTTCGTGGTGCCAACGCCCAAGGGGCTTGCCCACGCATTGGGGCTGGATGAGCCACGCGGGGATGACGCGGTGCCGCTGTTGCTGCAACAGGCCGCAGCAGCTTTGCTTGCGGTGTGCGAGCGCGACGACTGGGCAGAACGCGAGGGTGCGTGGACGGCGTTGCAATCGCTGGTGCGGATGCGCTGGCCCTGGGCGACGCTGCTGACCCCGCGCATCCGGCGACCCGAAAAGGCCGAGCGCTGGCTGTTCGCGCGATTGCCGGAATGGGAGGAGACCGCCGACCGCGCCCAACCCGCGCAAGTGGTGCTGGGCGCAGAAGCCATCGCCGCGCGTCTGGCCGAACTGACCGGCAAGGATGCCGAAATGCGCCCGGCGCAACGCGAATATGCGCGCGAAGCCGGGCAGGCGTTCGCGCCGCGCACAACCCAGCGCCAGCCTCATATGATACTGGCGCAGGCGGGCACCGGCACCGGCAAGACCTTCGGTTACCTTGCCCCCGCCTCGCTATGGGCTGAACAATCGGGCGGAACGGTGTGGGTCTCGACTTACACCAAGGCCCTGCAACGCCAATTGCGCCGCGAAAGCCGCCGGGCGTTTCCGGCGGAGAGGAATGGCAAGCCGCCGGTGGTAGTGCGCAAGGGACGCGAAAATTACCTGTGCCTGCTCAATCTGGAAGATGCGTTGCAGGGCGGCTTCGGCGGGCGGGCGGCAATCCTGGCGCAACTGGTGGCGCGCTGGGCCGCCTATTCGCAGGACGGAGACATGATCGGCGGCGATCTGCCGGGCTGGCTGGGTACGCTGTTCCGCAAGCGCGGGATCGCGGCCCTGACCGACCAGCGCGGCGAATGCGTCTATGCCGGATGCCCGCACTATCGCAAATGCTTCATCGAACGGGCAGCTCGCGCATCGGCCGATGCCGAACTGGTGATTGCCAATCATGCGCTGGTCATGGTCAACGCCGCGCGGGGCCGCGATACCGCACAGCGCCCGACGC
Organism: Novosphingobium sp. CECT 9465; assembly: GCF_920987055.1. Taxonomy (NCBI): domain Bacteria; kingdom Pseudomonadati; phylum Pseudomonadota; class Alphaproteobacteria; order Sphingomonadales; family Sphingomonadaceae; genus Novosphingobium; species Novosphingobium sp. CECT 9465. The sequence continues at coordinate 2,173,011 of NZ_CAKLBX010000001.1, forward strand.
GGATCGTGTTTGACGAAGGCCATCATGTGTTCGAAGCGGCGGATTCCACGTTCGCCGCCGCCCTGACCGGGGCAGAAACCATCGAACTGCGCCGCTGGGTGATCGGCCCGGAAGGCAAATCGCGCGGGCGCCGGCGCGGGCTTGCCGCGCGCCTTGCCGATGTTGCCAGCTATGACGAGGAGGGCGCGCGCGCGATCACGCAGGCGCGCGAAGCTGTCGAAGCCCTGCCCGGCGATGGCTGGCTGGCGCGGATCGTGGAAAGCACTCCGTCCGGCCCGCTGGAGGACCTTCTGTCAGCCGCTCGCGCGCTGACTTATGCGCGTGACGAAAGTGGCGGGCAGGACGCAGGTTACGGGCTTGAAACCGAAATCGCGCAATTGGACGGTCCATTCATCGAAGTGGCTGGCCGTTCGCAGGAAGCGCTTGAGGCCTTGCGCAAGCCGCTGGTCCGGCTTGGCTTGCGGCTGGAAGCGCTGATCGAGGATGGGCCGGACTGGCTGGACGGCCCTGCCCGTGCGCGGATCGAAGGCGCGCGCGGGGCGATAGGCTGGCGCACAGACCTGCTGGCCGGGTGGATCGCGCTGCTGGCACGGCTGGGTGGTCCCGGCGATCCCGATTTTGTCGACTGGATCGCGGTCGAACGCTCTGACGGGCGCGAATGGGATGTGGGACTGCACCGCCATTACCTCGATCCGATGAAGCCTTTTGCCAATACCGTGCTGGCGCCCGCGCACGGCGTGATGATGACATCGGCCACGTTGCGCGACGGCGAGGACTGGGACAGCGCCATCGTCCGCAGCGGCGCTCCGCATATCGAGGTAGCCCCGCGCCTGTTCGCGGCGGAAAGCCCGTTCGATTATGCGGCGCAGGCCGAAGTCCTGATCGTGACCGACGTGGCGAAAGGAGATATTCCCGCGCTGGCAGCGGCATACGGGCGGCTGATCGAGGCATCGGGCGGCGGGGCGCTGGGCCTGTTCACGGCAATCCGGCGTTTGCGCGCGGTCTATGGCCGGATTGCCGATCGGCTTGCGCGCGGCGGACTGCCGCTGTTCGCCCAGCATGTCGATCCGATCGATACCGGTACGCTGGTGGATATTTTCCGCGACGATCCGCGCGCCTCGCTGCTCGGCACCGATGCCCTGCGCGATGGCGTGGATGTGCCGGGCGATTCGCTGCGGTTGGTCATCATGGAGCAAGTGCCCTGGCCCAAGCCTTCGATCCTCCATCGCGCGCGGCGGTTCGCGGGCGGCGGGCAGGCGCATGATGACCGGATCATTCGCGCCCGGCTGGCGCAGGCGTTCGGGCGGCTGATCCGTTCGGTGGGCGACAAAGGCCATTTCGTGGTGCTTTCGTCCGCATTTCCTTCACGCCTCCTGACGGCATTCCCGCCGGGCACCCCGATCCGTCGGGTTACGCTCGATGTGGCTTTACAAAGCGTGATGGGCAGTGTTTCTGAGACGGCAGCCGCGCATGACCGACCAGAGGGAATTTCGTGAAGACACTCGCCCTGTTCCGCCATGCCAAGTCGGACTGGAGCGATGCGCGTGCGCGGGATTTCGACCGTCCGCTGAACGAACGCGGCCAGCGCGGTGCCCGCGCGATGGGAGGCTGGATCAAAGCCACCGGGCGGCAGTTCGACCGCATGATAGCATCGCCAGCCGTACGCGCCGCCGAAACCGTGGAAGAAGCGAGCAAGGCCTGGGGCTGCACGTTCAAGGTCGAATGGGACCGCCGGATTTACCTCGCCAGTTCGGCAACGCTGATCGACGTGCTGAAGGAACTTGAAGGCGAGCCTGACAGCGTACTCATGGTGGGGCATAACCCCGGCCTTGAAGACCTGATCTTCGACCTTGTGCCGGATGACGGTTCATCGCCGTTGCGCGATGTTGTCGAACAGAAATTCCCGACCGCGACCTTTGCCGTCATCGAACTGGATGCCAGCCGATGGGCAGATGTAACAGAAGGCTGTGGCCGGTTGGTCGAACTCAAGCGACCGCGCGACCTCGATCCCGCGCTTGGCCCTCAATTGATAGACTAACCGGGCTGATCGCCCAGAGCAGTTGCCAGACGATCGCGGATCGCCTGAATCTGCGCAGCGAGCCAAAGATCACTGCCTTCGCCACCGGCTGCAATCGCTGATGCAGGGTAGGGCGCTGGCGCAGGACCGAGCACTGGCGCAGGACCGGGTTTGGTCCCGCGCAGGGCCTGCCGGGCGCCTTTGATCGTATAGCCTTCGCGATTGAGCAGCCGATCGATTTCACCGATCAGCGCGACATCTTCAGGCCGGTAATAGCGCCGCCCGCCCGCCCGCGTAAGCGGGCGCAGCGTCGGGAACTGTTCTTCCCAGTACCGCAGGACATGCTGGCGAATGCCCAAGGCGCTTGCCACTTCGCCAATCGTGCGAAATGCGGCAGGATCCTTGCCATCGCCGTTGCTGGAAATGCCCGAAGATTCACCGGGAAGACTGGGATCGTTCATGCCGGGAAACTCAGCCCTGGCCGATGCGGTCCTTCAGCATCTGACTGGCGCGGAAGCTCAGGACGCGGCGCGGGGTGATAGGCACCTCGATACCGGTCTTGGGATTGCGCCCGACCCGCTCCGCCTTGTCGCGCAGCAGAAAAGTGCCGAAGCCCGAAATCTTGACGTTCTCGCCGTCAGCGAGCGCGCCACACATGTGCTGCAGAATGGATTCTACCATCACCAGCGAATCCGCCCGCGACAGCCCCACCCGGCGATTGATGCTTTCCGCGAGATCCGCCCGCGTAAGTGTGCCAATGGAACGCATCCCCCTCGTTCTCCCAAACCGTCCTGACCAAAGAAGGCGGCAGAATAACGCCGTTTCTCAGGAACGCAATGCAATGGCTTGGGGATAAACGATAAGGCCCAAAACGAAACGCAGAATGCGATCACGCCCGCACGGGAACAGACCCCCGCGAGGATCAGACCCGCGCGAGGCAGGCCCCCCAGGTAAAGCCGCCGCCCATCGCCTCGAACATCACAAGGTCGCCCGGCTTGATCCGGCCATCCTGCACAGCCGTATCATAGGCCAGAGGCACGGATGCCGCGCTGGTATTGGCATGGCGATCGACCGTGACGATCACCTTTTCCGATGGCAGGCCCAGCTTGCGCGCCGTGGCATCGAGAATGCGCAGATTTGCCTGATGCGGCACCACCCAGTCGATATCGCCCGATGCCTGGCCCGATGCTTCGAGCACTTCGGTCAGCACATTGGCAAGGTTGGTGACGGCGTGGCGGAACACTTCGCGCCCGCGCATGCGCAGCTTGCCGACAGTGCCGGTGGTGGATGGACCGCCATCGACATAGAGCAGTTCATTGTGTGCGCCATCGGCGTGGAGCCGCGTTGCGATGATGCCCGGCGCGGACGGATCGCTATCGTCAACGTCCTGCGCTTCGAGCACGATGGCCCCTGCCCCATCACCGAACAGGACGCAGGTTGTGCGGTCTTCCCAATCGAGAATGCGGCTGAAGGTTTCGGCCCCGATCACCAGCGCACACTTGGCCATGCCGGTGCGGATCATCGAATCGGCGGTAGCCATGGCATAGAGAAAGCCGGAACAGACCGCCGCTACATCGAACGCGATCCCGCCATTGCAACCAAGGTTGTGCTGAACGATGGTGGCGGTTGCGGGGAACGTCTGGTCAGGGGTTGCGGTCGCCAGAACGATCAGGTCGACGCGCGATGCGTCAACCCCGGCTGCGGCCAGCGCCTTGCGGGCGGCCTCGGTTGCCAGCGTCGCTGTGGTTTCCCCCTCGCCCGCTATGTGGCGATTGCGGATGCCGGTCCGCTCGACGATCCATTCGTCGGTGGTATCGACCATCGTCGCCATTTCGGCATTCGATACGGCACGTTTCGGCAGGGCGGAGCCGCTTCCCTTCAGAACGCTGCGCAAGGTCATGCCGCGTTCTCGCCATTCATGGCGGCCGATTTGCCACGCCCGTTTGAACGAATGGCCTCGGCGCCCAGGCGGGCAAGATCGGCCTGGATCCGTTCTGTCAGGTTTTCCTCCAGCAGACGCGCCGTGACCGCAACCGCGTTCGCCACGCCAACTGCCGAAGCGCTGCCATGGCTCTTCACGACGATGCCGTTAAGTCCCAGAAAAACCGCGCCGTTGTGATTGTTCGGGTCAAGGTGATGCTTGAGCAATTCGGTGGCCGGACGCGAGATCAGGAAACCGAACTTGGAGCGCAGCGAGGAGGAAAAGCTGCGACGAAGGAGATCGGCCACAAAACGGGCCGCGCCTTCCATGGATTTCAACGCGATGTTGCCCGAAAACCCATCGGTGACAACCACATCGAAATCGCCGCGCGACAGCTTGTCAGCCTCGGTGAAGCCGTCAAATGACATCGCAAGATCGTCAGCCAGCGCCTTGAGCTGGTTCGCGGCATCGCGCAGGGTATCGGTGCCCTTGGATTCTTCGGTGCCGATGTTCAGCAGGCGCACACGCGGCGCCTGAAGATTGCTGACGATACGGGCATAGGCCGCGCCCATGATCGCAAATTGAACGAGGTTGCGGGCATCGCAATCGGTGTTGGCGCCAAGATCGAGCATGACGAGATCGTTATCGCCAAGAGTCGGCAGCAGACCCGACAATGCAGGCCGGTCAATCCCCGGCATCGTTCGCAGCGCCAGCTTGGCCATGGCCATGAGCGCACCGGTATTGCCCGCGCTGACAGCAGCGCCGGCATGACCCTGCTTCACCGCATTGATGGCCATGCCCATCGATGTGGTCTTGGCGCGTCGCAGGGCCTGCGTGGGCTTTTCTTCACCGCTGACGGTATCGGGGGCGTGGAGGATCTCCGACGCCCCGCGAAGGTTCGGGTGATTTTCGAGCGCTTGCTTGATGCGCGCTTCATCCCCGACCAGCAGGAACTTGAAACGATCATGGCGACGGCGGGCAAGAGCCGCGCCTTCCACCATAACGCGCACACCCTCATCACCGCCCATCGCATCGACGGCGATACGCGGCAGGCTCATATTCCCGAATCCCCCCCGTTGATGGGCTTAAAGCCCGACAGCGATGACTTCGCGACCGTTGTAGTGACCGCAAGCGTTGCACAGGTTGTGCGGACGCTTGAGTTCACCGCAGTTCGAGCATTCGTGGAATGCATCGACGCTGAGCGCGTCATGGCTGCGGCGCATGCCCCGGCGTGAGGGCGAAGTCTTTCTTTTGGGGACGGCCATTTCGGCACCTGTTCCTGAAATTGCTTACGTTTGATGCGGGCGCGATAGGGAATACCGATCCATCGCACAAGCCCAATCCCGACCACGATAGCCGGACGCTGGACCCGCACGCAGCGACGAGCGCAGCAGGAACGGGATTCGCCGAAACACGGGCGAAGGCGCGCCTATACGGAATTTCTGGTGCTTTGCAAGCTTGCGCGCGCTAGGCTGGTGCAAGATCGTCAGGGACTGGCGAATTTCATCGGGGGAGCATTTGAAGGCATGACCATTTTACCGATCACGCTGTGCGCAGCCGCAGCCGCAGCCGCAATCAACATATGGCTTTCAATCCGCATCGGCATGATCCGAAGCAGCCGTAAAATCAGCATCGGTGATGGCGGCGACATGACCCTGATCGCGCGGATGCGCGCGCAGGCCAATTTTATCGAAAACACCCCAATCGTGCTGGTGCTGGTTGCGACGATCGAACTGGCCCGCAGCGGCAACCCGTTCCTGCTCGGCACGGCGGCCATCTACTTGCTGGGCCGCGTCGCCCATGGCATCGGGATGGACGGGGGGCCGCTGGGCTTCCTGCGCGGCCTCGGCACACTCACGACCATGGCGGCACAACTGGGCCTTGGCGTTTGGGCGGTGTCGATCGCGCTCGATATGTAACGCCCTTGGCGCGGACCTGCCGACGGCTATCCCTGCGCGCACTTATTGCTTGAGCGCGAAATCGCTGACGAAAGAGTTGGTCTGGCGTTCGCGGCCAAAGGTGCTGTGAGGCCCATGGCCGGGGACGAACATGGTATCGTCCCCCAAGGGCCAGAGCTTCTGCGTGATCGAATCGAGCAGGTCCTGATGATTGCCCATCGGAAAATCGGTGCGCCCGATCGATCCCTGGAACAGGACATCGCCGACAATTGCAAAGCGGGACGGCGCGTGATGAAACACCACGTGGCCCGGTGTATGGCCGGGACAGTGGACCACATCGAGTTCAAGTTCACCGATGGTTACCTTGTCGCCGTCTGACAGCCAGCGGTCCGGCTCGAACACTTCGCCGGTAATGCCCCAGCGGCGGCCATCATCGTCGAGCCGCGAAATCCAGAAGCGGTCGGCCTCATGCGGGCCTTCGATCGGCACACCCAGATCCTTCGCCAGAATTCCGGTGACGCCGCAGTGATCGACATGACCGTGCGTGACGAGCAGTTTCTCGACCGTCACCCCGGACCGCTCGACCGCCAGCTTCAGCTTTTCGATGTCACCGCCGGCATCGATGAAGGCGCCTTTCATCGTTCTGGTGCACCACACCAGCGTACAGTTCTGTTCAAGCGGGGTCACGGGAATGATCGCCACTTTCATGGGTGGCTGGGCTTCGTGCTGGTTCATGGCCATGAAATTGGCCTCAACCCTGGCCAATTGCAATGCCGTTGGCGGGCGAATAGTTTGCATGCCATGATTTCCCTGCGCCTTTCCCGGCCGGACGATGCAGCGCGCACCCTTGCCGTCTGGGCCGCTGCCGTCGATGCCACGCACCCGTTCCTGACGCCCGCCGATCGCGTTGCCATCGGTGATGAAGTGGCCGCCTTCCTGCCCCATGTTCCCCTGCTGCTGGCCGTTGATGAAAATGACTGCGCAATCGCGTTCATGCTTGTAGCGGACGGAATGCTGGAAGCCCTGTTCGTTGATCCTGCACACCATGGCACCGGCATCGGCAAAGCCCTGGTTTCGCGCGCCCTGGCAGACAATCCCGGAATGTCCATCGATGTGAACGCACAAAACGGCGGCGCTGTGCAGTTCTATCGGCGGCTGGGCTTTGTCGAGACCGGGCGTTCAGACCGCGACGGACAAGGGCGAGCTTATCCGTTGGTCCACATGCGCCACGCGGGCTGCAATTCCTAAAGTCGCCCGCCTTTCCAGACGACCCGGCCGATGATCTCGACGTCCTGCGCAGGCCGCTCCATGCGCGGATAGGCAGCGTTATCGGAAATAATGCGCAACGCCCCGCCCGCTCCCGATTCGAGCCGTTTGACCAGCAGGACATCGTCCAGCCGGATCACGTGAATCCCGGCGCGCAAGGGCCGCGGAGTGCGGTCGACAAGGATTTCGTCCCCATCGCGCAGGGTCGGCTCCATCGAATCACCCTCGACCTCGATGACCGAGAGCATCACAGGTTCAAGCCCCTGCGCCTTCAGCCAACGATTGGAAAAACGCAGACGGCCGGAGGGAATTTCCTCTGATGTGTGTGCGCCCGGCCCTGCCGAAGCGCCCAACGGCAGGCGCGGAACATCTGCCCATTCGGCCAGTGCCGCCCGCTGTCCAACGGGTGCCACAACACCGCCACCCTGCCCGATCGCCGCCACCGCGCCGCGCGCCCCAGCGCCCAGTTCCTGTTCAGGAACGCCGAAGAACTGGGCCAGAGTCCGCCGGTCATTCTCCTCAAGCTTACGGGGGCTGCCCTTGCGCACGAACTGCTGGAGATAAGTCGTGTTCCGACCGATCAGCCCGGACAGCGCGGCAAGGCTGACGCCCCGCGCCGCCGCCAGCGCGACAAGACGCGAACGCGCTCCGGCATCGTTTTCGGCTTCCATCGGACCTTACTCCACTTTCGAAGGACTTTTCCTAGCCATGTAGGATTTGAACGTCAACATAGGATTTATCCTATTTCGAGTCGCTTCTCATTTTTGCTTATGTCCGGGAGGGTCAAACCGAAGATGCTCATCCGTAAGATCGAAAAATTCATCGAGAACACGGGGATGCCCGTGACCAAGTTCGGCCGCCTTGCCGCGCATGATCCCCGGCTGGTCGGTGATCTGCGCAACGGCCGCGAGCCGCGTTCTGCGATGGTACAGCGCGTGGAACATTTCATGAACACTTTTGGAGCAAATGTCCATGCTGCTTGATCTGCGCGCTTTTGAGACAAAAGCTGAAGCCACCACGATGCCGCCACCACGACGCCTTTCAGTGGCAGAGCGGCTTCTGCGTGAACTGCGCGAAATTGCCGGACCGCTGGCGCAAGTGATTGCCCATCGCGAAACGCCATGGGCAAGCATCACGTTCACCGGCACCCGTCACACCATGGTCCTGCGCTTTGCAGGCAGCGATGCGGTGAGCGACGGCGAACGCTTTGTCCTGATGCTGCCGGACCATGAGTTCCGCCTGCGCAGCAAGTTGGTGGCCGATGCAAGCATTGCGCGGGTGGACCATGAACTGCTGCCCGCGCCACTGATGGAAGTGGAATGTGAACTGCTGCTGCTTGATCAGGACTGATCCGGTGAGGAATGCCGGGCGCCTGCGTGGGCGCCCGGTCTCCTCTCCAACTGGCAGATAGCTTAGCGGTCCATCCGGGACAGCAGCGGAGCCGCCTTCGCGCCGACCCACAGGCTCATGTCCACCGCATTCGACACACGGAACACATCACCCTTGGCGTTGAGGAACAGTTCCTCCATCTCGCTGCGATTGAACGGACGCGAGCCGAGGCGACCGAACACCGCCATCTGTCCCCCGGTCTCGTCCACACCACGATCACGGTCCAGCCCCTTCGACAGGGCAATGGCCGGGGTTGGCGTACGCGCCCATGCGATCAGTTCGGGCTTGGGTTCGGGCGAGAAGCCATAGAAATTGGGCTGGCTGGAGGGCGAGGTCAATTGCAGCACCTTCATCCCGTTCCGGCCATCGGCGACATAGGCAAACAGCGAGGCGTTGGTTGACGCGACGATCACGTCCTCAGCATCGTTGAGCTGCCCGCCGGCTGTGTAGCTGGCGTAGATCGAGGGCCGCACAGGCGCGGTGATGTCAACAATCACCAGGCCTTGCGACTTGGCCGCAACATAGGCGTAAGTACGCGCAAGATAGACCCGCCGTGCATCGGTGAGCGGCACCACGGCGCCCGCAACTGCCTTGGGCTGGGCCAGATTGGTCACGTCCATCAGTTCAAGACCGTTCGCCGTCGTTACCCAAAGATAGCGGAATTGCACGGCGGTTGCGCGGGGATCCCGCAAGGGCACGACCGAGGTGATGCGCGGCGCAAGGCAGGTCTCGCCACCCTTGGCATTGCTCACTTCGCAAGGCTTGTCCGGGCTCCATGGCTTGGTCAGGTGAACCGTGACCAGCGCCTTGTCCGTAACGACATAGGCGTAGTCACCGGCCAATGTGATATGCCTTGCGCCCGTCAGCACACCATCGGGATTGAACGTCATCGCACGGGTGAAGAAATTGTTGCGGAATTCGCCATCGGCCAGGGTATCGACATTGACCGCGATCAGGCCTTCGACCGCATCGGTGACGAAGGCATAGCTGTAGATCGGCGAGAACGGCTGCTCCTGATTGACCGCCCGCAGTTCTGGCGAATTGCGCGTGGGTGCAATGGCCTGATTGGTGGGCAAGGCCATGCAGGTGGCATTTGCGGTCTTCACATGAGTATCGTGGCCCAGCGCCGAGAACGGCGCGGTGACGATACGCTCGGAGAAGCCCTTGTTCCCGATCGCCGCGATATCATAGGCGCGGAAACCGCCCTTGCCTTCGGCCACGAACATGTATTCGCCGCGCATCTGGAGGCAGCGGACTGCATCCTTGGTGCCTTCCACCACGTTGGCAAACTGTTCCTGCCCGGTGGTTTCGCCCGAAAGCTTGCTATCCATGATCTTGCCGCGCGTCCAGTTCTTCAGTTCGCGGTCGTTGGTCTCGACGTGCTGCTTCCAGTAATCGGGATAGGCATAGCGATGGAGATACGATCCGATGACAGCTTGCGGCTCGTCCCATTCGGTCACGCGCACGGCTTCAAAGCCGCCATCAAGACCGAACCAGGCGTTGAGACCCACGAAGTTCACGTAATTGGTGCCCAGCAGCAGCAATTGCGCCATCGTGGCGTTATTGTCTTCATCCTGGCTGATGTGACAATCGGTGCACTGCTTGGTCTCGTTCTTGCGGACGGTGTGCGGGAAGTGCGGCGCGAAGGCTTGCGATGAATAGCCGATCGACGAAATCGGAGGCTGCTGCACATAGATGCGTTCGCGGTTGATGTTCGTGGATGACAGGATCAGTGCCGAGGTCGAGCGGATCGGCGCGGTGATCGCCTTGCCCGACACCGGATTGCCCGCCGCATCGAACTGCACCGGATCACTGCCCGACGACTTGTTGCGCTGATGCTTGCCCAGCTGGAACATGTCATCGCGCGCAACCTGCGGGTTATACGTCGCGTAATTGCGGGTGTAGTCTTCCTCGTACTTTTGCGTAGCCGTTTTCCAGTTTGCCTCGATTGGCAAATGGCAGCCTGCGCACGATGTCGTCCACGAAAGATGGCAGGTGAAGCAGGCCATGTCGTCGTCACGATGAGCGCGCGCTTCCTTGGCAACGCCGGTGCCGAACTTGTAGGCGCCGTCATCAGAGGCAGACTTCGCCATCAGCTTCGCGCGCGCGGCCTTGGGATTGAAGATCGGCTTGCCAGCGGCATCCATCTGCCCCTGATAGCGCGCATCAACCGAATCCTTCACCAGGCTGACTTGCCACGACAGGTTGGGATCGATGATCGAGCGCTGGACCAGAACGCGACGACCGTCAGGCTGGTTGAACCATTCGAAGCGGCGCTGTCCATCGGCGTTGCGCAGCAGCGAAAGGTTGTTGCCCTTTTCTGGCGCGGCGAGATTGGAGGTCAGCAGCGTCGGGTACGCATCGGGCGTACCGTGGCAATCCTTGCAGCCGATCTCGACCGCGTTGGCGACTTCGCCATAGATCATGCCATTGCCGTGGCTGTCCTGCGAGAAGTGGCAATCGGCGCATTGCATGCCGATCTGCGCATGGATGTCCATCATGTGGACCGCCTTGCCCGGATTGTCCGGCCCGGCTTCCACGAACTTGGCTTCGCCTGCCTTGCGGAACTTTTCCGGGTCAGCCGGATCGATGATGTGCGCCTTGTCGGTGCCATAGGACGACATGTCGCCTTCGTCATCGAGCAGGTTACCGCGGCGATCGCGCTTCAGGATCGCGCGGAAATTCCAGCCGTGGCCGTGATAATCGGCGAACTGGGTGTCCTTCAACTGCGGGTTGAGATCATAGACGTTACGCAGGAATTCGACGTCGCGCCACAACCCGCGCGTGGATGCGCCTTCGGGGTTGCGGTCCAGCACTTCGCGCTGTTCGTCGATGTTTGGCTGGAACTGCTTCTTGAAATACTTCGAATAGTCCTCGTCGGTCATGCCCGCAGGGCGCGGCGCACGGTTTTCCGGCCCCGGCCACATCGAATCCGCATCGGATTCGTAATCCCACATGGTGTAGCCAAGGTAGGTGTTCAGGAAGATATTGGGCTGATGCATGTGGCAGTTCATGCACTGCGCGGTCGGGATCGCGCGGGTAAAGGCATGCACCAGCGGATGGCCCCTCTCGCGGTCCTGCATGGCGACGGGACCGGTTCCGGCATGTTCGTCGCCATGGACGCCTGCCTTCCTGGCGTGGCCCTTTTCATCAAGACCAGCCGCAGCATGGGCCGATGCCTGATCCATCTTTTCATGGTCCATCGTGCCATGCGGGGCGACACCCTTTGCCGGGGCATAGACCAGTTGCTGGGCCGAAGAGATTGCGCGCGCGCAATCGCCTTCCATATCGGCAGATTGTTCAGGAACAGACTTGTCGCCGGTAACGTATGCGCCCTTCCCGCGGAGCACAGTGCCACGCACCTTGTCGTGATGCTCTTCCTTTTCAGCGTCGTAGCTGCCGTATGCCCCCTTGCGGTGCTGGCCTTCGCGCAAGCCGTTGATCGTGGGATCGGCGGTGACCGTCTGCCCATCACGCCCGCACTTGCCATAGTTCAGGCTGTGGCGCGGTTCGCGGTCGTTGGCATAGATTACGTGGCAAGCAGCGCAGCCCGATGAGCGATAATCGCCCGGCTGGTCATTGGTGCCCATCTGGAACAGGAATGGATCGTTAAGGCGCGTCTTGTGGATGTTCAGCACCGGAATGGCCACGCGCAAGCCAGTGGCGGGGCCACGGTTCGACTGCTTGAGATCGGGGCGACCCGGTTCGTCAAGCCGCTGGATCAGGCCGGTCGAGTTGGGCAGGCCGATTTCGGGGAACTGCGGATTGATGGTGCGGCCACCATCCTCGAACACCCGGAACACGTCGCCCGGCGGGATCGTGTGCCACCGCGGCAAGGGATACATGACCGGCAGCGCGCCGCGGGCCTTTTCCTTTGGTGTGACCGTACCCCACATCGGCTTGCCGTCCGGCCCGATTTCCTTCGAGCCGGATTTGAGCAGCGCCGGTTCGCCGGTACGGGTAAAGCTTTCGCCAAAAAGGTAATTCTTGAACGGTACGATGCCGTTGTTATAGGCCGCCCCGCCCCACAGCATCGCGCCCGTGCTCATCAGCGAGCGTTCGGACGCCTCGATGATCGACATGTGGCAAGCGCCGCACGAATCGCGCGCGACGCGGTAGTCCGACGGGTTGACGAAGCGGACGAATTCCGGGCTTTCCTTGGCGAGCAGTGCATAGGAGCGCTTCGGATTGGCCGAAGCTGGCCAGCCCCAAGCGGCGGGATACCTGGGCAGGACGTGCGCGTCCTTCAGTGCGCCCATATACTCCATCGAATTGCTGTTCCACGAACGGTCCGCGACGACTTTGGTATTGCCGCCATGACAATCGACGCACGACAGCACCACGGCGGGGCTGGCATGCATCGTGCGGTGATCGCTCTTGGTGTGGCAACTGACGCAGCCGACGTTCTGCTTGTCGACGAAAGCCCATTGTTCTTCAGCCGTTTCGCCCGGTTGGCCGCGCGGCGCGGCAGGGGCGCGGCTGTGCGCCACCTTCTGTGCCGCTTCTTCGCCCGAAGCGTAAAGCGCGCTTGGCACCAGCAGCACGGTGAGTGCAGCGATCAGCCATGCCAAGGGAAGTTTGCGAGTGCGGCGCGGTTTGGTCATGGGATGATTCATCAGAAGGCCAGGGTCGCGTTGGCGAGGACGGAATAGAAGCGGCTTGCCTTGCCCTGCTGGGCGAACAGGTCATCGAACCCGCCGCCCGGCTCAAGCACCGCGCCCGAAAGGCGGAACACGAGATTCTGCGAGGCATTGGGACGCCAGATGGCAGAGACCGACGCATCGAAGCCAATATCGCGCGGTATCGAGCCTTCGTTGCGCAGAACCTGAAGGACTTTGGTGTTTTCAAACCAAAGGTGATTGAGATTGGTCGAAACCCGCAAGGTAGGCGTCAAATCGAAATCGGTGCCAAGCCCCACCAGCATCGTGCCGGGATTGGTGAAATTCGACTGGCCTTGCTCCTTGGACGAACGCAGCGAATTGAGGATGCCGTTGCGGCCGTTGACCGAAATTGCGCGACCACCGCCCGCAAACGGGATCGTCTGGCGGATCCAGTAGCTGGTATCGGCGCCTGCAAACTGCGGATTCTCGAAGATCGCATCGAAGCCGCCTTCGATCCTGTCGTAAGGATCACTGTCGCCGCTGGCCCAAAGGCCGGACAGGCGGATACGCGTCCAATCGATGTCGTAACTGACTTCGGCGGCAGCCATGAAAGCCCTGATTTCTGCCGCGCGGCTGGTGAGGAAATTGTTGCGGTCCTCACCCAGTGCGGCATAGAACTGCCCTGTCAGGTTGATCCGACCGATCCGGCCATCGGCAGCGTAGCCGAGATAGACCACATCGTATTCGCGCCCGCGCAAATCGCCCAGCAATGCCGGACGAACCGGAAAGCCGTTGGTGTCGACGGTAACTTCATTGCGCTCGCGGTTCATGTTGTATGTGACCGAAACCTGGCTGGTCAGGCCGACCACCGGGAAATCCTGGCGATAGAGGTTTGCCATGAACACCCAGTCGTTGCGCGGTGCGCGGCTGACATCGTTGAGGCCGGAATTGGTTTCCTTTTCAAGCCGCCAGAATGCAGCAAGATTGAACTGGAAGCGGTTGTTGTCCCGATTGCCGAACAGGCGCACGCCCAGTTGGTTGTCGTTGAACAGGAAACCGCGAAAGTCAGACTGCATCGGCTGGATACCGGCGCGCATGCTGATGAAATCGTAGCGTTTGTTATCAAAACGACCAATGTGGTAGTCGATGAAGGCTTCCTGTAAGCCGATGAAGGCATCGGTGCGGCGCGTCCCCTTGGACGGTTCGACGAACAGAATACGGCGTTCCGGCACCTGAACGTGGTTCAGGTTTGCCGCCACCGCGATCCGGTATTCCACCACTGGCGGCTTGTATGCGGTCATGCCCTTGAGCAGCGAAATGCCCGCAATGAAGGTCTGCGACAAAACAAGGCTGTGGCTGCGCCCGAACGTATCGATGGCGTTCGGGTTGGTCGTCGTCTGGTTGCCCACGGGGATCGGGAAACTGCGCGGCTCGACCACGGTATCGGACACGGCGCTGGCGATCAGGAACCAGTCATCACCCTTCAGAAAACCGGGGCGCTTGCCCCTGGCCAGCGGAAGATCGCCCTTGATCAGGTTATGATGGAATGGATCGAGCTTGGAATGGCAGACATATTCGAGCCTGGGAAACAAAGTGTAAAGCGAACGATCCTTCTTGCCCGTGGCCGCGTCCCTTTGCGGGCAGAGCGAAGACATGATGCGCCAGCGATCGGGCAGGCCGACTTCGAGTCCAAGATCGCCGATCGGGCCATCGCCATCATATTTATCATAGAAGGCTTCGGGTGGCGGGGCGTTTACCGCGCCCGGATTGTCCTGTTCGACGCGTTCGGGAAGCTGTTTGTTGAAGCCCGGACGGCGACGACCATCGATCAGGGCCTGGTCAGCCTCGGTTTCGCCACCGGGCAAGGCCGGGGTCTCTGCCTGGGGCATCTGCGAAGCACTGTCCGACTGAGCCGAAGCGGCTTCCGGTGCAGCCATCGTACCCGGCGTGGCCGCCTGTACGGCCGCAAGGACGTGGAACGGCAAGGCCATGGGCGGTGCCGCCGGTGTGGCGAGACCTAGCGCGGGCGCGATTAGGGCGATGACCTGCTGCATCACTTGCCCTCGCAAGCGTTCTGTTCGGAGGTATCGAGGAACGGCGCGAACGGGCAGTTCACATAGCGCAGCCTGACCCCCGATCCGACCGGAACCACGATGGTATCGGCACGGATCGCCTTGGGCGCATTGCCGATTCCGCCCGCTTTCACCCCGCCATTATGCGCACCAAGGAAGGCGATCATGTCATCCTGATCGATCCCGTCACCTGAAATACCGATAGCGCCGACAAGCTGGTTCCCGCGGTAGATCGGCACCGAGCCGGGGAAAATCTGGATACCGTTGGCCAGACGCTTCTTGCCGGTGGGCGTATCGGGCACGGCGGTGCAGGTCTGCACCACATCGCGCGCGTTCAGCCGGTTTTCGACGAAGACCGCGTGCTGAAGGAGATTGGCCTTGACCAGCGCGATCTGCAGGCCGGTCGCGAATGGACTGAAATCGGTGATTGGGCGCGACAGCGGACCATTGGGACGACCAACTTCGCCATCGGGGAAGAACGGCCGGGAAAGATTGCCGCCGGCCCGATCGGCAAAGGCGATCTTGCCGGTCAACGCGGTCTGATCCCCCAGGAAATCGCGTGTCCGCTGCACGAATGCCGGCACTTCGGCGTCAGTGTTCTCGTTCAACTGCTGCGCAGCAACGCTGCTGGAGAAGAACGCGGCAGTACGCGCCTTCTGCAGCGAAACGTCGATGCCAAAGATTGGCGCGTCAGGCCCGCGAACAAGGCCGAGCACTTCGCCGAAGGTATCGACCACGGAAATCGAAACCTGCGCGCGGCTGTCCAGTGGACGGCGAATCTGCGCGCGGGCGCGGGTCATGATCGTGAACGCCTCTTCCAGCACGGCGCGCACTTCGGCGGCCGTGAGCGGCTGGCTGACCACGCCCGCATCGGTAGCCGCCTTGATCGGATAGCGCGGAGTGCCCGACCCGTTGGTCAGCACATAAGCGTCGGCCAGCGAAAACTCCGAAGACGTGGCGCGGCGTATCCCGCTTTTTTCCGTGCCATACGGCGTGCCGGGGATAACCGCTGTGCCATCGTAATAGCCGCGCACAGGAACCAGTGCGCCGACCACGTTGTTGATAGCGGCAAAGCTGGTTTCCAGCGGATGCAGGCCCTCGATACGCGCATCGGCAAAGCGGAGTGTCGTTCCGTCAACGGTTATGCGATCGGCGCGAATGTCGGCGGCGGGGGCAAACCCCTGAATCCCGGCAAGCGCCATGAATTCTTCGGGATCGCCGTCGACATTGCTTACGTCGGGATCGTAGCCATAATCACCATCGGCCATCACGCCGATGCCGCCGACGACCACGCCATTCTTGTAAAGCGGCAGACCGCCAGGATCAGCGGCGAGACCGAGCGGCGCGCGTTTCGGACCGATGAAGGCTGCCGAGCCTGCGTTACCGGTGAGAAACCGCGCCGAGAGATCGGAACAGGGCAGTGAACTGAACTGCACCCCGAACAACGGCCCTGCTTCAAGGCCCGGCGCATTGGGTGCTGGCGGAAAATGTTCCTGCACAATCATGCTGGCAGTGCGGGTGGAAAAGGCATTGCCGCTGGACGAAAGGTAGGCCGCAGTCACCGCTTTGGAGATTGCGCCCATCGTCGCCTCGACATCGAGACCTTGCGCATCCACTTCACGTGGGGAAATCTCGCCCGTCGCGGTGCGCTGACTCGTGATCATGCGGGTGACCGCACCGTTCATGCGGAACACGGCGAGGACATTGCCGACCCGGTCCACCACGGCGATGATCGCGGGGTAATTGAGCGCCCTTGCCTCACCCACGGCCTGCGCGATGATCTGCTGCACTTCGGCAGTGGTCAGCGCTTCCTGCGCCGGATCGGCAAAGAAGCGCGCACTGGCCGTTGGTGTCGGCGTTGGTGTGAACGTGCCGCCAGAGCCAGAATCACCGCCGCCGCATCCGGCAAGGGTGAGCGAGAGCGACGCCACCATCGCCGTCGTCTGGCGCAGGAACAGCCCGGACTGCATCAGCGCAGGCTCCGTATCGAACGCACCGCACTGCCCAGCGCCCGCCGGAACGCGAGCGGCTGGAAGCCATTGGGATCGCGCACCGCGGCGTAGGCCTGATTGATCTGGATGCGCAGGGCACCGGCCGAAGCGGTCGAGACCATGCCCTGATTGACCAGCCCGTTCAGCAGGGTATCAACGGCCATGACCGATTGAACCGCGCCTTCATAATCGGTGAAGCGTTCGCCAATTGCTTCGCTGGCAATCGAGTCCATGATCGCGAAAGTCTGTTCGCGGGTGAAAGCTGCCGACGAGAACCGGGCAGAAAGCTGATCTGCCGATTGGCGTAGCTCCTGTGCGGCGGCAACGGTTTCCGCGCGATTTGCGCCCATGGCACGATGGAACGCCTTGCTCTTGGCATCGAAGTTCACCGCGGCATCTGGCGCAACGGCGCGCGCTGCTGCGAGCAGCATGATCATGTTCTCATCATTATACGGAGGCGCACCAAGCTGGATCGGACGACCCGGATTGGGGATGGCGGTTACCTTGCCCTCTTCCCCGTCATAGATGCGGCGATGGCAGGAATGGCAATCGTAGAAGGTAAATTCGGGAAAAATGCCGTTCATTGCGCGCGCGGGCTGGCTGAACAGTTCAAGGCTGCGCTTGACGGCTTCGGCTTGCCCCACCGCCCACATCCGCATCGAGTTGGACTTGCCACCCTTGCGCTGGACATAGTCGGCGTCTTCATCGTGATGCTGCTGAAGCGTGGTGAACAGATCGAGTTCGAACGAGATGCGCGGATGGCCGGCCGCCATGATGCGGTGCGCGATGAACTGGCCCTTGGCGTCGCCAGAGAAGTGGCAGTCGAGGCAGACCTGCGCCTTCACCTGCGGCCGGGTGAGATCGGTCATCCCTTGCGCGACATTGCGCGAATGGCTGGCACCGACCGCGTAATGAGTCGAGAGCCACGCGCCCGATGCGCCGTGGCAAGCTTCGCAATCGACGCCATCTGAGGCACGTGCGGCACCGGGCGACGAATGGCAGCCTGCGCATTCGCGCTGCACACCTGCCGAATCAAGGCCCATGCGCCGGACGATGGCCTGCCCGCGCGGCTCCTGAATCACTTTCCAGGCACGACTATGCGCGCCCGAAGGCGACGAATCTTCCTGCCAGCGCATGACTTCGTCCTGGCGGACGACCGCGCCATCGGCAGCGCTGCGGCCATGGCAGGTCGATCCTGCACATGATGCAACGCCCTGATGACCACGCAGGGTTGCCCCTGCGCTTTGCGCCTGAACCGCAGCCGGAGAAACAAGCGACGAGGCGCCCAGTGCGGCCCCGGCCATAGCCAGACACGCAACCAGTGCCATCGCGCCTGAACGCGGCATAGCCCGACACACTGCGATCAGTCGCCGGAAAGACAAGAAATTGTCGAGCATTGCCCCTCGTCCCCACTGGTCCACCCGCAGCCCGGCTTTTGCCTGGTGCTGCGCGCTTGCCAGAAGTGCTGCAATGCGACCCCGATGAATACAGACTAGGCTACAGTGGCCCTGCGGTTCAAGTGGCTATTCATGTTTCCGGCAGATTTCCGAAGAAAACCGATCAGCCTGCCCGCATTATTGCCGACGAATGACAAGATTGCGAATTTCCGACATGTCTTCCATCGCAAATCGTATACCTTCACGGCCCAGCCCCGAATCCTTGACCCCGCCATAAGGCATGTTGTCGACGCGATAGCTCGACACGTCATTGACCACGATTCCGCCAACATCGAGCCGGTCCCATGCGTCCATGACCTTGTGCAGGTCTGATGTGAACAAGCCCGCCTGAAGCCCGAACTTGCTGTCGTTCACCTCGTCAAGCGCGGCGTTCCAATCGGTGAACTGCGACAGGATCACCACCGGGCCAAACGCCTCCTCGGTATAGACGTCCATTTCGCGCGAGCAGCCTTCGAGAAGCGTTGCTTCGAGCATGTTGCCCGCGCACCCGCCACCTGCCAGCAAGGTTGCGCCGCCAGCAACCGCAGCATCGATCCAAGATTTCAGGCGCTGCGCTTCCTTGGCCGAGATCATCGGCCCGATGAAAGTATCGCGATTCTTCGGGTCACCCGATTTCAGCGCCTTGACCTTCGCCGCCAGCATATCCCGGAACCGGTCGTAGATGTCGGCGTGAATGATCACGCGCTGCACGTGAATGCACGACTGGCCCGATTGATAATAGCCGCCGAACACGATCCGGGCGAGCGCATGTTCCAGATCGGCGTCCTTGTCGACCACCACGGCAGCATTGCCACCGAGTTCGAGCACGACCTTCTTCTTGCCAGCCTTGGCCTTCAGGTCCCAGCCCACGCCGGGCGATCCGGTGAAAGACAGCAGCTTCAGCCGCTCGTCCGTGGTGAACAGGTCCGCCCCGGCGCGCGCGGCCGGCAGGATCGAAAACGCGCCTTCGGGCAGAACGTCGCATTCTGCCAGCACTTCGCCCATGATGATTGCGCCAAGCGGCGTCATTGAGGCCGGCTTCATCACGAACGGACAGCCCATGGCGATGGCAGGCGCAATCTTGTGCGCGGCCAGATTCAGCGGGAAGTTGAACGGCGAAATGAAGCTGCATGGGCCGATCGGCACACGCTTCCACATGCCCATGTAGCCCTTGGCGCGCGGGCTGATATCGAGCGGCTGGATCTCGCCGTAATTGCGCGTGGATTCCTCGGCGGCAATACGGAAGGTGTCGATCAGGCGCCCGACTTCGCCTTCCGAATCGGCAATCGGCTTTCCAGCCTCGACGCAGAGCGCATAGGCCAGTTCATCCTTGCGCTCGGCAAAGCGCTTCACGCAGTGATCGAGCACGTCGCGCTTTTCATAGCTGGCCAGCCGCGCCATCGGCTCCGTCGCGCGGACCGCCCCGGCAATCGCCGCGTCGATCACATCGGGCGTCGCGAGCGCGGTGCGGAACGCGACCTCGCCGGTGAACTTGTCCGTCACCTCAAGATCGGCGTTGGGCTGCACCGCCTTGTTGTTGAGATAGAGCGGATAGACGTCTTTGAGCTTCATCGTTCGACCTCTGTTGGAGCGTCCTGCCCCAGGTTCGTCATTGCGAGCGGAGCGCAGCAATCCAGTGCGGATGCGCGCGGCCACTCTGGATTGCTTCGTCGCTACGCTCCTCGCAATGACGAAGTTTGCAATTACAGCGCCTTCGACAGATCCTTGATGTCCTTGTTCAGAATCTGGTCGTTCTCCGAATAGTCCACCGGGCAATCGATCAGGTGAACACCCGGCGTCGAATTGCAGTGGGCGAGCAGTTCCTTGAGGTGCGCAGCACTTTCCACGCGGTAGCCACTGGCGCCATAAGCCTCGGCGTATTTGACGAAATCGGGGTTGCCATACGTCAGCCCGAAATCCTCGAACCCCATGTTCGCCTGCTTCCAGCGAATCATGCCATAGGAATTGTCGTTGAGGATCAGCACCGTGAGGTTCAAACCCAAACGGACGGCAGTTTCCATCTCCTGGCTGTTCATCATGAACCCGCCATCGCCGCAGATCGCCATCACCTTGCGTTCAGGATAAAGCATAGCGCTCATCATCGCGGACGGCAGCCCTGCGCCCATTGTGGCCAGCGCATTGTCGAGCAGCACGGTGTTCGGCTGGTAAGCCGCATAGCCGCGCGCGAACCAGATCTTGTAGACGCCGTTATCAAGGCAGATGATCGCATCTTCGGGCAAGGCATCGCGGATCGCCTGCACCAGATGCGGCGGGAAGATCGGGAAGCGCGTGTCTGCGGCCAGCGGCGCGGTGTGCGCCACTTCGGCGGCGCGATAGGCCAGCATATGATCGAAATTCCACGTCGGATTGGGCGTGATCGCTTCCTTCATCTGCCAGATCGCGTTGGCGATATCGCCGATCACCTCGATACTGGGGAAGTATACCGGATCGACTTCGGCGGTCTTGGTCGAAACGTGAATCACCGGGGTTCCGCCTTCACGCATGAAGAACGGCGGCTTTTCGATCACATCGTGCCCGACGTTGACGATCAGGTCGGCATCTTCGACGGCACGATGAACGAAATCGCCTGCCGAAAGCGCCGCACAGCCGAGGAACTTGGGGTGCCGTTCATCGATCACGCCCTTGCCGAGCTGGGTCGTCAGGAACGGAATCCCGGTCTTCTCGACGAATTCGGCCAGCATCTTGCCGGTCAGTTTGCGGTTTGCGCCCGCGCCGATGACCAGCACCGGGGCTTTGGCGTTCTGCAGTGCATGCACCGCCTGCATCACCGACTTGGCATCGGCATTGGGGCGGCGGACAAGGCTGCGCTTGAGCGGCGTCGAATCAGTGTGCTCGTCGGCAATGTCTTCCGGCAGTTCGATATGCGTTGCGCCGGGCTTTTCCTCTTCGGCAAGGCGATAGGCCTCACGCACACGGCTGGGGATGTTGTCCGATGATTGCATCTGGTGCGTGAACTTGGTGATCGGCGCCATCATCGAGACGACATCGAGAATCTGGAAGCGGCCCTGCTTGGATTTCTTGATCGGCTTCTGGCCGGTGATCATCAGGATCGGCATGCCGCCCAGCGTGGCATAGGCCGCCGCGGTGACGAAGTTGGTCGCGCCCGGTCCCAGCGTTGCGATGCATACGCCGGTTTTGCCCGTGTGGCGGCCATATGTTGCGGCCATAAAGCCCGCGCCCTGTTCATGGCGGGTGAGGATCAGCTTGATCTTGGTGGAACGGGACAGCGAATCGAGGAAATCGAGGTTTTCTTCGCCCGGAACGCCGAAGATATATTCGCAGCCCTCTTCCTCAAGGCATTCGATGAACAGGTCTGATGCTTTCTTGCCAATACCGTCGGCCATTGTCGCGTCGCTCCATCTGCCAAGAGAACCGCAAAGCTGCGGCGTCTCTCTCCCCAATGTGGATGCGACCCTCAGGACGTTTCACCGATGCCAGCCGTTATCGACCCCGCACCTGCCCCTTGGAACAAGGACTAGCAAGGCAGGCGGACAGAGTCACGCTGTGCCTGCAATTCCAGAAATCGTTTTCAAAGGTGGCGGTGTTCGATTTCTTTGCGCGCAGCATCGGCCAGAAAAGCACTGCGCGTGAGATTGCGTTCAGACGCAGCGCGATCAATCGCCTCAAGCATCCCGCGATCAAGCGAGATGTTCGCCCGAACCTGCCGCCCGGTGCGGCGAATGTGCGGCACGGCAACCAGAAATGCACCCTCGGCAAGGTCGGCAGCGGCGGCTTGACGAATGTCCTCAAGGCTACTGGGCGCGATGGTTTGATCTGCGTCCTCGAACCAGAGCTCCAGCGCTTCGCAAGCGTTTGGCACCAGCTGCTCAACCTCATCCGACGCGGAAAAGCAGCCGGGAAGATCGGGAAAGTGGACGCCAAATGCGCTGTCTGCCTGCTTGTGAACGACTGCGTAAAAATATGTCATAGCCAACCTGCCATCATTGCGATGCTGCGCGCAGTGCCAAGCGGCATGTCCTTTTTCGGATGAGGGACGATCACGGTTACACCATCACGGCGGAACTTGTGATGCGATCCTTTGACCGATATCTCGACAAAGCCTTCGGCGAGCAACCGTTTGACAATCTTGCGGCTATCGCGCTCCATGTGCATTTATATACACACAAATGCGCGAAGTAACAAGGTCAACCAAGCTTCCATTCCCAGCCAAGCGGATCGCCGTCCATTGCCTCGACGCCGTGGGCAGCAAGTTCATCGCGTAGCGCGTCAGAGCGAGCGAAGTCTTTGGCGGCGCGGGCTTCCTTGCGGGCGAGGAGCGCGGCTTCGATTTCGGCTTCGTCGAGTTCGACGCCTTTTGGACGGATGCGCAAATCTGCACGATCCAGTTTCAAAAGATCCAAGCCGAGGACCTGATCCATTGTAGCGATAAGGTGCCAACGCTTCTTATGGCTTATCATTTTATCGCCAAGGACTTCCTCAATAAGAGGTAGGCATTTTGGTGTATTGAGATCGTCAGAGATGGCCTCCAAGAACTCAGTAAGAACACCGGTCTCGTCAGCCACCTCCCACTCTTCAGTTGGGATCGGAAGGTATGCACGTGTGGAATCAACCGGTTGGCCAGCCGACTCAAACTCCTTCGAAAGTTGAACCGCCACAGCCTTGTACATCCGCTTCAACCGCGTCAGCGCCGCGCCCAGCCCTTCCCAGCTGAACTCCAGTTCGCTGCGGTAGTGCGCCTGCAGGCACATCATGCGGTAGGCGAGCGGGTGGTAGCCCTTGTCGATCAGCAGTTGCAGGCGCAGGAATTCGCCCGACGATTTGCTCATCTTGCCAGACCGCTCGACCAGAAAGTTGTTGTGCATCCAGATCTTCGCGCCCGAATTGGCGGGAAGGTCAAGGCCGTTGGTGCAGCAGAACGCCTGATTCTGCGCGATCTCGTTAGGGTGGTGAATCTCGCGGTGATCGATGCCGCCGGTGTGAATGTCGAACGGGAAGCCCAGCACTTGTCCCGACATGACCGAGCATTCGAGATGCCAGCCCGGTGCACCCCGTCCCCACGGCGAATCCCATTCCATCTGGCGCTTTTCGCCCGCAGGCGTCTTGCGCCAGATCGCGAAGTCCGCCGCATTGCGCTTGCCCTTGACCGCCTCGATCCGGCCCTCACCGTCATCAGTCTGCGCCCGCGCCAATCGGCCATAATCGGCCACCGTCGAAACATCGAAATACAGCCCGCTATCCAGTTCATAGCAGTGCTGCGGCGCGATCTTTTCGGCAAACTGGATCATCTGCGGGACGTATTCGGTCGCCACGGTCCACTGCGCGGGCTGGCGGATGTTCAGCGCGCGAATGTCAGCCCAGTAGGCCTGCTTGTAGTGTTCGGCGATGTCCCAGATCGAACGCGATTCAGCGCGCGCCATCTTCTCCATCTTGTCTTCGCCCGCATCGGCATCGTCGGTGAGGTGACCGACATCGGTGATGTTGATGACATGCGTCAGCTTGTAGCCCTTGAACGACAGCGTCCGCCCCAGCACATCGGCAAACACATAAGCGCGCATGTTGCCGATGTGCGGGTAGTTGTAGACGGTCGGCCCGCAGGAATAGACACGCGCTTCACCTGCATGGACCGGCTGGAACGGCTCCAACTGGCGGGTTAGGCTGTTGAACAGCTTCAGCGGGGCGGCATTGGTGGACGCATCGGACATGCCCTGCCCTTGCCCCGCACCCGCCCGTCCGGTCAAGCCTTCAGCAGTCCCGGCTCACTCATCCTCTTCATCGTCACCCAGCAGATCGTCATTGCCGGTGCCGGTCACCGGCTCATCGATCAGCGGTTCGAACCCGGCGGGCGCGATCTGGTTTATCTGGATCAGCGTGCTGCGGGTGAAACTGTCGGCCACTTGCAGCGCGGTATCTTCAGGATTGTCGTCCAGCACTTCGGCGATCACATCGCGGACGATGACCTGATCGAACACCGGCGGCTCCTCCACCGGCTCGACCCCGCAGGACGCGACATTTGCGATCACGCAGCCGTTGACCGACGACAGCGGGGTGAACTCCTCCTCAAGGTCGATAAGATCGATGGCATCGATGCCGGTTGCCCCATCGACCGTGCCGTTGATCACGATGTCGAGCGTGCCGCCATCGCGGCTGTCTATCGACAGGCTGCCCGCAACAAAGCCACGCCGCTCGGCAAAGCCGGTGCCGACCGCGGTGTTCTGGACATAGACTTCGCGGTCCGATTGCAGGTCGATCACTTCGGCTTCGATCAGCGTACGATCAGCCGTGACACCGTCATTCGCTGACAGGCGCTCGGTGATCGCAGCCGTGTCGGTCAAGGCAGAGATGTCCTCCAGCGCATCGCGCGTGACCATGGCGATGCCGCTGCCCGATATGCGAAGCGTACCCCCGCGCGCCTGCCCTTCGGTGAGCCGGATAGACCCTGTGGTGGCATCAAGGAACACGCCGTCCGATCCATCGACCGAGAGCGTGTTGCCCGCCGCATTGGCAAGCGAGACTGCGCCAAGGAAAGAGACCAGCCCGCTGGACTGAAGCGAAAGCCGCCCCGTCTGGCCAATCTGGCCTGCTGTGGTTCCCGATTGCGCCGTGGCCGCAAGATCACCCACCAGCATTGCGCTGCCGCCGCCGATGGACAGGTTGCCGCGTGACTGGATACGGGCAAATTCGGCCTGACCCAGAGCGTATACGCTGGTTTGCGACGCAATGGCATCGCCCAGCCGGGTGACGCTTTGCCCAGCGTTCGACAGGACAATGTCATCGGTGTGCGAGGATTCGCCGAGTTGCCCCGTGCTGGCGATGGCTATGTCTGCCGATGACAGAGCCATGGTCTTTCCGGTGGCGAGCCCATTGAGGCGGATGGTGCCGCCTGCGTTGGCGACAAAGGCGTTGGCCGCATCGGCAGTCGTATCGATCTGGATATCGCGCAAGGCATCGATCACAATATCGCCCTGCCCGATCACCCCCGGAACGACATTGGCCTGGGGGCGCACGGCATCGCTGAACACATCGGCGTAGCCTGCCGAAAGACGCCGGATCGAAACATCTGCTCCGGTGGAGCGCAGCGCGATATCGCCCCGCGCATTGATCGTGTCACCGTTGATGGTGCCTGCTGCGGTAACATCGACATTGCCGTTGGTCGCGTCGATCAGGCGGATGCGCAAGGCGCCGGGCGAGGTCAGGCTGACCGCATCGGCCTGTGCCGTCACCTCGCCAGTGGCCGTGATCGAGGCAAGGTTGATCGCACCATTGGACGAAAGATCGAAATCAGCGCCGGAGATCGAGGCCAGCGAAAGGTCATCGTTGGTGTTGATCGAGACGTCGCCTTTGGCCGTGATGGCATTGCCGGTCATCGAACGGTTGTTCGTCGCGAAGCCTGCACCAGCCTTGATCGTGTCAAAGGCCAGCGAACCCGCATCGATCCCGACGGAACCCGTGGCATCCAGTTGTGCGACGGTCAGCGCGCCGGTCGTTCCGATATTGATCTCACCGCTTCTGCCCGATCCGCCGCGCGCGCGGATGTTGCCGCCCGCGATGCTGGCACCGCGCAGGAAGATGTCGCCGCCATCGAGCGTGGCATAGCGCAGTTGCCCGCCGACATTGAAGCGCACCAGACCCGGTGCATTCACCGTGCCGCCGATAACGCTGCCATCGGCCACGACATCGGCGTTGCCGCCGGCGCGGATCGAATCGAACGTGAACGAACCGGCATCGACCAGCACGCTGCCTCCAGCCACCGTTTCGGCAATGTCGATTGCGCCGCCGCTATAACTGATCGCTCCTCCGGCGCGTACGCTGCCAAGATCCAGCGTTGCCCCCGAAAGTTCTGCCGATGTCCCCGCGACCACCGTCCCGCCGGAGACAGCGCCGCCTGCGACCCGCGCAAGGCCAGCCGAGTTGACGCTTTCAAAAGTCACGTCGCCGCCGGTCGTCGACCGGATCGAAACCATGCTGCCGGTGATGGTTTGCCCCAGCACGTCAGCCCCGGTGATGTTCACACCAGTCCCGGAAAGCGCATCGAAAGTGATGTCGCCTGCGGTGATGGTCAACGCCTGCCCTGCCGTGGCGGTGCCCAGCGTGGCCGGTCCGCCGATGGTCAACGCAATGTTGCCCACTGCCGAAAGCGACGGCGCGGTGAGGCTGGCAGCAGCGATGGCCAATGACGACCCGGCACTTGCCGAGATCAGGGAAAGCGGGCCGGTTCCCACGATATCAAGCGTCGTCCCGGCATCAACCGTGCCGCCGGTGATCGTGCCGCCCGCAAGGCTGATCGCCCCCGCAGCCGAAATGGCATCGAACGTCAACAGCGCCGGATCGATGAAGACCGAACCACTGTGCGATTCTACCGTGCCGAGCGCGGCGGTGTTCACCACTGTCAGTGTAAGGTTGCCGAGCGAGCGAAGGAACCCAACCGTCAGATCATCGGCTGTAACGTCCAATGTACCAACTGCTTCGGCTGCAAATCCGGTAACCGTCGAGCCATTGAGCGAGAGATCGCCCAAAACAGTCAGCGCGCCAAAATCGATAGTTTCGGCTGAAAGCGAGAGATCGTCCACATCGGCCAGGAAAGTTGAACCCAGCGCGATAGTCCCAACGGCATCGAGGGCGCCGCTGTTGCCACCCAGTTTGAGCGTACCGACCATGATGTCACCACCGGCATTGATCCGCGCATTGGTTGCCGCGCTGCCAGTGCCAAGGCTGAGCGCATCCACGCGCAGCGATCCGGGGGTGGTGAACGAAGCTTCCGGTGCACCGCCAATGGCGGCGGCGGTGGTCAATTGCCGGGCAGCCGTGATCGAGCCGGCATCGATATCGCCGCCAAAGGTCAGGCCGACATCGTCCGTGAAACTTTCGACATGGCCGGTCCCGGTCAATGATCCTGCGCCCGAAAGCGCGACGCTGCCGCCGTTGACTGTCGAACCGCCAAGCAGCGCGATATCGCCTTGCGTGGATGCGATGGTCGCATTGGCGGTGCCGGAAACGAAAACCTGCGATTCAAGATCACCGGCGGTGATGTCACCCAGCGCGCGAATGCGGACGGTCGAACCCGATATCGCACCGGCGAGACGGACATCGCGGGGACTGGCGCTGCCCTGCCCGATGGCAACATTACCATCCATGAAGATTTCACCGATGCAGATCGCGCCGTCGAGACAATCGGGATCGAGACGACCTCCGTCGTCGCGGCGTTCATCGCCAAGAGCGATCAGCGAAGTGACGTCTGCCTGCAAGCCGTTGCCGAAGAATGTCGCCTGCCTTGCGTCGATTGCGGCGCCCGACAGGGTAATCGTGCCATTGTTGGAATCGACGCTTGTTCCGCCGCCGAAAGACAGTGCCGCGATGTCACTGGGTTCAAGCGTGTGGTTCACGGCAAGCCCACCGGCGCGGAAGCGCATGCCCCCTGGGTTGGCTGGCTGGCTGGCATTCGCCGCAATCAGATTATTCCCGTCCACGACGATATCGTTGCCGCTGGCGAAATCCATCGCGGTTGCCGATTCGATGACATTGCCTTCCGTCACGAAGATGCCACCGCCGCTGGCGAAGCTGGCCGTGCCATCGGCACGAATTTCGCCACCGCCTTCAACTTCGCCCAGGGTGAGCGTGGCCGGGTAATAGAATGTCTGCCCATCGACGACTGCGCCCGCAGCGATCGCGATGTTGTTGCCGTAAGCGTTGCGCACGGTCACATCGTTGCCGCCGCGCACCAGCACGTTGCCGTTGGAGAAATAGCCGCTGCGCGAATCGCCGGTAATATCGTTCCCGGCATAGACATCGACACTGCCCAGACCAGCGGCGTTGGCGGGGCCATAGAGGTTGAAGTTGAAGTTGGCGTCCACCCTGAGGCTGCCGCTGGCGTGGACAGGCGCGCAGGTGGCATCGGGGCAATTCACGCTGGCGATATCGATGGAGCCGAAGCTGCCGAGGTCGATGTCAGTGGCATTGAACTGGCCACCGTCAAAACCGGTGATGAAGATGCCGCTATCGCTGCGCAAAACGGCCGTGCCACCCACCGTGAGGCCCGCGGAACCGAACATATCGACGGTGATGATGCCGGAAGCCTCAAGCGTCAGTGCCCCATCGATGGTGATCGGCGAAAGAAATGCATCAATCACGATGCCGGGTTGCGCGCCGCCTGTTCCCGTTGCGTTGCCGGTGAAGCTGGCAAAGCGCATGGTATCGCCCGCCGGGTGACTGAAGTTCCGCAGGATGATGGAGCCTGCATCGTTGGCGAACAGGAAATCCCCATTGCCGGTGATGTAGTTCGTAGCGCTGGTTACATCGACATCCGTGCTGCCTGCGACAAGGTTGCCGATGTTGCCATCAAGATCATCGAACGAGGCGAAGGTGACGGTGCCACCCGCAGCATTGTCTACCGTGGCGGAACCGCCCTGCCCCGATCCACCGGGGCCGAAGCCCCCTGAGGAAAAGGCGAAATTGAAATAGGTAGTGCCGATCGCGTCGATTTCCAGTGCGCCAGCGACGAGTTCGCCGCCGTCTGCACTGAAGGAAACCACGCCGCCGCGACCGCCGAGGCTGCGTCCGGCGTTGCCGCCGTTGCCGCCGATCGCATCGGGATCGCTGGTATTGACCCCGCTGCCATCCCCGCCGATGCCTGCCAGACCGCTATCGCCATTGGCGAAAATGAGGGTTGTGTCCGTCGGTGCAAGGTTGACCGTTCCGGTCGAATTGGCGGCAATCGAAATCGATCCACCAAGTCCCGTGCCGCTGTTACCGCCCGTACCTCCGTTTCCGCCATTGCCATTGGCATTGAAGATGGCGGAAACGCCTGTGCCGCCGTCACCACCGAAGGCATTGGCGTTCAGTTCCGCACCACCACCAGGTTCGGCCACATCGAGCCGCCCGCTGTATTCGGCGAGAAGCTGGATCGACCCCCCGGTGGCCGCGCCACCTGCGCCACCCGAAGCACCAAGGCCGGTGACAAGATCGTTGCCCGCCCCACTTGCCGCGTTGCCGCCATAGCCGTTAGCATTGGCCAGAAGGCTGCCGATGCTGAGCGTTGCCTGCGGGCCAGAGGTGATCAGGCTGATCGTGCCGCCGGTGCCACTGCCGCCTGATGCGCCGGCCGATGCCTTCAAGGGCGAATCAACGTCTGCATCCGACAGATCACCACCTGCACCGCCCACACCGCTGGCGTCGAACGCCGCAATCCCGAAGGCCAGTGCGCCGCCATCTTCGGCGCGGCCCGCGATAGAACCGCCCGTGCCCGAACCGCCAGCCCCGCCTTGCCCCGTGGAGGTCCAGCCGTTGGCGGAGGCATTGCCACCCAGCCCGCCATCGCCGCCCAGACCTTCAACCGCCAGGTTGCGCGAATCGACAAAAGCGGAAACGTCCAGCTGACCAAAATTGGCAGCGATGAAGGAAACGCTGCCGCCCGTGCCTGAACCGCCTGCACCGCCGCTGCCCGCGCCATCGACCAGATCGGACCCGTTGCCACCATCGCCGCCCGAACCGCCGCGCCCCCACGCCGCAATGGCATTGCCGCTGAGTGTCAGATTGGCTTCGAACCCGTCGGAAAGGATTTCAATGCTGCCGCCCTGCGCATTGCCGCCCGCGCCGCCATGCTGATCGAGTGTGGAATTGCCGCCATTGCCAGCGCTGCCCACTGCCGAAAGTGCAGGCGTGTTCAGCGTGACGAACCCGCCAATCGCATTCACGATGGCACTGCCGCCCGTGCCGTTGCCCCCTGCGCCGCCGGTCTGCCCGGCTTCACCCGCCCGGCCGATACCGTCAGCGTTGAGGCTTATCAGGCGCAAATCATCGGACGACGTGAGATCCGAAAAGTCGGTGCCGATCGCGAACGTGGCCGTGCCGCCTGTGCCGCTGCCACCCGATCCGGCCAGAACCGCGCTTTCACCACCGCCATAGGCCTGGTTGCCTGAAAAGCCGCCAAGCCCGGTTGCAACGATCGCGACGGACGCAGCATCCAGATCGCCGGAAAGATAGCTGACGCCAGCCGAACCGCCAATTCCGGCTCCGCCGGAACCGGAATTGGCAAGATAGGGGCTGAAGGTGGAATCAGAGTAGGTTTCACCGCCTGCTCCACCTTCGCCGATGGCCTGGACCAATACCGACAGGTTTGTGACGTTGGGATCGGCCGCATCCTGCAAGCCGCCACCGTCGATTGTCAGCAGCGCCGTGCCGCCCTGCCCGATGCCGCCCGCGCCAGCTGTTCCGTCCGCATAATAGACACCGCCGCCGTTGCCGTAATAGCGGGTATAGCCATAGCCGTAATCGATGGACTGATTGCCATTGGCCGAAATGGTCACCTCGTCGCTGACCAGCAGCCCGCCGGTCAGGGTGGCCGACGCATTGCCGCCGGTGCCGTTGCCGCCATTGCCTGCGCCAACGCCGGTATAGTCATCGTGATCGGCGCCGTCGCCACCGAGACCCGCTGCCGAAATTTCGAGCGAATTGGCCGTTACGATACCACCGCTCACCACCAGCGATGCGGTTCCGCCCGTACCGTTGCCGCCGTTGCCCGGATCGAACCCGGCAAAGTTGGCGCCGTTGCCGCCTTCGCCATTGGCCATGATCTGCAGGTCGTTGACGGTGAACAATCCGTTTTCGACGGTGAATGATGCCGTGCCGCCAAAGCCGTCCGCGCCATCGCCGCTACCTGTGCCGAGCGCAAGCGAGCTGAATGCCAGAAGCCCCCCTTCACCGGAATTTGCGGTGCCCATGGCATCCATCTGGAAACTGCCAACCTCGAAGCTGGAGGTACTGCCAGTCTGGCGGAAGCTGGTTGTTCCCCCGCGCCCCGCGCCAGAGGCTCCGCCATCGCCATTGCTGTAACCCGCCGTGCCGATGGAGCGCTGATCGAAATTGCTGGCGGCAAAGGTGCTGGCATCAAGCACAAAGCTGACATCGCCGCCGATGCCGTCGCCACCATCAACGCCATCGTCCCCATTGGCGCCATAGCCATAAGAGTACAGCCCGACAGAGTAGAGCGCATCCAGCGTTGCCCCGTTGCGCAGCGCCAGAGCAATATCGCCGCCAGTGGCGTCCGATCCATCATTCGCGGCAGAAGCCGTGGTGTAGGCCTGGAAACTGCCGAGCGACAGCGAACTGCCGTCAATCGTGATCGCAATGGTTCCGCTGGTCTGCTCGCCGATCTCACCGTAGGCATAAGCGTTGAGAGCAAGGTAGCCCTGCCCCAGATCGAGCGCCGCGCCGTTGACGAGCGACAATCCCACCGTGTTGGGCGTGGCAAGCGCGCCGTAGGCATTTGATGAAATGCCAAGATAACCATATAAACCATCGGTGATCGTCACATCGGCATTATCGAGCGAAAGCGCGACATCGCCGAGGGCGACGCCACCGCCTTCCGATGCACTTGCTGAGTTGCTGAGGCCGAGCGACGAAATCAGGAACGTATCGACACTGTTGGCGAACGATGCCTCTACCCAGCCCGCGCTTGCCTGCTGCGGGGCAAGATCGCTACCGAAACTCGCATTGGCTGAAGAGTCCAGTGTCATGCGGTCGGCAAAATGCAGACCGCCATCGACTGCGAAAGTAACATCGCCGGCAATCGAGGACGCTCCGGCAAGCGGGATCTGCGACTGGGAAAAATAGGCGGCGGACGCAACGGATGTCAATTGCACACTTGCGAGCGAAACCTGCCGCGCCGGTGAATTGGGATTGTCTTGCAGTGCCGCGAATCCGACGTTGCCCGCCTGCGCGGTTCCCACCGACAATTGGCCGATACCGCCGGTTGCCTCGGACATAAGGACTGTGTCGCCATCGACGAAAAAGTCCGCATCGCGCACGACGATGCTGACATTGCCCGAACGGACGTCATCGCCCACCGATCCCGCTTCAAGGACATCGCCGTTGTTCGGGTCGCGCTTTACCAGGCCGATTGCCGTGGAAACCGCGTTCAGGTCACCCGTGACCGCAAGACTGGCTCCGCTTGCAAGATCGACGGAAATGTCCCC
The DNA here is from genome assembly GCF_920987055.1 of Novosphingobium sp. CECT 9465. Classification (NCBI taxonomy): domain Bacteria; kingdom Pseudomonadati; phylum Pseudomonadota; class Alphaproteobacteria; order Sphingomonadales; family Sphingomonadaceae; genus Novosphingobium; species Novosphingobium sp. CECT 9465. Next base: position 2,205,551 of record NZ_CAKLBX010000001.1, read on the forward strand.
GCTTGCCGTTGTGGAGGTGGAGCGAAGGTCCAAGGTTCGGCCCACCGTCAGGGCACGGCCCGTACCGATATCGACATTCAGATCGCCAGCCGCCCAGAGATAGGCATTGCCCGCGAACGCTACGTCAGCCGTCGTGGCGTCCACCGCGATCGTGCCGCTGGCGTAACCGCTGATGTCGTTGGTGGCGGTCAGGCCTTCGATCGACAGCGAGGCATTCGCGCCCACCGGCGTATCGGTCGGCACCGATTGACCGGCGACATTGTACCCTGCCGAAAGGATGATCGAACCATCGATATCGAACTGGGCATTGGTGGCTGCCGCATAGCCGAGCGAGCCGGAAACCACGGCGGTCATCGCCTGGTTCTTCGGCACGGCAACCAGATAGATGCGGTGGTTCGGATCGGAGAAGTTCGCAGCCGGGCCGGTGGTCGTACCAGTGTGCGAAACGCCGGTGGAATCGTCGCTTCCGCTATCGACGACGATGTCGAACAGGCCGTTGTTGATCGTGATCGTCGCAGCTTCTGCGCCGACATAGGCCACCGAACCATCGACCCGGACCGTGCCGCCTTGCGACACGCGCGGGGCGACCATGGCGACATAACTGCCACTGGCAGAATTGGCGTTGATCTGCGCGCCGCCCGCAATCGTCACCGACGATGCGGGATCGGGCGCCGCGCCGAAACGGATCTCGCCATTATCGCCGAACAGCCGCGAAACCGTGTCCGTAGCGGGGTCTACCGTGATCGGCGAAGACGTCAGCACAAGGCTGCCGACATCGAACACACCGGTCGAACCGACGACCCAGCCGCCGGGGTTGTAGAACCAGACCTTGCCATTGCTTTCGGATTCGACCCGGCCGGCAATCGACAGCGGGCCACCGAATTGCGACGATGTGACCCGGTTGAGGACGGTATAATCCTCGCCGCCGCCATCGAACCGCAACGTATTGCCTTCGGGCAGGAACACGCCGGTCGAACTCGTCGCGTTCCAATCGAGCAGGGCTTCCGAAGCGATGACCACCACGGTATCGGTCTTCGTGCCGGAATCGCGCAGCACGGTCTCTATGCCGAACTGGATATCGGGCGTGCCAACCACGCCCTGGGCGCGAACGGGTGCAGGCGTGGCCATGAAAGCCAGCACCGCAGCGCCCGTCGAGATACCCGCCATGAGCCCGGCCAGCGCCGATGTGCGACGCCGCTTCGGCGCGCGAACGCCCGCGCGTTCCGGCATCCGCAACCACGCCTGCGTGGCGATGACGTGACCGTTGTTCAACACCGCTTGCCTGCGCACGATCGCCTCCGCCATCACAGCCTCCACGGAAGGAGCTGGGCCGAAAGATTAAGCATGAAACGCGCCTTGCCCTTGACGTTGAGGCCCAGCGGATCGTGCAGTGGCACCGCCACGCCTGCATCCACGCGCACCGTATCCAGCAACGAAACGCGCATGCCGCCGCCAAGCGAAACAACCTTCTGCGGGTTCAGCCCCCGATAGGCTACATCATGATTCCACACCCATGCAGCATCGACGAAGGCATAGGGTTGTGCGGCGTTGCTGCCCGCCACCTTGGGAATCAGCGAACCGACGCGCACTTCGCCGCGCGCACCCACGCCGCTGTCACTGATGATCGAACCTGGATCATAGCCGCGCCCGATGGTGTAGTTGCCGCCGGAGAATTCTTCATAGGAAAGCAGCTTGTCGGGCGAATACTGCGCGCGCGGTTGCAGACTGAACGTCAGCCGCCTGATCGGACGATATTCGAACACGCCGCTGGCGCGCACGACAAAGCCCTTGGCCGTGCCCTCGATCCGGCTGGGCGTGACGGCGCCCGCGCCGATGCAGGTGACGGCAAGCGTCCCGCGACAGCCGCGAGTTGCATCGAACACGCCGATGCCCTGGCGCACCTCGACCGTCGTCCCCCAGGCCCAATTGGGTTCGAACGGGGTGAACCCGTCGCGCCCGGTCAGGCTGGCCTTTGAAACCCCGTTCGTTTCGACGCGCGCATAGAGCACCCGCAGACGATCGCGATTGAGCGGAATGTTGCCGAAATCGAGGTTCTGGTTCGCAATCTGGCCACCAGCCGAAACCGAAAGGTTGTAAGCCTGCGAACGCAGCACCGGATACGTGCCCTCGATCGAGGCCGAAAGCGTTCGCGACCGGAAATCCGATGCGGCGCCGGTAATTGTAGGATCGGTCCAACCATAAGTGAAATCGCCGTGGAGCACGAAGCCTTCCCCGCCGATCCGCATGTCATGGCCGATCTGGAGCACTTTCTGCTCATCGAAATCGGCGCTGGCAAACAGGCTGGCGGTGGTGGCATCACCCATGCCGGTCAACCCGTTCAACTGGACGCGCGCCAGTCCGTTGTAGCGTCCGACGCTGTATGATCCGTAATTCTGCAGGCCAAGTTCGGCAAAGACAGGCACACGCCGCACGGTGACTTCGCCGATCACCTCGCCGGGCGACCCTTCGAGCGGGCGCAAGGCCAGTCGCACATCGAGACCGGGCACGTCCTTGGCCAGCAACAGATAGCGCTCGGCAGTATGCGTATTGAACACCGGCTCAAGCGTCAGCTTGTTGAGGTACTTGAGAAGTATCCCTTCCGATGCGCCCGGATCACCCTTGACCTGTACGCGCTTGAGATGAGCGAGCAGCACATCAAGCCGCACATTGCCGCCTTCGATCTTCTGCGGCGGCACCTGCACCGCGGCGAGATAGCCGGCCTGGCGCAATGCGGTGGCCGCACGGTCACGAATTTCGCAGATGACCGAAACGGGCTGATCGGTGCCTACATAGCCCGCATAGCTTTGCGACAGGTTGAAACCGGGCAGAACCTGCATACCGGTAAACGTCACCGACGACAGCTTGAGCCTGATCCCGGCAAAGTCAGGCGCAGCCAGCGGGCAAGGCGCGCGCTCCACCTCGGATGCGTCAACGCTGACCGGGCCACTCTGGTTAAGGGTGGCCTCGGCCACCCCGCGCTCGATTTCCTCGCGCGTCGGGGCCTGAATGCCCACCGGCGGAACCGCCTGGGCAAAAGCCGTCCCGGCCCAGCCAAGGCCGGAACATGCCAGCAAACAGGCCAGCGTAAACCGAATGCGTCGCGCTGACCTTATCAGCCCCGGAGCACATGCAGGGTAACGCGCTCTGCCAGAGAGCGACACAGGTTCGCGATAGGCCATTCGACTCTACTCTCCATCAGGCGCGACCCGTGATGTCATTTATCCTTCGGCTTATTACTGCCTAAACCTCCAAATCAAAGCTTTTCGGTCAAGCCAGACTTTCACCTTCCCGTATCAGGGTGAAACAACCGGCGGTTCTTCTGCCAGTGATTCCGCCAGCCAATCGAACTGTGCCTTGCAGCCATTGTCCAGCAACAACGTGCCCAGCGCCTCTGCATCGGCAGGGACGGCCTCCGGCTCGATCATCACGATCTGGAATTCGGCCACAGTGTCAGGCGTCGCTTCATCATAGATGCGATAAGTCCGGCCTTCCTGCGGCGCCAGCATTGTCTTGGGCCACGCAATGCCGACCGTCTTGGGCGGCCACTGCATTCGCACCATTTCCCCGCCGGTCGCCTCGGTCAGCCACGTGAAGCTGCGCCGCGAATTAGCGGTACGCCACAGATAGAGATCGCTGCCGCGAGGAACGCAGACCGTGCCCCCTTGCTCGGTGTCGGCCAGCCAGATGCTTACGGGCAGGATATTTTCGCCAGACGTATCGCCAATGCCACGCACAGCCCCTGCCCGCACGGATGCTGGATTGCTCAACGAACGGGCCAGCAAGGCCGCGGCTCCGCGATCGCGGTTGACCGCGCCGTTCAGCGAAAAGGTGCCCGCTCCGCGCAAAATCCGCGTACCTGCCTTGTCGAGCACCGTCACCACGTCGCCCGCCTTGAGCGTTACCGCGGCATTAGCCGGAAGGCGCTTGCCCTTGGGATAGTTCACCGCCGATGGGCCAGTTGACCGCACGACGACCGCTTGCGCCAGCACTTGTGCCGAAGCCCCGATGCCAAGCGTCAATGCCGCGATCATCGCGATCGTTCGCTGGGCTTTCCCGCCTGTTGAAACCGCCATTTCAGCCTCCCGCCTGCGTGGCCGCAGCCAGATTTGCCAGGAGATCGAGTTGGGCTGTGCAGCCCTTGCCCGCCATTGCCGCCGCTACTTCGATTTCATCGCTCGGCACTGCGGTCAGCAACATGGTGCGTATCTTGACCGGCGCCCCGACCGCGTTGCTGAAAGTGTAAGTCTGCCCGTCTACTACCGGCACACTCGCCGACGGCCAGACCTTCAGCGCACTGCCCGCGCGCCAGGTCACATCGGCGCTGCTGCCGTCCTGCGAAAGCAGCTTGCCGGTGCCTTCATCGGTGCGGGCGGGCCGCCACATGACCAGCGTGGCGGGATCGGCTACGCAGTAGGTGCCGCCCTTGCTCACGTCGATATGCCAGACGTTCTCCGGCCCTGTGGGCGCGGCGGGAACCGGCGCAGACAAGGCGCCGCGCACTGCTCCGGTCCGCGTACGTGCGGCGCCACCGCGCGCCATCATCGCTGCCAGTGCCGTGCCGCCCGAAGCGTCGCGATTGACCGCGCCGTTCAGCGTGAACGTGCCCGGCCCTGAAAGCACCCGCGTACCCGATTTGTCGAGCACGGTAACGAGATCTCCCGCCCGCAGCGTGACGGCCGAATTTGCCGCCAGCTTCTTGCCCTGGGGATAGGTCGCCGCGGAAGGTCCGGTCGATCGCACGACCACCGATTGCGCGCAGGCAGCGCCCGCCAGCATCAGCCCGGCCATGGCCGCAGCACCTGCCAGAACAGCCTTTGCGGCCCCTCCGCGCGTGAATGGTGCATCAACCCAGAACATAACTTTCTCCCTTGTGCGTATGCCGCAGTCTCTCGATCAAATTCATCATTGCATCGTCTTCATGCGCCGATTCGAGGATCGTGTCTGTGAGAGCCTGCACACGTTCCACCTCACCCGCTGAATGCGCGCTGACGGCATCTCTTGCCAGATTGCGCTTCTCTGCGGCCATGTCTGGAACCGGCTCAAATATATCAACAGGGGTTTTGCGCCCCCGCAGCGTGACCGAACCCATAGGCCGGAACCAGTCAAGGCCCGACCGTTCCGCCGCCTCCCGGCTGACCAGAACTTTCGTATCGAGCGGCTTGTTCGCCCCTTCAAGGCGCGCCGCGGTGTTCATGGCATCGCCGAGCGCGGTGTACTGGATGCGACCCTCGCCGCCGAAATTGCCCACCACAGCATCGCCATAATGCAGCCCCACGCGCGTCCGTCCGATTTTCGGTACGCCTTCGGGCACAGCCTTGCGAAACTCCTCGCCCGCCAGATACATCGCATAGGCGGCCTTCACCGCCCGCTCACCATCGTCGGGATAGGCAATCGGCGCGCCCCAGAAGGCCACCACCGCATCGCCCACGAACTTGTCGAGCGTACCGCCGTATTGCAGCACCACCGCGCTCAACCGATCGAGGTAATCGTTGAGCAACCGTGCGATGACTTCCGGCTCGACCGCATGCGTCAGCTTGGTAAAGCCTTCCAGATCGCTGAACAGGCAGAATATTTCGCGCTTTTCACCATGAAGCGAAAGGCGTTCCGGGTTGCGCATGATTTCAGCGGCAACAGAGCGTGGCAGATACTTGCCCAGCGCGCCTTGCGCAAATTCGCGCTGTGCCGCGTTGATCGCGCGCAAGCTGGAACTCAGCGCGGTGTAAGCGATCAGCCAGCCGACCAGCCAGCCGGTTGCGGGCAGGCCCAGCGTGTCGAATCCCGCGCGCTCGACCACGAATGGCACTGCAAGGAAAAAGCCGAATTGCGCGATCACCGCCAGCGCCAGCACCCATGTGCGCGTCTGGACCAGCGCTGTCAGCGCACCCAGTCCTACAGCCAGCAAGGCCGCCAGCACATTAACCCACATGGCGGGCGGCGCCTTCCAGGCCTTGTCCAGCAATTGCGCCAGCATCGAGGCGTGAACCTCGACGCCGATCATGCGCGTTTCGCCAGTCACCGGATTACCGGTGCGCGTGAACGGCGTATCGAACTGGTCGAAGTCTGAAAAATCGCCGCCAATCAGCACATAGCGCCCCTTGACCGCCTCTGCGACCAGCGGAGCGGTTTCCGGGTCGGCCAGCAGGTCGATCGGAATCTTGTCGAAAACCGGACGGTCGCTGGCGGTGGGGATGCGGTAACGGATCGGGCCTGTGTACTTCGCAAAACGAGGATCGGCGTCCGGCCCGCCATTGGTCAACGCCAGCGACAGCAAAGGCGGCAGGCCCGCATGCTGCCGCGGCCAGCGGCGCGCCACATTGTCCGCATCGGTTTCAAGCAGGATCGATGCAGGTTTTACCAGATCGGTCTGCGCAGATGCCATGAAGGCGCGCAAGTCCTGTTCCTGCTCGTAAGTTATCGCATTGGGATTGGTTCGGTTGTCCGCAAAGGCCAGGAAAACCGGCGTTCGCATGGCCTTGAGCGATGCCCGCAGGGTATCATCGTCATCTTGCGGGCTATCGAACAACACGTCGATGCCAATACCCTTGGCGCCCAGCTGGTCGATCTGCACCAGCGCTTTTGCAAGAATCGTGCGGTCAACCGGTGAAATCTGCCCGGTCGCGCGATTGGTGTCGGCGGTGTAGACCACCATCGTGATCCGCTTGTCGGTATCGGTCGGTGGTGCGAAGCTGGCGGCGCGGATATCGTAGAGCGCGGCCTCGGCATCGTGCAGCAGAGGCAAGCGCCAGGAATTGAACGCAAAATACAGCGCCAGCGCCACAAGAATGGCGGCGATTCCCATCCTCTGCCAGCCAAGCTGCTTCATGCCGCGCCGTGCGGCCAGGCCCATTTCGCGCGGACTGTTTCTGGTATTTGCGCCCGATTGAGGCATTCTTCAGTTCCCCTTCGCGATGCGCGCAGGCTGCGCCATCGCCATACGGGCCGTGCGCGAAACCAGCGGCCTTGCGCTGTCGCCGATGACTGCAAACCCAGCCCAGTAGTAAGGGTGCGAGGTATCGACGTCAGCCATGAGCACCTGTTGTGCCTTGAGCAGGGCTTCACCGGAAGACGTTCCGGCAGGTGCTTCGAAAAGACCGTTGATCAGGCGCGCGGTTGCATTGAAATCATCCGGTGCGGGCCAATGGCTGGCCAGCACCGACCGGCTGCCCGCCCCGATGAACGCGCGCACCAATCCTTCGAGCGCCGAGCCGCCGCCACTGACGATACCCGCCGCGCGCGTTGCCGATATGTCTGCCTGCCCGGCCGTATCGCAGGCCGACAGGATAACCATGTCCGCATCGAGCTTCAGGTCAAAAATCTCTGAGAAGCTCAGCAAGCCGTCAGAACCGGTCGGCCCGAACGAGGTGACCAGCGCGGGCCTTGCCGGACAGGTCGGTTGCGGTGGCGTGACCAGACCGTGCGTCGCAAAATGCAGGATGCGGAAATTATCGAGGTCTGGGCGGGACTTGATTGCCGTATCCGAGAAAGCTTGTCCGACCATGAGGTCAGCGCCCTGCGATCCCAGCAGGGTCCGGGCGTTTATCAGTTCGGCTTCGGATATGGGGCGGTTCCACGTCGCCAGCGGCCAGCTGCAATCGGCCATCGCCGCACCGTCCGCCCCGCGAACCTGGGATCCGCGAAGGACACTTGCGGATGACACGGCGGTATTGCGCCCCATACCCAGATAAGCCTCGTTCGCCTTCGATCCCGGCTGCTTGCGCGCATCCATGAACGAACGCGCCGAAACTGCCGTGGACACCAGCTTGTCACGCGCGAGCCAGTTCATCCCGCGCAGATCGAACGGATCGCCGCTTGGACGGGCTGCCTGCTCGACATAAGCCTCTGCCGATTTGGCATCGGCAACCAGTACGTTGACCGGCAAGGACAGCATCGCACCGTCCGGTTCGAAGATCAGGTGACGGGCGGTGGCAACATCCTGTGCAACCGGTGCAAACAGCGCAGTATACAGCGCATGGGCCTCGTTTGCGGCAAAGGCGCTCGTCACATATTGCCTGCCATCGAAGCGCGAGATCGAATTGCGGATGGTCTGGACCGACTTCTCAAGTTCGCGTGCAGAAATCTGCGCACGATAGCCGATGGCACGATCCTTGTTGGCAAAATAGACGAACACGTCTGGTCCGAGCACCGCCATCTTGACATAGGCCTCGCCCGGCATGAGGCCTTCACGCAATTCTTTTTCTGAAATTACCCTCTGAGAAACAACACAATAGCGTGAGAAGTTCGCAAGCTGTATGATGGTTGCCTGTTCCTGCGCTTCCAGATCCTGAATGCGCTTGGCAGCTTCGGCGATCTCGTCCGTGCGGGCAGAGGCATCGTCCAGCCGCTGGAGCGCCGCATAAGTCATGCGTGTCCTTTCGATGCCGCGAGACAGGCTGTTCGATTGCCGAAAAAGCCTTGCTGCATCGTCACTTCCACCCGAAAGTTCGCGTGAAAGCACAGCCTGTGTTTCGGCAACGCCCGGCCGTACCAGAACCTGGCTGGCGATGAAGAATGCATCGCTGGCTGCCGGATCGGCCTGCGCCTGACCTGCCAGCATGTCGAACCACGGCGCCATCTGCTTCGAAAGGCCGGAAAGACCGTTCTCGCGCTCCACCGAACGCGCAACGACTTCGCGATAGATCGGTGCGGCCTGATCGGCCTTGCCGTGGCGCGTCAAAAACGCGGCCAATCGCGCTTGCGCCGCGGCCATGCTGCGCGTCTCCGGATATTGTACGCCAACAATCTCGACGGCCGAGCGCAGCAGGCTTTCCGCATCGGCGGTCCGGCCTTCTTCTTCGGCCAGCGCGGCGAGTTCCGACAAAAGTTGCGCGCGCATCCGCACGATGGACACGACCCGTCCGTTGCGAACCGCCAGCGCCTGCGCTTGTGCCTGCTCCAGCGCCGTGCGCGCATCGGCACGGTTTCCTGTCAGCCGCCACGCCGTACCTTTCAATTGCAGGGTCTGGGCATCAAGAATCGTGGCGCGCTCGTCATCGGTCAGGCGCAAGTCGTCTACCAGACCCATCGCATTGGCGGTCATGTCCGATGCATTGATGCGCCGCGCCACAGACGGGGTGAGTTCCATCGTATCACGCAGGGTTTGCGCGCCCAGCGATGCGGTTTGCCGCAAGGCTTCGCCCAGCCGCACCAGCGCCGCTTCATACTTCCCCTGATTGAGCAGATGGACCGCTTCATAATTGCGCCGCAGCCGCTCTACCACACCACTTCCTGCCGACATTGCAGCAGCTTGCGCAAACAACCTGTCAGCATCTGCGAACTGGCCCAGGTTGGACCGCTGGAGCGCGGCATTGACCAGAAACTCCACCCGGTCGATCGGCACATCCCCGGTTGATGCCTGGCGCTGGTCGAGCGTTTCGAAAAAGGCAGCGGCCTCGGCATAGTCGCCAGAACTGTTGCGGCGGTAACCTTCGGCCAAGGCGGTCGAGGGATCGAGAGTCAGCGCCTGGATACGCGCATAGGATTCGGTGTCATTGACCGAGGTCGTCGCAACCTCGATAGGTTCATCGATGACGCGATCAGCGAACACCGAGCGCAGCGCAAGGTCCAGCGCGCCATGATAGGCGGAAAAACCTTCGACAACATAGACGGTTTTTCCGCGGGTTATGCTGACCACTTCATAAGCGAGATCAGGATCGATCCAGCGGCAGTCCTGGCGCATCCGCCCGGCCACAGATGCCGTCATCGCACTTGCGCAATTGGCACTGGCCTTGCGCCGGTCCGCAAGGCGGGCGAGCACATCGTCCTGTCCCTGCCTGAGCGCGAAGACATGGCCCACGGGCAGCGCCGAATCGCGGCAGACGATGGCCCACGTCCGGTCCATCGGACTGCGATTTGCCGCGTCCACCGTGCGCGATTGCATCTGGCACAGCGCCTTGCTGCCCCCCGAACCGAGCGGAAAACTGTCCTTCAACAACAGTGATCCATCCTGTGCCGAAGCCGACGTACCACACAAGGCCAGGCTTGCGACGCCAGCCGCCAGTGCTGCCCAGTTCATTGCCCTATGGTATCGCATTGCGCGCTCTCCCAGCCGGGGCCGCTGCCCCTGACCTTGCCACGAATAACCTGCGATGCCCGAAGAGTCTTATGCTGTTGCGCACAGCATAGGCGCATTGCCCCGCTGCTGCCAATGCCGATACACCCGGCAAAGCGGTGGTGATTGTATCAATTCGACGCCGGTCGCCTTCGATCCCGATCAGAAACCGAGAAAGCGGACATTCCCCTCGACCGGTTCGCGGGCGCGTTCGAACCCGTTTACCACCGCGGTCGCATCGCGATAGCCAATCGCTATGCCGCAGAAAAAGATATGCGTTTCATCCGAAACCCCGATCGCTTCCTTGATCAATCGCGCGTGGAAGGACAGGAACTCCTGCGGGCAGCTGTCGAGACCTTCCTCACGCAAGAGCAGCATGATCGTCTGCAACCACATGCCCGTATCGGACCATTGCGGCGGCCCCATCCGCCTGTCGAAATAGCACATCAGGACCGCAGGCGCACCGAACGACAACACATTGTTGCGTATGAAATCTGCGCGAGCGGCGGCATCAGCGCGACCGATGCCCATCGCCTGATACATCGCAGCGCCCACTTGCTTCAGGCGCGCCTTGCATTCCGGGATCGCTTCAGGTGCGCTGAAGCTGTATTCCTGCGGGTCCTGGAACGGGGCCTCCAGCATCTTGCGCTGCAAGTCCGCCAGCGGTGCTCCGGCCACGATGGTCGCTTCCCATGGCTGAAAATTGCACCCCGAAGGCGCCCAGCGCGCCTTGTCCATCACTCTGCGCAACAGCTCCAGCGGCACCGCGTCGGGCCTGAACGCCCGGATCGAACGACGGGACAGGACGGCTTCGCTGACGGACATCTCGCTCATGCCGGTTCGACTGCCCGGTTAGGGCCTGACGGTCAAGCCGCGCTATTCGTCCTCGAACAGGTCGGCCAGTTGCTCGATGATCGTGCCGCCAAGCTGTTCGGCGTCCATGATCGTGACGGCGCGGCGGTAGTACCGCGTCACGTCATGGCCAATGCCGATGGCTACGAGCTGGACCGGCGATTGCTTCTCGATCCAGTCGATCACCTTGCGCAAATGCTGTTCAAGGTAACCCGCATTGTTGACCGAAAGTGTCGAATCATCCACCGGCGCGCCATCGGAGATGACCATGAGGATACGGCGGTCTTCAGGCCTCGCCAGAACCCGGCTGTGCGCCCACAGCAGCGCCTCTCCGTCGATGTTTTCCTTGAGCAGGCCCTCGCGCATCATCAGGCCGAGGTTTCTGCGCGCGCGCCGCCACGGCTCATCAGCCTTCTTGTAAACAATGTGGCGCAAGTCATTGAGGCGGCCGGGTTGTGCAGGTTTTCCGCCCGATAGCCAAGCCTCGCGGCTTTGCCCGCCCTTCCACGCGCGAGTGGTGAACCCCAGAACTTCCGTCTTCACGCCGCAACGCTCCAGCGTACGCGCCAGGATGTCCGCGCTGATCGCCGCGATGGAAATGGGCCGCCCGCGCATTGAGCCGGAATTGTCGATCAGCAGCGTGACGATCGTGTCCTTGAACTCGACATCGCGCTCGATCTTGTATGACAGCGAATGGCCCGGCGAAATCACGACGCGCGCCAATCGGGCAGCGTCGAGCAGCCCCTCTTCCTGATCGAAATCCCACGAACGGTTCTGCTGCGCCATCAGTCGGCGCTGAAGCCGGTTGGCCAGACGGGTGACGACGCCCTGCAAGCCCTTCAACTGCATGTCGAGATAGGCGCGCAGCCGGGTCAGTTCCTCTTCGTCGCACAGTTCGGTCGCCGAGATCACTTCATCGAACTGGGTGGTATAGGCGTTATAATCGAAGTTTTCGGGCAGATCGGTCCATGGCCGATTGGGGCGCGTTGGCAGCATGCCTTCCTCGCCCTCATCCGACATATCGGCATCGGCAGCATCGTCGTTCTGCTCGATATCCTGCTCGGAGTCCGAATCCTCGTCACCCTGGCTGGTGTCGCCCGCAACCTCGGACGGTTCCTGATTCTGGTCGTCTGACGAATCCGGTTCTTCCTCGCCGTCGTCCTCCTGATCCTCGCCTTCGTCTTCCTCGTTCTCCTCGTCCTGCTCGCTGGCGGACTGTGTCAGTTCGAGATGCTGGAGCATGTCCAGCGCCAGTTGTTGAAATGCGCGCTGGTTATCGAGCGACTGCGCCAGTCCCGCAAAATCGTCGCTGGCCTTGCTTTCGATCCAGCTGCGCACCATCGCCATGCCGACGTCCGTGCTGGCGGGCGCGGCCTGTCCGGTAAGCTTTTCGCGCAGGAGCAGCGCAAGCGCCGATGGCAGGGGTACTTCTTCGGGCCGGGTGGCGCGCGCGATCGGGTCCGAGGCCATGCGCATGGCCAGCGCTGCATCAAGGTTGCCGCGCATACCGGCAAAGTCCTGCGATCCGAGCGCTTCGTAACGCACCTGTTCCACGGCATCGTAGCAGGCCCGCGCCAGAGCTTCGGTCGGTGCGTTGCGGCCATGCAGCGCGGCATTGTGATGCCTGAGGCGCAAGGCCATCGAATCGGCTGATCCGCGCGCCTGCGCCACCTGTTCAGGCTGCAGTGTGCGGCCCGGCATGGGCACACGCATCGAATTGCCCGACTGCACCGCCGCGTCTGCCGTCCACGCCACCTCAACCTCCGGATCGAGCGAGATCGCGCGGGCGGTGCCGGTCAGCACCGAACGGAAACGGTCGAGAGGGGTTTCGTCAGCCAAAACGGATGCACTCGTATCAAAAAGTTCGGATCAGACGATGTTCTGGCCGGTCTTGGCCCAGTCGGCAAGAAAGCCTTCGATGCCCTTGTCGGTAAGGACATGCTTGAACAGGCCCTTGATGACCGCAGGCGGCGCGGTGATCACGTCTGCACCGATCTTTGCGCTTTCCAGCACATGCATGCCGTGGCGGATCGAGGCGACAAGGATCTGGGTTTCGAAGGCGTAGTTGTCATAGATCAGGCGGATGTCGCGGATCAGGTCCATGCCATCGAAACCGTTGTCGTCATGGCGGCCCACGAAGGGCGAGATGAAGGTCGCGCCAGCCTTCGCCGCCAGCAGCGCCTGATTGGCCGAGAAGCACAGCGTGACATTGACCTGGGTGCCTTCGCCGGTCAGCGCCTTGCAGGTTTTCAGGCCATCGATGGTCAGTGGCACCTTGATGCACACGTTGTCGGCGATCTTGCGCAGCACTTCGGCCTCGCGCATCATCGTGGCGTGATCGAGCGCGACGACTTCAGCCGAAACCGGGCCATCGACCAGACCGCAGATTTCACGCGTCACTTCGATGAAGTCCTTGCCCGCCTTGGCGATCAGGGTCGGGTTGGTGGTCACGCCATCAAGCAGGCCGGTGGCGGCAAGGTCTGCGATTTCGGCGGTATCGGCGGTGTCGACGAAGAACTTCATGGGGGCAGGCCTTCCAGACGGGAGAATGATTCCCCCGCCTATAGGCAAGGCGACCGCGTCTGTCAGTCCGCTACTTGATGCCGAACGCGCCCATCAGGACAGGGTCGTTGGTTGAGCGCGGGTCGGCACGGATCGCCGCTTCCTCGCGACCGATGGCGCGGAAGATCGCGTTGTCCGCCTCAAACGCAAGCGAATTGGCGATCCCGCCCACGTCAACGCCGGTCAGCGCGGCGAGCACTTCCCCGACCAGCGGTTCGCGGCTGACGCGGAGGGCATCGCCAAATTCGGGCACCATGATCGCGATCAGGCTCGTGCCCATTTCCTGATGCAGGAAATTGGTCGCCGCCATCGGATCGCTGCCCCGCAGCAGCGCCAACGCATTGCGGATGCCGATGGTGCGGACGGCATCGGTCACCGCAGGGGCCGCGCGTTCCGCCGCGTCATAGGCCATGTCGTTGAACGCGCGTTGGAGACGTTCGCGGAAGATCGGGCCGGTCAATATTCGCTGCATGATCCCGCCGCGATTGCCGATCACTTCGGGCAAGGCGAGGCGCGCCACCGAATCGTCCCAGAATCCGCCCGGTTGCAGCAGGCGGGCAAAGGCGCGGTCGGTCGATACGTACAGCAACCTGCGCACGGCGTCTTCCAGCGTGAACGCCGGGAACGTGGCGCAGCCCGCCAGCGAGAGCACGGCAAGCGATGTCATGCCACCAAGAACGGCCCGGCGATTCGGCGATACCTGAAGCTGCGACATGGCTTTCTCCTCAATTCCTTTTGCGGCAGGCTTTGCCCGTCGCATCCCGGCCCCATATAGGCGGTTCAACATGAACCGTGTCCGATGCCTTGTCTTCAACGCCGCGCTGGGTCCGCTCGACTATCGTGTGCCCGAAGGCATGGACGTGGAACCCGGCAGCGTCGTGATCGCGCCACTGGGGCCACGGCAGATCATCGGCGTGGTCTGGGAAGCGGAACGGCTCCCCGCAACCGAAGTTCCCGCGAACAAGCTGCGCCCGCTGCTTTCCGTGCTGCCAGTGCCGCCCCTCCCCGCCCCGTTGCGTCGCCTGATCGAATGGACGGCGGACTACTACCTCGCTCCCCTGGCCTCGGTCGCGCGGATGGCGCTGTCCAGCACCGGCGCGCTGCGCGGGGGCAGCACGATCACCGAATATCGCCTGACCGGGAACGAGCCCGGCCGCCTGACACCGCAGCGCGCCAAGGCCATCGAAGCGCTCGACGGACAACAGGCGACGATCCGCGAGCTGGCCGAGATTGCAGGCGTTTCGGATGCGGTGCTGCGCGGCATGGTCAATGCGGGGCTGCTTGAGGCTGTGCTGGTCGATTCGGACCGGCCCTATCCGCCCGCCGATCCATCGCATGCGGCGCCTGATCTGTCCGAAGACCAGATGGGCGTTGCGGCACGGTTCGTCGCCTCGGTCCACGCGCACGAGTTTCAGCCCTACCTGCTCGATGGCGTGACCGGATCGGGCAAGACCGAGACCTATTTCGAAGGAATCGCCGCCGCGATCGAGGGCCGGCGGCAAGTTCTCGTCCTGCTGCCTGAAATCGCGCTGACCGAGACGTTCCTGAAGCGCTTCGAGGCGCGGTTCGGGGTTTCGCCCGTAACGTGGCATTCGGCGCTGAAATCGTCCGAACGACGCCGTGCCTGGCGCGCGGTGGCGATGGGCACGGCGCAAGTGATCGTCGGCGCGCGCTCCGCCCTGTTCCTGCCGTTCGCGAACCTTGGCCTGATCGTGGTCGATGAAGCGCATGAGGTTTCGTTCAAGCAGGACGACGGTGTGCGCTACAACGCCCGTGACGTGGCGGTGATGCGCGCCCGCTTCGAAAGTGTGCCGGTGATCCTTGCCAGTGCCACGCCCGCGCTGGAGAGCCTCCAGATGGCCGAGAGCGGGCGTTATGAACGCGTGATCCTGCCCAGCCGCTTCGGTGGCGCGACGATGCCCGACATTCAGGTGGTGGACTTGCGCATCGATCAGCCCGAACGCGGCCACTGGATTGCCCCGCCACTGGTCAAGGCGCTGAAGGACCGGCTGGAAAAGGGCGAGCAATCACTGCTGTTCCTCAACCGGCGCGGCTATGCCCCGCTGACGCTGTGCCGCACTTGCGGCTATCGGTTCCAATGCCCCAATTGTTCGGCGTGGCTGGTTGAACATCGCCTGTCGCGCCGCCTTGCCTGCCACCACTGCGGGCATGAAGTGCCGACGCCGGAAGCCTGCCCTGAATGCCATGAGCCTGACTGCCTTGTCGCCTGCGGGCCGGGCGTTGAACGCATCGCCGATGAAGTGGCGGAAATCCTGCCCGAAGCGCGCGTTGCGCTGGTCACGTCAGATACGCTGACCAGCCCGGCCAAGGCCGCCGAGTTCGTGGAAATGGCCAGCGCCAAGGCCATCGACGTGATCGTCGGCACGCAGCTTGTCATCAAAGGCTACCACTTTCCCGAACTGACGCTTGTGGGCGTGATCGATGCCGACATGGGGCTGGAAGGCGGCGATCTGCGCGCGGCGGAGCGCACTTACCAGCAGGTTGCACAAGTTGCCGGACGCGCCGGGCGCGGTGAAAAGCCCGGAGAAGTCCTGATCCAGACCCGCCACCCCGAAGCCCCGGTGATAGAGGCGCTGGCAAGCGGGGACCGCGACGCCTTCTACGCTGCCGAAACCGAGGCGCGCCGCGATGCCGGTGCCCCGCCGTTCGGACGCTGGGCCGCCATCATCGTTTCCAGCGAGGACGAAGCCGAAGCGCGCGATGCGGCGCGCGGCATCGGCGGCAGCGCACCCGATCTGGCCGATGTGATGATCCTCGGCCCCGCCCCGGCCCCGCTATCGCTGCTGCGCGGTCGCTATCGCTACCGCCTGCTGGTCAACGCCCGACGCTCCAGCGAAATCCAGCGCGTGATCCGCGAATGGCTGGCCCCGCTGCGCTTCCCGCCCGGTGTACGCGTGGCGGTGGATATCGACCCTTACAGCTTCGTGTGAACGAACAGGCAGGTTGAACCAATTGCGCGCTCGGCCATTGCAGCGCCATGCCCGGTCCCGTCCTCGTCCCGATCCTCGGCGATCAGCTTACACCTGACATCTCCAGCCTTGCCGACCGCAAGCCAAGCGACACCGTGATACTCATGATGGAAGTGGCCGAAGAGACGACTTATGTCCGCCACCACAAGGCCAAGATCGCGCTTATCCTTTCAGCCATGCGCCACTTTGCCGAAGAACTGCGCGCGGCGGGTTGGGCGGTCGATTACGTCAGGCTGGATGACGCCGAAAACACCGGCAGTTTCACCGGCGAGGTCGCCCGCGCCGTTGCACGTCATGGCGCGCGCGGCATACAGGCCACCGAACCCGGCGAGTGGCGGGTTCGCGAGGCGATGGAGCAGTGGCGAACCGAAATGCCGGTGCGGGTTCGCATCCTCCCCGATACGCGCTTCATCTGCCCGCTGACGGATTTCTATGAATGGGCGGCAGGGCGCAAGGAACTGCGCATGGAGTGGTTCTATCGCGATATGCGGCGCAAGACCGGTTTGTTGATGGAGGGGGACAAACCTGTCGGCGGCAAATGGAATTACGATGCGGCCAATCGGGGTGGGCCAGAAAGGGGGCTTGCTTCACCGCAAGTCCCGCCGTTCAAGCTCGACGCCATCACGCGGGAAGTGTTCGCGCTGGTCGAGCAACGATTCGCCGGGCACTTCGGCTCGCTGGAAAAGTTCGGATGGCCTGTGACCCGACAAGACGCCGAAACCGCGCGCGACGTGTTCCTCAAAGAACGCCTGCCTCTGTTCGGCAAGTATCAGGATGCGATGGTGGCGGGGGAGGATTTTCTGTTCCATGCCGCGCTATCGCCTGCCATCAATATCGGCCTGCTCGATCCGCTCGACTTGTGCCGCCGTGCCGAAACCGAATGGCGCGAAGGCCGGGCGCCGCTTGAGGCGGTGGAAGGCTTCATCCGGCAGATCATCGGCTGGCGCGAATATATCCGGGGCATGTACTGGCTGGAAATGCCGGGTCTCGCGGATGCCAACGGCTTGAACGCCGAGCGCGCCCTGCCCGATTTATACTGGACTGGCGAAACGCCGATGCGCTGCCTGTCGGACTGCGTTCGCACGACGCGCGACAACGCTTATGCCCACCATATTCAGCGCCTGATGGTGCTGGGAAACTTCGCGCTGCTTGCGGGGCTGCGTCCGCAGGACGTCGCCGACTGGTTTCTGGTGGTCTATGCCGACGCTTTCGAATGGGTGGAACGGCCCAATGTGGCGGGCATGGTGCTGCATGCCGACAAGGGCAGATTGGCATCGAAGCCTTATGCCGCGAGTGGTGCCTATATCGATCGGATGAGCGACTATTGTGGCGGGTGCACCTACAACGTGAAGGCCAAGACCGGCCCCGATGCCTGCCCGTTCAACGCGCTTTACTGGCACTTCCTTGACCGTAACGAAAAGGCACTTTCAGGCTATCATCGTCTTGCTCAGCCCTATGCTACATGGCGACGGCTGAGTGCGGACAAGCGCGCCACCTATCTGGAAAGCGCTGAAACATTCCTGAAAACGCTCACACCCGCGAAACCTGGTTGGGCGCGTTAGCGCTGCCCCCACATCGGCGGCCTGATCCCGCCCTGCCGGACCACGCGGACCAGCAGCAGCAATCCTGCTGCGGTGGCAACCAGCATGGCGATCACGCTCGCTTCCAGCCCGAAGGCACCGCCGGTCAGCCACTCCGGCCCGTTGCGCGCGGTGATGAACAGGCCTTCGGGGGCCTCGCCTCCCGAAACCGGGACACTGAACACCCAGCCTTGGGTGAAATTCCACGCGGCGTGAATGCCGATGGGTATCCACAGCCGCCGCTTCCACAGATAGGCCGCACCAAGCAGGATGCCCGCCTCCATCGCAATGGCAAAGGCGGCAAACAGGCTCGATCCCGGATTGGTCAGATGCGCAAGGCCGAACAGCAGCGATGTGATCGCCAGCGCCGCCCAAGTGCCCAGCATCGCTTCGATATGGCGCAGCAGGATGCCGCGAAACAGGGTTTCCTCTATCGTGCCAGAGGTTACGGCCATCGCCAGCATGGCCCAGAGCGCACCCATACCGTTGAAGCGTTCTATGGAGATGCCCCCCATCAGCGCGACGATCCCGGTCATGGCGGTGAACAGGCCTGCGCCGATCAAAAGACCCAGCGGCAATTCACGCAAAAGTGTGGCAAACGGCAATTCATCATTGGCCCGCCGCTCGATCCACCGGCGGCAAGCCAGATAGAGCGCGATTGCCAATAGGGCGACAGTCAACCCGCCGAGAAAATAGCCCGGCGTTCCCCTCGTCACCACCTTCTGCAAAGCAACGGACGCCAGCGAAGCCCCGGTTGCCACCACCAGCACTTCGATGACCAGCAGCGTCAACGGAAAGGCAATGATCCGCCGCACGATGCCGGGTCGGGTGCCCGGTATGGTCTGCGGCTCGTCCATTCGTCATTCCCCGGCTGTTTCGCGTTCCTTGTCGAGCAATCGCTGCTTGATCTCAAGCCCGTAAGCATAACCGCCAAGCGATCCGTCCGAACGGATCACCCGGTGGCAGGGGATCAGCACCGCCACGTTGTTTGCCCCATTGGCCGATCCGGCGGCGCGCACCGCGCCGGGCTTGCCCACTTCAGCCGCGATCTGGGCGTAAGACCGCGTCTCGCCGGGCGGAATGCGTCGCAATGCCTGCCACACCGCTTCCTGAAACGCGGTGCCCCTCACATCGATCGGGATATGCGAATGGTCGCCCGGTGTCTCGACCGCCACCACAACATCAGCCAGCAAGGCCTCGAACGCCTCACCTCCCTGCACCAGTACCGCATGGGGAAAGCGCATTTGCAGCGCGGTCTCATCCTCATTGAAGGAAAGGCGGCACACGCCCACTTCGGTTGCCGCAACAAGCATCGGCCCCAGCGAGGTCGGCATGACCGCCCAATGGATCGTCACGCCACGCCCGCCATCACGCCATGCCGAAGCCGTCATGCCAAGCCGCCCTTTCGCTGCTGAATAAAATCGCGAAGGCCCGGAAAAGCCCGCATCATAGATTGCATCGGTCACCCGCTCAGCCCCGGCCAGCGCCTGGCCCAGACGTTCCTGCCGCAAGGCGCGCGCATAGGCTGCGGGCGACAACCCGATATGTGCCACGAAAATGCGCTGAAAATGCGATGGCGAATAGCCGCTTCGGGCAGCAAGTTCTGCCAGAGCGGTCGTCTCACCCGCCTTGATCGCGGCAATCGCATCAAGCACGGCGCGTTCATCGCGCGCCACATCATCGGGCAGGCAACGCAGGCAGGGGCGCAAGCCCGCAGCGCGCGCCGCCGCGCCATCGGCAAAGAAACGGACGTTCTCACGCCGGGGGTGCCGCGCCGCGCACGATGGACGACAATAGATGCCGGTGCTCAACACGCCGGTGACAAAGCGCCCGTCACAGGCGCGGTCACGCGCCAGTACGGCGGTCCACGCTTCATCATCGGGAATCACGCAACTGTTCTCCGGGGCAAGGCTGGAAGCGATAGCCCCAATTTCCGCTTCCGCAAATGACCGGCGCATCTCGAAATTCCTTCACAATCCTTCAGTCCGACCACCGCTTTCTCGCACGACATGGTGCATCACGGCGTCCCGCACCTTGCGATCAAATCGAAACGGCGCAAGAAGCGGCGCATGCGTGTCGCCAAACTGATAACTGCCTGCCTGTTGCTCCTTTTCTCCGGCCTGCTCGCGCAGCTTGCCCATGCCGATCCGGCGGATATCTCCGCTGCCAGCCGCTCGGTCGTGCGCGTCGTCATCATCGAAAGCGATGGCGACCGCGCCAACCTGATTACCCATGGCACCGGCTTTGCGGTGACGCCCAACCTGATCGTCACCAATGCCCATGTGGTCGAACAACTGCGCGATGACGATACGCTGATTGCGGGCGTCGTGCCCGCCGAGGGTCGCAACGGCTATCCGGCGCGGCTTGTTGCCTATTCTCCCGGCAATGACCTTGCGCTGCTGCGCATCGAAGGCGGCGGCACTCTTACCCCGATCACGCTATTTCCCGGCGCGCCTGACGATGGCGCAGAAGTCTATGCCGTGGGCTATCCCGGCAACGTCGATCTGGCGCAGGGGCTGTCGATGGGAGACCTCGTCACGCCGCAGGCCGCGGTCAAGACGCGCGGCTATCTCTCAGGTGGGCGATCCTCGCGCTCGTTCGACACCCTGCTGCACACCGCGCCGCTGGGCGCGGGGAATTCGGGCGGGCCACTGCTCGACGCCTGCGGGCGTGTGCTGGGCGTCAATTCGTTCGGCACGGTAAGCGACAACGGAACCGATTCGGCGTTCTACTTCGCGATTTCGATGCGCGAACTCTCGGCGTTCCTGCGCCGCGCGAATGTGGATGCCCGCAACAGCGGGCTGCCGTGCCGATCCATCGCAGACCTCGACCGTGCCGAAGCCGCGCGCGCGGCAGGCGATCAGGCGCGCCAGGCCGCCGCCGCCGAAGCGCAGGCGCAATCACGCCAGCGCGCTGCCGACAAGGCGCGTCGCGACGCCGAAATGGCGGTTCTTTCGGAACGCGACAACGGCCTTGCCCTTGCCGCGCTGCTGCTGGTCGGCGCGCTGGGCGCGGGCGGGTGGGCCATGGTCCAGGCCTCGAAGCGGCGCGGCCGGTTCCAGCGCAAGCACGTGATCGGGGCCGCTGCGCTGCTGCTGGCCGCCGTAATCACATGGTTCCTGCGTCCATCGCTCGATTCCATCGATCGGCGCGCACGTGAATTGCAGGAGCAGCCCGCGCCCGCTTCCAGCGAAAGCACCGCTCCGACCGAGCAGACCGCTGACGCAGGCGCCATGATCTGTGTGCTCGATCCGCAGCGCAGCCGCGTGACCGTGTCCGACATTACCGACGTGACGCTCGACTGGACGCAGGATGGCTGCGTCAACGGCAAATCGCAATATGGACTGGCGCAGGACGGTTGGTCGCGCGTCCTCGTGCCCGGCGAGGAAGAGGCGATTTCGCTGAACACCTTTGATCCCGCCACGCGAACGTACACGGTCGAGCGATTTCTTGTCGGTCTGGACGTGATGACGAAGGCCCGCGCCGAGCGCGCCAGACTCGGTGCCCCGGCGTGCGGGGCAGGCGAAGAGGCAGCGCGAAAGTTCGGCGAAAACCAGCAGGCAATCAAGGCGCTGCTCCCGCCGGAGCCGAATGAGCGCATGCGTTACAACTGCCAGACAGCACCCTGACATGCGCTTGCAGCAAAATTGCTCTCATACCTATGCACATCTGCGTACGTCGCATCTTGTCATAAGCGCCCGACGTTGCTAGGCGCGCCCCGTCTACAGGCCACCGGGTGTTCATCGCCCGGCAATGGTCTGCATCGGCTTATCCTTGGATGAAGGAACTTCGGCGCGTGGAGATTTCCGGCGGCATTACAGCCAGCTTGTCAGGGCGTTACGCTTCGGCGTTGTTCGATCTGGCGAATGAACAGGGCTTCATTGCCGCTGTGGAAGGCGATCTGGAAAAGGTCGGCGCTGCCTTGAGCGAATCGGCCGACCTCACCGCCCTTATCCACAACCCGCAAGTCAGCCGCGAAGCTGCTGCATCTGCGGTGGGTGGCGTGGCGGGTCTGCTCGGCCTTTCGGACCTGACGAAGAATTTTCTCGGCGTTCTCGCAGGCAACCGTCGTTTGTCGGCGTTGCCCGATGTGATCCGCGCCTTTGCACAGATCGCTGCCGCGCATCGCGGCGAAGCAACCGCCGAAGTGACCAGCGCTCACCCGCTCGACGATGCCCAGCTCGCTGCCCTTGCTGAAAAGCTCAAGGTCCGCGAAGGCAAGGACATCAAGCTCAAGACCAACGTCGATCCCGATATTCTCGGTGGCCTTGTCGTGAAAATCGGCAGCCAGATGATCGACAGTTCGATCCGCACCCGTCTCAATTCCCTCGCCATGGCGATGAAGGCTTGAAGCCTCAAGGCTCTGTGAAAGGCTGAAAATGGAAATCCGCGCCGCTGAAATCTCGAAGGTCATCAAGGACCAGATCGCCAGCTTCGGCACCGAAGCCCAGGTCTCGGAAGTCGGTTCCGTGCTCTCGGTGGGTGACGGTATCGCCCGCATCCACGGCCTTGACCAGGTACAGGCCGGCGAGATGGTCGAATTCTCGAATGGCGTCAAAGGCATGGCCCTCAACCTCGAAGCCGATAACGTCGGCGTCGTGATCTTCGGCTCGGACGCCGAAATCAAGGAAGGCGATGTCGTCAAGCGCACCGGCACCATCGTCGACGTTCCCGTCG
Source organism: Novosphingobium sp. CECT 9465 (assembly GCF_920987055.1). Lineage (NCBI taxonomy): Bacteria > Pseudomonadati > Pseudomonadota > Alphaproteobacteria > Sphingomonadales > Sphingomonadaceae > Novosphingobium > Novosphingobium sp. CECT 9465. Next base: position 2,228,260 of record NZ_CAKLBX010000001.1, read on the forward strand.
GCAAGGGCCTGCTCGGTCGCGTGGTTGACGGTCTCGGCAACCCAATCGATGGCAAAGGCCCGATCGAGTACACCGAGCGCAAGCGCGTTGAAGTCAAGGCGCCGGGCATCATCCCGCGCCAGTCGGTTTCGGAACCCGTCCAGACCGGCCTCAAGGCGATTGACGCCCTCGTCCCCGTTGGCCGCGGCCAGCGCGAACTGATCATCGGTGACCGTCAGACCGGCAAGACCGCCGTCGCGATCGATACCTTCATCAACCAGAAGGGCCCGAACGCGGGCGATGACGAGAGCAAGAAGCTTTACTGCATCTATGTCGCCATCGGCCAGAAGCGTTCGACCGTCGCCCAGATCGTGCGCCAGCTCGAAGAGAACGGCGCGATGGAATATTCCATCGTCGTGGCCGCAACCGCTTCGGAACCGGCTCCGCTGCAGTACCTCGCGCCTTACACCGGCGTGACCATGGGCGAATTCTTCCGCGACAACGGCATGCATGCTGTCATCGTGTACGACGATCTTTCCAAGCAGGCTGTGGCCTATCGCCAGATGTCCTTGCTGCTGCGTCGTCCTCCGGGCCGCGAAGCGTATCCCGGCGACGTGTTCTATCTCCACAGCCGCCTGCTTGAGCGCGCTGCAAAGATGAACGATTCGCTGGGTGGCGGTTCGCTGACGGCTCTGCCGATCATCGAAACCCAGGCGGGTGACGTTTCGGCCTACATCCCGACCAACGTGATTTCGATCACCGACGGCCAGATCTTCCTTGAAACGGGCCTGTTCTACCAGGGCATCCGTCCGGCCATCAACGTCGGCCTCTCGGTCTCGCGCGTCGGTTCGGCCGCACAGACCAAGGCGATGAAGAAGGTTGCCGGGTCGATCAAGCTGGAGCTGGCGCAGTACCGCGAAATGGCGGCCTTCGCGCAGTTCGGTTCGGACCTCGATGCTTCGACCCAGAAGCTGCTCAACCGTGGTTCGCGCCTGACCGAGCTGCTCAAGCAGCCCCAGTTCTCGCCGCTCGGTTTCGAAGAGCAGACCGTGGTGATCTTCGCTGGCACCAACGGCTACCTGGACAGCATCCCGGTGAACCGCGTTGGCGAATACGAAGCCGAACTGCTCAGCTACCTGCGTACGCAGAAGGCTGATCTGCTGGCCGAGATCCGCACGACCAAGGACCTGGGCAATGATACCAAGGCCAAGGTCGTCGAAGCGCTCACCGCCTTCGGCAAGCAGTTCGCTTAAGCTAAACGTCGAAGTTCGGCCGCAAAGTCGGACTTCGACAACACCAAGTCCACCTTCGTCATCCCCGCGCAGGCGGGGATCCAGATCGACAGACGAACCGCCGAACTGGTTTCCCGCCTACGTGGGAATGACGAAAGAGGAAGGAAACGAGAGTGGCTTCACTCAAGGAACTCAAGGGCCGCATCAACTCGGTCAAGTCGACCCAGAAGATCACCAAGGCCAAGCAGATGGTTGCGGCGGCAAAGCTGCGCAAGGCGCAGGCTGCGGCTGAAGCCGCGCGCCCCTATGCCAGCCGTCTGGCCGAAGTGATGGGCAGCCTTGCCACCAAGGTTGCAGGGCAGGACAACGGCCCTCTGCTGATGCGCGGCACCGGCGCTGACCAGCGCCACCTCCTCGTCGTGGTCAACACCGACAAGGGCCTCTGCGGCGGCTTGAACTCGAACATCGTCAAGGAAGCCAAGCTTCAGGCGCGCGCGCTTGAAGCTGCGGGAAAGACCGTGACGTTCTATCTGGTCGGCAAGAAGGGCCGCGCGCCGCTGAAGCGCGATTACCCCAATGCCATCGCCAAGAACTTCGACACCAGTCTCGTGCGTACGCCCGGCTTCGATGAAGCCAGCGCCATCGCGCACGAACTGATCGCGCTGTTCGAAGCCGGCAAGTTCGACGTCGCGCACCTGATCGCGCCGAAGTTCAAGTCGGCTCTGGCGCAGGACCCGGTCACCGAACAGCTGATCCCGGTCCCCGCGCCTGCCGCCACGACCGAATCCGGTTCGGTTGTGGAATACGAGCCGAGCGAAGAGGAAATCCTCGAAGAACTGCTGCCGCGCTATGTCACGACGCAGGTCTTCGGTGCGCTGCTCGAACGCGAAGCCTCCGAACAGGGCGCGTCGATGACCGCGATGGACAACGCCACGCGCAACGCAGGCGACCTGATCCAGAAGCTGACGATCCAGTACAACCGCAGCCGTCAGGCCGCGATCACCACCGAACTCATCGAAATCATCGCTGGCGCTGAAGCGCTTTGACGACGGCTTAGAAGGCAAGGAAACAACCATGGCCACCGTGCTCACCTCTACCGGCAAGATCAGCCAGGTCATCGGCGCCGTCGTCGACGTGACCTTCGACGGCGAACTGCCATCGATCCTCTCGGCGCTCGAAACCGACAACAACGGCAACCGCCTCGTTCTCGAAGTTGCGCAGCACCTCGGTGAAAACACCGTCCGCACCATCGCGATGGACTCGACCGACGGTCTGACCCGTGGCCAATCAGTACGCGATACCGGCGCGCAGATCTCGGTGCCAGTTGGCCCGATGACGCTGGGCCGCATCATGAACGTGATCGGTGAACCGATTGACGAACGTGGCCCGGTTGGCGCTGCCAAGACCGCCCCGATCCACGCCAAGGCCCCGGAATTCATCGACCAGTCGACCGAAGCCGCGATCCTCGTGACCGGCATCAAGGTCATCGACCTCCTCGCCCCTTATGCACGCGGCGGCAAGATCGGCCTGTTCGGCGGCGCAGGCGTTGGCAAGACGGTTCTCATTCAGGAACTGATCAACAACATCGCCAAGGGCCACGGCGGCGTTTCGGTCTTTGCAGGCGTGGGTGAACGCACCCGCGAAGGCAACGACCTTTACCACGAATTCCTCGACGCCGGCGTTATCGCCAAGGACGCCGATGGTAACCCGACGCCAGACGGTTCGAAGGTTGCGCTGGTGTTCGGCCAGATGAACGAGCCTCCGGGCGCCCGCGCTCGCGTTGCTCTGTCGGGTCTGACCATGGCAGAATACTTCCGCGACGAAGAAGGCCAGGACGTGCTGTTCTTCGTGGACAACATCTTCCGCTTTACCCAGGCAGGTTCGGAAGTGTCGGCTCTGCTCGGCCGTATTCCTTCGGCCGTGGGCTACCAGCCGACGCTCGCCACCGACATGGGCCAGCTGCAGGAACGCATCACCTCGACCACCAAGGGTTCGATCACCTCGGTTCAGGCGATTTACGTTCCCGCCGACGACCTTACCGACCCTGCGCCAGCCGCTTCGTTCGCCCACCTGGACGCAACGACCACGCTGAACCGCGCGATTTCGGAACTCGGCATCTATCCGGCGGTCGATCCGCTCGACTCGACCTCGCGCGTCCTGACGCCCGCCGTAGTCGGTGAAGAGCACTACCAGACCGCCCGCCGCGTTCAGGAAACGCTGCAGAAGTACAAGTCGCTGCAGGACATCATCGCGATCCTGGGCATGGACGAGCTTTCGGAAGAAGATAAGCTCACCGTCGCTCGCGCCCGCAAGATCCAGCGCTTCCTCAGCCAGCCGTTCCACGTGGCTGAAGTGTTCACCGGCATCAGCGGCAAGTTCGTGCAGGTCGAAGACACCGTGAAGTCGTTCAAGGCAGTCGTCGACGGCGAATACGATCACCTTCCCGAAGCCGCGTTCTACATGGTCGGCGGCATCGACGAAGCGGTCGAAAAGGCCAAGAAGCTGGCTGCCGACGCCTGATTTGACTTAAGCCCCTCTCGCTTGCGGGAGGGGTTTGGGGTGGGCCTTGCGCTTCACCCCCGGCCCACCCCCGGCCCCTCCCGCAAGCGGGAGGGGAGAAGAGGTTCAAGATGCTGCACTTCGAACTCGTCACCCCGGCCCGCCTCGTCCGTTCGGAAGAGGTCCACATGGTCGTCGTTCCCGGCACCGACGGTGAATTCGGCGTGCTGGAAGGCCATGCGCCGTTCATGTCCACGGTCAAGGACGGCTCGATCAAGGTCTACAAGTCAGCAGGCGCAACGCCCGAAGAGATCAAGGTCCAGGGCGGCTTTGCCGAAGTCGGCGTGAATGGTCTGACGGTTCTGGCAGAACACGTCGAAGGCTGATTGGCCTCACCTGCGACACTGAAAGGGCTGGCCTGCGAGGGCCGGCCCTTTTCGTTTGTCCATAACCAAGCCTCGTCATTCCCGCGCAGGCGGGAATTCAGTTGAATACAAAAGCCGTCGCATAGCGACGACACCTTTATTCGCTGGATTCCCGCCTGCGCGGGAATGACGAGGGTGAGGCAGAATTTATCGTATGCACAACATACATTTTTTCGCCAGCTTCATCATTCCGAACTTTTCAAGCACGCGAACATAATGCATAACCTCTCCACAACCGTGAAATCTCATCGGGAGAGCAAGAACCATGTCCCAAACCCTCGAACAGGTCATCCAGAACGCCGGTGATCTCGTCCACTTCGTCCGCAACCAGCAAGTCGGGCCGAACGTCTATCCTGGCGTGCCGTCCGAATTTTCCAACTGGCGTGCCGAACAGTGGGCTTGGGGTCACACAGCGGTGCTTTACAACCAGTCGTACCACATGGTCGATCTGGCGGTGAAAGGCCCGGACGCCTTTGCGATGCTCGAACATCTTGGCATCAACTCGTTCAAGAACTTCCAGCCCGACCGTGCCAAGCAGTTCGTGCCCGTCACTCCCGATGGCTACGTGATCGGCGACGTGATCCTGTTCTACCTCGACGAGAACCACTTCAACCTCGTCGGCCGTGCGCCCACGATCGAATGGGTGGAATTCCACGCTGCCAGCGGCAACTGGAACGTCACCGTAGAACGCGACGAACGCTGGGCAATGCGCACCGACGGCAAGCGCAACTCGTATCGCTTCCAGGTCCAAGGCCCGAACGCGATGAAGATCATCGAAAAGGCCATCGGCCAGACACCGCCCGACCTCAAGTTCTTCCACATGACCCGCCTGACCATCGGCGGCAGGGAAGTGCGCGCGCTGCGTCATGGCATGGCAGGTCAACCGGGCTTTGAACTGATGGGCCCATGGGAAGACTACGGCGCCGTTCACTCAGCGCTGGTGGAAGCGGGCAAAGCGTTCGGCATGGCCTTGGTCGGTGGCCGCGCCTACTCGTCTAACACGCTGGAATCGGGCTGGATCCCCTCGCCCTTTCCGGCGATCTATACCGGCGAAGCGCTCGCGCCCTATCGCGCGTGGCTGTCCGCCAATTCCTATGAGGCCAAGTGCTCGGTCGGCGGCAGCTATGTGCCCGAAACCATCGAGGGCTATTACACCACGCCGTGGGATCTCGGCTACGGCCCGTTCGTGAAGTTCGACCATGACTTCATCGGCCGCGCCGCGCTTGAAAAGATGGCGGCAGAGGGCAAACACCGTACCAAGGTGACGCTCGCGCTCGACAACGAAGACGTGATGCGCGTCCAGTCCTCGGCACTCAGCACGGGCGACCGGGCCAAGTTCATGGAATACCCCAGCGCCGTTTACTCGATGCACCCGTTCGATCAGGTTCTGGCCGACGGCAAGCTGGTCGGCCTCTCGACCTGGATCGGCTACACCGCCAACGAAGGCAAGTTCCTCACCCTCGCGATGATGGAACCCGGCTTCGAAACCCCCGGCACCGAAGTCACCCTGCTGTGGGGCGAGCCGAACGGCGGCACCACCAAGCCCACCGTCGAACCGCACGTCCAGACCGAGATCAAGGCCGTTGTATCGGCAGTGCCTTATGTCGCCGCCGCTCGCGACAATTACGCCGAAGGCTGGCGCACGAAGAAGTAACGCGTCAGGACGCTGTCAACGCGCGGCCTTCGACAAGCTCAGGCTGAGCGGGTGTGGTGAGGGTGCCATCCCACCCCGTTCAACCTGAGCTCAACCGGAGCAGACGCCACCACACCCCCACCCGCTCATCCTGAGCCTGTCGAAGGATGCCGCGCAACCTCTGCCCCAACGCAAATTTAGTTTGTATTACTAACAATATCTGGCACACTGCATTCAACAAAAAGACGAGGATGCCATGGCCCGGAACAACACCGTAACCTTCTATGATCTCGCGCTTAGTACGGGCGCTACGATCAGCCCGTTCGTCTGGGCAACCAAGTACGCCCTGAAGCACAAGGGCTTCGATCTCGACGTTGTCCCCGGCGGCTTCACCGACATTCTCGAACGCACCGGCGGCAAGACTGAACGGCTGCCCGCGATCGTCGACGACGGCGAATTCATTCTCGATAGCTGGGGCATCGTCGAATACCTCGACGAAAAATACCCTGATCGCCCCGCGTTGATCCCGCACGAAAGCGTTGCCGCCACAGTCAAAGCGCTGGACCACTGGTTCTGGAATGTCGCTGTCGGCCCGTGGATGTTCTGCTTCTGCCAGGATTACCGCGATTTGTCGCTGCCTCAGGACCACGAATACGTCACCCACAGCCGCGAAAAGATGCTCGGCCGCAAGCTCGAAGAGGTTCAGGCCGGACGCGAAGACCGCCTGCCCGCGATCTCCGCCGCGCTCGAACCCCTGCGCGCCGCGCTCGCCCAGCATCAGTGGTTCGGCGGATCGGCTCCGAACTATGCCGATTACCGCATCATGGGTGGCATCCTGTTCACCGCCTCGGTGTGCAAGACCCCGGTCCTCGCCAACGACGATCCCTTGCGCGGCTGGATCGAGCGCTGCCTCGACCTGTTCGGCGGCCTTGGCCGTCACCCCGGCCTGTTTCCGCTGTTCGGGCTGGAACAGCGCGAAGGCGATCCCGACCTGTTCAACCGCGCGGCGGGCCAGGGCGGCATCTACAAGCGCAACACCGGCCCCGATTCGACCCGTGCCGAAACGCAGCGCATCACCGAAGGCATGAACGCCTGATCCGAACCGGCGGCGGCGCGATCCGCCGCCGCTATTCGCCTTGCAGTGCGACAACTGTGCGCAATAGCAGCGCGTGAGTCCGTGCTTCAAGAGCGGCGTCGAACCGTACGGTCGGCACCGCCACACTGATCGCGCCGACGCAGACTCCGCCGATAACCACCGGCGCGGCTATCCCGCAGATTCCCGGCGTCGCTTCTTCGCGCGCGATGCTCAGCCCATCGCGCCGGATACGTTCGATGTCTGAACGCAGATCGGCCTCGTCCACGCGTGTCGTCGGCGTCAGCCGCTCACGCGGTGCTTGCGCAAAATACGCCGCCAGTTCGTCGTCCGCCATGGCCGCCAGCAAGACCTTGCCCGCCGCCAGGGCATGCAGAGGGCGGCGCGTCCCCGGATCGACCGCGTAGCGCAGCGCCTGATCGCTGGCCTCGGTCACCAGCGCTTCCACTTGCCAGTCACGCCGGATCATGAAGGACGACGTCTCGTTCAATTCGGACTTGAGCGCTCGCACCAGCGGGGTGACCCTGTCTTCCAATGTCAGCGACGATTGCGGCGCGCGCAGACGTTCAAGCCCTGGCCCAGGAAGATAACGCCGCCCTTCGCGCAAAAGATAGCCACGCTCGGCCAATGTAGCGAGAAGGTAGGACAGGCTGCTGACGGGAATTGCCAGCGCTGCTGCAATCTCTTGCGCCACCGCGCCTTTGCGGTGTGCAACGACATATTCGATCACATCAAGCGTCCGCATGGCGGACTTGACCGGGTTGGCAGCGGCGGGTGCGTTCATCGGAACAGCAGGCTACCGCGCCGTTCGGCAAAGCGCCAGCCATGGAGTGTAAGGCAGAAGCGATCGTGGAACGAGCCGACCAGCGGTACGCCCTCCCCCGTGAACAGCACCATGGCGCTGGTCCCGCGCGCCGTGGCCGGGCCTTCAACGTCGATCACCACGTTTGAACAGATGTGGCGCGTGGTGCGTGGCGGGCGCGCGTGGAACGCGGCAAGGATGGCATCGCGCCCGATGATCGGGGCATCTGGCGCGGTCGGGCGGACCATGACGCCGCCTTCCACGTAAAGCGCTGCCAGTTCGTCCCACCGCGCCTCATCATTGAGGTTGGCATAGAGTGCGATCAGCCTTGTGCAATCGTGCTCGGCGGCGCGGCGATCGTCGTCATTCACAGGCGGGCACCGGCCATTTCAGCGCTTCGGCTCTGCACGTACAGCTTGCGCCCTGAGCCGATGGCAGCAATCGGCCCGATGTGACACGTGATCGGTTGGGGATGGCTGGCCATAGCTGAACGTCATCCAATTCATACTCATGAAAAATTCATAACACCTGATGGCGCAGAAACAAACCGAAACCGGAATGAAATCTGATCGACAGGCCCGACATGAGCTGGCCCGCTTTCATCGATTACCAGCCTGAAAACCCTGATAATAATGAATTCGATCAAAGCAGGTTTGTTACAGTACTGTTAAAAATTTTCAGATTTTGAATGCAGTCAAACGCAGGCTTTTCTACTTATGCAATAGTTTTGACGCATGTAATTGTCATGGAGGCCCTGTCAATGAGGCCTACCAAAGCACAAGTCATATGATCCGCAAGGCAATGCTTGCCGGTTTGACTACGGTTTTCCTTGTTGTTTCGAGCCTGTCAGTCGCTGCCGTTCCAAATCCGTTTTCGGGTACAATCGAAAATGCGCAGCTTCTGGGTTCGCTACAACTCGACGGTGAATTGTTTCACGTTCAGGGCCTTGAAATCAAGGAAGACACCATCTGGGTGACGTCAGTCGATAACGACAATCACCGGGGTTATATTCACGAATTTGACCGGCTGACCGGCAAGCTGCGCCGTCGCTTGGAACTCACCGATGGCGCGCGCTACCATCCGGGCGGCATTTCGTTTTCTCAAGGATCGATCTGGGTTCCGGTGGCAGAGATGAGGCCGGACAGCACGGCTGTACTTGTCGAAATCGACGCGGCCAGCCTGAAGGTGCGACGCAAGATTCACGTCGCCGATCACCTGGGCTGCGTGGCGGCCATGGCGGGGAAGCTTGTGGCGGGGAACTGGGACAGCAAGCTGTTCTATGTGTTCGACCTTGCCAGCGACACGCCTGAACGAATCGTGCCCAACCCCACACAGACGCATTATCAGGACATGAAATTCGTCGACGGTCATCTGGTCGCGGGTGGAAACCTCACCTGGCTCAGCGGCGCGGTCGACTGGATCGAATGGCCATCGATGAAGCTCAAGCGCACGTTGCAGGCTGGAGCCGTGGGTCCGGTCAGGCCGTTTGGCCGGGGCGGGCCTTACACTGGGGAAGGCATGGCCATCGATGGCCGCGATCTGTTTGTCGTGCCGGAAGATGGCCCCAGCCGGATGTTCCACTTCAAACTGACGAGTTAGGCTTGCCTCTTGTGACCGCGTGGTGTGGAAGCGTTGGCTGCGGTACGTCCGTCCGGGCGGCCAAGCATCGGGCCTGAAGATGACGCTTATCCTGTTCAACAAGCCCTATGGCGTATTGTGCCAGTTCACCGACGAGCGTGAGGGACCCCCGCGGCCGACGCTGGCCGATTTCATCAAGGTTCCCGCCGTCTATGCGGCCGGGCGGCTGGATACCGATAGCGAGGGCCTGTTGCTGCTGACCGACGACGGCAGGCTCCAGGCGCGAATTGCCGATCCCCGGTTCAAGACGCCCAAGACCTATCTGGTGCAGGTGGAAGGCGAACCCGATGAAACGGCGCTCGATAGCTTGCGGCGCGGCGTAAAGTTGAAGGACGGCATGACCCTGCCCGCCGAAGCGGAACGCATCGATGATCCCGCCCTGTGGCCCCGCGATCCCCCGGTGCGTTTTCGCAAGACGGTTGCCGACTGCTGGATCAAACTGACGATCCGCGAAGGGCGCAACCGGCAGGTCCGGCGAATGACCGCTGCGGTGGGTCACCCCACATTACGTCTGGTCCGCTGGCGCATCGGCGAATGGTCTTTGGACGGACTCACGCAAGGCGAATGGCGTGAAGCTTCGCCGGACTGAGGATCGCCGACACAAGGGGGCGCAAGTCAGGCGGATTGGCGAAATCTATCGTGCACCGCCTGATTTTCGTAGACCCGGCGAAACTCGGCAATCGGCATGGGGCGCCCGAACAGAAACCCCTGCAATTTGTGGCATCCGGCAGCACGCAGGATATTCGCCTGCTGTTCCGTTTCGACGCCTTCGGCAATCACGCGCATGTCCAGTCCCGACGCAAGATAGATCGTGCCAGTAACAAGCAGCGACGCCTTGCTTCCGGGCCGCAACCCGGCCAGCAAAGACTTGTCTATCTTGATGTGGCTGAAGCCGTATGACTGAAGGTAGTGGATGCTGGTGAAGCCCGTGCCGAAATCATCGAGGGCAATGGACATGCCCATGCTCTTGAACCGTTCCATAACGCGGATCGCGCGCTCTGGCTGGGCCAGCAGATAGCCTTCGGTGATTTCCAGTTGCAGCCTTTGGGGATCGAACTGCGTCTGCTCCAGCACATGCGCAACCTGCCGCTCGAAACCCGGATCACGGAACTGCACCGGGGAAACATTGACACTGACCTTCAGCGGGCCAAGCGGCTTCAAATCGCGACACGCCCGTTCGAGCACGAACAGGCCGAGCGGATGGATCTGCCCGGTGCCTTCGGCAATTTCGATAAACTCCTGGGGATCGAGAGAACCGGTCGGCCGCCGCGGCCAGCGGACCAGGGCTTCTGCCGAAACGATGGCTCCGGTTTGTGCATTCACAACGGGCTGGTAGAACACTTCGAACTCTTCGCGCGTCAGGCCCACGCCGATCTCATGCTCGATAGCCAGCCGACGCTTGCGCCCTTCGTCGAACGCCGCATCGTAGACGGCGATCTCTCCCTTCTTGCGCATCTTGACGTGATACATCGCGATGTCTGCGCGGCGCAGGAGTTCGTTGGCGCCAACTGGTCCTTCGGCGTTGCTGGCGATACCTATGCTTGCCCCCACTTGCAGGACGTGGCGGTTCACCAGTACCGGCAGGCCGATTTCCTCACCGATGCGTTCGGCAAGCGCGCGGGCGCGGGCCGTTGCCCAGGGCGCTTCGATCAGGATTGCGAATTCATCCCCGCCAACCCTGGCCAGCAGGGCCTGTTCGGGGCATAATCCGGCCAGCCGCGCGCTGAGGCTGGAAATCAGGGTGTCACCAACGTGATGCCCATGGCTGTCGTTGATGTCCTTGAACCCGTCGAGGTCGATGAACACAATCGCCAGCGTATCGACCCGGTCGACCACACGTTCTTCAAGGCGTTGAAGGCGCGCCAGCAGTTCGCGGCGATTGGGCAAGCCGCTGAGCGCATCGGTGAGTGCGATCCGGCGATTTTCCTCGCTCAGCTTTTCGGTTTCTGCCTGTCGGTTGCGCAGATCGCGCTGGGAACGGATGAGATTGGAAAAATCGATGTTGAAGCGGTGCGTCACCACCATCATGCCAATGCCAACGAAAATGAGGACGATAGCCGCCACGCGCATACGTCCGTGATCGGCAAAGAGAAAATAGAGCACGAATGCCATTGTGCTGACCGTGGCAACACGCATTGCCGCGGCCCGCAAGGTCATCAGGCAGAAGACGGTGCTGACCTGAGTCAAGGCCAGAAAGAACGTGAGGTGACCACGGGCATAGGCATCACCGAGATCGTAAATCCAGAAGCTCCATAGTTCGAATGTGAGCGTCATCACCACGGATAGACTACAGGTTCGCGCGATCTGTCTGGCGATTTCCTGGTCGGACAAATCCTTGCCGCCGTCCTGCCGCCACCACCAGAATGCGCGTACCAGGGCGGCCGTACACATGAACAGCGGTGCCATCAACGTCTTGAGCAATTGATCCGGCCGGAAGTAATCGGCCATGACTGCCAACGCGTTGAACACCAGGATAATGTACAGCAGCGGCAACTGTCTGGAAAACGACCGAAACTGAGCACGTGCCAGATCGGGATCGCTGGTATCGAGCCGGAATAGAGCGGCGACGCTGCGCAAAGGTCGATCCTCCTTCCCTGCCGATCATGTGTTCGTTGCAATATCCCACCATGGGCAGCGGGATTGAAGATGGGGTTTGGAATGCCTTACGCAGTCGCCCTAGGTTGCGGGATAAAGCGCTGCGTTCCCGGCAGGTTAAATCCGGCCTGGGCCTGCCTTTCCGCGCCAGGCCTGCGCCCCGTCACGCGCTGGTAGAAGCGCGAAAAATATGAGGGATCGTCAAAGCCAAGTTCGGCGGAGACCTGGGTTACCGTGGCATTGGTGTAGCGCAGCATGCGATGCGCTTCGAGCGCGAGACGGCGATGGATCAGGTCGAGCGGCGAACAGCCGAGACGCACGGCAATAAGTCGCGAGAGCGTACGGCGGGTCACTCCCAGCGCCTGCGCATAGAAATCGAGGCTGCGATGCTGCCGGTAATGCAGTTCGACCAGCTGACGGAAGCGGTCGAGGCGGCGATCCGCTGCTGTGGCGGAATCGGCAGGCAGCGCTTCGCTGGCCAAAGTGCGGATCAAAGCTTCTGCCAGCGCAAGAAACAGCGGATCATGTTGTTCCCAGCGTTGCTGCAGGCCAAGCATTTCACACGCAAGCCAGAATGCCCGAACCCGCGATTGCGCGGCGAGCGGCGCAAGGCCGCCGCGTGAAAGCGCGGTAAGCAGGGGATCGGATGAATCTGTAGCGCGTGTGGAAAAGTCTGTTGACAAGGTGAGGACAAAACCGCGCGTACCCTGGCGAAAGCGAAAACCGTGGACCGCGGCAGCGGGAACGATCACCCGTCCCGGCGCTTCCAGATCGGCCGACACGCCATCGAGGGTCACCTCGGCATGCCCCTCCTCAATCAGCAGAACCTGCACGAAATGATCGTGGCGATGCACCCCGATTTCCCAATCGTGAAGTGCACTGCGTTCGGCAATCGTCTCGATGTGGGCGAAACCACCCGGTATCGGGGAGGCCCCTTCGCCATAGAGCGCGTAAGTGGGAATCCGGGAAAGCATGTCCTGAAAGTACCAGTCGTATGTCCTGTCGCTGCATTCCACCTTCGGATGCCTTGTGTCAATTTCACGCGATGTTGCGGCGCCGGAAAGGCGCACACGCGGGAGATGCAGGATGAAGACACAGGTTGCCATCATTGGCGCTGGCCCGGCAGGTTTGCTGCTGGGGCATCTCCTCAAGGCCGCGAAGATCGATTGCGTCGTGATCGAACGCCAAAAGCCCAATTATATCCTGGGCCGTATCCGCGCGGGTGTGCTGGAACGGATCACCGTGGACCTGATGGCCCGGCTGGGGCTGGACGCGCGCCTTCGCGCCGAAGGTCTGGTCGAGGAAGGTTTCAATCTGGCCGACGGCGAACGCCTGATCCGCATCGACGTGGCAAATCTCACCGGCAAGACCGTACTCATTTACGGACAGACCGAAATCACCAGGGACCTTATGGATGCGGCCCCCGAACGCGGGTTGACCGTAATCTACGGTGTGAACGACGTGGCGCTGTTCGACATAGAAGGCGATGCGCCATACGTGACCTATTCGCTCGACGGCGCGCAGCAGCGCATCGACGCGCGCTTTTTGATAGGGTGCGACGGATTCCATGGACCTTCGCGCAAGGCGATTCCTGACGGCGTGGCGCGCGAATACGAGCGGGTCTATCCGTTCGGCTGGCTGGGCATCCTGGCCGATGTGCCGCCCTGCCATCATGAACTGATCTACGCCAATCACGATCGTGGCTTTGCGCTGGCATCCATGCGCAGCCACGCGCGCAGCAGATATTACGTGGACGTCGCGCTCAGCGAAAAGGTCGAAGACTGGAGCGACGAACGCATCTGGGACGAGCTGGCGGTACGGCTGGGACCCGAAGCGGCAGCGAACATGACGCGAGGGCCGTCGATCGAAAAGTCCATCGCGCCACTGCGGTCCTACGTATTCGAACCGATGCGCCACGGCAGCCTTCTGTTATGCGGAGACGCTGCACATATCGTGCCACCGACCGGCGCCAAGGGGCTGAACCTGGCCGCCAGTGACGTGCATTATGCCGCCGAAGCCCTGACCGCCTTCTTCCAGCGGAATGACAACGATGCGGTGGCCGGTTACGCTGCGAGGGCGCTGGCAAGGGTGTGGAAATCCGAGCGCTTCTCATGGACGCTGACCAAGCTGATGCACCGCTTTCCCGAAGACGGCCCGTTCGAACGCGCCATGCAGGTGGCGGAACTGGATTACATTTCCGGCAGCGTGGCGGCGCAAACCAGCATCGCCGAAAATTACGTTGGCCTGCCTGTATAACGCAGCATGCCCTCCTCCGCCCGCCCGTGGACACGGTAGGTGGATAAGGCTGTAATATCGTCATGTGCCCGTCACATAGGCGCGACAGAAAGCCTCTGTAGTCAGGGGCGTTTTACATGCGGCATATCGACATATTGTTGACGGAGGAATTGTCCGGCGGGCGCGAGGCGTTCATGCATTCGGACTTGCGCGTGGTGTTCCACCGCTGGAAACCCGATGCGCCCCTGCCGCTGATGGAGGGCCAGCCATGGGCATTCATCGACTGGGTCCTGCCCGCCATGTCGGGGCTAGAACTGTGCCGCCGGTTTCGCGCCGTGGACGGGCTTGGCCAGAGCGCGCACATCACGATGATCCTTGAAGATGACGATGCCGAAGCCAAACGGCGGGCGTTGCGCGCGGGCGCAGACGATTACATCATGGGTCCGATTGATCGGCCCGCCCTCCTTGACCGCGTTTTGTCGGTGCAATTGCCCGAACACGACGCGCCTGCCCGTACGCTGAAACTGGGCGACCTGACGCTGGATCTTGCGGCATTGCAGGCGCGGTGGCGTGAAAAGGCGCTGATCCTGATGCCCAACGAGCTGCGCCTGTTGCGCTACCTGATGGAACAGCCCGGCCACGTCTTTTCGCGCCAGCAATTGATCTCTGCACTGGGCAAGCACGACCAGCCGATTGACGAACGCACGGTGGATGCCTGGGTCAGCCGCCTGCGCCGCGCCCTGCGCGATGTGGGCGCGGGTTCGCCGCTGCGCACGGTACGCTCGCTGGGGTATGTGCTGGACCGGCCCTGAGTTTCACGCCCGATCGGCAAGGAATTCATCGAGTTGCGCCAGCGTCTCGGTCATGCCTTCACATGCGCCCGAAGCCAGTTCATCCTCGAAAGCCTGCACAGTGGGAAACAGATTGGCGATCGTGACAACGGTGCGCCCACCGGATTCCGTGAAGGTTACCGTAGTGACCGGCCCTTCCCCGTTTTCCTCATTGGTCCAGACCATGCGCTTGCCCGGCACGACTTCCAGATACCTGCCGAAAAAGGCCATGGGCAGGTCCGATGCAGGGTGCCCGATCTCAAGGCGGTAGCTGCCCCCCGTCCGCACGTCCATTTCGCACGATACGATGGTCATGCCGAAGGATTTGGGCGTCCACCACTGCCGGAACAGTTCGGGCTGTGACCATGCTTCGAATACGATGGCCGCAGGTGCATCGAAACCGCGCGTGATCACGAGTTCGCGATCCGAAGCGTGGCTGATGGATGTGGCGTTCTTGTCAGCGTCGGGGTTCATCGATCTTTTCCTTGCGCTTGAGTTCCTTGATCACCGAGTCCAGCGCATCGAAGCGCGCGTCCCACAACTGACGGTAACAGTCCAACCAGGCTGCTTCCTCATCGAGCCGATGCCGTCCAAGGCGGCATTTGCGAACGCGACCGACCTTTTCCGTAGTGATGAGACCGGCCTGCTCCAGCACGTTGACATGCTTCTTCATGCCCGTCAGCGTCATGTGGAATTTGTCGGCCAGGTCCGTGATGGATGCGTCGCGATTGCCGAGATACTGCACGATGCCCCGGCGCGTTGCATCCGACAGCGCAGCAAAGGAAGCATCAAGGCGTTCGGATGAATACTGAACCATATAGTTCAGTGTTTGGCATGAAGCGGGCCATGGCGCAACGGGAAATCTCTGACGGTCATCCGCATGGACAAAAAAGAGGCGGCCCGGTGAAAGGCCGCCTCCAGAGGGGTGGTTCGTCTGGGAAAAATCAGAACTTGAGCGAGGCTGACAGCGAGATGGTGCGACCCACGTCGAAGGTGTTCACCTCCACGCGCTTGTCGCCCAACTGTTGGTATTCGATGTTCTTCCGGCCAGTCAGGTTGCGAGCTTCGAACTTGAGTTCAAGCTCGTTCTTGAACAACTGGAAGCCCTGCCGGGCAACGAAATCGATCCGCAGGCCGGGGTCCTGGAAGACGTCTGGCTGGCCTGTGTTCAGCAAGCCGCGGCTGAATACGCGTTTGCTGGCATAGCTGAACAGCAAGGTCTGCTGCGACAGACCGTCAGTGTCTTCGAGGCCGAACTGCACGTTGGCGATGTGTTCGGACTGGCCGGTAAGCGGCGCGCCATCGCGGAAAAAGTCAAGCGCGCGAGTGCCCGCACCCAGGAAGAACGAGGACGTATCGCCTTCCTTCACGATCAATTTGGACTTTGTGTACGTATAGTTGACGTTCAGCGCGATGCGCCGCGCCTCCCACATGCCGCCCCAATTGCTTAGATCGAAGTACTTCTGCAGTTCCAGTTCGGCACCATAAAGGTCTGCCTTGGGGGCATTGGCAAAACTGGTGATGAAGTTGTCCGATTCCACGGTCACCAGCGATTCGATCGGCTTCTTCAGGCGCTTGTAGAAGCCTGACACCGAAAGTCGCTGATCGCGTGCAAAATACCATTCGAAGCGCGTTTCGGCGTTGGTCAGCGTACTGTCTTCAAGATTGGGATTGCCGCGATAGAGGCGGTTGGATTCCGGGTCGAAGTAGAATTGATAGATCAGTTCGCGGAACTGCGGGCGCGCGATGGTCTTCGATGCGTTGAAGCGCATCTGCATGTCATCGCGCATCTGCCAGGTCAGTGTCGCTGCGGGCAGCCAATAGCCATTATTGATGCGCGTTCCGCCACCGACAACCGGAGCATCATTGAACACCTGCGTCGGCAGGACCGCCATCTTGCCATTTTCGTAGCGAACACCTGCATCAAGCTGCAGATCGTCGGTCAACTGCGCATCGATCTTGGCAAAAGCAGCGTGATTGCGCAACGTCGCCAGGAATGCCGGAAAGCCTTCATTGGTATCGATCAACTGCACGTTGAACGCTTCGATCACCGCGTGGCTGAGCAGATAATCCGGGCGGAAGGTGTTGACGCCATCGGGCAGGTCTACCGCGCGGAACTGAAAATCCCGGCGCGAACTGGTACGGCGGAAATCGGCATAGGCATAGCCGACCGTGGCCGTCACGCTGGGGATGACCTTGTAGGAAACGTCGATCCCGCCCGACCACAGGTCTTCGTTCAGATCCGAAAAGCTGAGCGTGGCGCGGCCTGCGTTGCCATCGAGATTGTTGACGAACAAATCGCCCAGCGGATCGGAATCGACGTTGGTGCGAACATATTCAAAGCCGAGTTCATAAGGCGCCTCGCGTTGCGAATTGGCAAAGCCGCCGCGCAGATCGACCGATACGCCATCAAGCGGCTTGAGTTCGGCAACCAGTTGCGTGTCGATCAGCTGGCGTTCGTACCATGCTGTTTCCTGCTGCTGGACATCGACCGTGGTCTGGTTGCGCTGGCCCAGACTGATGCGCGTATGCTTCAGCGTGTCGCGAATGTACAGGTTGGTCCAGCGGATCTTGTTACGACCGAATTCCAGACCGACGCCAAGCATACCGTTGACGACCACACGGTTGTCGGTGGTCACGCGGCGGAAATCGGATTGCAACTGCGCCAGATCCGAATCAACCGAAGTCTGGCTGAGAACGTCGCGCGTGATCCACTTGTTGCTGTAGCCCGCCGTAGCGATCACGCCGAGCGTTGTTTCACCCAGCTCGAAGGACTTGCCTGCCGACAGCGCAAGGTTGGTGTTGGCCGGCATGTTGGGAATACGCTGAGTCAGGCCGTTGCGGGTATTGACGATGCCCTTGGCGAGTTCGACGTTATCGATCGTACCGCCGCTGAGGCGTTCGCCGCTGGCGAAGAACGCCTGCAAGCCGCTGGTCAGATCGCGCTGGCCATTGTCGAACCCGGTCCAGTCCGTGCTCGAACCGTAATAGGTATAGCCCAGCTGATCGGTAGTTTCACTATCGTAGCTTACACCGCCGCCAACGCTGATGAAAGGTTCGTTTGGCGTCGACTTCGTGGTGAGGTTGATGACACCGCCGCCGAATTCACCGGGGTAGTTCACCGAATAGGACTTCTGCACCAGCGACGAGGCGATGATGCTGGAGGGGAACAGATCAAGCGGAACCACGCGCTTGAGCGGTTCGGGGCTTGGCAGCGGAGAGCCGTTCAGCAGGGCGAGCGAATAACGATCACCCAGACCGCGCACATAGACATAACCATTGCCGACGACGCTGAGACCGGTGACACGACCGAGCGCACCGGCAATATTGCCTTCACCCGTACGCGCGATTTCAGCACTGCCGAGGATCGAAACGACTTGCGGCGCGGCGCGCTGGATATTGCGGTCGCGCTGACCTGTGACGACAATTTCGCCGCCCGGAATGGAGATTTCAGGTGCTTCTTCCTGCGGCTGCGCGGCATCGGCAGCTTGATCGGCGGTATCGCCAGCCGGTGGCGCATCGGGCGCGGGTGCCGGATCAGCCGCCGGGGCCGCATCCTGCGCATGAGCAAGAGCTGGCGCAAACAGCGCGGTGGTAAGCAGCAGCGAGGTTGCGAGCCGCAGCATGGTCATGTTCCTTGTCCCCCCTGGGGAAATGTATTTTCGTTTATCGCGAGAAAGGGGGCAGCCGATCTCGGCCACCCCCCTGTCTCGCGAAAGGCGGCCGATCAGGTGATGGGCAGCAGTGTGCACGACGTGCTGGTAGCGCCGAAGTTGGCGGCACCGCTGTTGCAGGTCCAGCCGGCATACCAGGTGTCGGTGCTGTCCTTGACCGCGCCGATATAGGTCGTGGCGGTGAAGAACGATGACAGCGTGGTAAGGTCGAACCCGGCGATACCGTTTTCGTTCGCACCGTTGACATAGCCGGTCAGGGTCGAGGTAAGACCGGCGTTGTTGCCGTTCGCACCCGAACCGAAGAACCCGGCAACCTGCGCAGCGGTATAAGCGCCCGTGCCGACGAAACGATCATCGCCAGTGCCTGAGCAGGTCATCGCGACAGCACGCGCGGTGAGCGTTGCCGAATTGGCGCCGCCCGAACCGTTCATGCGGATGCACTGGTTGGCCGGTGTATTGACGATGCCGTTTGCCAGCGTGATGTCCGAGTTGCCACGGAAGAACAGCGCGGCCTGGCCATTCGATTCGTTGTTGCTGCTGGTCGCCGTCTGGATCGCGGTGAAGTTTGCGATGATCGACTTCTGACGCGGCGTGTTGCTTTCGTTGCCGTTGCTGTCGAGTTCCATCAGCGCATCACCCTGACCCGCCCGCTGGAGCAGCAACACATACTGGAGGTTGGCCTGAACGCCGGTGTCCATGTCGAGGCTGTCATCGTCGGCGCCAACCGCGACGTAGTGCTTCATGTTGACGGTGCCGCCGAAGAATTCAGCGCCATCGTCCGAGCTGTTATACGACTGGATGTAATCAAGCTGCGTACCCGAACCGACGCCTTCCAGCGTCAGGGCCTGAAGTTCGCTGCCCGCACCAAGCACGAAGCCCGAATAGCGGATCTGCACGTACTTCATCGTGCCGCTGTTATCAGCGCTGTTCGCACCACCGAAGCGGGCCGGATCCGACGAACCTTCGGTTTCGCGCTCGCAGGTGCTGGCAGTGCCGCCCGAAGCAACCGCAGTGCCGGGAACAGTACAATCGGTGATCGGCGCGCGGCCCATCAGCACGACGCCGCCCCACTGGCCCTGCGACGTTTCACCGTTGAGACCAAGGACGTTGTCGCGGCTGGTGAAGATGATTGGTGCGGTGGCGGTGCCAGTCGCATTGATGCGGTTGCCGCGGTTCACAGCGAGCCACGAGGTGCCCGTGTTTCCGAAAAGGATGACACCCGGTTCGATGGTCAGCGTAACGCCGGTGCTGGTGCTGTTGAACCCGGCATCAGTACCAACATCCACACGGCCATTCATTGAATAAAGAAGGCCTGCGATCTTCGGAAGAGTGGTCGAAGCAGTAATACGCGAAGGCAGCGTACAAACGCGCCATGATCCTTGCGATGAAGTGACCGTGCCGGCATCCGTCAATCCCGTCGGATCCGCGATCGTCGGGCAGCCTGCGGCGGCCGTGACGGTGGGTGCCGCAGTGGCGGTAGGCGTCGGCGTAGGCGCTGGCGTAGGCTGATTGATAACAACATTGCCGCCAGTGCCGGGCGAGGCAATGTCGGTCGGGCCGCAGCCGGCGAGCGCGATGGCGCTGCAGCCAACCAGGAACAGGCCGTGGAAATTCTTCACGTGGTATCCCCCATGGATAGCGGCAGAAGCGATTCCTGCCGTCGCGAGGGGTGATCTAGGAGCCTAAAGTGACAGCCTGTTTGCGGTTTCGTGACAGACATATTTCACATGGCATGACTTCAAATTGACAAATTTGACAACATCGACGGAAAGCTGCGGGAATGATGATTGCAGTTTTGTGACAATGTTTCATTTTCATTGCACTTGGACGAGAATCGCATAGCTTCTGTTTCAGACAACGAGATCGAAACGGAGAGCCGCCATGAGCACCACCCTGTTCCTCGCCGCCGCGCTGATGGCGCAAGCCCCTGTCACCCTGACAGTTCCCGCACCGTCAGTCCCTGCAACAGATGTCGGCTATCATGAACTGGTGGCAGGCAGGCCCGAAGCGGCCATCGCCCGGATCGAGCGTAATGGCTTGGCCCGTGCAGGCGATCCGCTGGCGCTGATCAACCTTGGCACCGCCTACAAGATGCTG
This sequence comes from Novosphingobium sp. CECT 9465, assembly GCF_920987055.1. Classification (NCBI taxonomy): domain Bacteria; kingdom Pseudomonadati; phylum Pseudomonadota; class Alphaproteobacteria; order Sphingomonadales; family Sphingomonadaceae; genus Novosphingobium; species Novosphingobium sp. CECT 9465. Next base: position 2,248,992 of record NZ_CAKLBX010000001.1, read on the forward strand.
GGCCGCAAGGACGAAGCCGCGCGCCTCTATCGCGCCGCTGCCAGCAGCGACGATCGCTTCGACGTGGAACTGGCCGACGGCCGCTGGATCGATTCACGCCGCGCCGCCAACATCGCCATCGCGCGCATCGGCAGCGACGAGATGCTTGCGCTGAAATAACGGCCCTGCGGGTCGCACCTGACTGACCGGGCGCCATGCAAGGCGCCCGGCATGTCACTTCTATTCGCGTTCAGTCCCTGGACTTTACCGTTACCCACACATCGACGGGCGTCACCACCTTGCCCGGTGCCGGCTTGCCGATATCGATGCGTTCAGCCGTGACGAGTTCGCCCGTTTCCAGATTGAAGCTCGCCCATGGCTTCGGCATGCGCCCGAAGGTCATTTTCTGGATTGGCCGTCCGGTGACGGTATTCATGATCGTTGCTGTAATGCCCATGCATCGCCGCTAGTCGCCAGACGGCAGGTGAGTCCATCCGAGCGCTGGGGATAAGTGGGCCGTCAGCAAATTGCCCGCAGCACGTATCCTTCTGGCAATTGCTGGCATTGTCGTGCTAGGGGCCGCCCTGCAACCTTGGCAATGACGAAAGCGGGCGCCCCTGGCCCCATTCCAGTCCTTCAAGATCTTGCGCAACCGGGGTGTTTCGCACCGCCGGCACGACATTCAGATTAAAGGTCTTCGAGTACGGATTGATGGCAGGATACAAGGAACCAGGTTTTAACGACAGGATCGCGGCAGCCGCAGCGGCACGCGCCAAGGCGCTCGCCAAATTGCAGGCCAAGCCCGTCCTCGACCCCGCCGCACAGGCAGAACTGATCGCCAGGGCGGCTGAGCGCGAAGCGGCACAAGCCGCAAAGCGTGCTGCGGTGCAGGCCGAACGCGAAGCAAAACGCGCGGCCGAACTCGCCCGCAAGCAGGAACTGGCAGAAGCCGCGCAAGCCGCGATCAAGCCGGAAATGACCGAGGCCGAGCGCAAGGCGGCCCGCGATGCGCGCTATGCCGCGCGCAAGGCCCGCAAGAAGTAGTACGGGACATAGAGCTTTCAGACCCGCTGCCCGGGCACGATTGGATCGGCACGGCGCATATTCCCAACGGTGTTGAAATACGCCTGATGCAGCGCGGTGATGAATTCACCATCCTGCTTGAACACACCGAGTTGATGGGCACCCGCGCCAGCGGTTCGGAAGAAGCGCTGGCAACGATGACGCACGAGCGTCTGGGCGCGCGCGATGGTGCCGAATGGCTGATCGGCGGCTATGGCATGGGCTTCACCCTGCGCGCGGCGCTGGGGTGCGTGGCCGACGATGCCTGCGTGACGATCGTCGAAATCGTACCGGAAATCATCGAGTGGGCGCGCGGGCCGATGCATTCGCTGACCGATGGATGTCTCGACGATCCACGCGTGATGCTGGTCAACGGCGATGTTGCCGTGCTGATCGATTCGGCGCGCGAGGCATATGATGCGATCCTGCTCGATGTGGACAACGGTCCCGATGGGCTGACACGCGAAGTCAACGACGAGCTTTACCATCGCGACGGGTTGCAGGCCGCGATGGCCGCCCTGCGCCACGGCGGGATTCTGGCAATCTGGTCAGCCGAACACGACGACGCCTTTGCCAAGCGGGTGCGCGATGCCGGATTCGACGTGGACGAAGTGGTCGTCCGCGAAGTGGGCACGGGCGCCAAAGGGGATCAGGGCGGGCGTCACATTATCTGGTTTGCCCAGAAACCCTGATCCGGCCGGTTTTATCGCGTTGCCGTCGGGCTTGCCATGGGCTTGGTTCCCGCCACCAGCGGTTTGGAACCATCACCCAGCACGATGAACGCCGCCCAGTAGAACGGATGCGACGTGTTGGGATCGTCCATCAGCTTTTCCTGCGCGGATGAAAGCGCGTCAGACAGTTCCTGACCCGGCGCGGATTCGATGACCCCGCCAATCAGCCGCTTGGTCGCATCGAAATCATCAGGCACCGGCCAGTGGCTGGCGATGACCGAGCGCGCGCCTGCGCCAACGAATGCACGGACAAGGCCGTCGAGCGCATAATTGCCCCCGGTGGTGACGCCCGCCTCGCGGCTGGCGGCGACTGTGGCCATGCCTGCTGTATCGCAGGCCGAAAGAATCACGAGGTCGGCATTCAGCCGCAGGTCGAAGATTTCCCGGAAACTGAGCAGGCCATCGGAACCCATATCGCCAAAGCTGGTGACCAGCGCGGGGCGTGCCGGGCAATCGGCGCGCGGCGCGGTGACCAGGCCGTGCGTGGCGAAGTGCAACACGCGATACTGGTCAAGATCGGTGGCGGCCAGAAGCGCGCTATCATTGAACGCTGCCTCGGTCAGCACCGCGCTGCCGCCGACGCTCAGCTTGCGCTGGGCATAGATCAGTTCATCGGCGGAGATCGGGTTCTGCCATGTGGCGAGCGGCCAGTCGCATTCGTCGGCCACCGCCGTCAGCGGGCGCGCGGTCGGCTTGGCATTGCGTCCAAGGCCCAGATAATTGCGCGGTGCCGTGGATGCGGCCAGCTTCCGCAGATCGAGGAACCCCCGCGAACTGACCGCGATCGAAACTTCGCGCCCCCTGCCCAGCCATTCGACCCCGGTGAAATCGAACGGATCGCCATCGGGGCTTTCCATGCGCTTGTCGTATTCGGCAATGCCCTTGTCGCCAGTGACCAGCACCGTCGGCGGAAGTTGCAGCATACCGCCATCGGGTTCGAAGATCAGGTGTTTGACTTGTGGCAACTGGCCCTCGACCGGACCGAACAAGGTGCCAAAAAGCGCGCGGGATTTGACGAGATCGAACGGGTAATTGGTCTGTTGCCCGTTCACGACCTTCACGATCGTATCGCGGATGTCCTGAACCGATCTTGCAAGCGTGTCGGGCGTCAGCCCGGTATCGAAAAGCTGCGCCGATGTGGGCGTTGCGAACAGACTGTAAACGTGATCGCCAACGATCATCAGCTTGTAATAGGCCTCGCCCTGCTTGAGCGCACCCTGCAATTCGGGAAGATCGACGCTTTTTGGCGCAAGCACGTTGTAGCGCGGATAGGCGGCCAGCTTGCTGACCAGGCCGGTCTGGTCGCGTTGCAGGGAAGCCAGATTTTCCTGCGCCGCTTTCAGCGCAGCCGTTTCCTGCGCGGTGGGTTGGGCAACAGTGCCAAGCGCGGTCAACGTAGCCTCGATCCGCGCGATTTCGCGGCTGCGGGCGACTGACAGGCGGAACAGCGCGGCGGCTTCGTCATTGCCTTCAGACAATTGGCGGGCCAGCACGGCCTGAGTCTGTGCAACGCCTGGGCGCTGCAGGATTTGTGATGCTGCAAACACCGCCTGTGAAGCGGCACCATCGCCCTGCTTTGCCAGCAAGCCGAAATATGGCCCAAGCAATTCACGCAATGTTGCACCTGCATCGGGGACCTGTTGGCTGTCCTCGACTACCTTTGCGTAAAGCGCCAATGCACCCGGCTCATCGCCGGACCGCCCCAGCCATCCGGCCTTGCGCGCTTGTGCCGAAAGCAACGCAGGCGATTGCGGAAACGCAGCGGCGATGATGCGGATTGCACGATCGAATGCCGCCCCGGCATCGGACTTGCGCCCCTGCGCCTCAGCCAGCAAGGCGAGTTCGATCTGGATTTCCGAACGCAGCCAGCCCGCCGATGCGATCCGCCCCCCGCGCACCGCATCAATCCGCGCTCCTGCCGTCTGGAAGCCTGCAACGGCAAGATCGAACTTGCCTTGCAGGCGGGCCGCCGTGGCGCGCAGGGCATCGGCCTGTGCATCGAGAATTTCGGCGCGTTCGGTATCCGACAGACCAGGATCGGCTGCACCAAGACGCCGCAATGCCGCGTTCTCACGGTTCAGCTCTTCGGCCAGAGGCATGTTGATCAGGCCTGCCGACAAGCTGGCACGATCAAACGATGCGCTGACAGCAGTCACGTCCGCTGCCAGTTCCTTGAGCGCGGCCACCGGACGGCGCTGGTTGAGCCGATTGATCGCCTTGTAATTGCGGATCAGGCGCTGGGTCACCCCGTCGCTGCTGTATGCCGCGGCGCTTGCCTGCGAGAACAGCCGATCGGCGGCGCTGAAATTGCCAAGATTGGATTGCTGCAATCCCTGATTGGCAAGTGCTTCGCCCAGCCCGACACCGCCCGACGAACGGTCGCGGATGGCCAGCGTTTCGAAAAATTCCGCGGATTCGGCAAATCGCCCGCCGTTGTTGCGCAAGTATCCTTCGTCGCGCGCGCCAAGCCGGTCGAGTTGTCCTGCCTGCACACGGGCAAAGGCGGCCGGATCGCTGACTTCAGTTGTGGCAACGCGAATTTCACCGGGCACGGACTTGTCGCGGACGGCGCTGGCAAGCGCAAGTCGCAAGGCCGGATCGTACCCTGCCAAGCCTTCAACAAAATATGTTTTGTTTCCGTTCTTTACCGCATATCTCTTGTAATCGACACCGGCCTTGTGATCGCGGCAGTTGACCGCATCGGCCCGACCGAAATCGGGAATCACCACGGCACCCAGCGCGCCACAATCAAGCGCCACTCCGGCCAGGCCCGACGGTTCCTGCCCCAGCGCGACATCGCGGCGCACGGCGATCATCGTCCCGATGGCGCCCGCAGCATCGCGGCAGCTCAGCCGATAGCCGCGGTCGAAAATCCCGCCCAGCCGCGCGTCGAGCGGTGCATTCTGCGCAGTGCAGGTAACCCCGCCGGTGCCGATGCGGAATGAGTTGCGCACCGACAGCGGCTGTTCCGGTTTCTCGGCAGCATGAACCGGGGTACCGATGATCGAAAGTGCAATCGCCAGGGCGTTGATGGAGGTCTTCATGGTGCTCACAGGCCTTCCCCTTCTGCACTGCCTTCATCGACAACGGAGCCGATCAGCGACGGATTGCCGCTGCCCGCGACAGGCTGTTCAATCAGCGTTTGCGGTTCGAGCGGCGAACTGTCGATAATCTGCGGCGGTGGCGCGATAGGACTGGTGGCAGCATCACCCTCGCTCGCCGTTCGTTCCTGTGTCTGCGATTCACTGGTCTCTTCGGCGGATTCGTTACCGCCGGGTTCGGGTGCAGTGGGCGGTTCTTCAGTGAACTGCGGCGTATTGCCCAGCGGATCGTTCGTTACGACCTGTATCTGGCTGGCGATCGCGGCCACCGGGTCCATCTCCATTACGGTGATGCAGGTGCTGGCATTGATCGCGCAACCGTTGACCGAGCTGTCCGCCGTGAAGACCGTCAGGCTTTCAGCGTTGTTTACAACCAGATCGCGAGCATCGATTCCGCCCACGATGCCGGTCGGTGTCTGCCATTTGCCGTTGACGATCACCGAAAGGCTGGCGGGCGCAGCATTGGCGGGAGTAGTCACGTCCGTCAGCGCGAAATCCGCGAAGAAGCCGGCCGGATCGAGGGCCGTCCCGGTGTTCTGGATATATAGCGTACCGGTCGGGGACAGATCGAGACCGAGGGCGCGCAACACACCGTCTGGACGCTGCACGATGGCTGCCCGGTTGAGATCGGCGAGATGGCCATCGTAGAACGGATTGGCAGCAAGCCGATCGAGGATCGTGCCGCTGGCGACGTGGATATTGGTGGCCGCGATTTCCACGACACCCCCCAGCGCGGTCCCGCTCTGGGTCAGCGACAGGGATCCGGTCGCAGCATCGAGTTCGAAACGCCCGGTGGCGAATTCGATGACGTTGCCTTGGGCAAAACCTGTACCCGTAACATTGCCGACAATGCGGATGGCCCCGCCCGGCGTCTGCGTTTCGCGGTTGCCGGTGCCGAACACGATCCGTCCGGTCTGGCCCGCAGCATTGCTCTGGCCGATGTCTCCGCCAGCTGTCAGCGCAAGATTGCCGATCAGCATGTCCACCGGATTGGCCGCGATGTCGATAGCGCCGATCGCCAGCTGACCACCAGACACCAGTGCAATCTCCGCCGCGGAAAGCGCATATCCCGATCCGCTGAGACCGTCGCCGATCAGCGCAGGTGACGAACCGATGGAGATCAGGCTGATGCTGCCCGTCGGCGTCGTCCTGATGCCCGATACAACCGGCGCGCCGGTCGGCCCTCCCGAAACCGAGCCGTTATCGATGATGCGGATGTCGGCAGACGAAATGATCAGCGAGGGCGAACCCCAGCGCTGCGCGACCGTAACCAGTCCGCCGGATTCAACCTCTGCCGATCCGAACGCAGCGATGTTGCTGCCGGTCATTCCGCCCTGGCTGAACGAAACGAAGCGTCCTGCAACGACCTGCCCCACGACGTTTACCGTCCCGGCGAGACGTATCGGTGTTGCAGCAAACAGCGCCGTGTAATCGGTCGATGTGGACAGCAACTGGCCTGGCGCGGCCATGGCCGCACTGGCGATCAGAACACGACCGGTGGCGTTGGTTACCGTAACCGCTCCCGTTTGCGACTGGCCCAGAACGAGACCCGCAAGCAAGCCGGCCGTTCTGACACTTCCTCCCGACAGAAGGGCGATATCGCGCGCATTGATATTGCCGCCGATGGTCAGCGATTGCGCCGCGCTTGCCAGCACATCGGTGCGTGCGGTGATCGCGCCCGTGTTCACCGTGCCACCGAACGAGGCGAGCTTTACTCCTTGAGCGTTAGACCGGAGCGTTCCTGTCGAAATGGTCCCACCCGCAGCAATCTGGACCAGGCCTGCCGCTTGCACGGAACCGACATCGATCGAGCCTTGTCCCGCGACAAGTCCACCGTTCGCGGCCGCGGCGCCCGCAATCAAGCGCACTGCTCCGCCAGAAGCGGTGACGCTGCCGATACCCAGTGCGCCGGACGAGGAAATCGCGACAAGCCCGTTCGTCGCGGCGGCCGACTGGACAGTTGTCTGGCTGCCACCGGTAATCGTGACAGCGTCATCAGCAGTGACCACGCCGGTAGAGATCGTCTGCGTTCCCGTGGCGCTGACCGAACCGGCACTGGCGGCAAGATTGCCTGTTGTAACGGTCTGCCCCGATATCGAAACGCCACCGACGCCCTGCACGGTGCCGACATCTACCAGCGGTGCCGAGATTGTGGCAGTTCCGGCTTGCGACACGAGATTCCCCGCCGCTATCGAAATTGCGCTGCGCAAGCTGAGGGCATTGGTGGCCGTCAAATCCGTCGCAGCCAGCGCTCCGCCCGCATCGATCGACAAACGACCAGAGGCAACCGCTGACGGCGCAACCGTAATGGCGCCGCTGGTGAAGGTGGATTGCGTGGCGGCAGTGAAGGCTCGTGCCGAAACCGGTCCGCCGATCGCGATAGCGCCAGTTGCAGGCGCGACTGTCGTTGCCGCGAAAACCGGCTCCTTGTTGAACCCCGTGGCAGTCTGGCCCAGTGCCGCCATTGCAGCGTTGGCGATCATCACGCGGTTGGAAGCGGCGATGCCCCCTGTTGCGACGCTCCCTGCGCTCAACAGCAGAATGTCGTAAGCCGTCGCCTGCCCGATGGTGATGGCGCTGCCGCTCACGATACCAAGATCGGATGCTGCAAAGATGGTTCCGGTGCGAACACTGCCATCCGCACGGATGCCGACGGAATGAAGATCACCGTTGCTGCCGGTCGGCGTGCCGGTTCCTGCGGCAAGGTTGCCGGCCAGGACATTGCCCCGCGTGTCGAACGTGATCGACGTGGCCGCCGTCAGATTGCCGGGCGCAATATTGCCAAGTGCGGCAAGATCTATGGAATCGCCGGACAACACCGTGCCGAGCGAAAGCGTATCGCCTGCGGTCACATCAACGAAGCTGCCCGCCGCAAGTGCACCGGTCGAGATCGCTTGTTCGCCAACGATGCTGATCGACCCGTTGGTGGCGGCAAGGTTGCCGGTGGCAATTGCGCCCTGTGCGGCCAGTTCGATATCGTCGCCCGCAGATACCGCATCGATGGCAAGCGTATCTCCTGCGGTGACGAAGACGAGGCTTGCCGCATTGACGGCTCCTGTCGAAATCGCCTGCGTACCGCTGATTCCAATCGAGCCTGCTGTGGCGCTAAGATTACCCGTGGCAATGGCGCCCTGTGCGGCCAGTTCGACGCCTGACCCTCCAGATACATTTCCGATCGAAAAAGTGTCGCCCGCCGAAACATAGACCACGCTTGCTGCGGTCATCGAACCGGCGGATACCGCCTGCGCGCCGTCGATGACGATCGTGCTGGTGGCAGAAGCAAGATCACCCGTTGCGATATCGCCAAGCGCCCTGAGATCGAGAGAAGCACCTGCTGATGCCGTGCCAATCGTGAGCGTATCGCCAGCGATCACATCGACGAAGCCTGGAGTTGTCAGCGAACCCGTGAGGACCGATTGCCCACCATCGATGCGCAGCGGGCCGGACGTGGTGGAAAGGTTCCCCGTTGCGATAGTGCCCAAAGCGGAAAGAGTGATCGCCCCACCTGCAGACACTGCATCGATCGACAGTGCGCCACCGGCCGAAACGAAGGCGGACGATACTGTCGAAAGAGTGCCGGTCGTGACGAATTGTGCGCCGCTGATGTTGACGACTTCGGAGGTCAAATCGCTGGTGACGATGCCGCCGTCTGCAATGAGAACGATTGCAGACCCTGAAGAAATCGCGTCGGTCGTGAGTGAAACACCCGCCCTGATATCCACGAAGTCGGTCGCAACCGATGTACCAGTCGAGACAGACTGTGCGCTCTCAATAATGATCGTGCCTGCAGAAGTGGCAAGATTGCCCGTTGCGATGGCGCCCAGCGCGGCAAGATTGATCGCGCCACCGGCAGACACCGCGCCAGTCGCGAGCGCCGCCCCTGCTGTGATATCCACCACTTCGGTCGCCGTCAGTGTACCTGTCGAGACAGACTGTGTGCTGTCTATCAAGATCGCGCCTGCGGTTGCTTGAAGATTGCCCGTGCCAATCGTGTCGCCGGAAATTATGATGTCGGCTGCGGCCTGAACCGTGCCAATCTGGACAAGCGGAGCTACCAGGGTAGCGGCGCCGCTTTGCGACACGAGATCACCTGTCGCGATTGACGCCGCGCTGCGCAAGTCGAGCGCATTGGCGGCGGTCAGGTCCGTGGTGACGAGCGCGCCACCTGCGTCGATCGACAAGCGACCGGAGCCTGTTGACGATGGGACCACTGTAATCGCGCCGCTGGTGAAGGTCGATTGCGCGGCAGCGGTGAACGCCGTGGATGTAACCGGCCCGCCGATGGCGATTGCGCCTGCTACAGGGGCAACCGGCGTCGCGGCGAAAACGATCTCCTTGTCATATCCTGTGGCCGTCTGGCCCAAAGCGGACATTGCTGCATTGGCGATCAGGATACGGTTCACGGCGTTCAATCCGCCGGTACTGACGCCGGTCCCGCCGAGCAATTGCATGTCGTAAGCCGTCGCCTGCCCGGTGGTGATCGAACCAGCGGCGGCGATGCCGAAGTCTGATGCGGCAAACACCGTTCCCGTGGCGACGTTTCCGCCTGCCCTGATGGCAATCGCATTGAGAATGCCGTTTGCTCCGGTCGGCGTGCCGATCCCGGCTGCCAGGTTGCCGGTTGCGACACTGCCCGGCGTATCGACCGTAATCGAAGTTACCGCCGTCATATTGCCGGCGGCGATTGCCCCAAGCGCGGAAAGATCGATGGAATCGCCGGACGTAACATCGTCAAGCGACAGTGCTCCGCCCGCCGTCACGTCGATCAGACCAAGCGCGGTCAGCGCACCGAAATCGATGTTGCCCAGCGCCGATAGCGTCAGTGATCCTTGCGCCTGCAAGTTCGCGTGGGCGACAAGATCGAGACCGGATGACAGTGTGATGGACGTAATTCCGGCAAGCGTACCAAGCGCTGCCGGGATAACCGGATCAAGTATCCAGTTTCCGCCGCTGATACCGATCTGGTCGGCGGTCAATGTCGACTGGTCGAGCGTGAGCGAAACGGCTTGTGTCGAATCGAACTGCAACCCGCCGGAGATCGTTGCGGTTGCGCCAGTCAACGCTATGGCATCCGGGGTTGCACCCGGCCCCTGGGCACTGGCGAGCGAAGTGAACGTGATGTTTGCAACATCGATCGCGCTGTTGATCGCCCGGAACTTGATTGCGCCGCCCAGGTTCGTCGACGAACCATTGACGGCCCCTGCTCCGCCCGTGGCTGTGGAGACGAAGAACAGGTCGGTCGCATTCAGCGCGCCTGGCTGCGAAGGCAGTTCGAACCGGCTGGTTACAAGCGTACCTGCGCCTGCCAGCAAAGACGGGTCGGCATTGCCGATGGCAGCATCGCCGCCGTTTCCGGTGGCAAAGCCAAATCCGCCGGCACCGCCTGCTGCACTTGCCTCGAAACTGCTGGCGCCGACGATGGTGACGGGCGAACCGCGCACCAGAAGACTGACACCGCCGCCGATGGCATCACCACCATTCCCGCCGACTGCCCCCGCAATCGCACTGCTACCGGCACCGCCCGCACCGCCCGTGGCATTGGCCGATGCACCGATGGCCGTGTAACTTGCCGAACCCACATTGAGCGTTCCGGTATCAATACCGCTGATCGAACCGATCTGGACAAACCCGGCAAATGCACTGCCGCCGTCGCCGCCCGCAGCGCCATTACCAGCGCCGCCTTCGCCGCCGACCGCATTGGCATTTGCAACGACAACACCGCCGACAAGGAAACCGTTGCCCGCGCTGCCAGCTACGACGACCGAGCCGCCTTCGGCCAATCCACCATTGCCACCAATGGTTCCGGGGGCATCCGGCTGGCCACCGACACCACCCGACCCCGACCCATCGACGATGGCCTGCGCGAATGTGATCGAGCTTGGACCCTCAATGGCATTATCGGCGATCATGTCGATTACGCCGCCGTAGCCTGCGCCACCGGTCCCGCCGGAAACCCCAAATCCGCCCTGCCCGCGTGCGCCGAGCAATACCGTGCCAAGCGAGAGAGCACCCTGCCGGGCATAAATCCGCGCCCGCCCGCCAACGCCGTCACCCGCGACCCATGCATCGCCGCCCACACCATCCGCCGTGACGAAGGTAAGCCCGCTGATCGTGATTTGGCTGTCATTGCCAAGGAATGTGGGTACACCGGCGGTGACCGTTGCCAGACCGCCCGTTCCGGTGCCGCCTGCGCCAGATGCAAAGTTCTGGTTGCCTGCGCCGCCGAAGCCATTGGCAATGACATAGACATCGCCCTGAAGCGCCATGACCGCGCCTTCGCCCGCGACGCGGCTGGTGCCGCCCGTACCCGCACCGCCCAAAGCCGAACCGCCGAGGCCGTCACCGCCAGTGCCTTCAGTAGTGGCCGATACCGTGCTTGCTACGGTAACCGAGCCGGTGCCCGCGCCAACAAGGCGCGCACTGCCCCCCAGCGCGGCCCCTGCAACGCCGGTCGAGATGGCATTCCCGCCGGTCGCGCTTCCCACCAGCGCAAGCACCCCTGCATCGAACGCAAGTCCGCTGTCGCCACGCACCAGCACCGTGCCGCCGGTGCCACTGCCCGCAGCCCCGCCCTGCCCGTCGCCGCCATCGGCGCGCGCATCTGCGCGAAGTTGCCCGGCAACGCTCAGGACATTCCCCGCCGTCGCGCCATTGGAGCCAAGGAAGATCGAACCGCCGGTGGCCGTGCCACCCGTTGCGAGACAGCCAATATCGCAGGCGCCCGCGTTGCCCCCAATGGCTTGCGCGGCGGAAAACAAGGATTCGCTGACGAGCAGTCGGCTACCGCCGCGATCCAGCGTTGCCGAGATCGTTCCACCCGTGCCGAAGCCACCATTGCCGCCCGTACCCTGTGACGTGCCGGGTGCTCCATCGCCGCCACTCCGCCCCGTTCCGGTGACTTCGAGCGTAATATTTGCGAAGTCGAGCGCCCCCGTTCCCGTGCCGGTGCCGCGCGCACTGTCCAGCGTGATCGAACCGCCTTGCGCGGAACCGCCATTGCCACCGTTGCCACCCGGCGATCCCAGCGTTGGCGACGAGAAACCATCACCGCCAATGCCGCCCAGCGCCGTGGCGCTTACCTCAAGCAAACTGCCCGATATCGTTCCGCCATCCCCGGCGGCATTGACGAAAATCGTCCCGCCGACGGCGTTGCCGCCATCGCTGCCGGCAAAGGCGCCATTGGGCGGGCTGCTGCTGGCCGCGCCATAGCCTTCGCCGCCGACACCATTGGCGCGCAACGAATATGTGTCGGCTGTAATGATGCTGTCGCCGCGTGAATCGCCGTTTGCGGCAAGGGTGATCGTGCCACCGGTTCCGACGCCGCCGTCCGCAGAAACACGACCGCGGCCGCCCTCGCCATCGGCGAGCAGCAGAACCGCATTCGCAACGGTCAGCGATCCGGCGTTCACGGAAACATTGGCACTGCCGCCGCTGCCCGACGCCGCCGACGGAGCAACGCTGACACCCCCACTGCCGGAGGCTTCCAGCGTCAGACCTGCGAGCAGACTGGCCGAACTGTTCGAGAGCGCAAAAGTGCTGACGCCACCGACGCCGATGCCGCCATTGCCCGCGTTCAGGGTATTTCCACCTGCGCCCAGAGCGCCGAGGTAAACTCCCCCCGTCGTATCCAAAGTACTGTCAGCCAAGGATACGAAAGCAATTCCGCCGAAACCGGCCCCGCTGACTGCCGCGCCGTTACCACCGATTCCGGTGGCATCGAAGGTCAGACCAGCGCCAAAACTTGCCTGCGCGCCGACCAGTTCAAGCGAGGCCGTGCCACCCGAACCGGCAGCCCCTTGCGCCAGTGCGCCGCCGCTGCCGGGGCCGCCATTGGCAATTGCAAGAATATCCGCATTGCCTGCCACCGCCAGCGATCCGCCGCCCGTTCCAAAGATGGAGGCGGTTCCAGCAACCGCCGTCCCGGCGATCGCATCGCCGCTGGCATTGCTGCCGCTGGCATTGGCCGTGATAAGCAGACCGGAACCAAGATCGATACTGCCGCCGGACGCCAGTGTGATTTGCGCAACGCCGCCGAGACTGGAAAATCCCGTCGATGCCCCGCCATAGGCACCGCCAGTACCGTTGGCAGTCAGCGTGGTGCCCTGCGTGATATTGATGGTGCCACCGGTTGCAGCATCGAGGCCCGCTTCACCGCCGATGCCAGCGGTCGTTCCGGCATCGCCGAAGCCGCCGGCCCCATTGGTACTGACGGTGAGTGCATCGTTGAACTGCAATATGGTGCCATCGCGCGCGCTGACGAAAACCGTTCCTCCGGTGCCGCTTGCCGATGATCCGCCTGCCGAATTTGCTCCGCCGCCGTAACCTTCGGCAGCAAGGCTGGTTTGCCCTGCGAATGTTGCACCGCCCGCGCCTGCGCCGGAGGTGGACACATCGATCGTGCCGCCGCGCCCGCTGCCAGCCCCGGCCTGTCCGGTTCCGCCTGTGCCATTAGCCGACACAGAGACAAAGTGCGTGACGAGCGTACCACCGTCCGCCGCTACGAAATTCACGGCACCGCCAGTGCCGCTTGCGGCGCTTCCAACAGACGTGTTGCCGCCGATACCATCGACGTTCGCAACGGTAATGCCGCTGATACCGACGCTATTCGATCCGGCCGCCCTTATGGTGACCGTACCTCCGGCACCGCTGCCGCTGGATGTCGTGCAGGTCGAGCAGCCGCTTCCCGGCGCCCCAAGGCCAGCCGCGACCAAACCGACGCTCTGGAGGATCTGGACCGAGGACCCTGACGAGCCGGTTGCGAGCACACTTGCGTTGCCGCCAATGCCACTGCCGCCCTCCGTACCGGGCGTTTCGACTTGCCCGCCAAAGCCTGTTGAATCGAGAATGGCATTACCGGAAACCAGAATCTGGCCGCCGTTGCTTGCCTCTATCCGCGTCTCACCGCCAATGCCCGTTCCGCTTGCGGTGCCCGCCACGGTCGCCGAAGCGCCACGGCCGACCGAACTGAGAAACACATCGCCGCCGACTGTAACGGTTCCGCCATCTGCAACAAGTGCGGCAGCACGGCCGATGGCCGGGATGGCCGGGTCTGTCCCCGTCACATCGCCCACAATCGTCACATCGCCCACAATCGTTACATCGCCCGCCACCGTCAACGCGCCAGTTGCATTGGCGAACAGGCTCGAACCCGTCCCGGAGGCGTTCAAGAGCACGTTCGAGGCGAAATCGAGACCCGTTGCCGACGTCGAACCGAGATTTACACCACCATTGGCGGTGGCCACGAAGTTCGAGGTGATGTTCGCATCGCCGCCCGTGATCGAAACCTGGCCGGTTCCTCCGCCAGCCGATGGCGCGATGGCCGCGCTGCCAGCGACCACATCGTGGCCAGCCGAAAGCACTACGGCGTTACCCACCACATCGGCGGCGCCTGCAATATCAAATCCGAGCGTACTGCCGCTGCCGATGGCCATGGTGATCGCATCGTTCTTGGCGACGGCGACCATGTAGACGCGGTGGAAGAAGGTTGGCGCAGCAACAGGGCCGGTGATCGTACCGTTGTTGGCGGCGACGACACCCGTGGCACTGGTGCCTGAATCCACCTGAATATCGAACAGGCCGTTGGGGGAAAACGTGATCGTGGCAGCGTCTGCGGCGACGAGTGCAGCCGAACCGTTGACGTTGATCGTGCCTTCGTTGACGACGCTGGGGGCAACCAGCGCAACATAAGCACTATCGACCGAAGTGGTGATCTGCGCGCCGGGAAGAATGCGGATCTGCGCGCCCGGCACGGTGGCGGGCTGGAAGACATAGGAACCGCTGGAATCGAAATTGCCGGCAGCATCGTAACCAAGGTCCGAAGCCGTCAGCGCCAGGCTGCCCACATCGAAAACCGCGTTCGAACCGAGCAGGATACCGCCGGGGCTGTAGAAGAATACGCGACCGCCCGCGACCGGTGGCCCGGAAATCTGCAATTGCGAAATGACCGTGCCGTTGAACTGGATAGGCCGGGTCGAACCTACCGGGACGATCCGGTTGAGGACGGCAAAGTCCGCCCCCGAACCGGAATTTCCGGTAAATGTCGCAGTCGTGCCCGCAGTCTGGAAATTGATCGGTCCGCCAGTGGCGGCCTGATCGGTTGGGGTCCAGTTGATGACGGCGGAATTGCTGGAAACAAACACATCCGTCGTGTTCGTGCCATTGATTACGCTGACAGAACCGAAAGTGGAATCCACCGTGCCCTGAAATGATTGCGCCTGCGCAACGGGCGCCTTGGCGATCATGGCTGTGGCAAGGGCAATGCCCGATGCGGAAACGAGCTTGCGGGTAAGCGACGGGATCGGGCGCATCAGAAATTCCTCCACGGCAGGAGACGCGTGGTCAGGGTCAACAGAAAGCGGGGTTCGCCCCTGCGTGTCTGGAGACCTGCTTTTTCAAGCGGGATGGCGAGCGTCGCCTCAAGCCGGAAACGAGCCCCGATTTCGCTGCGCAGACCGCCGCCGACCGACGTCAGCCGCTGCGATCCGGGGATGCCCTTGTTCCACACCCATGCTGCGTCTGCATAGACGAAAGGCTGCATCCGCACGTCGCTGCCCTGTGACAAGGCCACCCTTGGCCCGCGCAATTCGGCGGTGCCCCCGATGGCGTTATCGCCGATCAGTTCGCCCGGATCGAAGCCGCGCCCGACGGTATAATTGCCAGCCGAAAATTCCTCGAAACTGAACAGGGGCTTGAATGCATATTGCGCGCGCGGTGCCAGCAGAAACGAGACTTCGCCCAGCGCGCGCTCATATTCCCCCTGCCAGCGCAGTACCGTGGCCGTGGGCGATCCATCAAACCGGCTGGTCGGAACGACGGCGGCGCAGGCAGGTCCCGTGCAACCACGCGTGGCATCGAAGATCGACAGACCCTGCCGCAGTTCCAGTGAACTGGCATAGCGCCACGCCGGGCGGGCGCGGCTGACGTCCACACCATCCATGTCGATCCGCGCCCAGGCAACGCGGACCTTGTCCCGCGTCAGTGGACCGATCAGGTCGACGTCCTGATTGACGAAGTCGAGACCGCCCGCCAGCCACACATTGCGCGCCTGCGCCCGTTGCAAAGGATAACGGGCATAAAGGCTGGCGAACAACGTGTGCGCATCGATGTTGATGCCCGCCGGAAGCCCCGCTACGTCGGGCTTGGTCCAGGCATACGTCAATTGCCCGCCAATGATCAGGCCATTGCGGCCTGGCCGGAATTCATGCGACCCTTGCGCGATGTGCTGCTCGCTGAAATCGGAAGTGGCATAGTACGATACGGTCGTGACATCGCCCAGCCCGGTCAGGCCGTAAGCCTGCGCACGCAACTGCCCACCGAACCGTCCGGTCGCTTCGGACGAGAGGTTCTGAACGGTGAGGTCCACCGCATAAGCCTCACGCAGGACACTGACTTCACCGATGAGATCGCCCGGCCCGGTTCCGGCGGGACGCAAGGTCAACTGCACGTTGTAACCGGGCAGGTCACGGGCGAGCAGCAGATAGCGCTCGGCCCGGTTCGTGTTGAACACCTCGTCCTCGGTCAACGCACCAAGGTATTGTTCCAGCTTGCGTTCGGCCCCTTGCGTTTCGCCACGCGCGCGGACTGCGGTGATGCGCGCATAGATGACCTCCATCCGCACTTCGCCATTTTCGATCTTCTGGGTCGGCACTTGCACGGCTGTAAGATAGCCCCGGTTGCGCAGGATGGTGCCCGCTGCATCGCGGATTTCGCACAGTACCGAAATCGGCTGCGCGGTTCCGGCATAGGGCTGCCATGTTCCGGCAAGATCGTCGGCGCCGGTTTCCTTCAGTCCGCCAAACACGACCTTGGTGATATTAACCTTGATGTCGGCATATTGCGGATCGGCCAGCGGGCAAGGCGAACGCTCAATCCCGCCTTCGACAGTCAGACGCGAATCGGCAGGTACGGACGGGCGAGTGACGCCACGAATGTCGTCACGAGTGGGTACAGTGCCGCCCGGTGAAGGATTGACGGCCTGCGCCCCGACTTGCTGCCCGGTAAAGGCAAGCAAAGCCATGGCGATGCGCGTACCCCCACGCTGCAACGCATCTATGCCGATAACCCCGAAATTCATGCTGCCGTCCCCGCCGGAAAATACCTGACGCGGCCCGTTGTT